>JAYSZJ010000037.1:0-4042 GCA_043738115.1 Rhodoferax sp. | reverse complement strand
GACCAGAAACGCGAGAACCCGGAACTGGCCGCGCAGGTTCAGTCCCTCAAGGCATTTTCCCGTGATCGAGAGCTCATCGTCGTGTTCATCTCCCAAATCGACCGATCTTACGATCCGGTGGCGAAACCGTTACCTAGCCTTGCTGACGTGCGGTTGCCGAATCCCCTTGATCTTTCGCTGTTCGACTGGACCTGCTTCTTGAACAATGGTGCGATTCAAGTGTCAGCGGTTCATTGACATAAATGCGGTTTGGGCCAGATGCGGACTTCGGCCAACGCCGGCTTTCTGGACGACAAGCTACTCCAATTGTCGGACACGGGATAGAAAGCCACCGGCCCAAGGCGGGCCGGAAGCGGACCTACTGACCTTGCCTCTCATGCGCTTACCCGGCGTTCGCAAGTGTTCACGGTGGTGGGGCTTGAGTGTGTTCTTGCGTCTGTCTGGGTTCAGTCGCCGTCCTGAAAACGCTAGTGCTGCGAAAGCTCGTATCTTGGAAGCAGCGGATAAACTCGCCGCAGATGCTACCCGAAAAGACGTTGTTCTTTTCGGCCACGGCATCATGAACTACTTTCTGAACAAAGAACTCATCCGACGAGGTTGGAGCAGCAGCATCCGCGGGCATATTGGCTATTGGGGAGTCGTAGTCCTGACGAAAAGTGCGTGAACACCTGCCAATGAAAAATCCGCCTACAGGTTGATCGTCGCGGACACGCAGCATCAAAATGCCGCTTCGGGGCGGTAGAGGTCATAGGCCTTGACGCTGCGGATGACACTTCAGGCTGTTCTGCGGTGGTCGAGCTGGTTCCCGTTTTATTCGGTACGCAGCGTACCCTAGCCCACAGTGGGTTCCAGATCGCTCTTCCTGCTTGGCAGTCCCGGAATTGCGATAACATGATTTACACAGTAGGGAGGCTTTATGAAAAGAATATTGGTGGCCATTGCCATCTCTGGTGCCACGTTATTTGCACATGCAACGGTGCCCACGCCAGAAGCCATCGACAGGCTCCTGGTGCTAGTCCAGGCCGAAAAACTTCTTGATAGCGTCAAGCCACAGGTCTATGCGATGGCAAGAGCCAGCGTTGATAAGGCACTCAAGGGGCGTCAACCGACAAGCGACGAGCAGAAGGTTCTCGACGCTTACATCGCGAAAACCACGAATATTATTGCCGACTCCATCACGATGGAGCGCCTCAAGCCTCTCTACATACAGCTCTACACACAGTACTTCACCGCCGAGGATATTGAAGCAATTTCGGCCTTCTACCAGACACCTGCCGGCCAGTCTTTAGTCACAAAGATGCCGCAGCTAATGCAGGGCCTGATGGCAGCCATGCCATCACTGATGGGCACTGCGGCCGAGCAAATTCAGGCCGCTGCTCAACAAATGGCCAGGGAAATGGACGCACTTCAACCAAAAGCACAAGAGAAAAAGCATTAGCCCCAAACAAAGTGCTTTTGCATCACAGGCGCTGACCTGGCGTTAGCGGCGGTCTGAACGGGCACACAAAAATCGCTTTTGAACGGGTTTTGGACGGCCGGTGGCAAAATTTGATGTCTCTTGAGGGGGCGAAGGCGGTCGTTCACCAAGTCGGTCAAATTGCATGTTTTTAGCGCGTTGGCACCTAGAATCTGGCAATCGCAAGCTGCGGGGTTTGTCGGAGTTTTGATGTCTGTATAGATTTCAGGTAAAGCCGCTGTAATGCATGCAGTTTGAGCGCTTGGTCAAAGTGGGTCGCAGTAGCTCGCCCAATCAACCCGACCGGCATACCGGTGCATGTGATTCACTCCTGAAGGAAAACCGGCACACCTATGAACACCATCAGCCTTAGCCCATGGAAACAAAGCCCGGTTGACGGCGGGATGTTGCGTTTTAACCGTCGCACCGGCACCAATGTGTTGCTGCGCAATGCCGCAACCGAAGGTCTGGTTCGCCTTGCACCGCGTGCGCTACAGATCGGCCTGCTCACGCCCTGCAATTTGTCTTGTGGATTTTGCTACCGCGACACCAGCGCGCGCAGCGTGTTGACGCAGGAATTTTTGCTCGACCTGCTGTTGCAGGCCGATCAATGGGGCGTGCAGGAAGTCGCCTTTGGTGGCGGCGAGCCGCTGCTGTTCAAAGGCTTTGTGCCCCTGCTGCAGCAACTGCATGCGCAAACCCGGTTGGGGCTGAATTTCACCACCAATGGCATGCTGCTCAACGAGGCCAAGATTGCCGCACTGGACGGTCTGGTGGGGGAAATTCGCTTATCCGCCTACGACAACAACCGTTACCGCGAAACCCTGCGCCGCGCTAAGTGTTTGAACATGGGCGTCAACTTTCTGGTCACACCCGCCAACGTGGGCCTGTTGCAAGCCTATGTGCAAGACTTTCTGCAACTCGGTGCACGCAATGTCTTGCTGCTGGGTTACAAAGGCGCGGACGCCGCCTTGCATCTGGGCGAGCAAGGACTGGCGCAGTTGCAGCAGGCAGTGACGCGCATGGCCGATTTGCCCCTGCGTCTGGATATCTGTTGGCACCCCTATTTGAGCGGCGTGGACCACTTGTTTGCGCGCAGCGACTGCGGTGCCGGCGATGAATTTTTGGTCATCACGCCGGACCGTCAAGTCCAGCCCTGCTCCTTCCATCACGAGAAAATTCCCTTCAACACTTTCGCTGAGTTGCAAGCAATTTACCAACACTACAAGCAGGCCCGTCCCGCCGCCAGCGTGCAGGGTTGTACGCGACCACTGTTTAGGCAACAGCCGCCAGCACCAGCCAACAGCACCTGGGTCTGGCAGGCGCGCGCCAGCAATAACAGCGGCGACTGGACCATCGCGGCCAAATTTTGCGACGCCGCCACCGCCCACAAAGTGGCGCATAGCCTGCGCGAACTGGCCCGCGCCCATGAAGCCTTTCTGGCCAGCGACGAGGGCCAAGCCTTTGTCGAAGGCAATGGCTACGACGGCAGCATCCCGACACCGCCTCTGGTCGAGTATGGCCGCCAGCACGGCTTCGACTGGAGCGAGGGCCTGTGGTGGGAGGAAGACGGAGGTGGCGCCTCCGTGCTCACAGCAGGCACGGTAGGCCATGCCGTGGTGGTGTACCACCCTTATTGCATGGGCCTGCCCGAAGAGGTCTTCCGGGCCTTATTCCAACAGGCCGGCGCGAGCGAGATGGGCTATTGGCAGTACGACATGCCTGCTGTGACGATAGAGGCACGCGGCCGCAACGATCTTGCGGCACAGCAGGCCAAAGCCCACGCCGAACTGGTGCGAGCGAGCGAGTATGCCTGCGACGTTAACGACGAGCCGCCCTGGGGCTCAGACGCCGACGACGCGCGCGTGGCCGACGACGAAGACAACAGCGCGCGCCTGTCCGACGGCGAGCACAGTGTGCTCGTCAGCGACGATGGCATCGTCCTGAAGCTACTGTTTCGCAACACCTTTGCTGGCAGCGTGGCAGTGGAACAATGGCTGCAACAACAGGGCTATACCGACATCCGCGTCAGCATACAAGAGGCGCTTACGCCCTTGCCGCCCCATGCCGCCAACGACGATTGAAGTCCTTGACGATGAGCAGGCCTGCGTGATCTTCGTTGTTCAGATCGTCGGTCTGGAGCACAAAGTGCTGCCCGGTGTGGGGCGATAGCGGAGATTCAGCAAGCTCCACCAGTCTTCCGCTCTGTAAACACAAATGAACGCAATTCACAAACAGCAGTTTGAAGATGAAACTAGGCGTTAACAACATGCGACGTTTTCATGCCCTCTCTGTCGTGGCCCTAATGGTGCTGCCGGTTCTCCCGGTCCAGGCTGGCTCGTCTTGGCGAACTGGCACCTACCTTCTTAAAGGAACCAGCGGGAACTCGGGCACCCTCATCATTCATAGTTCTTACCCAAAACCGGCAACCTTCAGTATGCAAATAGAGACATGCCGTCGTGACTGCGAAACGAACACGCCTTATGCCAACGTTGGAACCATCGATCAGGGCACTATGTGTTGCCGCCGACCGAAAATTGACAGTCTGAAGTCGAGAGTGCCGATCCAAAATTGACAGGGGTGTTC
>JAYSZJ010000036.1:0-108093 GCA_043738115.1 Rhodoferax sp. | reverse complement strand
CGCCAAAGTCCCTTTCCATCAAGGGCGTAACAGCGCTCTGGTTGGACGCCGGCCCGGCGCACCCAAGCAGGAAGGCCGAAGACAGCAGGCAATGCCGCAGGCGCAACCGGGACCGTCCCGTAGCAGGGGCTTCAGTGTTGTCGAAAGTTGTGTAAATCATCATACCGTTCGGGTTGGGTCAAAACAGCGCGTCCTCGGATCGGACTGGTCCTTGGCGTTGCGCATCCAGCATCCATTCTCCCGCTGCTCCAGCGCGCAAGTCAGGGGCGAATCCGATTCTCGATTGATTTACGGCCGCGTCAAGTCCGGGCAGGGTTCGCGCGATGAACTGGTAAAATCGTGGCGTTTCCAACGCCCGTCCGTGGGTCCAGCCGGACACTGCGGACGCCGCGCGGCGCACCCCGGCAGCAGCGCCATCCCCTTGACCTGAATCTTCATGAACCACCCGTCCATCAGCGTTGCCGACATCCGCACGATATTCCTCGACTTCTTTGCTTCCAATGGCCACACGGTGGTGGCGTCCAGCCCGCTGGTGCCCGGCAACGACCCGACGCTGATGTTCACCAACTCGGGCATGGTGCAGTTCAAGGACGTGTTCCTGGGAACCGACAAACGCTCCTACGTGCGGGCAGCCTCGGTGCAAGCCTGCCTGCGCGCGGGTGGTAAACACAATGACCTTGAGAACGTGGGTTACACCGCGCGCCACCATACGTTCTTCGAGATGCTGGGCAACTGGAGCTTTGGCGACTACTTCAAGCGCGATTCGCTCAAGTGGGGCTGGGAGCTGTTGACCACAGTCTACAAACTGCCACCCGAGAAGCTGACGGCCACCGTCTACATCGACGACCAGGAAGCCTACGATATCTGGACGAAAGAAATCGGCCTGCCACCCGAGCGCGTGATCCGCATTGGCGACAACAAGGGCAAGAAATACGCGTCCGACAACTTCTGGATGATGGCCGATACAGGGCCTTGCGGCCCCTGCAGCGAAATCTTCTACGACCACGGCGACCACATCCCTGGCGGCCCCCCGGGCAGCCCTGGCGAAGACGGTGACCGCTTTATTGAAATTTGGAACCACGTGTTCATGCAGTTCGACATGCAGCCCGATGGCAGTCTGAACAAGCTGCCCGCCCCCTGCGTGGACACCGGCATGGGCCTGGAGCGCTTGGCCGCCATCCTGCAGCACGTGCACAGCAACTACGAAATCGACCTGTTCGACGCGCTGATCAAGGCTGCGGCCCGCGAAACCGCTTGTACCGACCTGGATAACAAATCCTTGCGCGTGATCGCCGACCACATCCGCGCCACCGCCTTTCTGGTCAGCGACGGCGTGTTGCCCAGCAATGAAGGTCGTGGTTATGTGCAGCGCCGCATCGTGCGCCGCGCCATCCGCCATGGCTACAAGCTGGGCAAGAAGACGCCGTTCTTCCACAAGCTGGTGGCCGATCTGGTCAAGGTGATGGGTGCCGCTTACCCCAACCTGGCATCGCAAGAGAAGCGCATCACCGACGTGTTGCGCGTGGAAGAAGAACGCTTCTTCGAAACGCTGGCCACTGGCATGCAGATCCTGGACGAAGCCTTGGCTGGCGGCGTCAAGGTGCTGCCGGGTGATGTGGCCTTCAAGCTGCACGACACCTTTGGTTTTCCGCTGGATTTGTCGGCCGACGTGTGCCGCGAAAACGGTGTGGAAGTGGACGAAGCCGGCTTTGCATCCGCGATGGAAAAACAAAAGGCCGCAGGCCGCGCCGCAGGCAAGTTCAAGATGGACAAGGCGCTGGAGTACGCTGGCGCAGGCAACACCTTCGTTGGTTATGACGATTTGACACAAGCCGCCAAGATCGTCGCCTTGTATGCCGAAGGCGCACCGGTTTCTGAGTTGACCGCAGGCCAAGACGGCGTTGTGGTGCTGGACACTACGCCGTTCTATGCCGAGAGCGGTGGCCAAGCGGGTGACGAAGGCACCGTGTCGTCAGACAGCGGCGTTTTTGAAGTCGGCGACACGCAAAAGATCAAGGCCGATGTATTTGGCCACCACGGCACGCTAAAGACCGGCACGCTGAAGGTCGGCGATGCGGTGAATGCGCATGTAGACCCCATCAAACGCTCCGCCACTGTGCGCAACCACTCGGCGACCCATTTGATGCACAAGGCCTTGCGCGAAGTGCTGGGCGAGCATGTGCAACAAAAGGGCTCACTGGTGAATGCCGAGCGCACCCGCTTTGACTTTGCACACAATGCCCCGGTCACCGACGCGCAGGTGCGTGAGATCGAGAACCGCGTCAATGCCGAAATCCTAGCCAACGCTGCGGCGCAGGCCCGCGTGATGGACATCGAATCGGCGCAGAAGACTGGCGCGATGATGCTGTTCGGTGAGAAGTATGGCGAGACCGTGCGGGTGCTGGACATTGGCTCCAGCCGCGAACTGTGCGGCGGCACCCACGTGCAGCGCACGGGTGACATTGGCCTGTTCAAGATTGTTGGCGAGAGCGGTGTGGCTGCTGGCGTGAGGCGTGTGGAGGCCATCACCGGCGCCAATGCGCTGGCCTATTTGCAGGAGCTGGAAGACACGGTGGGCACCGTTGCCGCTACGTTGAAGGCGCCCGTATCCGAGCTGACCGACAAGCTGGGCCACGTGATGGACCACGTCAAGGCACTGGAAAAAGAAGTGGCTGCGCTCAAGGGCAAGCTAGCTTCCGCCCAGGGCGACGAGATGCTGAGCCAGGCCGTTGACATCAACGGTATCAAGCTGCTGGTTGCCAAGCTGGACGGTGCGGACGTCAAAACCCTGCGCGACACCATGGACAAGCTCAAGGACAAGCTCAAGACCGCGGTTGTGGTGCTGGGCGTCGTCGACGGCGAGAAGGTGCAGATCGCAGTGGGCGTCACTGCGGACACCACGGCCAAGGTCAAGGCCGGTGAGCTGGTCAACTTCATCGCCGCGCAAGTGGGCGGCAAGGGCGGCGGCAAGGCCGACATGGCCATGGCCGGCGGTACCGAGCCCGCCAAGCTGCCCGCGGCATTGGCCAGTGTGCAGGCCTGGGTTACCGCAAAGTTGTGATGCTTTCCGCTGCGCCCACCGTCGTGGTGGACGGCAGCCCCGCCACCGGGCGTTACACCGGAAGCCCGGCACACATCGACTGGTCGGATTTGCGCGGGTCCTTCCAACGTTCGGCCGTGTGGAAGCTCTTTCACCACAAGCGTTGGCATTACGTTGCCATGGCCACGGAGGAATGTTTTGTCGGGCTGGCCATCGTGGACTTGGGTTGGACCAATACCGCCTTCGCCTATGTGTTCGACCGCCAGCAAAAGAAGTTATTGGTCGATTTTTCCCAAGACGGTTTTCCCGGCCTTACGGCACAGGTCAGCGACCGCCCCACGCTGGGTGCGTTGTCGTGGTTTCGCCATATCGGCACTAGCATGCGCTTTGAACACCTGCAAGGCAGCCGCTACAGCTTGCAGCTCCGCATTGGCAAGGATTCTGGCAAGGGTTTTGAGATTGACGCAGAACTGGACGGTGCTCAGACAGCACCGTTTCTTTGCGCGATTGGTCCCATTGGCCGGGGCGGCTGTGCCCATTCCACGGTGAAGTCGTCGGCGCTGTCGCTGAGCGGCCAGGTAAGGGTGGGCGCAAAGACCATTAACCTCGGCGGTGGTGTGGCCAGTTTTGACTACTCCAACGGTCTGTTGGCCCGCGATACCCAGTGGTGCTGGGCCTCCGCCCATTCACCCAGTGTGGGATTCAACTTGCAACATGGTTATTTTGGCAACCATGAAAATGCGCTGTGGCTGGATGGCGAATTGATTCCGCTGGGCAATGCGCACTTTGACTTTGACCCTAAGTCCCCCTCATCGCTCTGGTACATCCACACGGACGACGGCCTGCTAGACCTGCGCTTTGAGCCCGAAGGTGCGCGACAGCAAAGCAAAAACCTGTTGGTGGCCGCCAGCTACTACATTCAGCCCATCGGCACCTTCAGCGGCACGGTCAAAGCATCAACCCATGCCCCTGCGCGGCAGGTTCACGGGCTGGTTGGCGTGACAGAAGACCACCAATCCCGTTGGTAGCTGAGCGCTACTAAATTAGTAGCATATAGATACCATTCTACGGGGGCTACGGGCTGATTTCGCTTAAGCGATTCGCCCCCACAGACGTTTGGCCAGCGCCTCAATCATGGGCGCGAGGGGCGGGGCGGGCGCACCCGGCACCAACTGCGTTTCTATCAGCCGCTGCAAGGTTTCCACATGCGGCATCACAGTGCCGAAAAACTGCACGCGCTCCCGCGTCGCCATCAGTAGGGTGGGGAAGTTTTCCACCTCAATCGGGTCCACCAGCTCAGACTCATCCTCCACATCAATCCAAACGAAGTGCACGCGGGCGAATTGCGCCTGAAGCTGTTCAAACTTGGGTAGGTACTCGCGGCAGGTGCCGCACCAGTCCGCGCACAGGCATGCCACCAGCAGGGGTTGCGGCTGTGTGTTGGAGTTCGAAGAAGTCTGCATGTTGCAATGATCGCAGAACAATACCCGTAAAACCCGGGTATGACGTCATCCCCAACTTGCATGCCATACGGCTCCAAGCATGACCATAATCCAGTATTTGAGCTGGAGTCGTCCACATGCCCCCGTCCCCCATTCGCCGCATTGCCATCTGTACCGGAGGCGGGGACGCGCCGGGTCTGAATGCCGTCATTCGGTCCGTGGTGCTGGCCGCCATCAACCGGGGCTGGGAATGTTATGGCATTCGGGATGGGTTCAACGGCATTCTGTTCCCCGAGCGTTATGTGGAGGGCGGTGTGGTCCGCCTGACGCGCGCCATGGTGCGCGACATCGGGCACCTGGGCGGCACCATGCTGGGTTCCACCAACCGGGGCAACCCTTTCAAGATTGCCACCCGCATGCCCGACGGCGTGACGCATGAACTGGACCGTTCGGACGAAATCCTGAGTTATTTTGCCCAGCACCAGCTCGATGCGCTGGTCTCGGTTGGCGGTGACGGCTCGCTGACGATTGCAGATGCGCTGCATAAGAAGGGCTTGCGCATCGTCGGTGTTCCCAAGACGATTGACAACGACCTGGACAAGACCATGACCACCTTCGGTTTTGACACGGCGGTGGCCTTTGCCACCGAGTGTCTGGACCGCCTGCACAGCACGGCGCAAAGCCACCAGCGGGTGATGGTGGTGGAGGTCATGGGCCGTTATGCCGGCTGGATTGCGCTGCACTCAGGTATAGCCGGTAACGCCCATGCCATCTTGCTGCCCGAGATCCCTTTCGATTTGGAAAAGATTGCCAAACACATCCAGGCTCGCGATATTGACGGCCGTCTGCATTCCGTCGTGGTGGTTGCCGAAGGCGCCACCCCCCGGGATGGCCACGCCGAACTGCAAGAGCCTGCGCAATCCGGCCATGCCGAGCGACTCGGCGGCATGGGCGAGCAGGTCGCCAAGGCGCTGGAGGCACGCACCGGCAAAGAGACCCGTGTGGTGGTGCTGGGCCATTTGTTGCGCGGCGGCAGCCCCACGGCGTTTGACCGTCTGGCGGCCCTGCGTTTTGGCGCTGCTGCCGTGCGCGCACTGGATGATGGCCTGACCGGCGTCATGGTGGCGCTGGCCTTTCCCAATGTAAATTACGTTCCCTTAGAAGAGGTGGCAGGCCGCATGAAGGCCGTGCCACTGGATGGCGACACGCTGCAAACCGCACGCGATTTAGGCATCTGCCTGGGCGATTAGTACTGAAGCAGTACCAGCCCTTACCCCTGACATTGACTACCGATTAATCGGAGAATAAAAACCATGAACCTCGAACTGTCCCCCGCCGAACAAGCCCTGCGCGAAGCCGCCCGCGAATACCACCGCACCCCCACCCGGGGCAAGATTTCTGTCACGCCCACCAAGCCGCTGTCCAACCAGCGCGATCTGTCGCTGGCCTATTCGCCGGGTGTCGCCTACCCGTGTCTGGACATCCAGGCCGACCCGTCGCTGGCGGTGGAATATACGTCGCGCGGCAATCTGGTGGGTGTCATCACCAACGGCACGGCCGTGCTGGGCCTGGGCAATATCGGACCGCTGGCCGGCAAACCGGTGATGGAGGGCAAAGGCTGCCTGTTCAAGAAATTTGCCGGCATCGATGTGTTTGACATCGAACTGGCCGAGAACGACCCCGACAAGCTGGTGGACATCATCGCCGCCATGGAGCCCACGCTGGGCGGCATCAACCTGGAAGACATCAAGGCGCCGGAGTGTTTCTACATCGAGAAAAAGCTCAGCGAACGCATGGGCATCCCGGTCTTCCACGACGACCAGCACGGCACGGCCATCATCTCGTCGGCGGCCTTGATCAACGGCCTGGAACTGGTCGGCAAACGCATTGAAGACGTCAAAGTTGCCGTGTCGGGTGCAGGTGCTGCTGCGTTGGCCTGCCTGGGCGTCATGGTGGGCCTGGGCGTGCGTGTGGAGAACGTGTTTGCGTGTGATTCCAAGGGTGTTATCTACGAGGGCCGCCCCGGTGGATATGACGAATCCAAGGCACGTTTTGCACAGAACACTTCCGCCCGTACTTTGGCCGATGTGGTGAACGGCGCTGACGTGTTCCTGGGTTGCTCCACCGCCGGTGTGTTGACGGTTGAGATGGTCAAGACCATGGCCGACAAGCCCATCATCCTGGCGCTGGCCAACCCCGAGCCCGAGATCCGCCCCGAGCTGGCCAAAGAGGCTCGGCCGGATTGCATCATTGCCACCGGCCGCTCGGACTACCCCAACCAGGTCAACAACGTCCTGTGTTTCCCCTACATCTTCCGCGGCGCGCTGGACTGCGGTGCCACCAAGATCACCGAGGCCATGAAGCTGGCCTGCGTGCGCCAGATTGCAGACTTGGCCAAGGCCGACATCAGCGAAGAAGTGGCCAATGCCTATGCTGGCAAGGAACTGGTGTTTGGGCCCGACTATCTGATCCCCACCCCGTTTGATTCGCGCCTGATTTTGCGCATCGCGCCCGCCGTGGCGCAGGCGGCTGCGGATTCAGGTGTTGCGGCACGTCCGATTCAGGACATGGAAGCCTACCGCCAGCAGCTGTCGCGTTTTGTCTACCAAACCGGCATGTTCATGCGCCCCGTGTTCAGCGCCGCCAAGGCCGTGCTGCCTGCGGACAAACGCGTGGCCTACGCCGAAGGTGAAGACGAACGTGTACTGCGCGCCGCCCAAGTGGCGGTGGACGAGGGCCTGGCTTACCCGATTCTGATTGGCCGCCCCGCGGTGATACAGGCGCGCCTGACCAAGGCCGGGCTGCGCCTGCAGTTGGGGCGCGACGCGGACTGCGTCAACCCGGAAGACGACCCACGCTTCCGCCAATACTGGGAGCTGTACCACAAGCTCATGGGCCGCCACGGCATCACACAAGAGGCCGCCAAGGCCGCAGTGCGCCGCTCCAATACGACGATTGCCGCGCTCGCAGTCAAGCTGGGCCACGCCGACGCCATGTTGTGCGGCATGGTGGGCCGGTACGACGTGCACCTGGGGCACGTGCGCGACATCATCGGCCTGCGCGCCGATGCCCCGGGCTTGGCCGCAATGAACGCGTTGATGCTGGAGAAATACGCGCTGTTTATTGCCGACACGTATGTGAACGAAGACCCCACAGCCGAGCAACTGGCCAGCATCGCCTTGATGGCTGCGCAAGAAGTCAGCCGTTTTGGTCTGCCGCCCAAGGTGGCGTTTTTGTCCCACTCCAACTTCGGCTCCTCCGACCGTCCGTCAGCACGCAAGATGCGCCTGGCGCGCGAGCTGTTTACCAAGATGGCGCCCGATATTGAGTGTGATGGGGAAATGCAGGGCGATTCGGCACTGTCCGAAACCGTGCGACGCTCGGCATTGGCAGATACGACACTGCAAGGCGAAGCCAATCTGCTGATTTGCCCGAACCTGGATTCGGCCAATATCTTGTTCAATGTGTTGAAGATGACGGCAGGTAATGGGGTGACTGTTGGGCCGATCTTGCTGGGTGCGGCGGCATCGGCGCATATCTTGACGCCGTCGGCCACAGTGCGGCGGGTGGTAAATATGACGGCGTTGGCGGTGGCCAATGCGGCGGCGTTTGCTTAGATTGAAAGCTGGATCGTCACGGTCTCCCTTCGCACTTTCAATATTTGCAAATTACATGTTTGTCTAAGCGAAGGCCCTTTCAGTCATACCTGCGACAGCAGGGGCTCTTCAAAGATTTACACTAAAGGGTTTTCCCGAATTCGTTTGTTTGAAACATTGCAAGGGTACCCATGAGTGCATTCCAGGAAGAAACCGTATTGAGCGTCCACCACTGGACAGACCGCCTGTTCAGCTTCAAGACCACCCGTGACCAGTCTCTGCGCTTCTCCAATGGGCACTTCACGATGATTGGTCTGCGCCAAGAAAACGGCAAGCCGCTGTTGCGCGCCTACAGCATCGTTAGCGCCAACTACGAAGAGCACCTGGAGTTTTTCAGCATCAAGGTGCAGGACGGCCCACTGACATCGCGCCTGCAACATATCCAAGTAGGCGACAAGATTGTGGTCGGCCGCAAGCCCACCGGCACGCTGCTCATCGACTACCTGCTGCCTGGCAAAAACCTGTACCTGATGGGCACCGGCACCGGTCTGGCTCCGTTCCTGTGCCTGATCCGTGACCCGGCCACCTACGAGAAGTACGAAAAGGTGATCCTGTTCCACGGCGTGCGCCAAGTGGAGGAACTAGCCTATGCTGACTTCATCAATATCGACCTACCCAACGACGAGTACCTGGGTGAGTTCGTCAAGACGCAGCTGCTGTACTACCCCAGCGTGACACGCGAGCCGTTCAAGAACCGTGGCCGCGCCACCGACCTGATCGCCAGCGGCAAGCTGGAGGCAGATTTGGGTCTGCCCAAGCTGGACCCGGCACGTGACCGCATCATGATCTGCGGCAGCCCGGCGCTGAACAAGGACATGCGTGAGCTACTGGATGCACGCGGCTTTGTTGAGGGTAGCACCACCTCGCCCGGCGATTACGTCGTCGAGCGTGCCTTTGTCGAGCAGTAAATCACGCGCCAAGCACGATAAAACCGCGCGATACTTGCTACTTCGGTAGCCTTGCTTTGGGCCCCTCGGGGCCCTTTCATTTGTCTTTTTTCAAACCTGTTTGCCCGCATGACGACGATCACTACTCAACATTACGACTTGTACGCCATTGGCAACGCTTTGGTGGACTCCGAATACGAAGTGAGCGAAGCGCAATTGGAGACCATGGGGGTTGAAAAGCGGCACATGACGCTGATCGATGCGGACCGACGTGCCTACCTGCAGTCACAAGTGCAGGGCATGCATTCGCGCCGCACCGGTGGTGGTTCGGCCGGCAATACCGTGGTGGCCCTTGCCCAACTCGGCGGTCGTGCGTTTTACTCGTGTCGCGTGGCTGATGACGAGCTGGGCGCCTTCTACCGCGACGATCTGGTCACCAATGGTGTGGCCAGCAACCTGACGAACAGCCAGTCGCCCGCCGGCCAGACCGGTAGCTGCATGGTCATGGTCACACCCGATGCCGAACGCAGCATGAGCACGTTTCTGGGTGCCACTGCGGATATCGACCACACGTCATTGCACCCGCAAGACATAGCGCGTTCCAAGGTGTATTACATGGAGGGTTATTTGGCCGCGTCACCCACCGGGCTGGATGCCGCGCTGAAGGGCCGTGCCGTTGCCAAGGGCGCGGGTGTGGCCCTGGCCGCCACGCTGAGCGATATGAGCATGATCAACTTCTGCCGCGCCGGCCTGGAAGCCATGCTGGGCGATGGACTGGACTACCTATTTTGCAATGAAGAAGAGGCCCAGGTCTGGTGCAATTCCAAAGACTTGGACGCCAACTGTGTTCAGCTGGCCAAGCGGGCCCGCACCGTGTGTCTTACACGTGGCGCCAAAGGTTGCCTGGTGTTGGAAGATGGTCAAAGCACCGCAGTACCCGCAGCCAACGTGGTCGCCAAGGATACCAATGGCGCAGGTGACATGTTTGCCGGGGCCTTTTTATACGCGGTGACACAGGGCCATAGCCATGCCCAGGCCGCGTGGCTCGCCAACCAGGCCGCGGGTCGTGTAGTTACCCAATACGGCAACCGTTTGAGCCTGGACGCCATGGCGGAGATCAAGGCCAGTTTTGCTCGCCACACTGCAAGCTAAAACGAGGCCTTAGGGCCCCATCAACTGCTGATGGCTCAGCTGGTTGCGCAGGCGGAACTGTTCGCGGTCGATGTAGCGCAGTTCTTTGCGCAGATTTTTCTTCTCTTCATCGTTTTTTGATGCGTCGAGTCGTTGCTGCAGGCGCGCGGACTCTTGCGCATTGCGCTGCATCTGTGACTGGGTGTTGTGTACTTGCAGGCCTGCCGCCAAATAGCGCGAGAACCCGGGATAACCTGCTTGGCCCTGGCAGACGGATGCCTTGCCAGAGTGGCCCTGCAGGCCTTCGCGCCAGCCACTGGCGGGGGTGCAGAAGTTCACAATGCCCTGGTCCCAGCCATAGCGGTAGAGCTGTGCATTGGGCACGACGCCGACCTTGCCACAGTCTTCGGTGTAGTCGGCAATGCGGCGGTCACTTTCACCCCGGGTGCCATCCGCATGGCCGACCCGTCCCCAGTCGGCCACCTTGCATTCTGTGGGCGACATGGATTCGCAACCGGCGAGCAGCATAGAAGCAAGCAAGAGCAGTAGCAAGGCAACGTGCTTTTTCATGGCGGGTCCTGGGGGCAAGGGTTGAGTTTAAATAATACCGCGACTCTTGCGCTGCTCCACCCGGTACGGCGGCAAGCCATTGAGCATGCGTTTGCCATAGGCGGTTTGGGTCAGGCGCTTGTCATAACAAATCACCGCGGCGTGGTCGTCCTCAGTGCGGATGGCACGGCCGGTCCACTGCAGCAGTTTGATGCCTGTGGCGGGTATTACCAACTCGTTGAAAGGGTCGCGCCCAACGCTGCGCAACCATTCCGCGCGGGCTTCGTCCACTGGCTCGGAGGGCGGCGCAAACGGCAGCTTGGTGATGAACACCGTGTCGCATAACTTGCCAGGCAGGTCCAGGCCTTCGCCAAAGGATTGCATGCCAAAGATGACCGAGGGGAATCCCGCCTCCACCCGTGCCATGTGGCTGGCCAGCAGGCGCGCACGGGACTGTGTGCCCTGCACCAACACCACCTCCATCAGGGATGCGGGCAGGGCTTCTGTGGCCACGCGCATTTGCGCGCGCGAGGTGAACAGCACCAGGGCGCCGGTCTCCACGTTCGTCAGGTCCTGCATCAGTTCCGCCACCATCTCGCGCGTGTAGGCGTCGGCCTGCTTGGGGTCGGCCGCGGTGTGTACGACGGTGAGTGTGCCTTGCCTGTTGTAATCAAAGGGGCTGACTACTTCGAGTGCCTGCACATTGGGGTTGTTGATCAACCCGGCCTCGTGCAAAAAATAATCAAAGCTGCCGCAGCTGGTCAACGATGCGGATGTCAGCACCGCACCCCGCACCTGGCTCCACAAAAACTGGCGCAGCAGGTCGCCGGGCACGATGGGACAGGCGTGGGCGGTCATGGTCAGGTAGCCGTGTTCGCTTTCTGCCTGCAGCCACTTGGCCAACGGTTGGGGGCCATGCTCCAGCAGCAGTGCGGCGGTGGACACCACACCATTCAGCCGCGGGGCCAGTGCGCCCATCTTGGCGTAGAGCTGGGCGCACAGCGTGGCTTGGCTGGGGTCTTCCTTGGCCACGGCTTTCACCTCCAGGCCCAGGGCTTCCAGGGCCTTGGACAGGCCCACCGACTGGGCGTGGATTTGGGACACGGGTTCCGTCAGCTCTTCGGGCAACACGCCATGCGCAAATCGCAGCGTGCCATCTTGCCCTTCGCCCGCAGCGTTCTGGCCGGTCTGCCCCCACACCAGGTCCATCGCCATGCGGGCCAACTGGGTGAGCGCACCTTTGAGTTGGCTGGTAACGGTGGCCACGTCTTCGCCGGCGTGTAGGTGTAGGGCACTGCTGACCTCGCCCACGATCTTGGGCAGCTTGTCCAGCCAGCGCAGATTGCTCATGTCCATGCTGCTGGAGAACTGGTCCAGTGCGACCGCGGGCAGGTGGTGGCCTTCGTCAAAGATCACGAGGCAGTTGTCCAGGTCGGGCAGGGTCTTCATGCCCAGCGACGCCAGCACCAGGTCGTGGTTGGCAACGATGACATTGGCCTCGGCCAGTCGCGTGCGGGCCTCGTAGTAACTGCAGTCTCTAAACCGTGGGCAATGCCGCACGGTGCAGGTGTGGCGCTCTGCGGCAACGCCAGACCAGTCGCGTGGGTCGGGCGCGTCGGCCAGCGTGTCGCGGTCGCCATCCCAGCTGTTGGTGGCCAGCAGCGTGGCCATGGATTCGTACAAATGGATGCGCCGCTCTTCGGCTTCTTCCTGCGACAGTACCGAGCCAAACTTCTGTGGCGTGGGCGCGTCATTGTCGGCATCAAACAAATCGTCTGCCGTGCCGCCATTGCCCACCAGGCGTTCCAGTTTGAGTTTGCACACATACCGCCCGCGGCCCTTGGCCAGCGCGAACACAAAGGGCTTGTCCATGGTCTGTGCCAGCGCCGGCAGGTCCTTGGTCATCAACTGTTCTTGCAGTGCCACGGTGGCAGTGGAAATCAGCACCCGCGTCTTGCGCTCCAGAGCCAGGGCCACCGCAGTAGATGCATACGCAGCCGACTTGCCCACGCCGGTGCCAGCCTGGATAACGGCAATAGCTTTGGTGGGCGTGGGATGTTCACCCAGGTCGGCGCGGGCCAAGGTGGCGGCCACGCAGGCGGCCATCTCATGCTGGCCTAGGCGTGGGCGAAAGCCGGGTGTTGCGCCCACTACTTTTTCAAAAGCCGCCAAAGACAGGTCGGCCAAACGGTCAGAGCTCAAACAATTTCATCCAGAAGGGTGCGCGAATTGGCGCAAAAAGAGGGCATCGGCGGGGCCATGCCATAGGGATTAACGCTTAAAGAGTTTAGAGTCTTTTAACAGCGGTTCGCACCATGTAATGGGGTATTCTGTAGTCCTAACCAAAAGGAGACACGCGGTGGCTAAACCCAAACTGATTCTGGACTACGTTTTTGACCACGAGACCAAGCTCGCGGACCGGGTTTACCTGACACAGCCCACGGGCAACGACCAGGTAACAGACTACACCTGGAAACAAACGCTGGACCAGTCTCGCCGCATGGCGGCCCATATCAAGGCCCAGGGTCTGGAGCCCGGTGCACGCGTCGCCATCCTGTCCAAGAACTGCGCACACTTCTTCATGGCCGAGCTGGCCATCTGGATGGCGGGTTGCACCACGGTTGCCATCTTCCCCACCGAGACCGCAGAAACCATCGGCTACGTGCTGGAGCACAGCGGTGCCAGCATGTTGTTTGTCGGCAAGCTCGACACCTGGGACGCACAAAAACCCGGCGTACCCGCATCGCTGCCTTGCATCTCCTTCCCCCTGGCACCCAAAAACAGCTACGAGGGCTGGGATGCCATCGTGGGCCGCACCGCGCCGCTCGCAGGCCGTGTGGCACGGGCAGGCAACGAAATCGCCATCCTGCTGTACACATCCGGCTCCACCGGAACCCCCAAAGGTGTGATGCACAGCTTTGAGCGCATCACCAAGGTCAGTGAGAGTATTTCCAAAGACATCAAGTCGCGTATTGGCGACATCGATGACAACCGCATCCTGTCTTACCTGCCACTGGCCCACGTGTTCGAACGGGCCTGGGTGGAGTGTGCGTCTATGGTGGACGGCAAAACCCATGTGTTCTTTGCCGAATCGCTGGACACCTTTGTCAAGGACTTGAACCGCGCGCGGCCCACGACCTTTATCTCGGTACCGCGCCTGTGGCTCAAGTTCCAGCAGGGTGTGTTCGCCAAGATGCCGCCCAAGAAGCTCAACCGCCTGCTCAGCATTCCTATCCTGAGCGGCATCGTCAAGCGCAAGGTATTGAAGAACCTTGGCCTGGACCAGGCCCTGCTGGCCGGCAGCGGGTCTGCGCCCATTCCTGCAGAGTTGATCACCTGGTACCGCCGCCTGGGCCTGAACCTGGTTGAGGGTTATGCGATGTCGGAAGACTTTGCCTACTCGCACAATTCCACTCCCGAGGTCAACGCACCTGGCTGCGTGGGCTTGCCCCTGCCTGGCGTCGAGGTCAAGATCAGCGAAGAGGGCGAGATTTTGATCAAGTCCCCCGGCCAGCTGGTGGGTTACTACAAGCGCCCTGATCTGGATGCTGAGGTGTTCACATCCGACGGCTATTTCCGCACCGGCGACCGCGGCGAGCGCCGTGCCGATGGCTTGTTGAAGATCACCGGCCGGGTCAAGGAGCTGTTCAAGACCTCCAAGGGTGAATACGTGGCTCCCGCTCCGATCGAAAACCGCATCAATGCCCACCCGCTGGTGGAAATGAGCATGGTGTCCGGCCCTGGCCAACCGGCTGCATACGCGCTGGTGGTGCTGGCCGAAGACGTGCGGCCCAAGCAAAAAGACCCAGCCTTCCGCAAACATGTGGAAACCGAATTGACCCAGTTGTTGAAGGATGTGAACGCGGACCTGGTCGGCCATGAAAAGCTGCAGCTCATCGTTATCGCCCAGCAGCCCTGGACCATCGAAAATGGTTTCTTGACCCCCACGATGAAAATCCGCCGTGGCCGCATCGAGGGCGAAGTGGCCCCCAAGGTGGACAACTGGTACGGTGGCAAAGACAAGGTGCAGTGGTCGTAAACCGACCGCTAAGGCTTTCGCTACACTATTTGTAGCGCAATAGTCAATGATTACGGGGGCTAGGTGGCAGATTCGCTTTGAACTGCTGCCAGCCCCCGTAACTGTTTTCGGCTTTCAAATTGGCGCACATTTCCGGTGATAGGGTCCGTAAACGCAATGCACTTGGCTAACAATTGTAGCGGTTGGTCGTAATCGGCACTGCCTTCGGGCGTCAGCGTGGGGTAGATGCCATCACCCACCATTGGCAAACCCAGGGCCGCCATGTGTACACGCAGTTGGTGGCGCTGGCCGGTGACGGGTTTTAGGCTGTAACGGGCCAAACCGCCCAACACTTCGATGGGGGTGATGTGGGTCAGCGCATTGGGCACGCCGTCCACCTCGGTCTGCTGCATGAAATGGGCCGAAGGGGCGATGCGGCTTTCGCGGCGTATCGGCCAGGGCAAATCCGGGTTCCAGGGCGCAATGCACTCATAGGTCTTGTCGACCTGCCGCGTGCGAAACAGCTCCTGGTAGGCACCGCGGCTGGCCACCTGTTTGGAGAACAGCACCAAGCCCGCGGTGTCGCGGTCGATGCGGTGTATGGGGGACAGGGCATCCAGCCCCAGCGCATTCTTCAGGCGCACCAGCACCGTCTCTTGTAGGTATTTGCCCGAGGGCAACACGGGCAAAAAGTGGGGCTTGTCCACGACCATCAGATGCTCGTCCTGCCACAATACCTCGACTTCAAAGGGGATGTGTGGTTCAAGCTCCACCGCCCGGTAATAGTAGAGGCGCCGGCCAGCTGCAAAGGGTGTGTTCGCAGCTACGGTTTGGCCCTGGTCGTCCACCACATCACCATCGCGCAAGCGCTGTGCCCACACTTCCTGGAGCACGCCGGGAAAACGTTCGGTCAAAAAATCCAGCATGTTGGCCCAAGTGCCCGGCAGCGTAACGACGCAGCTGGGGCCGACCCCCATGCGGTCAGGCGGTGGGTTGGGCCTGTGCAGCATCTGTCGCGTTAGATGCGCTCAAACACCAGATCCCACACGCCGTGGCCGAGCTTGATGCCGCGGTTCTCAAACTTGGTGAGCGGGCGGTAATGGGGTTTGGGTGCGTAGCCATTCAACTCGGGGTTGGTTGCCAGTGCACGGTTTTTCAGCAGGGGTTCGGCGGTCAACACTTCCAGAATCTGCTGGGCATAAGGCTCCCAATCAGTCGCGCAATGCAGGTATCCGCCCACTTTGAGACGGCGGGCCAGCTTGGCCACCAGTGGCGACTGGATCAGGCGGCGCTTGTTGTGTTTGGTTTTGTGCCACGGGTCGGGGAAGAAGATGTGCACACCGTCCAGACTGCCCAGCGGCAACATGTGGTCAATCACCTCGACCGCGTCGTGCGCGCAGATGCGGATGTTGGACAGATTCTGCTCACCAATACGTTTGAGCAGCGCGCCCACGCCGGGTTCGTGCACCTCGCAGCACAAGAAGCGGGTGTCGGGCAACACGCCGGCGATATGCGCCGTAGCCTCGCCCATGCCAAAGCCGATCTCCAGCACTATGGGGGAGTGGCTTAAGCCATTCTGGCCGGTAGCCCCCGTCGGATCTGCATACAGCGCTTCGAAATTAATAGCATTCTGCTGGTAGGGCAATAGAAATTTAGGCCCTAAGTTTTCAAACGCCTTGGCCTGGCCGGTGGTCGTACGGCCCGCGCGCTTCACAAAGCTCTTGATGGTGCGCATGAAGGGCTTGCTGGCATCGGCCTGCGCCGGCGTGTCGGGCGTGGAGGTTTCGGAGGCGGGTTGGGGCTGGTCGGTAGTCATGTGGCGTCTTTCATAGCCATGGCGCGGGGCCACTGGCGAGGCATGCATTGTAGGCAAGCGGGCTGTTACGCCGTGCATGCGCCCAAGCCTTTGGCTTACAGTCTTGCCACCACTTCAAACCAAACTCTGTTCCCTGGGAGGGATGCAATGCAAGATCGCCGCTGGATTCGCAATGGATTTATCACCACTGTTGGGCTGCTGGTGTCGTTGGCCGCCTTCGGGCAAGAGGACATCAGCCTGTGCAGACAGGGCTGGTCCAGTTATTCGGCCGGCAAATACGACGAGGCTCTCAAGCAGTACGAAGAGTGCATGCAATCCGGCAAGCTAACGCCAGAAAACCTGGCCAGGAGTTATCGCAATATGGGCTTGGCCTACCACGCAAAAAAGGACTCTGCGCGGGCCGTTGATATGTATGACAAGGCGCTGGCGCTGAAGCCAGATGACTTCTGGTTCGATTACGTCAATCGGGGAAACGCTTGGTCAGATCTCAAAGAATACGAAAAAGCCCTGGCCGACTATGAAATGGCTTTGAAGGCCAAGTCTGATTTGGGCGCTGCCTATTACAACCGTGGCATCGTGTATGAAAAGTTGGGGAAAGTGGAGGCGGCTAAAGCGGATATTGCCCAAGCGTACGCCAAGGGATACCGCGCGCAAGCACTGACCGAGCGTATGGCGCATTACCAGTTGCCATCTGCGGAAAGTGTCACTATCGATCGGAACAAGCCGATAGAGTCCACTGAGTTGCTGAGTGGTCTGCTATTGCAAGTCGTTAAGGAGTCCAATGGGAAGTTCAGTTGTTTTGAGAAGCAGCTGTCGCTGGCCGATGTCCGACCAGCGGTTCAGGAATCCTTGCGTGTCCAGGGCGTAACCACGCCAACTGCCAACCAAGTAAGCCAGGCTTTTTACACCCTGTATCCGTGCCCCTTCTCGCCGGTCCGGGCGGAGCTGAAGCTGGCAACGCAAAAGGAACTGGAGGGTGTGTGGTTGATGCCCGAGTCCTCGCACAAATACCGCTATCCGCCCCAGTCTGCCGACTGGAAGCAGGAGCCGCCACCTTCCATGAAGATGTGTGATGGTATTGGTTTCTATCCGGGCGAAGAGATGCGGGTCATGCGCAGGGGCGGTGCGCCAGGAAGTTGCCCGCTCAGTAAAGCGGGTGACCTGGATGTCGCGCGCCAGATGCCGCGTGTCTCCAGTTGGAACATGCTCCGTGATGGTCGCCTGAATGTCCGACGCAGCGATGTGGCCAACCACGTCGAGGAGTGGGACATGTTTGTGGCCACTGCCGATTTCGAAGCGCAGGGTTTGCGAGTCAAGCGAGGTGATGTGCTGGGTTATATGCGCAAGGTGCCGGGCAATGACTGGAATATTGCATCGACGTTTTGGCACTTGCAAAAGCTGCCGCAGTAAAGAGCGGATCTCCGCTGGGTGCTAGCCACCGACCGGCAAGCTGCCCGCCGCCTTCACTTCCTTCAGCGAAAAGCTGGTCGCAATTTCCTTGACCCCCGGCAGGCAGCGGATCTTGTTGCGCACCAGCGTGGAAAAACTTTCCAGGTCCATTTCGACGGCCTCGATCAGGTAGTCGTAGTGGCCCGACAGGTTGTGGCAGGACACGACCTGGGGCAGGGCGACCACCTCGCGCTCAAAGGCGGCGGCGATTTCGGCCGTGTGGTTTTGCATCTGCAGGTGGATAAAGCCGGTGACGCCATAGCCCAGGTGTTTGCGGCTCAGCGCGGCGTGGTAGCCCTCGATCACGCCGGATTCTTCCAACTGCCGCACCCGGCGCCAGCACGGCGACTGGGACAAGGAAACATGCTCGGCCAGCTCGGCCATGGTTTGGCGCGCATCGCGTTGCAAGGCCAGCAAAATGGCCTGGTCGGTGGTGTCAAATGGCTTCATGGGTAAATTTTGCCTTGAATGGCTTCGGTTCGGCGATTTTTACCCCAATCAGTGGTGAATTTCTGGAATTTTGCGAAATTTTTCCCACCAGGGTGCATAAAAATTCTCCTATACAAAACCTATAGGAGACCGCCCCATGAAAGCCAACGACCTGCCATTTGACGCCATCCCCGCAGCCGCCAAGCCCAAGGCCGGTGGTTTCAGCACGCGTGCCATCCATTGGGGCTACAACCCAGCCGACCACCAGGGCGCTCTGGTTCCGCCGCTGTACACCTCGTCCACCTTTGCCTTTCCCGACGTCGCTTATGGCGCGCGGTGTTTTGCCGGCACCGAGCCAGGCTACTTCTACACCCGCATTGCCAACCCCACGCTGGCCCTGCTGGAAGCGCGCCTGACGAGCCTGGAGCAGGGCGCTGGCGCCGTGGTCTTTGGCTCGGGCATGGGCGCCATTACGGCCACCATGTGGTCCATGCTGGAGCAGGGCGATGAAGTGTTGGCCGACATCACGCTGTATGGCTGTACCTTCGCCTTCCTGAACCACGGCTTGACCCGTTTTGGCGTCACCGTGCGCCATGTGGACATGACCGACCCTGAGCAGGTGGCACAGGCCATGGGCCCCAAGACCAAGGTCGTCTACTGCGAAACACCTGCCAACCCGAACATGCGCTTGGTGGACATTGCCGCCGTGGCTGACATCGCCCACAAGGGTGGCGCCAAACTGGTGGTCGACAACACCTACTGCACGCCGTATCTGCAACAGCCTCTGCTGCTGGGTGCCGATGTGTCCGTGCACTCCATGACCAAATACCTGGGTGGCCATGGCGACCTGACGGCGGGTGCTGCAGTGTTTGCCGATGCGGACCTGGCCAAACATGTGCGCCTGGTGGGCCTCAAGGATATGACCGGCGCCGTGATGTCGGCACAAGACGCGCAGTTGGTGATGCGCGGCTTGAAGACACTGACCCTGCGCATGGACCGCCATTGCCAGAGCGCACAGACGGTCGCCGAATTGCTGCAAGCCCACCCGGCCACAGCGGTCGTGCATTTCCCCGGCCTGCCCAGCTTCCCCCGGCATGATTTGGCCAAGCGCCAGATGCGCCAGTTTGGCGGCATGATCGCGTTTGAATTGAAGGGCGGCATGGAAGCCGGCATTCGTTTTATGGACGCGCTGCAACTGGTGACCCGTGCTGTTAGCCTGGGCGATGCCGAGACACTGGCCCAGCACCCAGCCAGCATGACGCATTCCACCTACACACCCGAAGAGCGCGCTGCCTGCGGCATCAGCGAGGGCTTGGTGCGTTTGTCGATTGGCTTGGAAGATATTGAAGATATCGTTGCAGATGTCACCCAGGCGTTGAATAGCATCATGGCTCCCCAAGCTGCCTGACCCTACGCCCATAACAAGGCTTCACATTCACCATGACGCGGCAGGTGTTGTATTGAGTGGCGGCACTGCGGGTCCGACCCATAGTGCGATACTGGGCACATGCGTTTGAGTTTTCTACCCGTCTATTTTTCCAGCCGCGTCAGCACTGGGCTGTGCAGGCCTAACACCCCGGCGTTTTGCAACGGATGCTGATTTGCGGGCGAAGGGCAGCACCATGATTTGGCGATGTTGTTTTATCGCCCTGGTCTTGGGGGGGCCGCTCACAGGCCTTGCGCACGAAAAGGCCGAACCAACCGAGCAACAAACATCGCCGGCGCCACCCGCATTTGAGTTGCAGATTGATGCGCCGCAAGCGGTTCGTGATCTGTTGAACACCCATCTGGAGATCGGTCGCTACCGTGAGCTCACGGACCTGAGTGACACCGAATTGACCCGCTTGCTGCAGGTCGCCAAGGAGGACAGCCGCAGCTTGTTGGCCACCGCAGGTTACTTCACACCCGACATTGAAGCCCAACTGGAAACCAGCCCCGACGACAAACGCCGTACCGTCAGGCTGTCAGTCAAGCCCGGTGAACCCGCCGTCGTGGGTGAAGTCCGGCTGCAGTTTGTGGGCGCCATCGCCCAAGACCCTGACGCCCGTTTGCAGCGCGAAACAATCCAGAACGACTGGACCCTGCGCAGTGGCATGCGGTTTACCCAGGATCGCTGGGACGCTGCCAAACTGCAGGCTGTGCAGCAGTTGAGCCGGGAGCGTTTTCCAACGGCATCTATCGTCTCGTCGCTGGCCGACATTGACCCGCTCACGCGCGACGCCAGTTTGCAGGTGACGCTGGACTCTGGTCCGGCATACCGCCTGGGCACAGCGCAGATCACGGGGCTGGAGCGTTACGACACCGATCTTGTGACCCGGCTGATGCGCTTGCCTGTTGGTGCCAGTTATGACCAGGCTGATCTGGTGGCGGCGCAGCAGCGTCTGGCCGGCAGTGGGTACTTTGACTCGGCCTACGTGTCGCTTGATACCAATGGGGACCCCGAGAATGCACCCGTGGTGGTGCAGTTGCGCGAAGGCAAGCTGAAGAAGATCGTGCTGGGTGTGGGCATCAGCACCGACAGTGGGCCTCGGGCGTCGGTGGAGCACACCAACCATAGACTGCCGTGGCTGGGTTGGCGCGCGCAGTCCAAACTGTCAGTGGACAACAAGACGCGTTCCATTGGCACGGAGTTGACGGCACCACCGGATGCGGACAACTGGCGCTGGATCACGTCCGCCCTATGGCAGCGGCAAAAGTCCGATGGCGTGGATGTCAGCAACCAGCGCTTGCGCGGTGGCCGACGCCAGGACAGCGAACGCATGGACCGCAGCTACTACCTGGAGTACGACCGCGCGGACACCGCTGCCAGCACCAATGCGCTGCCCATAGTGGCCCAGACGCTCAGTGTGAATTACGCCCTGACCCTGCGCCGGTTTGACAGCATGCCTTTTCCGTCACGCGGCTGGGGACTGGGCGTGGAAGTGGGCGGTGGTGCCACGCTGGGAGCCCAGCAGGACCCGTTTACCCGCGTGCTGGCCCGCGGCCGCTACTACCTTCCACTGGCCAGTACCGATGCGGGTGGCGCGGCGCAACTGCGCGCGGGCCGCCTGGTGCTGCGCGCCGAGGGCGGCGCGGTGGGGGCCAAGGATGGGGTCTCGCTGCCCAGCACCCAACTGTTCATGACCGGTGGCGACACCACGGTGCGCGGTTACAGCTACCGGGAGCTGGGCGTGGCCGGGGCCGATGGCGTGGCCGTACCAGGGCGCTACATGGTCAACGGTGGCGTGGAGTGGCAACGTCCACTGGTGTTCGGTGGCCAGGTATCGGCGTGGGAGAGTGCGGTTTTTGTGGACGCTGGCGCGGTGGCCGATGATGTTGGTCGGTTCACACCCAAGGCCGGTCTGGGAGCCGGTGTGCGCTGGAAAAGCCCCATCGGGCCGCTGCAGATCGATCTGGCCTACGGTGTGCATACCCACCGCCTGAGGCTGCACATGAACGTAGGCTTCAATTTTTGATGCGGGCACTGCGTTACTTTCGCTTCGGCCTGTTCGGCCTTGTTGCCTTGCTCCTGCTGGCTGTGGCAATGTTGGCCGGTGCATGGCTTTGGGGCGGCAGTGCCACGTCGCTGGGTGCGACGTTGACCCGTGTTGCCCTTTACTTGCCCGCAGACCAGTCACTGGAGGTGAGTGGTGTCACGGGTTCGTTGCGCTACGGTGGGCGCATCGACAGCCTGCGTTGGCGCCGGGGCGACCTGCGTGTGGAGGCTGAGAATCTAGAGGTGGGTTGGACCCTGCCGCCATTGTGGGATCGCGATCTTCGTATCAGCCACCTGCGTGTAGGGCAACTGCGCATAGACGACCGGCGTGCGTCCGCCGCCCCCAAAGACAGCCTACCTCCACCAGACTTGGGCCTGCCGATGCGGGTCAGCGTGCACTTTGCCATTGACACCGTGCACTGGCTGGGGCCACCGGCCCTGGTTGCAACCGGTTTGGTCGGTAGCTACAACTTTGATAACAAACAACACAGCATAGACGTGGGCCAGGTGCATATTGCATCGGGCATCTATGCCCTGCAGGCCCGGTTGCAGAGTGCGGCTCCGATGGCGCTGGTGGCCACGCTGGATGGTTCGGTTGACGCCCCAGTGCCGGGCTCCGGCAAACGCGTCATGCTCAAGGCCTTGGCACGGTTGGAGGGCAATATGGCTGCGCCCGATGCAGCACTCACCCTGCATGCCCGTTTGCGGTCCGACACAGCAGGCCAGCGAATGCCTAGCCCGAAAGTCACTGTGGACGCACAACTGCAGCCTTGGAAAGCCCAGCCGCTGGCGCGGGCACAGATGTTATGGGAGGCTCTGGATCTAGCGGCCCTGTGGCCGCAGGCCCCGCGCACCTTGCTCAGCGGCAATGCCAATGTGACGCCCCTAGGTGCGACATGGCGGGGAACGGTGGCCGTGACCAATGCCCTCAGCGGTCCTTGGAACACGCGCACCGTGCCATTGCAGGCCTTGCAGGCCGAGGTGGTGTTTGACAAGGGTAGTTGGTTGCTACAGACACTGCGTGCCCAAGGCGCAGGCGGCGAGCTGCAGGCACGCGGTGAGGCTGCTCCCGTGGTCGATGCGGTCACGGGCGCTTCAAAGGGCGCTTGGAAACTCACCGCAAACGCGCGCCATATCAACCCCCGCGCGATCGATACCCGGCTCCACGCAGACACGTTGAACGGCGACCTGACCGCTGCACAAACACCTGCGGGTATCCGTTTTGACGCCAAACTGCAGGCTGCCAAGGCTCCAAGCCAGCAAGGCCCACAAAGCCCGCAGGGCCTGCGGATACAGGCGGCGCAGGCGCATGGCCTGTGGCGTGCGCCCACGCTGCAATTGGACAGTGTGCTGGTGCAAACCGGGGACGCCACCATGGAAGGCCGGCTCACGGTTCAGACCCAAAGTTTTGCGACCGAGGGGAGCCTGGCGTTGCGCCTGCCAGGGCTACGGTCCACCTTCAGCGGCCACCTGTCTGAAGTGGCAGGCGAGGGGACCTTGCAACTCACACTGATGGATGCCGCACTGGCCACCCAATGGCTGGCCCATGTGCCCGGCGATCCAGCCCGTATGGCCGGGTTGCGGCTCCAGGGCAAGGGTGACCTGCAGGCGCAGTGGCACGGCGGCTGGCACAAGCAGGGGCGCGCACTGCAACTGCAGGCCCAGTTGCGCACACCGCGATTGGACGTGCTGCGCGATCCGAAGGTGGCTGACCCTGCGCTGAGTCTGCGCGACACGCAGCTGGCGTTGTCCGGAAGCCTGCGCGCCATGGAGCTGCAAGTCGATACCAAGATACACGCCGCCAACCAGCAGTTTGCGGTGCAATCCCGAATGCAAGGCGGTCGAGAGGCAGACGGACAGTGGCAAGGCCGTATCGAGTCCGCCACCGTCACCGCGCGGGAAGCGGGCTCCGCAGAAACATGGACGGCCCGTCTGGCGCAAGCCGTGCAGTTGGCGCTCAAACTTGACGCTACGCGGCAAACGCTGGCAGTCGGCGCAGGCGCGCTGGGCTTGACTGGCCCCGTACCCGGTGCGGCCGAACTCAAATGGCAGGCCGCGCTGTGGTCCAGCGTTGACAGCGGCAAAACCGTGCAGACGGCGTGGTCCACCCGTGGCAGCTTGCGCGACCTGCCGGTAGGCTGGCTGGAACGGATTGGCAAGACCCAACTGGCCAATCTGGGGCTGCGCGGTGATCTGGTGTTGGGGGGAGAGTGGGAGGCCAGCAGTGCCCAGGACCTGAACCTGCGGGTCGTGCTGGAGCGTACGGGGGGTGACCTGCGCTTGCTTGGGCCAGACGCACAAATGGCTGCGCTGAGTGCCGGTTTGCGGGACGTACGCCTGGTGTTGGCCGCCCACAATGAAAGCCTGGGCGCCACGCTGATATGGGACAGCCAGCGGGCGGGCCAACTCAATGCCACGGCCAGCACCCGGCTGCCCATCAAAGACGGGCGATGGGTCTGGGACCCAGACGCTCCCTTGGCGGGCAAGCTAAGCGCCAGCCTGCCACCGGTGGGTCTGTGGTCGCTGTTGGCGCCGCCGGGCTGGCGGCTCAACGGCTCGGTGGAGTCGGAAGCGGTGTTGTCCGGCACCTTGGGCACGCCGTTGTGGCGGGGTAATTTGAAGGCCAAAGACATGGCGGTGCGCTCCGTGGTGGACGGTATCGATTTCAGCCAGGGAAGCCTGAACGCCCAACTTGACGGCCAGCGCCTGGTCATTCAGGAGTTTTCGATTTTGGGTGCAGGCGGTCCACAGTCGGGGCAACTCGTGCTCAAAGGCGCGGTCGAATGGCTGCCGCCATCGCCCACCAGCGCAGCGAGCCAGCCACCCGCCAACGCCTTGTCACGCTTGCGCATGGAGTTGGACGCCTCGCTCACATCTTTGCGCGTCAGCACGCGGGCGGACCGGCGTCTGGTCCTGTCCGGAAAACTCAGCGCCCGGCTGGCCAACTCGCAACTGGCCATGCGCGGCGATCTGCAGACGGACGAGGCGCTGATCATCTTGCCCGACGACTCGGCCCCCCAGCTGGGTAACGATGTGGTCGTCAGGGGGCGCACCAAGGCCGATTCCGCCACCCAGGCCACCACCGCGCCGGCTAAGCCGATCACACCGGATCTGGCGATCACGCTGGATCTAGGCCCGAACTTTTATGTGAAAGGCCGCGGCTTGTCCACCCGCCTGGCCGGGCAGCTTGTATTGACCAGCTCCGCTGCAACCAAGGGACAACCCCGACTAAACGGCACGGTGCGCACCGTGCTCGGGACCTACCTGGCCTACGGTCAACGCCTGGACATCGAGGAGGGTGAGTTGCGATTCACCGGCCCGTTCGACAACCCGTCGTTGAACGTGCTCGCCCTTCGCTCCAAGCTGGAACAGCGCGTGGGCGTGCAAATCAATGGAACCGCGTTGGCCCCCGTGGTGCGCCTGTACGCTGAGCCAGATTTACCCGAGGCCGAAAAATTGGCCTGGCTGGTGCTGGGCCGCTCCCCGTCGGGCGGCGGCGCGGAAACGGCTTTGTTACAACAAGCGGCCCTGGCCCTGATGGGGAGCAAGAACAATGGCACGTCGGCCAGCCTGGCACAGCGCTTCGGGCTGGATGAACTGTCGGTCGGCGGGGGCAGCAACAACGGTCAAGCAGACAGTGCAGGAGCCAGTGGCGCCACGCTGACGGTTGGCAAGCGCTTGTCGAAAGACTTTTACGTCGCCTACGAAACGGGTTTGGCGGGTGCAGTCGGCACGCTGCAGGTGTTTTACGATCTGTCACGCCGGTTTAGCCTGCGCGCCAGCACGGGCACCCAAAGCGCCGTCGATTTGGTCTTCACCCACCGCTACGACTGAATCGGCGCGCATGCCTGCTCTTTTGCTCGCTTTTTTTGGCATTTTGTGCTGCCGGGCCTGGCTTTTTAGCCGAAGTTTGGCAGCACATTCGGTGCCTGCGTTTGTATAGTCAGAACCCATGAATACCTCCCACATTCCCGCACCCCCGGTCGACACTGATCCCACTGAAACAGCCGAGTGGACACAAGCCTTCCAGTCCGTTGTTGCCACCCATGGTGCCGAACGCGCGCGTTTTGTGCTGGACCAACTGGTGCGCCTGGCGCACACGGCCCAGGTAGGTTGGTCGCCCGAGCTGGCCACGCCGTATGTCAACACGATCCCGGTCGACCAGCAGGGCAGCTTTCCGGGTGACCTGGCGATCGAAGAAAAGCTCGCATCGCTGATGCGCTGGAACGCGCTGGCCATGGTGGCGCGTGCCAATGGCGCTTATGGCGAACTGGGCGGTCACATCGCCAGCTACGCCAGTGCAGCGGATTTGTTTGAGGTGGGCTTCAACCATTTCTTCAAAGGCTCGCGCGGTGGTGACCTGGTGTTCTTCCAGCCGCACAGCGCCCCGGGTGTTTACGCACGGGCCTTTCTGGAAGGGCGCTTGAACGAAGCCGACCTGGCCCATTACCGCCAAGAGATCACCGCGCCAGACCAGGGCGCACGCGGCCTCTCCAGCTACCCCCACCCCTGGCTGATGCCGGACTTCTGGCAGTTCCCCACCGGCTCCATGGGCATTGGGCCTATCAGCTCCATCTACCACGCACGCTTCATGCGTTACCTGTCACACCGCCAGTTGCTGGATTGCGCCGGGCGAAAAGTGTGGGGTGTGTTTGGTGACGGCGAGATGGACGAACCCGAAAGCATGAGCGCGTTGACACTGGCCTCCCGCGAGAAGCTGGACAACCTGGTTTGGGTCGTCAACTGCAACCTGCAACGCCTGGACGGCCCGGTGCGTGGCAATGGCCGCATCATCGACGAGCTGGAAAAATTGTTCCGCGGCGCAGGCTGGAACGTCATCAAACTGGTATGGGGCAGCGATTGGGACGGCCTGTTTGCACGCGACACCACCGGCGCATTGGTCCAGGCCTTTGCCAACACGGTAGACGGCCAGATGCAAACTTTTGCCGCCAAGGATGGTCGCTTCAACCGCGACAGTTTCTTCGGCCAAAACGAAGCGCTGAAGCAACTGGCGCAGGGCATGACCGACGAGCAGATCGACCGCCTCAAACGCGGCGGCCACGACATCGTCAAGATCCACGCCGCCTACGCCGCAGCCGCCCAGCACAGCGGCCAGCCCACCGTCATCCTGGCGCACACCAAGAAGGGTTATGGCATGGGCCAAGCCGGGCAGGGAAAGATGACCACGCACAGCCAGAAGAAGCTGGATGAAGCCGCGCTGATCGAATTCCGCAACCGCTTCAACCTGCCACTGACCGATACACAGGCCGCCAACCTCGAGTTCTTCAAACCCGCAGACGACAGTGCAGAGATGCGCTACCTGCACACCAAACGTACGCAACTCGGCGGCTACCTGCCGCGCCGCGAGACGGTGGCCGATGTAGTGCCTGTGCCCGCGCTAAGCAGCTACGCCGCCTTTGCCACGGCGGCGGCCGGTAAAGAAATGTCCACGACCATGGCCTTTGTGCGCATGCTGGGCAATCTACTGAAGGACAAGGAACTGGGGCCACGCATTGTGCCCATCGTCGCTGACGAGGCGCGCACCTTTGGCATGGCCAATCTGTTCAAGCAGGTCGGCATTTACTCAAGCGTGGGTCAGCGTTACGAGCCCGAAGACATAGGCTCGGTGCTCAGCTACCGCGAAGCCATGGACGGACAAATCCTGGAAGAGGGCATCTCCGAGGCCGGTGCCATCGCCAGCTGGACGGCAGCCGCCACCAGCTACAGCGTGCACGGCTTGGCCATGCTGCCGTTCTACATCTATTACTCCATGTTCGGCTTCCAACGCGTGGGTGATGCGATCTGGGCCGCCGCAGACCAGCGCTCGCGTGGTTTCCTGCTGGGCGCTACGTCGGGCCGCACGACTCTGGGTGGCGAGGGCCTGCAACACCAGGACGGCAGCAGCCATTTGGTAGCGGCCACCATCCCCAACTGCAAGGCCTACGACCCGGCCTTTGCCGGTGAAATGGCCGTCATCATCGACCACGGCATGCGTGAAATGTTGATCGAGCAGAAAGACGTTTTTTACTACGTCACGCTGATGAACGAGAACTACGCCCAGCCCGATCTGCCGGTAGGGGCAGAGGCTGAGGTGGTTCGGGGATGCTATAAATTTGTTAGCTATTCACGCAGCACCGACGGGGGCTATGGCCCTAATTCGCTTAAGGAGGTTACGCTGATGGGCTCTGGAGCAATCCTGACCGAAGTGGTCAAGGCAGCGCAGTTGTTGGCGGAGCAGGGCGTAGACGTGACCGTGTACAGCGTCACCAGCTGGAGCGAGCTGGCCCGTGATGGCCGCGACAGCCTGCAACGCCAATTGGCCGGAGATGCATCGGCCCCCGTGCCGTTTATTGAGCAGCAGTTGCAAGGCAGCGCCGGCCCCATCATCGCCGCCACCGACTACGTCTGCGCCGTGCCGGAAACTGTTCGCGCCTTCTTGCCAGCTGACCGCAGCTACCTCACGCTGGGCACGGATGGTTTTGGCCGCAGTGATACACGTGCTGCGCTGCGGGGTTACTTTGGTGTGGATGCTGCGAGTATTGTGCGGGCGGCGTTGACCATGCTGCAGCAACCGTAAACCGAGTGGGCACAGGTCGACGGGCTAAAGCCCTCACGTTGCATGTTGCAGGTTCATAATTCCAAAGCGTTGCAGAGCAATATTGCTTCAGAGGGTTGAACTTCCTAACGGCTGTTCGTTGCGAACATTCTCAAACCGCTTGCGGTAAGTGCTGGGAACCAAACCTACCCTCTGTTTGAACAGGCGCCGAAACGAATTCCCATCTTCATAACCCACCTTTAGGGTAATTTGGTCGAACGCCAGTTGGCTGCTCTCCAATAGATGTTTGGCCTTTTCAATCCGCAGGTTTTGCAGATACAGGATAGGAGTTTGGTGGGTGGCCGCTTTAAATCGGCGGATAAAGTTGCGCATGCTTAGACCAAAATCGGCCGCCACCTGCTCCATCGAGATGTTATTGCCAATACGATTTTCTAGCCAGATCTGAATTCTCAAAATCTCAGCGTCAGTGTGACTTTTCTTGAATGTAGTGCAGGCATACGGCGTCTGGCTGCGCGCAGAAATGTCCACCAGTAATTTCTTTGCACATTCGGCAGCCAATTGAGGCGATGCAAATTTTCGAATCAAATGCAGCAATAGATCCGTGCCACTGGTGGATCCACCGGAACACAAAATTTGGCCGTCTTCGGTCACTGTGCGCTCGGTTTGCAAATTCACCAGAGGGAAGCGTTGAGCAAACTGCTCACTAAAAGCCCAGTGTGTCGTGGCGCAGCGACCATCCAATAATCCCGCCTGGGCGGTCACGAAGGCTCCCGTACACATGCTTGCGATATAACTGCCCCGTTGATGCTGCTGTTGCAACCATTGAACCATCTTGTTCAGCGATGGCAAGACGCCCAGAATATTAAACATGAACCCCGGAACAATGATGAGCTGCGGGTTGAGTACGTCGGCAAAGGCCTTATCCGGCGTTAATTGAAGTCCGCCGGTGCACATGACGCCCCGGCCGTCTACCGAGGCAGTTTCAACTTTGAACAAGTTGGCATGTTCCACATCGGAACGGACATTTTTGGTGCCGACATGGCGATGCAGAACATTGGCAGTTTCAAAAAATTCAAGGGTGGCGGCGACGCTGGTCGATGAACATTGATCGGCCATCAATACCGTGATGTGCATGGTTTAGATACGGGTCTTGGGGGTCGAGGATGGGTGGCAGAAATGGCATGTAATTAGTCATTTTTGCCTATGGCGGTGGTTGATGTCAATGCCTACAGTACGGTCTCGCCGCGTCAGTCTTGGCGTTGAGCGTTCAAATTGACAAGGATTGCCTGAATGAAAAACACCGCCTATCGACTGTTCAAAAAGCCTTTTTTTGGTCGCTTTGTCAAACCCTGGCGTTGGCCAGATCAGGCTGATCGGCAGCATTGGCAGCGATTGCAGATTGCAAGCGAATCCGGCGCTACTCTTGCAGCCCTGCTAGGGCCTGCACACACTGCGACGGCCAAAGGAGCGGTGTTGATGTCGCATCCCATGGGGGTCGTAGCCAAAGGCTTTTGGATGAAATACGGGCACAGTGAAATGCTGCGTCGGGCTGGCTACCACGTGATGGTGTTTGACTTGAATGGCTTTGGTGAAAGCACCTCGACCACAATGGACTATCCATTGGACGTACTGGCCGCCGGGCAGGCTTTGCAAGCGCGATACCCGGACTTGTCAGTAGCGGTTCTGGGAGCCTCGATGGGTGCGGCCATGAGTGTGTGCGCCATGGCTCAGCCCCATCATCCTTTTAAGGCGGCCGTTCTGGAGTCGGCGTTTCCGACCCTGTTGCACTTTTGGCGTCGCTATCCAGTTCCGAAGTGGGGTATTCAGCTTTCCAAATTGATCTATCCCGCTGGTGAGCGCAGCTTGCGCCCCACCTACGCCGCCGAACATTTGGTGGGCAGTCCAAGTCTCTTATTGATTTATGGCGAGTCCGACGAATTTACCCCGGTTGAAGACGGTAAGTTGTTGTGGCGAACCTTGCAACAAAAGACTCACACTGAATTCTGGCAAGTCCCAGACGCTGAACATACCCATGCCTTTGCAGCGCATCCGGTCCCGTATGCCGAAAAGGTGATTGGGTTCCTGGATACGCATCTTGGCGCAGAAAGTGGAGTGCGCTGCAACAAAGTGTAGGTCACCCCGTGTGGCCGAAATGGGGCACAGATGGTTTTGGCCTCCGTGATACGCGGGGCCGGACAACAGCACGCTGTTATTGTTTGACCAGCTCCACGCGGCGGTTCTGGCCGCGCCCGGCCTCGTTGTCGTTGGTTGCCACCGGTGCATACGAGGCGATCCCTTTGGCGCTGAGGCGTTTGCCATCGATCTTGTAGTCGCTGGTCAATGCCTTGACGAGGGACTCGGCGCGCTTTTGAGACAGCTCCAGATTGCGCGCCATCGAACCCTGGTTGTCGGTATGGCCGACCACGTGCACTTGGAGTCCAGCGTCTTTCTGCAGCAGCGTGGCCATTTCGCCGAGCGCCGCTTTCGATTCCGGTTTGATGTCGGCCTTGTCTGTGTCGAAGTAGACGCCGTAGATGGCCACTTTACCCTCGGCCGCGATGCCCTTGGCCATCTCGCCCGCATTCAGCGTTGCCGCGACCTTGTCCGTTTCCATGGCTTTCGCCTCGACCACCTCCACGTACACGCCGCCGTTGTTGTCCTGCTTGGGATCGACGACATAGATCGCCGCATGCACCACGGTGCCATTCGACAGCGTTCCCTTGGACAGCAGATAGCGCATGTCAAGGCGGCCGTAATTGAACGGGGACCAGAAATCGGACGAGCCGACGATGTAGTTGTTGCCGAGCCGGTGATCGAGGAAATAGGTGCCGAACTCGTAGCCGCACTCCACGCCCGCACAGGCGAACAGGGTTTTCAGGCCGGCCTTGTCGAGCGCCGCCTGGTAATTGCGCATCACTTCCAGCGAGGAACGATCTGGCGCGTAGTTGTAGGCCATGCGCGTGTATTTCCCTTCCAGACGAAGCAGGTTGTCGACCGCCTTACCGTCCTTGTCTCGCGTGCGTTTGCCCGCCTGCAGCATGACTTCGTCGAATTCCTTGACCGCGTAGCCGACCATCTTCGATCCCTGGAAGCGGGTCACCAGACTCGGTTCCTGTCCTTTTGCGGAGTCTTTCTCCGGCATCTTGGCCGCCTGGGCCAGTGGCGCGAGACTGAGCGTGACGACGAACGCGGCGGCTTGGCTGAGGCGCATGGGTTTTCCTAGTAAAAAAGGGGAAAATTATAGGTAGGTCGGGGCGGCGTCCAGACCGAAGTGGCAGCGCCAATTCCAAGGCAGCACCGGCCCATCATGTCGGCCACCGATTGGGTGTACGCCGTGCTGGAATGTATGCGCGGCGTTGCTGCATTTTGTTTGCGTCAATCATTGCCGTTGCAGCCCCATCCAATGCCATACTTGGCCACGATTCCGCTGAATACCCTTTGCGTCCGCCATGAAACCAGTCCTGCTCGCCCTCTCATTTCTCTCACAAGCACACCGCGCCCAACTGTCCGAGACTTTCGAACTGGTCTATGCGCCAGATGCCCAGGGACACGCGGGGGCAATAGCCACACGCGGTGCAGGTGTTCGGGTGGTGCTCACCATAGGGTCCGTTGGCCTGACGGCTGCGCAGATGGATGGGTTGCCGACACTCACACTGGTGTGTGCACTGGGCGCGGGCTACGAAAACATCGCCGTCGCGTATGCCAAGGCACGTGGCATCTTGGTGGCCAATGGGGCGGGCACCAATGACGACTGTGTGGCGGACCATGCTGTTGGCCTGCTGATCGCCGCGGTTCGCGGCATCCCCAAACTCGACGCTGCCACTCGGGCGGGTGTGTGGCGCACGTCCCTGCCGTTGCCGCCCAACGTCTCGCACAAACGGCTGGGCATTATTGGCCTGGGCACCATCGGCAGCAAGATCGCCCGCCGCGCGCTGGGCTTTGACCTGCAGGTCGGTTACCACAACCGCAGCGCGCGCACCGACGTGCCCTACCGTTACTTTGATGACGTGGCGTCGCTTGCCGCGTGGGCGGATTTTTTGCTGGTGGCCACGCCCGGCGGCCAGGGCACGCAGCACCTCATCAACGCTCAAGTGCTGGATGCTTTGGGGCCGCGTGGCTACGTGGTCAACATCGCACGCGGCAGCGTGATCGACACCGCGGCTCTGGCGCAGGCGCTGCGTGAGGGGCGTCTGGCAGGTGCAGGCCTGGACGTGTACGAGAGTGAGCCCGCGCCGCCCGCCGAGCTGCTGGACCTCGACACCGTGGTGCTCACGCCGCATGTGGCGGGTTGGTCGCCGGAGGCCGTGCAGGCCTCGGTGGATCGCTTCGTAGAGAATGCGCGGCGCCACCTTGCGGGTGAGTCTCCGGTCTCGCCGGTTTGAACGGCATACTTCTTAGACACCATGCAACCACCAAACCAGTCAACGTACCGACGCGTGGAACCGCGCGCTCCAGAGCTGCACGATTGCGACTTCTACCACTCTCAGACCTTGCCGACCGGTGAAATCACGGGGCAGTGGGATTTGCGTCCGTCACCTGAAACGTATTTGGGAAATGTGGATTTCAAAGGCCGCAGCGTGCTCGAGATAGGCCCCGCAAGCGGTTTTTTGTCGTTCCATATGGAACGTGCTGGCGCAACGGTCAGTTGCCTGGAACCGTCGATGTCCCATCTTTGGGATACGGTTCCATTCCATGGCGTCGATGCAGATGCGGTGCGTGTTGAGTTTGGCAAACACATTGAGCGGATCAGAAATTCATTCTGGTTTTGCCATACGCTTCATCGCTCGCAAGCGAAATTATTTGAAGCCGATCCGTGCAATATCCCTAGCGAAATCGGTAACCACGACATCGGGGTTCTGGCATGTGTGTTACTCCACACCCGTTCACCCTTCTCGCTGCTCGAAAGCCTGTCGCGACGTGTGACGCAAACCATGATTGTGGTGGACAACCACAATGCCGACCTCGGCCCCGAACCCATTTGCCGCTTCATGCCGCACCTCGGGGCAAAGCAGTTTGATACTTGGTGGCAGTTTTCGCCACAGTTCTTTGTAGCGGCTTTGGGGCTTTTGGGTTTTACTGAAGCCCGCGTTTCATTTCATTCGCAAAAGTGTGAACACCAGAACGCACAAATCCCTATGTTCACGCTCGTAGCGACAAAAAAATAGGCGGAAGGTGCCAGTTTCAATACCAATTGAAACATCGCCGCGCCGCGGTTAACCTGATGCCCAATTGTTGGGAACTGACATGAAAAGGCATTTCTCCTTTCTACTCTTGTTTTGGTGGGCTGTGGCGGCGTGCGGCCAAATCCATCCCAACGAAATCCGCGTGGCGCGCGGCAGCGAAGACTATCCTCCCTACGAGATGCACGTCGACGGCAAGTTAGTGGGTATACATGTTGAGGTGGTTGAAGCCGTTGCGGCCAGAATCGGTCACAGAGTTCTGTGGAGCGAGCTCCCTTGGCCGCGCGCACAACGTTGCGTGGAGTTTGGCGAGTGCGACGCCATCAGCTACATCTCGCGCAGCCCGGCAAGGGAACAGTGGGGTCGTTTTCTGCCGAACAATGTCTTGAGCCAAGTAGAAATGCGGTTCATGATTCACAAAGACAACGCCGACAAAATATTCTTCGATGGCAATGTGCAAGCGTTTTTGACGGGCAAGACGCTTTTTACTCTCATTGGTTACAACTATGGCCCGGATGTTGCCAAGGCTCAAAAGTACGAGGTCAAAGACTTAGCCACCATGGCAGCCATGATGAAAAACAAACGCTACGACGTTGCCGTGATCAATGTTGACGATTTCTTTGGACTGAAATCCCGTGACGACCTGGTGCTGTTGGATCCAACCGTCTGGGTGTCGAAAGCCTATCTGGCCTTTTCCAAAAAGGCAAATAACTCGGCTGATTTGGCTGCCAAGTTTCAGGCAAGTTATGTTGATTTCCGAAAAACCAAAGACTACGCGGCCATCATCCATCGCCACCAAACAAAAGCCAAGTGAGTGGTGCTTGCACAGTGGCGCATAAAGCCACCTGCAGGGTGTGCCGCCGGCCACACCCCGATTCCGGTGTTTCGTCACAAAACCCCGCCCCATGGGCCTCTCTTTTGCAACAATTTCGACGATCTAGTGCAATCGGAGCCTTCCCATGTCCATACCCCAACAACCCCTTGTCATCAATGGTGTGCCAAGGCCATTTCCGCGCGATGCACAGCAGCCGTTGCTGTGGTACCTGCGTGATGAGTTGGGTCTCACCGGAACCAAATTCGGCTGCGGCGCTGCACTGTGTGGTGCCTGCACCGTGCATGTTGATGGCCAGGCCCTCAAGTCCTGCTCGGTGACGGTTGCCGCCCTCGCGGGCAAGCAAGTCCGCACGATCGAGGGCTTGGTCGACCCCCAGAACGGGCTGCATGCCGTGCAACAAGCCTGGATCGAAGGAAACGTGCCGCAGTGTGGCTACTGCCAGGCTGGCCAAATGATGGCTGCCGCGGCATTGATCGCAACCCATGCACATCCCACCGAAGCGCAGATTGATGAGGCCATGCGTGGCAACCTCTGCCGTTGCGGCACTTATGTGCGTATTCGCAAAGCTGTTCATCGGGCTGCGGTGCTGGCACAAGCCGGTCCGAGTGACAAGGAGCGGACATGAAGATGCAACCTGCCTCGCCCGCTCGTCGCACCGTTTTGCGACTGGCCGTCACGACTGCCGTGTCGTTGACACTTGGATTTCGTTTGGACCGCGCGGTGGCACAGGCGAACAACACAGACACCCAATTTCAGCCGAATGCGTTACTGCGCATCGACACCACTGGTGCGGTGACTGTGATGATCTCCAAGACCGAAATGGGCCAGGGCACCGAGACCGGCACTGCCATGATCGTGGCCGACGAGTTGGATGCCGATTGGGCGCAGGTCAGCGTGAAAACGGTGCGCCCCGACAGCAAGCGTTTCATGGTTACCGGTGGTTCCTACAGCACGGCCGGTGCTTGGGTTGGTGGGCGCAAAGCGGCAGCGGCAGCCCGGCAGATGCTGCAACAGGCCGGTGCGCAGGCGCTGGGTGTGGAAATGGCCGCCTGCCACACTGAGCGCCATGCGGTGGTGCACGGGGCCAGCGGGCGGCGAATTCCCTATGGCGAGCTGGTGAGCCGGGCTGCGGCGCTCAAAGTACCCGAAGCGCCTACGTTGAAATCACCGCAGTCCTTCACCCTGATCGGTAAGCCCCTGCCTGCCAAAAACCTGCAGGCCATCGTGCGCGCGGAAGCCGTTTACGGCCTGGACGTGCGGGTGCCAGACATGTTGTATGCGGTGATCGAGCGCAGTCCGGTCATCAATGGTCGGGTCGCACGTGTTGACGAGCGCGCCACCCGTGCCGTGGCGGGTGTGACGCATGTGGTCAAGCTGCGCGGCAACACCTTTCCGACACTGGCCTACGTGCGCGACGGTGTCGCCGTCGTGGCGCGTTCGACTTGGTCTGCGATGCAGGGACGTGAGCAATTGAAAGTGGCCTGGAATGAGTCGTGGTCGGATACCAAGGCGCGCAACGGTGCACTGGCGTCAAGCAGCACGCTGGCGCAAGACTTCAAGCGCGCGCTGGCCGGCGGGGTGGTCACTACCGGGCCGGATGTCATCCACCCGGCAGTTACGGCCGTGCGCCAGGGCACACCGGACAGCATGATGGACGCCTTCAAGCGCGCCGCCAAAACGCTGGACCTGGTTTACGACGTGCCGCTGCAGGCACACGTGCCGATGGAGCCGATGAACGCGGTGGCCCACTGGACACCAGAACGTTGCGAGGTGTGGGCACCATGTCATGCGCAGACCCAGTTGCACAACGTACTGCGTGAGCTGACCGGCCTGCCGGGCGAGCGCGTCATCATCCATACACCCCTGTTGGGCGGCAGTTTTGGCCGGCGCCTGGACGCCGACTACGCCATCGAGGCGGTGATGCTGTCGCGCGAAATCAATCACCCGGTGCAAGTGGTCTGGACCCGCGAAGACGACATTCGTTATGGGTTGTACGCGCCGCCCAGCCGCCACCACGTGCGCGTGGCGTTGGATGCGCGCGGCCGCATTCTGGCACTGGACCATGCTTTCGCTGCGCTGTCGGTGCGCAAACAGCAGGAGCCCCAGCTGATCGCTGCCGACGGGCTCGACGCCACCGCCGCCATTGATGCAGTGAAGTTCCCCTATGCGACCGACAACCGGCACGTCAGCCACCGTTTGGTGGAGCAGGCAATCCGCGTGTTCTGGTGGCGCCGCGGCTACACGCCCAACCATACCTTCGTCAACGAATGCCTGTTAGACGAATGCGCCCACGCGGCCGGCGTCGACCCGCTGCAGTATCGCCTGGGGCTATTGGCCCCCGCGCAGGAACTGAAGTTCCGAAACGAGGGGGACCACGAGCTTATCGACACCGGCCGGCTGGCCCACGTGTTGCGTTTGGCGGGCCAGGCCGCCGGCTGGGGCAATATATTGCCGGCAGGTGTGGGGCGCGGTCTGGCCGCCACAGTGACCGACAGCTATGTGGCGCAGGTGATCGAAGCGGAAGTTAAGGACGGCGTGCTGAAGGTGTACCGGGTTGTGTCGGTGGTCGACTGCGGTAGGGTCATCAATCCGCAATTGGTCAGAGCACAGGTCGAGGGCAGCATCGTGTTTGCCTTGACCGCTGCCTTGAAAGGCGCCATCACGGTTGAGCAGGGGCGTGTGCAACAGAGCAACTTTCACGACTACCCCCTGTTGCGCATCGACGAAATGCCGACCATAGAGACTATTCTGGTGGACAGCGTCGCCGCGCCCACTGGCATCGGTGAGCCGGCCTCGCACCCGGTAGCCGCCGCTCTGTCCAATGCAGTGTTTGCCGCGAGTGGGCAGCGCTTGCGAACGCTGCCTTTCAAGGCGGCCTAGGCACACTGGGCTGTTCGGGAATTTTCCATAGAATGCCACTCTCCAGCATTCTCACCACCCACAGCACCATGAAAAAACTATTTTTGGCATTGTTGATGGCCGCGTCCTCGGTCTTCGCACAGCAACAGGACTATTCCAAAGTTGAAATCGTCGCGCAACAGCTCTCGGGCAACGTCTACCTCTTGACCGGTGCCGGTGGCAACATCGGCCTTTGCGTGGGTGAGGACGCGGTGTTCATGGTTGACGACCAGTTCGCGCCGCTCGCGCCCAAGATCAAGGCGGCGATCGCCAAACTTACCACCAAGCCGGTCACCTTCCTGCTCAACACCCACTGGCACTTCGACCATACCGGGGGCAACGAAAGCTTCGGTGCGTCGGGGGCAATCATCGTGGGTCACGAAAACGTGCGCAAACGCATGTCCACCGAGCAGTTCATTGAATTTCTGGGAATGAAGGTCAAGGCTGAACCACGTGCTGCCCTGCCGGTGATCACGTTTGCACAGGACACCACGTTTCATGTGAACGGCGAGGAGATTGTTGTCCAACACGTTCCGAACGCACACACCGATGGTGATTCCATCGTCCACTTCCGCAAGGCCGATGTGATCCACATGGGTGACATCTTCTTCAACAAGCTCTACCCCTTCATTGATTCGTCTAGCGGCGGCAGTGTCGACGGCGTGATTGCCGCGGCTGACCGCGCGATGGGTATGGCCGGGGACGGCACAAAATTCATCCCTGGTCATGGCCCGGTGGCGAACAAGGCCGACCTCAAGGCCTACCGTGACATGTTGGCCACTGTATCCAAGCGCATCCGTGACCAGGTCAAGGCGGGTAAGTCACTTGCCGAGGTGGTCGAGTCCAAACCGACCGCGGAGTTTGACGAACAGTGGGGGCGTGGTTTCCTCAATTCCCAGCGGTTCACAGAAATGCTTTTCAAGGGCTTCATAGCACGCCCGTGAGGCCCTACGCTGGTGCCGATCGAGCGCATAGCCAAATCGGTGCGCCCCGCCCAACGGCCTTTACCCCACGAACTATTTACACAGGATCCTGCCCATGGAACTAGCCAAGATCATCGCAGCAGTCGGTCAGCGCAAAGATTCGCCCGAGGTGGAGGCGTTGGTGACCCAGTTCGGCGGAAAAGTCCCGCTGGCTCCAAAGAAAGAGGGGTACGTCAGTGCGAAGAAGCACGACGTGGAGTTGGCGTGGCACTGGGAGGTATTGGCGCCAGGGTTCTATCCACCAAAGAAGGAGGGTCGAAAGGAAATTTCCTACGTGACATCTATCTGGTTTTCACCCAGTGATGTTGAACTCTCCGGGTTGCCCGAGGCACTTGCCAACATTTCCCACCACATGACGCAGCCACAGTGGGCGGCGGTACCCGGTGTAGCGGTCAGCCGCAATAGCATTGGCGATACGTCGTATCGACTGCCGGTGAGCGACCTCGCAACATTGCTGGTTTCATTCGACGAAGACGGCAAGATGGAGCGTCGATGGACGATCAACGTGCGAGACAACGACCGGTACGCGTTTGTGCGTTCGCCTGCGCGTTCACACGCGTTCAGTCCTTGGAACCCGTCCTGGCCCGATGACCAAGCTGATCTGCCCATGGGTATGTTCATCGCGTGGTGCATTGACCGTGGCAGGATCGGCGCACGGCACCTGGAGGAACACGCTGAGCTCGTCAAGGCTGTGCGCGAACGCAAGATGACTGGCCGTGAGTTTCTGTACGCGCGGCCTATTGCGGCGAGGTCTGGAGTTGGGATGTCAGCGAAGCAACAGAAACATTCGCCCGCAAGTATCTCAACTGTTTATGCAACCGCAACAGCTCCACCCCACTTCTTGGAAGGGAAGACCGCTGCGGTATCGACGACGATTTCATGGCGGTGTTTACACCCCATTTCAAAGGTCGCGGTCTCGAAGCCGGCGATACCTGGGAAAACTACGAGCGGTTTGCAATGTTTCTCGATGCCCGGTTTCGAGACTTCGAAATGACGTATCTCAAAACCGACCTTAAGCCGGATGTACTGCAACAAGTGAAAGCCGTCTATCGCGAGGCGCAACTGAAGATGGGCAAGCTGGCAGCACCCCAAAGCTATCGAGATGCAGACCAAGCGAACCGGGACTCAACAGGGCCGATTTCCGCTATGGCACCATCGGCCGCGCCAATGCCTACGCACCTCACCGCCCGCCTTCTCGGTCTGCTGGGCAGACTCACCACTGCACCTGAAGTAACAGCATTTGTCGAGGAGCTGAAGCTGAATATTCCATCGACGACATGGGACACGTATATCGATGCACCAACGCTTGGTTTCTTCATCCATCTGGCGCTCCCGTGGGCTCACGAACGTCTAGGCGAGGACCATGCTGCCAATAAGGCCACACACCAGCGCAAAAAAATCAAACTCATAGAAACCATTGAATTCACTGGGGAAGGCTATGCCAACGTTGGCAACAGCACGGGCAACTACCTACTGTGCTCGGCCTTCGGGGATGCACTGCCACTTGGTTTTCGTTTCGATGAAGGGCTGGCCGCTACAGACAAGCGTTTAGGAGAAGACGAATTCAATGAACACACCTGGGATACCTACAAGGGCGATGGCAGCCTGAGCCGTCGGTGGCGGGTTGAAGTGGTGACCGGGGCCCCTCAAGCGACCTATTTTGTTCTTGCTACCTATGAAAAGTACCGCCTGGTGTCGTTGCGATTGGTGCTGAAGTAACCCTGGACATCGTGGAGCGTTTGATTGTCTAAAAAGACGGAAATCTCGCTTGGGGCGAGAAAAGCCTTGCCCCTGGTTCTGGGTGGACCCGCGCTGCTCGGAATCAAGATTTTTAGAGTTTAAAACTGTCGCCAACCTCATTGACGAAGTGCTTAGCAATACTGCATGTGAATAGTTGCCACATCAAAAATGAAAATAAAATTTCCCAATCCATTTGGATTTGCTTTACCGATTTCCAGCAGAGTTAGAGAGCTGCAGAAACGGTATAACTTTTCGGATTCGTACGCGACTTTTTTATTGACGCAAAACGGCTTTTTCGAGGCCCTCTTTTTGGAAGATCTTGGCAACGAAAAATATCTTGAAGCTAGCGAAATATTCGGAGATGCCGAAGCTGGATATTTTTACAGCCTTGACCATGACGACGAAGAATACGACCTGATCAAAAATAACCAATCGCACCCATTAAGCGACTATTTTTTCATCATCGGTACTGACTATGTTGGCGATGAGCATGTTGAAATCCTAAAGGGAAAGCATAGAGGATGGATCGGCCGGATTAATCATGAGTCGTATCTAGGGGCAAGCCTGACATTGAACACCAATGAGATTCTTGAACAAATGGGGTTGGAAACAAAAGGAATGTCAGATGACGAGATCTGCGACGAACTGTCCAACGACAGATACGACTTTCTTTTGCTGTATGCGCGATCAATGAAAAACTTTACGGATGACTGCTTCACTCTCTGTCCTGACGCTGGTTATGGCCCACAGGTCCGGCTATACGCACCATCCACAGACTAAACATTGCGACATAAACAATGCCGCGTAGGGAATCTAAATTGTGATCCCTGATTGCAACAAAGGAGCGCTTATGCACAAGCTTGAAATTGCGATACCTGGTCATGGCCCGGTGGCGAACAAGGCCGACCTCAAAGCCTACCGCGACATGTTAGTCACGGTATCCCAGCGCATCGGTGATTAGGTCAAGGCGGGTAAGGCACTTGTCGAAGTGATTGATTCCAAGCCGACTGCTGAGTTTGACGACCAGTGGGGGCGCGGGTTCCTTAATTGACAGCGGTTCACTGAGATGCTCTTCAAGGTGCCACAGCGCGCCAGTGAGACTGTGCGCCGCAATTGGTTTACAGCCCCGCTACACGGCTTCGTGGAAAAGATCGTCGGGGCTCCACTACGGCTACTAGCGGTATTGCCAAACGATACTGCAGAATCCCCCGATTGCCGCCACTGGTGAATGTGACCTTTATGGCATGATTCGACGCATCAAAATTTGCACTTACTCAATGAATCGCCATTGTCAGAATAGACCGGTAAGTCTGGTTATTTCCAGCCCTGCATGTAAGGCGATGCTGACACCAGGCATAGCCACGGCATCCGAAGCATGAGTTCCGAAACGCCTTTGTCCTCCGTTGAGAACGTTGGTTTCGCTGGCGAGATTTGCCTGAATTGCGGGGCCTCCCTGAGCGGACCGTTCTGCTCATCCTGCGGTCAAAAGAAAGTGGCACGGCTCACGCGTGTTCAGGTTGGTAAAGAGGCGTGGGAAATGGTGCGCTGGTTTGAGATGGAGGTAGTGCGCTCGGCATATCGTTTGTTGACGAGTCCCGGTACCGTCGCACGCGAATATGTTCTCGGTAAGCGTAAGAAACATGTCCATCCGCTCAAGTTGCTTTTAATCGCGATTGGTGTATTGCTTGTCGTCTTGAATCAGACTCAGTACCTGACCTCCGTGCATAGCAGCGTTGAGGCATCCAAAGCGTTCGCCCTAGTGCGCGAATATTCAAAATGGTCGTTCTCGCTCGGAATCATCGCTATCTTCTTCAGCGCGTATGCAGTCTTCCGCGGACGACTCGGCTATAACCTGACGGAGTTCCTGGTCCTCGCCATTTATTGCCATTTTTTGAGCATTTGTTTTCATATTGCGAACCAGCTTCCGCTTCTCATAATGGGTAGCCCCGAAGTGCTTGCACTCCATAAGGAATATTCCCGCTTCTACATGTATCTGGTCAATCTCGCGCTGATCACGATAGCGTTCAAGCAGTTCTTCCTGATCGATGTTCGAAAAGAATGGCACAAGCTCGTCATTGCAGGCGCGTTGTTCAGCTTGTTCAAATGGGCTGTCACCCATGTGTATGGCAAGCTTGTGATGGAAATCGTTTACTACCAAATGAAATGAACGCTTTCATTGGCGCGTTACTTGTCTGAATTCCTGTCTCCTTCTTTGCAAAGGCTAATTTATGAAGTTTAAACATAGCATCAGCAGTGCCCTCTTGCTACCAGCAATCGCAACATTGATCGCTGGATGTGGGCGGGGCGAGGATGCGCCAGCGCCCAAATCAAATCCGTCTACGGCGAAGGCAAGTGCGCAGGCTGTGGCCGTGGCAGCACCAACCAAGAGCCAGATAGCGGCAGAAATTGCCGACACGCTGCAGGCATGTTCATACGACGGTACACCGCTTGATGTGGCGGCGAAGAATCTGTCATCCGGTGGGGGGAATGACGGTGCGCGCGTAGTGGCGGACATCATGAAATTCACTGGCCTGCCACAGAATTTTGACGTGGTTGAAGCGAAGGTGCCGAATGCCGCGGCCATTATCCTGGTCGGGCCGGACAAGTTGCCCCGGCGCGTTATTGCGTACAACAAGGATTTCATGTCGCAAGTCCGCCAGGCGACGCAAAACAACAACTGGGCGCCCATCAGCATCATGGCGCACGAGATCGGCCATCACCTTTCCGGCCATACCATCATGCCTGGGGGCAGCCAGCCACCGACCGAACTGGAAGCCGATAAATTTAGCGGTTTTGTGTTGTACAAAATGGGCGCCGCGCGTGCCGATGCGCAGAAAGCGATTGAGACACTGGTGCCGGAGTCGCAGAGCAAAACCCATCCAGGGCGCAGCATGCGGGTTTCGGCGATCCAGCAGGGTTGGAACCAGGCTTGCGCCCAGCAGTCGCAGGACTGCAACGGCGCGGCGTTGTTAGCCAGCGCTCCATCCAAGACTGCAGCCATCCCCACGGATAAGGCTGCGGTGCCTCCATCGGTTATCAAGCCTCCTCAGCAGGCTGAAAAGGAAACCGTCGCATCTGCCGGCCCCAACATCAGTCCAGTCGGCAAGATGGATGTATTGCCGGTGCCCAGTGCCACGGATATCCCAGCAAAATTTGATCGGTTCGTTTTCGACGAATTGGGCATTCTTGACCAGACAGTCAAAGCCCGTTTGTCAAAAGACATGTACGAGTACGCCAACAAGAACAACGTCGAAATTGTGACGCTGATCGTCAAAGACTTACACGGCAAGACAGCCGATCAGTACGCTTACGACATGATGCGCCAGCTGCGCGTTGGAAAACTGGAGGTTGGCAACGGTGCGGTACTTGTCATTGCACCGAACCAGAACGACGTCGGCGTCGCACTCGGCGCAGGATTGCACCAAGAAATAGACGACGAGCGCATTGCCAAGCAGATCAAGTCGCCACTGCGCGGATTCATGGAAAACGCAAAGCGCGGCCCCAGTGTTGCGGCAGGATGGAGCAGTCGGGTTGCCGATGCCAGTGACTACATTCGGCGTGATAGCAAAAACTGGGAGTGGGTGACGCGCTACCAAAGCATTGACGAAATGCTGAAAGTCGCCGATGCAGAAAAGGAAGCGAACAAGTCCGCGACGGGTCGCACCGATCTGAACAAGTCTCTGGTCTGGAGAAAAATCGTTCGCGTCAAGGGTGTTGTGACCTCGCTCGATGGTCCGAAGGAATACAAGGAAAGCGACAAGATGAAGAAAGGACTTGTCGACCGTACGCCTCCGGGCGGGCGAGCCGTAGAGTTCAAGAGCGATTCGGGCAAGATCCTGATTGTCTATGTCGACAAATACACCGAAGCCATGATGCCGACCAAGCTCGCGCAGGGTAAACCTTTCGTGTTCACTGTGCGAGAGAAATTCCTGCCCAACATGACTTTCGATTTGTTGAGTTACGACTCAGGTAGCTGAGTATTGTCCGTATCGCTTGTGTGGTGAGTGGCGTTCCTATTCGATTTCTTCAGCTGTAGATTTTTCTACAGGTGACGAAATTCGCTGCAACCATGGACGCACACCCCACACCGGCAACCACCGGACCACGCCTCCATGCCCTGGACAACCTGCGCGCCATCCTGATGTGGTTGGGCATCGTGCTGCATGTGACCGCTATCTACGGGTTCGAGCCTTCGCCGATCATCTGGCGCGATGAGCAGCGTTCGGTCATGGCTGATGTGCTGATGACGTCCATCCATGCGTTCCGAATGCCGGCGTTCTTTATCCTGGCGGGGTTCTTTGCAATGCTGCTCGCCCAGTCCCGTGGGCCAAGCGGTTTGCTGCGCCACCGGCTGGCACGCCTCGCGCTTCCGTTCGCGTTGTTTTGGCCATTCCTGTGGGTGGCGTCGGGTCTCGCTGCGCTGGCCTTCCTGAACCGGATAGCTTTGGGGCAATGGGGGCTGGACAGAACTGTGATCGCAAACCTGCCGGTTCCCCAGGGGCCAAACACCATGCACCTGTGGTTTTTGTGGATGCTGCTGTGGTTCTGCGGGGTCACTTCGGCGCTGCTGTGCCTGCCGCGCGCCTGGTTCGCACCGTCTGCATCCGTGCTTGCATGGTTGGCACGCCAACCCTGGGGCTTCGCGGTGCTCGCATTGCCCTTGCTGGCCGCTGGTGCGAGCTACCCACGCGGGTTTTTGGTGCCTTCGGGCGCATTCCTGCCCCCCTGGAATGAGTGGTTGCACAACGGGCTGTTCTTCGTCTTCGGATTGGTGCTGCATGGCCGGCAGGCAGAGCTGTTTGCGCAGTTCCAGCGGCGCTGGGCGCTCTGTGCCGCCGCGGGCCTGCTGTTCTACGCTGGCACCGTTGTGGTGATGCACCTGCACGGGCCTGCGCTGTTGGGCGCTTACAGCTACCACTGCGCAGGCTGGCTATGGAGCTTTGCCTGCATCGGCCTGGCCCTCAAGTTCCTGCAGTCGCGCCATAGGGTGCTGGGCTATTTGTCAGACAGCGCCTATTGGGTCTACCTGGTGCACTTCCCATTGACCATTCTTTTTGGGGCCTTGCTGTACCAGCTGCCGCTTCCCGCCCTGTTGAAAATCGCCATCAACATCGCTGCCACCACGTTGGTCTGTGTGGGCAGCTACCAGCTGTTCGTGCGCCACACCTGGGTCAGCAAGCTATTGAATGGCAAGCGTCACCCATAATTTCTGTGTCCGTCCGGATCTGCCTGATGGTGCAGAGGCCGATGTAGTGAATGGGTGCTATAAAGTTGGTAGCAATTTACGCAACACCGACGGGGGCTATGGTCCTCATTCGCTTAAAGATATTGCGTTGCTTGGCTCTGGTGCCGTTCTGACTGAGGTGGGCAAGGGCGCAGGCGCGCCCTTGCAATTCCACCCATGCAATACTTGGTGCCGATAGAGTTAAGCCCCCTTTTGCGTTCACCATGAAACCATTCCTGCTCGCCCTGTCGAACTAAGCGCGGCGCGTGCGGGCCAGCGCTCCGACACCCAACAGACCCGCCAGCATGAACGCCAGGCTTGACGGCTCCGGCACCGCACTCACGCTGACCGCAAGATTGCTGATGTCCAACACCGAGACACCCGCCGCGTCGTTAACGTCCACCACACCGACGGCGAAGGTGTATTGCCCCGCAGTGGTGAAGGCATAACTGAAACTGCCGGACACTGTTTGCGCGCCCACGTCGGCCAATGGCAGGACGTTTCCGTTGATGACAACGAACGCGCGGTCGGCAAAGTCAACGTCAAATAGGCCTGTATTGAGCAGCCAATTAAAGCTGGCAACGGCACCGGCGCTGAGGTTCCAGGTCTGCTGGAAGGCCGAGCCTTCGACTGCGACCGCCCCCAAGGCGAAGGGTGCCAAATCCAGCTGGGTTTCCAGAGCGTCAATGTACAAAGCATCCTGGCCTGAAAGGGGGGACTCCTCAAAACCGGCGGTGCTGAGGCTGAACGTGGTTCCGGTTTGCACAACGTCGCCAAACTTGCTCACGCTTTGCGCGAAGGCAGGACCGGCAGTGGTCAATAACGCGACCAGGGCCCAAAGGCTCAATGCTGTTTTTTTCATGGGTATTCTTTCAAGTGAGGAGATGTTGCGGGGTGACTACTGCACACCCAGATCGCGGGCAGGCTGTATCAGGGCTGGGCTCACATTGCGCAGCGTGGCCAAGGTGCGTGCCGCCAAGGGGCCGGCGGTGCCGTCAGCATCGATTTGCAGCATGGTGTCGGTGCCACTGGCCACCAGTTTGACGACACCACTGCTGAAGGCGCTCACGGGGTTGATGCCCAATCCGGCCAGCAGTGCGGCCAGTTGGATACGGTCCTTGCCAGGAACGAAGTCGGTGATGGTGTCACCCGCATCGCGCTGCGATTCGTACACAAAGGTATTGGTGCCCGCGCCGCCCGTCAGAGAGTCAGCACCTGCGGCGCCATTGATGATGTCATCGCCATCGGTTCCCACCAAAGTGTCACGGCCGACGGTGCCCCGCAGGGTTTTGTACAGGTTGAAGCCCAGCACCACGGGATCGTGGTCCGACGAGCGGTAGGGCGACACGGCATAGGGGTCCGGTGCGCAGCTGGCGCAGGCCGGTTGCTTGAACTCCAGGTTGTAGTCATGGGCCAATTGCTCATCGGCATTGATGTGCCAGTGCACTGCACGGCTGACCTTGGCCGACAAAGACGGGGTGCTCAAGGCGTGGTCAATCCGACCTGCGCCACCATCAAAAACGTAGGAATAACCTGCGGCATTGAAACGGCCAATCTCGTCGATAAATCCATTGCTGGTGAGTTCAAAGACCGGGTCTTCCTGGGCGTAAGCATTCAGGTCGCCCACGAGCAACACATCGTTGCTGGCGCTGGAGATTTGCAAATTCGCAATAAATGGACGCAGCCTGCGTGCTTGCTGTACGCGCGTGTCGTTCCAGCAACCCTGGCCATCACCCTGGTCTGCATCCAGACCCGACGCGGGACAACTACCTTTGGATTTCAGGTGATTGACCACCAAGCTAAAGCGCTCACCGTTGGCGGCGGCAAAGGTCTGGGCCAGGGGCGGACGGCTGAAGACGCTATCCATATCAGTTTGTGACGCGCCCACGGGGCTTAGCTTGCCCGGCTTGTAAATCATTGCGACCTTGATAGCGTCGGTGCCGGTCCCGGCAGCAGGGTCGGGAACAACGGCGTAGACGCCAGCTCCCACTTTGGTGTTCAACGCGTCGACCAGATTTTGGGCTGCAACAGTGCCATTGTTCTGAATTTCCATCAGGCCAATCGCGTCCGCGTTGATGGTTGCGAGGGCCTCAACAATCTTGGCGCGCTGTCGCTGAAACTCGGCCAGGCTGTTGGCACCACGGCAATTGGAGGTGGTAACGCTGGAGCCTTGGCTGCAACCCTGGCCCGTTTGACCGCTGGCGGTGTTGCCATTGGTGAAAGTGGTGAAGTAGTTAAGCACGTTGAAGGAGGCAACGCGCACATTGCCACCCACCGCTTCGGGCTGGGCCGCGCGCGGGTGGGTCGGCATGATGGACGGCGCTGTCACCGGGTGGATTTTGTAGTCGCCAGCCCCGGCGCTGCTGGCAGTGGCCAAGCCGTAGTCAATCACGCCGGTAATGTCGCCCACCGTGTCACCAGCACGGGGCAGACCATTTAAGCCCACGAAAGGGGTTGGATTGGCGTTTTGGGTGGTCGCACCGTCGTCCAGCACAATGCGGCGGCGTGCATTTTCTTCGGCCAAGGCTGCGGCTTGCGCACCGGGGCGAAACCGGTTGGTCGGTGTTTCCATGCGCCCACCGACTGACAAGGTCAATTGGCCGTAGCGTGCTTGGAAATAGTTTTGGGATACGGTCAGCGGGCCACGCAGCGTGACGAGCATTCCCTCGTAGCGTTCCAGGTCATCGTTGACCAGCTCTGGCAGTGCCACCGTAACCGGGGTGGTACTGTAGCCCGTGCCCAAGATCGTCAAATTGGTAATGGTGGTGAGCTCGGTCACCGTGCGGGCTTTGGTGTCGAGATTGCTGCTTGAGCCGGTGTTGAATTCGACCACTTTGCCGGTGAGCCGCACCCACTGGCCGGCAACCACGGTCGGTGCGCTACCGGTGAAGATCAGGATGCCGTCGCTGGTCGCGGGGTCTGCGTCGCCGGCCGGGTCTTGCAGAAAGTAGCCGTTGTTCAACACTTTCGTGACGATGCCGGTCGTGGTGACGGTTTGACCGACCAAGGGGCTGATGGGGCCACTGCCCTGAATCGTGTAGATCGGGGTGTCGGCCGCCTGAGCAGCCAGGTGAGTCGTGCATAACGCAAGGGCCAAGGCACCTACGACAGGGTGCCACGTGAAAGCGATTTTCATCAAAAAACCTTGTGAGTAATAAATAGGCAGCGCTGCCATTGGCCCAAATGCCGGCGGCGACGCATCGTGCGACCGATCACACGGCGGTGGTGCGGAAAACCGCCTGAAACCGTCCGAGAGTGGCGCAGTGTCACCACCTCATTTGACGGTTGTGTGACAGGTGTGTGTGAAAAAACCCTGACATGGCTATGCCGAGCCTGCACCCGTTTTCCAAAATTGGGGGGCACCGTAGTGCTTCGTGGAGAAGAAAATCCAACAGGCTATTCGCCGGTTTTGCTGGGAATGCTATAAAGTTGGTAGCTATTCAGATAGCATAGACGGGGGCTACAGCCAGGAATGTCTTAAGGATGTCGCCAAGGCTGCCCATCTTCATTGCCGCCACGGACCGCAGCTAGCGCACGTTGGGCACAGATACCTTGGGCCGCAGTGACAGGCGGGCTATGACGATCGAGGCGTTGCCGGTTTACTGCAAGCGCTGTTGGGTTTGGCGGTTTTGCAGTCGGGGCCTTTTTCGCTCTGGTCAGGGGTTGTTTGTTGGATCGGGTCCGCAACACTTGCGCTGCGATTGCCTTGCGCCAGTTGCTGGTTTTCGAACCAGCGTTCAAACGCCTCGTTGCGGACGGGGTGGCCGGTTTGTTCAGCCACGATGTTGGAGAAGCATTCATGCGTGGCCGCTTCGGCCAGTTGTTTCCCATCGCCCTGGATGCTGTGTTCCACACTGAACTTGCACCGGTTGGGCTCCCTCTGTCGGGCCAGGGCGATGAGCCTTTCCATGGCGAATTTGCGGGCCTGCGCACGTTCGGGTGATTTGTCCGTCGTATTGGCAACGAGGTTGACATCGGCCTGCTTCGCAACGCCTTTGTTGCACAAGACGTCACTGTAGGTCACCTGGCCGTCCGGCAGTATGCATTTGCGCACCTGTGCGTGTGCGGTGCCCGCTAGCGTTGTCAATAGCAAGAGGGCTGCGATAGTTTTCTCCATGGTCTGGACACCCTTCAAATTCGTAGAAGTCTTGGCACTGCCTCTTGGTAAGACCAAGGCTCATAAAGCCAACGCATTTTCCGCCACGAAGCCTATGGCGCCGGGCATTTGATGGGTGTAATCGGTAACGGTTGGTAACAGCTTAAGAGAACCTTGGTAGGTGTAGTGTTCAACCCTTTGCCTTCGCAATCATCTTGCTGATTTCTGCAAGCCTTTGCTGCATGGCGGCGTCCACTTCATGGGGTTTGATTTTCGAGATGATGCTTGTCAGGACTCTGATTTCGTTGGGGTCAATCACACCATCTCTTTCTGCAATCGCAACTATTTTTCCAAGTTCGTCTGCATCCAGCTTGCCGTCGTTGGTAAAGCATTGAATCGAGTGGTAGCTCATTTCCAGATAATCACGTGCTTCCGGCATACAGATCCCTTTTCCTTAAATATTGTGTATGGAGTCAATCCTAACCTAGTGATGCCGCCGCACTACCTGGTTCACTACGCCGACAGACGGGCCACAGGCTTGGGGACGGCCCGCAACGCCGGGCGTTTCATATTGTGTGGCAAGTGGTTTCCAAGTTGTCGGGTGCGAACGTTAATCGGCCGGGTAGCAACGGGCTGTTGCGCAGGCTGATGGTGTTCGCCATCACCCTCGAGCTTGAATACCGATACCACCCGCACCAGTTCCTGTGCCTGGGTCTCCAGGCTGCTGGCGGCTGCGGCAGTTTCCTCTACCAGCGCCGCATTTTGCTGGGTGGCCTGATCCATCTGGGCCACCGCGCTGCCAACGAGGGCGACCCCGGAGGCTTGTGCGCTGCTGGCTGAGCTGATTTCACCCATGATGTCGGTTACCCGTTTGATCGAACTTACGATCGCAGTCATGGTTTCGCCGGCCGAGTCCACCAAGGCCGTGCCCTGTTCAACCCGTTCGACGCTGGCGCCGATTAGCGCTTTGATTTCCTTGGCCGCTTCGGCGCTTCGTCCTGCCAGGCTTCTCACCTCAGTGGCCACCACGGCAAATCCACGACCTTGCTCACCTGCGCGCGCCGCTTCGACTGCTGCATTGAGGGCCAGAATATTGGTTTGAAACGCGATGCCGTCAATCACGCTGATGATGTCGGCAATCTTGCGTGAACTCTCGTTGATGCCTTTCATGGTCTCTACCACCTGACCAACGACCTCACCGCCCTTCACAGCCACGGAAGACGCATTGAGCGCCAGCTGGTTGGCCTGGCGGGCGCTCTCGGCATTCTGTTTGACCGTGTTTCCAAGCTCATCCATGGAGGTTGCGGTTTCCTGCAAGGCGCTGGCCTGTTGTTCGGTTCGGCCACTGAGGTCGCTGTTGCCTTGCGCGATTTCGGCGCTTGCTGTCGCCACACCGTCAGAGCCTTGCCGTACTTTGGACACCACCTGGGCGAGACTGGTCCGCATCGCCTGGAGCTGCACCATCAGGCTGGAGGTGTCACCGGGATTGATGTCGATGTGCACACTGAGGTCACCCTGGGCGACTGAGCGGGCCAATGCTGCAGCGGTGTTCGGTTCCCCGCCGAGTTGGCTCAGCAGGCTGCGGGTGATGATCCAGGCCACTGTCACGCCCAATGCGATGGCCACGAAACACACTACAACCATCAGCATCTGAAAATTCTGTGCGATCGAGCGGGCGTTGGCTGACTCTGTCTTGTTTTTGACTTCCTGAATATCAATGAGTTTGTTGATGCTGGCGAGCCACTGCACATACGCTGGACGAACCTCTGTCAAGAGCAGCTGTATCGCTTCTTCGCCTTTGTCAGCCAACTTCAAATCGATCACCTTGACAGTGAGCGGTACCGTCGTGGCCTCTACTTCCTTGATCTTCGCCAACGCAGAACGCTCTTCGTCAGATACATCTGACGCTGCGGTATACATCTGGTCCAGTGGGCCTGCCGACTTGGCATAGTCGTCTGCCAACTTCGCAATCAGGGCGAGTTGGGTTTGAATGGCGTCCTTGCTGGGCTCCAACGTCACATCACGTACGGCAATGGCCCGGTCATGGACGCTTCCGCGGAAGTTGATGGCATACCGCTGCTTGACGCTATTGACGTCGCCGATGGTGCTTAGGCTGCCGTTGATGTTGGACACCCGATTGATACCCAGTGCAGTCAGGGCCAACAACATGACCAATACCAAACCGAATCCCAGTCCCAGACGGGTCCCGATCTTCAGGCTGCCAATGCCCAAATAATTGCTGGTGTGTGATGTCTGTTCAACACTTGGAGCGGACCCTCGGGGCCCAGCGTTGGAAATGGTCATTGCGAAAGTCCTTTGGTGAGTGGTTTTGTTTGTCCTAGACAATTATGTTTTGTTTATAGGTTGATGCGTATGAGTTTTCGGATTTTTGTGAATGATTTCATCTAACAATACGATAGATTTTTGCAATTTGATTGTATTGGGGTGCACGGATTCCTGTTGTTCACCGTGCACCTATCGAATGTTTGTCCAGTACAAATCGCTATACTGGTCGTATTACTGCGAAAGGACGGGAGTCGGACTCAAGGCCGATCCCAGCATATGAGCGCGAATGTTTTCAATATTGCCGCCGTAGAGCGTGACACCGGGTTGTCAAAAGACGTGTTGCGTGTATGGGAACGTCGGTATGGCTGCCCGATGCCCGTGAGAGACCAAAACGGTGACCGCAGCTACTCACTGCAGCAGGTGGAGCATTTGCGTTTGGTCAAACGTCTGATGGATGCCGGGCACCGTCCGGGCAAACTGCTGGGTATGCCAAAGGATGAGCTTGCCCGCATGCAGTTATTGCGCCCGAACGAAGACCAGGCACTCGCCACCCCTGGTGGGCTGGATGAACTGTTGGCGCTGATCAAACGGCACGACGGTGATGCATTTTTTGGCGCCATGCAACAGCAACTGGCAAGCAGAGGTGTGCACCGCTTTGTGCTGGATGTTGTAGCGCCACTTACTGAGCAAGTCGGGCAGGCATGGGAGCAGGGACGCTTTGCGATTTTTGAGGAACATCTGTTTGCCGAATTGACCAAGCGCATGCTGCGACAGGCAATTGCCAGCCTGCCTGCAACCAACCGCGCGCCGCGCATCGTGCTGACCACGGTGTCCAACGAGCAGCATGGGTTGGGCTTGTTGATGGCAGAAGCTTTGCTTGCCTTAAACGGGGCGGAATGTATTCCCTTGGGCACACAGTTGCCATTGGATGAAATTCAGGGAGCGGCATTGGCGCACCGCGCCGATGTGGTGGCCCTGTCGTTTTCGGGCTTTTATCCGCAGCGACAAATTCCGGGACTGCTGCTGCAGCTCAGGCAGATGCTTGATTCAAATGTGGAATTGTGGGTGGGAGGCAAGGCTGTGCAACGCTTGCCGATAGTGCAGGGTGTCGACATATTGGGGTCGTTGGATGCCATTCTGGACCAGCTGTATCGCTGGAGATCCACCCGTCCCTGAGGCCCTTTCGTGGGCAAAAGCGGAGGCATACGCGCTTCCGCTCGATACTGGTCCTGAAGTTCAGGCGGCTCTGGATTTGCGGCGGCGTGCGATCGCAGCCATCAACCCTAAACCGGCCAACATCATGGCAAAGCTTTCGGGTTCTGGTACCGCAGACACGCCATAACCAATAGCGTTGTCACCAATGCCGTTTAGCAGGCCGAAGTTGCCCGCCTTATAGTTGCGTGCGTTGGTACGAATCACCTGGACAAAACTGGTTGTGCCAGGATTGATCTTGGAATTTCCGTCCGCGACGAAGTTGAAACCAATCACACCAAAAGGACCGCGGTCTGCATAGTCTGAAGGCTCTGATCCTGCAGTAAAGAACCCATTTCCCGTATTGATTTGGAACACGCTCACTGCACTGTTACCGAGTGCGCTGAAGTCCCAGGCTGAAAAGCGCTCCACGCCATTGGTCGACGCGGAAGAGTTGGAGAATTGGTAATAGAAATCCAGTCCAGTTCCTGTGTCGTACACGGCAGTACGTGCGATGCCCTGATAGCTTAAATTGTTGATGTTGGTGCTAGCCGAGTTGAGCAGGGTACCTCCAAAAAATGAACCGGTCACATCGACTGATCCGGTGGGCGTGTTCATGATCAGCGCAGTTGCCTGCGCTCCACTGACGGCGCCTGTTATGGCGAATGCAGCCGCCGCCAGTTGTGTTGAAAATTTCATAAATAACTCCTTTAAGGACGAACCACGAGCAATGAAAATGCACTGCTCGCTGTCAGCATATTTTTTTGTGACGAATTGTTCCGTGCGCTGTAATACAGTGGGAGGCAATTGCGCAATTGCGCATCTGTGCTAGAGCGCACAGACGCAATGGTTCTAGCATGTAGGAGTTGACTCGGCTTGTTGTATGCCGAACGGCACCGTGTCGGCCTGGGCCGCCTTACCACCAGTTATGAAGGCCGCATCAAGGAGGCAGCTGAGTCCAAGGTCGGTACCTAACGGGCGCTGATGGGCAGGGTGAAGAGCATTCGCGTTCCCTTGCCTGGGCTGCTTTCAGCCCGAATGTTGCCGCCATGGGCTTCCACGATGCACCGCGAGATATACAGGCCCAAGCCCAGCCCGCGCCGATCATTTTTGCCGACCTGCCAGAACCGCTCAAACACGGCTTCCAGCATGGCCATTGGGATGCCTTCTCCCGTGTCGTCCACACAGAACTCCAGCCATGCACCTGCGGTTTTGCAGTGCACGCGGATACTGCCACCCTTGGGTGTGAACTTGATCGAATTGGCGATCAGGTTTGCGAGTACCTGCAGCATACGATCGTGATCGAATTCTGCTGCACAAGGCCCTTGCGCAGGATGTACTTCGAGAGACACGCCCCTTGCCGATGCCGACACCTGGAGTGCATCTACCGCCTCGGTCACTAGGGAGGTTGCGTCACCCGGAGTGGCATGCATGGCCAGTTTGCCCGAGTCGATGCTGGCGACATCCACCAGGTCGCCGATGAGCCGGTTCATGCGCGCGCCGTAACGCTCGATGCGTGCGGTCTCCATCAACAGCTGATCGTTGTCACTGTGCTTCTGGAGCTTTTGGGCGAGGAACTGAGAACTCACCACGATGCCGTTCAGCAGATCGCGCAGGTCATGGGAAACCATGCCAAGGAAGTCGTCTCGGGTTGCCAGCGCATCATCGGAACGGGCGCGCTCCGTTAGCAGGTATTGATCGGTCGCGTCGCGCTCCATGGGCAACAGACGCCTCAGCAGGCGGGTCTTGGCCTCGCGCTCGCGTCGCACACTTTCATCGGCCTCGGCACGTTCCTCACGCAAGGCCTGGTCTTCGACTTTTCGATCCAATTCGATGGCAGATTGGGCTTGCAACGGCGTTGAGCTTTCCACCTTCTCATCGGCCTTTTCGCGCGCCGCAACCATAACAGCGTCGGCGTTCTCGCGTGCGTGTTCGACAACCGCGTCAGCGTCCTTTTCTACGGCCATCCGGCTGACCATCATCTCCCGGTCTGCTTTTTCGCGTTCATCGCGCAAGCTCGCGTCAGTGAGGTCGCGCTCTGGCGATTCCAGTGAATTAGGGGTGGGCATCATAAAACCTTACGCTCGTCGGCATTCTTGTACACATTTGAATACGTTTTTTCAACGAGCTGTTCAGTATAAGGCTCGTCTACGGGATGTTTTTCGCCGTTTACAGCATGCAGTTGTGATGGATCAAGGGCTCAGGGCGGCAAATGCACTACGATCTCCGCAACATGCCTGCCCACAACACTGCTGCCCTGGTTGATTCCTTCAACAGGAAATGCATGTCTTCGCTCAAGATCTTGCTTGCGTGGTGCGCTCTGGCGGTTTATCTGCCTTTGGCGGCTGCCGAGCGCAGCATTTACATGCCCATCGTGCAATCCAAGCCATTCGGATGGGTAGACCCCGAAGGGCAAGCGCAGGGGCTTTACCCTGATATTGCGGCGGCCTTGGCAAGGCAGACTGGGTTGGACATCCGCGTCGAAGTGGTTCCCTTTGCCCGGGCTGCAGCTTTGGTTGCGTCGGGTGCCGCAGATACCACGTTGATGTTTAGAACCGCATTCACGCACGGCAAGGCTGTAGAGGCCCAGGTGGCGTTCTACACCCAGCAGATTGTGCAAATGCGGCCGGGTTTGCGGGTGTCCAGACGCGCCGACCTGCACGCGCTGGACCTGGGGCGCATGAATGGCGGCTGCCAGGAGTTAAGTGATGACCGTTCCGTGGCCTGGCGGTTTCAGGAGTTGTCATCGCAGGAGTCGGGGGTACGCATGTTGCAGGCGCAGCGTATTGACGGCTTTTGCACCGTCACCGAATCCTTGCTGGATGCGCTGACCAGCGCCGGATTGGAGACTAGTTTTTCAGAAGCTCAGCGTGTCGTGCTTGCATCCAAGCCGGTGTGGTTGATGCTGTCACAGAACTTGCCTCCCGAGCTGGGGATGAGGCTGGTGCGCGGACTGCAGGACTTACAAAAGAATGGTGAACTGGTCAGGATCTTCAAGACCAGACTGGGCAACGGATATTTGCTTCAGCTGGGCAGGTAGAACCAGGCATCTGATGGCCCGATCACGCGCGTTTATTTTCCTTGCCCGGTGGTAATAGTTGTATTAAGCTGAGTTAGTGGCGTTGGTCATAGGTTTGAACCAACACGGCGTTCGCGAAGACCCACTTAGAGGTATAGGCGGCGGCGAAACTTGATTGCAGAGGGGGAGGGCTGCGTTGGGCATTGCGCATTCTTTGGTTATTCCTTCCGATAACAGTTCGGAGTTCTTGTCCACGCTGGCGGCAGATTCACGCCACCGACGCATGGCTGGTACGGCACTGTTTGCGTCCTTCCTGATCTTTCTGGCGGCTGCACCGTTTGCACGTACGGCGTTACCGCCGGTGCCTGCCTTTATCCCTGTTTACCAATCTGCTTTGGTCACCAATGACCTGATCACGGCAGTATTGCTGCTGGGACAGTACAGCTTTCTGCGCTCGCGCGCTCTGCTGGTACTGGGCGCGGGTTACCTTTTTTGCGCCTGTATGGCAGTTGCGCATGGTTTGAGTTTTCCTGGGCTTTTTGCGCCCACAGGTGTGCTGGGTGGCGGGCCGCAAACCACCGCTTGGTTGTACTTCTTGTGGCATGCTGGCTTTCCGCTCTTCATTCTTGCCTACATTCAGACCAAGGATCAGGCCGGTGCGGATGCCGCGGCCAAGGCGCGTGCAGCTGGATCGGCCAGCCGTTCCATTTCGCTCGCCATCTTTGGCACGATAGCGCTGGCCGGGGCACTGTTGCTGCTGACCACCACCGGGCACGATGCGCTGCCCGTCCTCATGCGCGGTAACCGTGACGATTCTGGCAAGTTGCTGGTGGCGTGTAGCACGTGGGCCGTGTCGCTGTTGGTACTGCTGCACCTGTGGCGGCGCGCACGCAGTGTGCTGGACCTTTGGCTCATGGTGACGTTGGTGGCCTGGTTGCTGGACATCGCGCTCGCTGCGGTGTTGAACGGCGCGCGCTTCGACCTTGGTTTTTATGGCGGTCGCATTTACGGGCTGTTGGCATCGTCCTTTGTGCTGATCGTGCTGCTGCTGGAGAACGGCCGCCTGTATGCCGATCTGGCGGGTGCCAATGCACGGGAGCGACACCGCAGTGCAGAGTTGGAACTGGCACGCAACGAAGCCAATGCTGCAGCCCAGGCCAAATCCAATTTTTTGGCGGCCATGAGCCATGAAATCCGTACACCCATGAACGGCGTGATTGGCATGATCGATGTGTTGGCCCGCTCCAGCCTCAAGACCCACCAAATAGCCATGGTGGACCTGATCCGCGAGTCGGCCTTTTCGCTGTTGAGCATCATTGAAGACATTCTGGATTTCTCCAAAATCGAGGCCGGCCACCTGGAGGTCGAACGAGAGCCGGTGGCATTGTCCGAAGTGGTGGAAAAGGTGTGCGCCATGCTCAATCGCCTGGCTGAGAAGCAGGACGTTGAGCTGACGCTGTTTACCGACCCAGCAATTCCCAATACTGTTCTGGGTGATGCCTTGCGCGTGCGCCAGATACTGATCAACCTCGTCAACAACGCGGTCAAGTTTTCAGCTGGAGGCAGCCGTGCCGGGCATGTGGCAGTGCGGGCGGTGCTGGTGCAGCAGCAGACTGGACAAGTTGTCGTGGAGTTTCAGGTCATGGACAACGGCATCGGCATGGGGGAAGAGACGCTGTCGCGCCTGTTCACCGCCTTTACGCAGGCCGATGTATCTACCACCCGGCGCTTTGGTGGCACGGGCCTGGGCTTGGCCATCTCCAGCAGTCTGGCCCAGCGCATGGGCGGTACCATTTCCGTGGTGAGCAAGCCGGCTGAAGGCTCCACCTTTACGTTGCGCTTGCCCTTTGTGGTGCCTGTCGAGCTTGCAGATGCGCAAACAACTCCGTCTTTGGTGGAGGGCTTGTACTGCCTCATCTTTGGCAAAGGGGAAACTCTGTCTGGCGACCTGGAGGCCTATCTGGTCAACGCAGGTGCCCATACGCAGCAGGTGGTGAACCTGGAAGCTGCCCGCCAGTTGGTGCCGACGCTGGCCGCGGGCTGCTGGGTCTGGATCGTGAACACCGAGGCCGACGCCCCCGCGTCGCTTGAAACCCTGCGCAACATCGCGCGCTCCAATCCGGGGCTGGATGTCCGCTACGTGGTGATCGGCCGCGGCCCGCACCGCTATCCGCAGCAGTTTGATGCAGACCGGGTAACCGTGGACGGCAACGTCTTGACCCGGGGTGCGATGCTGCGAGCGGTGGCAGTTGCTGCGGGCCGGGTGCCGTACCACGACGATCAGCATGAATCGGCACCTAATCGCTATGCCCCCATCCCTATTGCATTGTCCCGCGAAGAGGCGCGCCGCCAGCGCCGCCTGATCATGGTCGTGGAGGACAACGACATCAACCAAAAAGTCATCATGCAGCAACTCGCGCTGCTGGGTCTCACTGCCGACCTGACGGGTGACGGCCTGCAGGCCCTCATACGCTGGCGCACCGGTGACTATGCGCTGATCGTCACCGACCTGCACATGCCGGGCATGGATGGCTACCAACTGGCCTCTGTGATCCGCGCTGAGGAGTGTGAGCGAGCCAATGCCCGCATCCATGCCGGGGAAACGGTGGAAGCACCGGTGCGCATACTGGCACTCACGGCCAATGCACTCAAGTCGGAGGCCGAGCGTTGCCGGGCTGCGGGCATGGACGACTATCTGAGCAAGCCCGCCCCGTTGTCGGAGCTGCAGGCCCTGTTGGAACGCTGGCTGCCCAAGCCCACGCCTTTGGAGGGCGCGTCGGCACAATTTGACAGCTGTGGCAGTCCAATGAACACCACTACCTCGCCGGTCGATGTCCAGGTGTTGCGCAGTTTGGTGGGGGACGACCCGCAGTTGATACGCGAGTTTTTGCGCGCCTTTCGCAGCAGCGCCGCACGTATTGCGCAAGAGGTCGAACAGGCCTATTGCGCAGGTAGCGCCGCCAAAACCGTGGCGGCGGTCCACAAGCTTAAATCTGCCGCGCGCTCGGTGGGTGCCATGGCGCTGGGTGACCTGTGTGCGGATATGGAGCAGGTGGGCGCAGCAGGCCAGATCGATGCCCTGGCGCTGGCGTTTGAACACTTCAAGCTGGAGATGACCACCGTCGGGCGGCAGCTAGCCGTGCTCCTGGCCGACGATGGTGTACAGGACGACAAGCCATGAGCGCGAAGTCCGACATCCACATTCTGGTGCTTGATGACGAGCCCTTCATGCTCATGTTGCTGGCCCGCCAACTGGCCAACCTGGGTTTCACCGATGTGACCACGTGCGACAACGGCCAAACCGCGCTGGGCCTGGTGGACGACCCACTGCATGTGCCGCAACTCATTTTGTGTGACCTGAACATGCCTGGCATGGATGGTGTGGAGTTTGTGCGAAAACTGGTGGAGCATGGATACGCCGGCAGCCTGATTCTGGTCAGTGGAGAGGACGAACGCACCCTGCAGTCGGCGCGCAAACTGGTGCAGGCCCACCACATCGAGGTTCTAGGCAGTTTGCAAAAACCGGTTTCGCCGCAGTCCCTGTCTCAGTTGGTGGCTGCCTGGGCGCCGCACGCACAGGCGGCCAAGCGTTTGCCCGGCAAGGGTTACGGCGCGGAGCGGTTGTCCCAGGCGATCGAGCAAGGTGAGTTGCTGAACCACTACCAACCCAAGGTGTCGGTTGCCACGGGTGATGTCATTGGCGTGGAAACCCTGGTGCGTTGGCGCCATCCGCAAGATGGCATGGTGTTCCCTGACCATTTCATTGGCTTGGCTGAGGCGCATGGCCTGATAGATGCGCTGACCGGCGTGGTGTTGACCCAGGCTCTGCGCGATACTGCAGCGTGGCTGCGCGAGGGCCTGAAACTCAAGGTGGCGGTCAACGTGTCCATGGATAACCTGACCGCGCTGGAGTTTCCGGAGCGGGTCACGTCGGCTGCTGCCACTGCGGCAGTGGCGTCGCAGTCCATCGTGCTGGAGGTGACAGAAAGCCAGTTGATGAAAGACTTGCGGGCTCCGCTGGAGATACTGACGCGCTTGCGCATGCGCCGTTTCAAGCTGTCCATAGACGACTTTGGCACTGGGCATTCATCTTTGGCGCAACTGCGTGATGTGCCGTTTGACGAGCTCAAGATAGATCAGAGTTTTGTCCATGGCGCGCACAGCAACGAAACCATGCGTGCCATCTTTTATGCCAGCTTGAGACTGGCCAAGGAGCTGGGTATGGAGGTTGTCGCCGAAGGTGTGGAAGACCAGGCCGACTGGGACTTTTTACAGAATACCGGTTGTGATCTGGCGCAGGGCTACTTCATCGCGCGGCCTATGCCCTCTGAGGATGTGATCGCATGGGTCAAGGGCTGGCGTGAAAAATGGGCATTGAATCACCCCATTAATGCATCCCTGTTCGATGAATTGACATGACGACCGGCGTGAGGCGCGCCCCATAATGGCGAGCCTTTGCAAACGCCATCGCAGGACGTACATGCCACGACGCCAGACCCAACCCAAATTCTTCTTTACCCCCACCCGGCGTCGAGGCCTGTCCAAGGTTCTCGCGGCGCTGGCATGCTTGATCGGTAGCGTATCCGCAGCGACGACAACTACGGCGCCCGGTATAAAGGCCTGTCGGGTAGAAGGCCTGCCGAATGAGTTGTTATGTGGTGTAGTCCGCCGCCCGCTGGACCCGGCGCAACCACACGGCGTGCAGATCGATGTGCATTACCTGGTCGTGCCCGCCATGGCACGCAACAAACAACCCGATCCGGTGCTGATGTTGGCCGGTGGACCCGGCCAAAGCGCCATTGGCGTGGCCCCGGCCATGCTGTCCCGACTGACACGGCTGAACTACCGCCGCGATCTGGTCTTTATCGACCAGCGCGGCACTGGCAAATCGGCCCCGCTGCAGTGTGAAGACGAGAGCAAGCTGCCCTTGTTGGAGGCGCTGGATCCGGCCGCGCAGGCCCGCAGGCTGGATGCATGTCGTGCAACGCTGATGGGGCTGCCACACGGTGATCTGCGTTTCTACACGACCACTATCGCCATGCAGGACTTCGAGGCCGTGCGCCAGCAGTTGGGTGCGCCGCAATGGAACCTGGTCGGCGCCTCCTACGGCACCCGCGCCGCGCTGGAGTACCAGCGCCAGTACCCCGGCCAGGTGCGCCGCATGGTGCTGGACGGTGTCGCACCGCCCGACATGGTGCTGCCGGCCAGCTTCTCCGCCGATGGCCAGGCCGCACTGGATGCAAGCCTATTGGCTTGTGAACAAGATACGGTGTGTGCAGCGCAATACCCCAAGCTGCGCCAACAATGGGCGGCACTGCTGCAAGGCCTGCCGCGCGAAGTCAGTGTCAACCACCCGGTCACTGGTTTGCCAGAGCGTTTCACACTGACGCGCGATCTGCTGCTGCGCAGCGTACGCACGCCGCTGTATGTGCCCGCGCTGACCGCCGCCTTGCCCGCCGCCATACACGCCGCGGCCAGCCAGGGGCGTTTTGAGGGTCTGTTGGGCCTGGCCGGCGCGCTGGGTACCCGCAAGGCCATGCGCCTGGCCATGGGCATGCATTTCTCGGTGGTGTGTGCCGAGGATGTGCCGCGCCTGGCCGCTGCAACCGACAAGCCGGGTGTGGACTTTGGCAGTGCGGACGCCAGCTTTTATGCGCAGGCTTGCCAAAACTGGCCCAGGGGCGCTGTGCCGCCAACGTTTTACGCCGTGGGAGCCAGCCGCTCACCCGTGTTGGTGCTCAGCGGCGGGGCTGACCCCGCCACGCCACCACGCCATGGCGAGCGTGTAGCCCAGGCGCTGGGCGCACAGGACAAATCCCTGGTGCAACACATTGTGGTGCCGCAGGCAGGCCATGGCGTGGCGGCCGTGGGTTGCATGAACGAGGTGTTGTTCCGCTTCATTGATGCCAAGCTCCCCACATCCGCAGTGCCGCAAGACGCCACGTGCGCCACCAGGATCCCCCGCCCCAGCGTGTTTGTGCCAGCGCAGCCCAGCATGCCCGGTGCTGCAGTGCCACTTGCATCCAAGGGAGTGGCCAAGCCATGATCCTCATTAACAACGTCAACAAGCACTTTGTGTCACGCTCAGGCGGTTCGCTGTTCAAGCGGGCCAAGTCCCAGGTCGTGCATGCCGTGCAAGGCGTGACCGTGCACGCAGCCAGTGGCCGTATCACCGGCCTGTTGGGTGCCAACGGTGCGGGCAAGACCACCACGCTGCGCATGCTGGGGGGGCTGTTTAAACCCGATGGCGGCAGCATCACGGTGGACGGGATTTCCGTGGAACAGGCGCCGCGCCAAGCCTTGGCGCGCATGGGCATTTTGGGTGATGCCCATGGTCTGTACCCACGCCTGTCGGCCCGCGAAAACATCATCTACTTCGGGCGCCTGCAGGGCATGGAAGCAGACGCGGCTAGCGCCCGCGCTGAAGAGTTGTCCCGCCTGCTGGACATGGCAACGATCCTGGACCGGCGGGCGGAGGGCTTCAGCCAGGGGGAACGTATGAAGACCGCGCTCGCCCGTGCGCTGGTGCACGATCCGGCCAATATCGTGTTGGACGAGCCTACGAATGGGCTTGATGTGCTGGCCACCCGTTCGCTGCGCGAAGCCCTGCGCCACCTGCGCTCGCCCGCGGGCGGCAGCAAATGCATCGTGTTTTCCACCCACATCATGCAAGAGGTGGAGCAGCTGTGTGAACACGTCGTGGTGGTGGCCCAGGGCCGCAGCGTGGCCCAGGGAACGGTGGAGGAACTGCTGGAGCAGGCGGGTGAAACCCGGTTTGAAGATGCCTTTGTCAAGCTGGCCTTCCCCCGTGTTGCAGGTCTGGAGCTGGTATGAGCAAGCTGTTGTTGAAGAGTTTTTGGATCGTCTTCACCAAGGAGGTGGCAGATGCGCTGCGCGACCGGCGCACGCTGCTGCGCCTGCTGGTGCCGGCCGTGTTGATGGGGCCGCTGCTGCTGTTAGCGCTGTCGACGCTGATCTCGTCGCTGGAAGCGCGGGCCGAGAAACGCATGGTCTTGGTGGTGGGTATGGAACATGCGCCCAGCCTGCGCAATTTTTTGGAGCGTCAGACCTATACGCTGAAAGCTGCGCCCTCGGATTTCGAGGCCCAGTTGCGTGCCACCACGCTGCTCGAACCGGTATTGGTGGTTGGCAAGGATTTTGAAGAGGCACTGCGCACCGGCGAGCGCCCCACCGTGGAGATTGTCAGCGACAGCGCCAACCAGCGTGCAGGTGCCGGAGTGTCCACACTGCTGCGGCTGTTGCAGGGTTTTAACCGCGAACGTGCCACACTGAGCCTGGCGCTGCGCGGCGTATCCACCGAACTGCTGCAGGCCGTGGATGTGCAGGAGCGGGATCTGGCCAGCGCCCAGGCGCGCGCGGCCCGCCTCACAGGCATCATTCCGATGTTCATCATCATGGCCGTGCTTTACGGGGCATTGACCGCGGCGCTGGATAGTACGGCGGGCGAGCGCGAGCGCGGTTCACTGGAGCCCCTGCTGATGAACCCGGTCCAGCACTTCGCGCTGGTGCTGGGCAAGTGGGGCGCGGTGGCGCTGCTGGGCATGGCAGTGGCCCTTCTGGCTAACCTGAGTTTTGTGCCGGCGCAGTGGCTGCTGCAAAGCGACAGCCTGCAAGCCATGTTCCAGTTTGGCTGGTACGAGGTGCTGGTCTTTTTGCTGCTGCAGCTGCCGCTGGCCGCCGGGCTGGGTGCGGTGCTGATGGCGCTGGCGATACGCTCCAAGACTTTCAAGGAGGCGCAGGCCGGCAGCGCACTGGTCGTCACGTTGGTGGGGTTGGCGCCCATGGTCAGCATGCTGAACCCTGGGGGCGACGCCGCCTGGTATTTGTGGGTGCCGGGTCTGGCGCAGAACACCTTGATGATGCTGGTGCTGAAGGGGGAGGCCCTGACACTGGCCCGTGTCTTACCCGGTGTGCTGGTGGGCGCGGGCTTGACCGTGTTGTGCCTGCTCTACGTGGCGCGGTCCATGCGTATAGCCGTCGCAAGATAAGTCTGGCGCCAGGCGGCTGTCCAATCGGCCAGGGCCTGGGGGACGGTGCTATGTGGGCTGGCGGGCAGACCCAGCGCCCGGGCCGCCTGTTGCAGGGCGGCCAGTGCGGCAGCTGGCGTGGATGTATCCAGCGCCTGGGCACCGTTTTGTTTGGAAAGTTTTTCGCCATTGGCACCCAGCACCAGCGGTGTGTGCAGGTACTGCGGCATGGGCAGGCCCAGTGCCTGCTGCAGCAGCACCTGGCGGGCCGTGTTGTCTGCCAGGTCCAAACCACGCACCACATGGGTGATGCCTTGCGCGCCGTCATCCACCACCACGGCCAGTTGGTAGGTGGCGCAGCCGTCCGCGCGCTTGAGCACGAAGTCGCCTACCGTATGTGCCACGTCCTGTTGCTGCGCACCTAGCAATCTGTCTTGCCAGTTTGTCCAGTGATTTGCTATCGTTTTAGTAGCAAACTCATAATGTCCGACGGGGGCTGTAGGTCTGTTTGTCTTAAGTGCTTCGGTCAGGAAGCGCCATGCTGGCGTTCTGGGACTGGGCTCTGCAGCATCGGCAGGGGGGGTAACCCGCATGCCAAGCCTGCAGGTGCCGGGGTAGACCAGCTCGCCGTGCCGCTCACGGTTGCGACCTTGGGCCGCGATGGCGGTTGTGATGTCCTTGCGCGAGCAGCAGCAGGGGTAGGCCCGTTGGGCGGTGACCAGTTGATCCAGCGCCTGCTGGTACAGCGTAGAGCGTGTGGATTGCAGCACCACGGCTTCATCGGATACGAGTCCGCAGTCGCTGAGCTGTTGCAATATGCGTTCGGTTGCGCCGGCCACTGTGCGCGGCACGTCCACGTCTTCGATACGCACCAGCCACTGCCCGCCATGCGCGCGCGCATCCAGCCAACTCGCCAGCGCAGCCACCAGTGAGCCCGCGTGCAACGGGCCGGTGGGAGAGGGCGCGAACCGACCTCTATAAATCGTCGCAGAACTCAAATGATGGCTAATGCAAGCTCAAGCCCGGACACAAAGGCATCTTCCACGCGGTGCCCCAGACACCAGTCGCCACACACACCAATGCCGGAACTCGCGTCCCACAAATGGGATTGGCCCAGCGGATGCTCGGTCTTGGCATAGAGCCAGCGTTTGGTGTCGGCGTGCGCGGCCTGGGCGCGTATGCCGGTGACTTCGGCAAAGGCCTTGGTAAGCTTGGCCTGCACACGTTTGGCGTCGTCTTGCAAGTGTTCCTGCGACCAGGCGGCGCTGGCCTGCACGGTCCAGCGCTCCACGGCACCACGGCCGGGCTTGCTGGACTCGCGAGTCATCCACGCAATGCGGTGGTGGGTGCTGCGGGCGGCGTTCCACTGGGGACCCAATGCCATAAGGCCGGGCTGCATGGCCTGCGGAAAGGCCAGCATCAGCGTCCAGCAGGGCAACACGGTGACGCGGCTGATCTTCTTCGCCAAGCTCGCAGCCTTTGGAGTCGTCTCCAGCAGTGCCTTGGCCTGGGGTGACGGTATGGCCAGTACCACGGCATCAAAACCGCCGTAAACGTGGCTGCTGTCGTCCGCGCCGGTGGTGCGCAGTTGCCATTGGGCTTTGTTCAGTGTGTCGCGTTCGATATGGGTGACTTGGGTGTTGAGTTCCAGGCATTGGGCCGCTTCCAGGGGCTGGGCCCAACGGCGCACCAGCGTGCTCATGCCGGGGCTGGGCACCCAATGGGGTTCGCGTGCGGGCAGACCTGCGGCAGCCACGCGGCCATGGGCATCCAGCACCTGCACGGTGTTGGCGCTCCAGCGTTTGCCCACCGCAGGGGTGGTTTGCATCGCCTGCATGAAACGCGGGTCACGCACCGTGAAGTACTGGGCGCCAGTGTCAAAAGTGCCAAAGGGGCTGTTGCGCGTGGCCATGCGACCACCCACGGTGTGGCTCTTCTCGAACACGGTGACCCTGTGGCCGGCCTGCACCAGCGTGCGTGCGCAGGTGACTGCGGCCATACCGGCGCCGACGATGGCAATGTGTCTGGAAGCGGTCATGGGGGTTGTCTCCAAGAGTTGTGGGTTGTTTGTGCCAGTTTATACGTGAGTCGTGCGCGGTCAGGAATTTCCGCGGTGTTGTTCCAGCAGCGCCGCCCGCGTCATCGGGCTTTCCATCTGCTGCAGCCACCATTGCAAGGCGCGCCCTTGGGTGGATGCGGTGGCACCGCGCCATGCAAAACTCAGCGGCACCTGGCGCTGCGGGCGCTCGGTCTTTTTTACGACCAGGCGACCGGTGTCAATGTAGGCGCCGGCCATGCAGCGCGGAAGGTAGCCGCCGCCCAGGCCACGCAACTGGGCATCCAGCTTGGCATGCATGGTGCCGACGGTAAACACATCTTGACCGCTGAGCAGGCCAAACGTCAGGCCCGCGCCGCGTTGCAGGGAGTCGGCTACGGCGACCGCGCGGTGTTGCTGGATCAGCGTGTCGCTCAAGGGTTCGGCGGCATCTGCCAGTGCATGGTGCGGCGCAACCACATACACAAACTCCATGCTGCCCAGCGGTTTGCTCTGTATGCCGGCCATATTGGCTGCGTCCAGTGCCACCCCCAAGGCCAGATCGGCCTGACCCGAGGTGAGTGCCTCCAGCGTGCCCGTCAGGGCTTCGTCGCGCAGCTTGATGCGGGTAGGCGGGTTCAGGCTGAAGAAGCTTTCGCACAGCTCCATCATCGTGTTTTTGGAAATCACCGTGTCCACGGCGATGGTCAGCTGGGATTCCCACCCGGTGGCGACGCGCTTGACGCGGTTGGCCACGGCGTCAATCTCTTGCAGCAGGCGCGCGCCTTCGCGCAGCAGTTCGGCACCAGCACGGGTGAGCTTGGCTTGGCGCGAACTGCGGTCGTACAGCAGCACATCCAGCGCGTCCTCAATCTGGCGCACCCGGTAGGTCAGCGCGCTGGGCACCATGCCCATGGCGCGGGCCGCCGCCGCAAAGCTGCCGGCGTCCGCGATCGCCTGCAGCATGGCCAAGGCGTCCGGTGTCAGCACATCGCGTGCGGTTTGCATGAACTTACCACCTGATCAAATTGAAATTATTTGAATGATGCCATCAATCACCGTGCATGGGAATAAGCCTTGCCAGCCGCAAAATTCAAAGCATCGAAAGGAACAAACACTATGTTGACCGTACGCAGATCATCTGAGCGGGGTTATGCCGACCATGGCTGGCTCAAGTCTTTCCACAGCTTTTCCTTTGCGGGGTATTACGATCCCGAACACATGGGCTGGGGCAACCTGCGCGTCATCAACGAAGACCGCATCGCTCCCGGAACCGGCTTTGGCACGCATGGCCACCGCGATATGGAAATCATCAGTTATGTGTTGTCCGGCAACTTGGCACACAAGGACAGCATGGGCAACGTCAAGGGCATTCCGCCCGGTGACGTGCAGCGCATGAGTGCGGGGCGCGGTGTGCAGCACAGCGAGTTCAACCATGCGCCTAACGACACCACGCATTTCCTGCAAATCTGGATCGAGCCGAATGTGACCGGCATTGCGCCGAGTTACGAACAAAAGGCATTCAGCGATGCGGAGAAGCAGGGGGTATTGCGCCTGGTGGCATCGCCGGACGGTGCTAATGAATCTGTGCTGATCCATGCCGATGCCCGCCTGTACAGTGGCTTGTTGGATGGTGCACAGACGGCCTCGTTGGCCATGGACCCCAAGCGCAAGGCTTACGTACACATTGTGCGGGGCTCCGTATCAGTTAATGGTGTGGCGCTCAGCGGTGGTGATGCGGCGTTGCTGGAAAACGAAGCCCATGTCAGCCTGGACCAGGCCAAGGATGCGGAAGTCTTGTTTTTTGATCTGCAGGCCTGAAGGTCTGCAACACAAGGTTTAGAAAAGAGGAATGCAAAAATGACAAAAGTAGTCGTGGTTTTTCACTCGGGTTATGGCCACACCCAGCGCTTGGCGCAATCGGTGGCACAGGGCGCCAATGCCGAACTGATCGCCATCGATGCCGACGGCAACCTGCCTGCCGGCGCGTGGGAGGCGCTGGCCGAAGCCGACGCCATCATTTTTGGCTCGCCCACCTACATGGGCAGCGTCAGCTGGCAGTTCAAAAAATTTGCCGACGCCAGCAGCAAGCCCTGGTACAGCCAGAGCTGGAAGGACAAAATCTTTGGGGGCTTCACTGCCAGTGCGAATGTCAATGGCGACAAGCATTCCACGCTGCACTACTTCATGACACTTGCCATGCAGCATGGCGGCTTGTGGGCGGGCACGGGCCTGAACTACAACAACACCAAGGCTTCGCAACGCAGCGATGTGAACTATCTGGCTTCCAGTGCTGGCCCTATGGCGCAGACCCCGGGGGATGCCAGCGGTGCCGAAATGAACGCTGGTGATCTGGAAACCGGGCGCCTGTTTGGTGTGCGTATTGCCGCGCTGGCTGCCAAGGCCGCCAGCGTAACGGCCTGATACCGGCGGGTGGGCCACAGGCCAGCTCAGTGCAGGGCGCTGGGCTGTATCGCCGGTGCCGCAAGTTCCCTGCCCACAACCGCGCGTGCATACAGATAACTCTCGCGCACTCGGTCGCCCAGGCTGTTCAGGTCCACATGCCCTTCGCTGTCGCAAGGGAATGAAAATGCCCGCCCGCTTTGGAACAGGGACTGGAAACGGAGTTCGTACTGGGGGGGCGTAGGGTTGGGCATGGCTGGCTCCTGGCTGTGCCCGAACAATAGGTAAATGCAAAGAAAAGCAAGGGGTGAATAGGGGCCGCAATAGGCCGCTGTTCGCGGTTTCAAACCTACAATCCTTGGATGTTTGTACACCTGCGCCTGCACACCGAATTTTCCGTCGTTGATGGAACCAACCGAATCGACGACGTGGTGGCTGCGGCGGTGGCCGATGGCCAGCCTGCACTGGCCATCACCGACCTGAGTAACCTGTTTGGCGCCATCAAGTTTTACAAACAGGCGCGCGCCAAGGGCACCAAACCCATCATTGGTGTTGAGATATTTCTGGAGGGCCTGGGAGGGGACGCCACAGCCTTGTCACGCATGGTGTTGCTGGTGCAGAACAAGCAGGGTTATTTGAACCTGTCGGAGCTACTGGCACGGGGCTACACAAAAAATATTGTCAAAAACCAGGCCGTTATCAAGCTGGCGTGGTTGCAGGAGTTGAATGAAGGTCTGATTGCGCTCTCAGGCGCACAAGCGGGGCCTGTCGGGCAGGCGCTGGTGCAGGGTGATGAAGCCCGTGCGCGCGAAGTGGCGCTGCAACTGGGCGGCCTGTTTCCGCACCGCTTTTACCTGGAGTTGCAGCGTGCCGGTCGCACCGATGACGAAGCCCATGTCATTGCCACCGTGCAGTTGGCCGCCCGCATCAGCCTGCCGGTGGTGGCCACGCACCCGGTGCAGTTCACCACCGCGGAAGATTTTGAGGCCCACGAGGCCCGTGTGTGTATTGCCGATGGCGAAATCCTGGGCAATGCCAAGCGCGTGCGCAAGTTCACCCGCGAGCAGTATTTCAAGTCCGCCGCGCAGATGCAGGCGCTGTTTGCCGATATCCCGTCCGCCGTGGCGAACACGCTGGAGATCGCCAAACGCTGCAGTCTGACCTTGGTGCTGGGCAAAAACTATCTACCCGAGTTCCCGACACCCCTGGTCAACGGCCAGCGCATGACGCCGGAAGAGTATTTCCGCTACGCATCACACGAAGGTCTGAAGGAGCGCATGGCGCACCTGTACCCGAATGACGCCGAGCGCGAAGCACAGATGCCCGCGTATGTGGAGCGGCTGGAGTTCGAGATTGGCACCATTTTGAAGATGGGTTTCCCCGGCTACTTCCTGATCGTGGGGGACTTCATCAATTGGGCAAAAAACAACGGCTGCCCGGTGGGGCCGGGGCGGGGCTCCGGTGCCGGCTCGTTGGTGGCCTATGCGCTGAAGATCACCGACTTGGACCCTATCCGTTACAAGTTGCTGTTCGAGCGGTTTTTGAACCCCGAGCGGGTATCCATGCCCGACTTCGATATCGACTTCTGCCAGACCAACCGCAACTTGGTCATCGACTACGTCAAAGACAAATACGGCAAAGACGCCGTGAGCCAGATCGCCACCTTCGGTACCATGGCCGCGCGCGGCGTGATCCGTGATGTGGGCCGTGTGCTGGACATGAGTTACACCTTTTGCGACGGCATCAGCAAACTCATCCCCAACAAGCCGGGCACCAACGTCACGCTGCAACTGCCACCTACCGACGGCAAGAAAAACGACAAGTACGTGTATGCCTCGGAAGCCGAGCCGATATTGGCCGAGCGCGAAGCCAAGGAAGAAGACGTCAAGACGCTGCTGGAGATGGCCCGCAAGCTCGAGGGCATGACCCGCAATATCGGTATGCACGCCGGGGGTGTATTGATTGCGCCTGGCAAGCTGACCGATTTCTGCCCGCTGTACCAGCAGCCCGGTAGCGAATCGGCGGTTAGCCAGTACGACAAGGACGACGTGGAGGCTATTGGCCTGGTCAAGTTTGACTTCTTGGGCCTGGCCACGCTGACCATCCTGGAGATCGCGCGCGAGTTCATCATGCAGCGCCACCCGGGCCAGGAGAAGTTTGCGTACGAGAACCTGCCGCTGGACGATACCAAGGTCTACAAACTTTTCTCGGACGGAAAAACCGAAGCCGTATTCCAGTTTGAAAGTACCGGCATGCAGCGCATGCTGAAGGATGCCAAACCGTCGCGCCTGGAAGACCTGATTGCGCTGAATGCGCTGTACCGCCCCGGCCCCATGGACCTGATCCCCAGCTTTGTGGCGCGCAAACACGGGCGCGAGGTCATCGAGTACCCGCATCCGCTGGTGGCCGAGATGCTGAGCGAGACCTACGGCATCATGGTCTACCAGGAGCAGGTGATGCAGACCGCGCAGATCCTGGGCGGCTATTCACTGGGCGGCGCCGACATGTTGCGCCGGGCCATGGGCAAGAAGAAGGCCGAGGAGATGGCCGAGCACCGCAGCATCTTCCGCGCGGGTGCCGCCAAGAACGACATCACAGAAGAAAAAGCCGACGAAGTTTTCGACTTGATGGAGAAGTTTGCAGGCTACGGCTTCAACAAGTCGCACGCTGCTGCCTACTCGCTCCTGGCTTACCACACGGGCTGGATCAAGGTCCACTACACGGCCGAGTTCTTCTGCGCCAATATGACGGTGGAAATGGACGACACCGACAAGCTCAAGGTGTTGTTTGAAGACGCCGAGAAGATGGGCCTGTCCTTTGAGCCGCCGAACATCAACCGGGGCCGCCACCGCTTTGAGCCCATCTCCAACAAGGAAATTCGCTACGGTCTGGGCGCCATCAAAGGCACGGGCCAGCAGGCAATTGAGGCCATTGTGGCGGCGCGTGAAGGCAAAGGCCCCACGGGCGAAGACGGCCCATTCACCAGCCTGTTTGACTTTGCCCGCCGTGTGGACCGCAGTCGCCTGAACAAGCGTTGCGTGGACGCGCTGATCAAGGCTGGTGCCTTCGATACATTGCAACTCAACCGTGCAGCCCTGTCCGCGTCCATAGACCGGGCTTTTGACTTTGCGGCCGCCAGTGCGGCCAACGCCAACCAACACGGCCTGTTCGACATGGGCGGTGAAGACGACCATGGCTCCAGCACGCAAGAACCCGAATTGGTGGACGTGATGCCCTGGGGCATCAAAGAGCGGCTGACGTACGAGAAGACGGCCGTAGGCTTCTACCTGTCAGGCCATTTGTTTGACGAAGTGACGCTGGAGGTGCGCCGTTTTGCCAAACGTCCGATCGAGGAACTGATCGACACGCGTGAGCCGCAGTTGCTGGCGGGCATCGTCACCGATTTCCGTGTCATCAACGGCCAGCGCGGCAAGCTGGCGCTGTTCAAGCTGGACGACAAGTCCGCGATGATCGATGCGCGGGCTGAGGAAGAACTCATCAATGCCAACAAACATCTGTTCAAGGACGACGAACTGATCATCGTCATGGGCAAGGTGCGCGATGACCGTTTCTCCGGCGGCAAACAGCTCACCATTACCCAGGTATGGGACTTGGAGCAGGCGCGCTGCCGCTTCGGCAAATACCTGCGGGTGGCGGTGAATGCGGCGGGATCCAGTTCCGGCCCGGATGTTGCCCGTTTGGTGCGCGAATTTCCCGCCAAACGCGAGCAGACCGAGCAGGGTGAGCTGGTACGCGGATTGGCCGTGCGGCTGGCGGTGCAGCGTGTCATCGACGGTGCGGAACAAGGGGCCGCAGAAGCGGCTGGTGACGCCTTGTGCAGCGGCGCTAGCGCCGAGCTGCAATTGGGCGAGAACGCGCGCTTCTACCCAAGCGACGCGGCTTTGGCGGGATGGCGTGCCCAGGCCGACCAGGGAAAAGCGGTGATCGCCTACGACTGAGCGCCGTCGGGCTTAGGGCCGGCGGAGGGAGCGTTAGGTTGCAGTGCAGCAAAGTGGTTGACAGGAATTCGTAGTTAGATTAAATTACTAACCATCCGGTCATTAAACGAGATTTTGTTGTCTTAACCCTTTTACGGTCCCGCCATGCCTTCCAAATTACTCCCCACCGTGCTGGCGCTTGCCGCAGCCACATTGTTGCTCAGCGCCTGCTCCAAACCCGCCCCACCTGAAGCGCCGATACGCTCGGTCAAGGTGCTGACGGTCGGCATCGACAACATGCACTCGGGTGCCGAATTTGCGGGTGAGGTGCGGGCGCGTGTCGAATCCAGGCTGGGCTTCCGTGTCGCCGGCAAGATGGTGCGCCGCCAGGCAGAGCTGGGTCAGCGGGTCAAGGCGGGTGATGTGCTTGCGCAGCTGGACCCGCAGGATTACCAGTTGGCCGCCCAGGCCGGGAAAGCCCAAGTGGCTGCCGCGCTGACCAACCGGGATCTTGCCGCCGCCGATTACAAGCGCTTCAAGGAATTGCGGGACCAGAATTTCATCAGTGGCGCCGAGCTGGAGCGCCGCGATGCCGCGCTCAAAGCCGCCCAAGCGCAACTGGACCAGGCCCAGGCCCAGTCCAGGGGGCAGGGTAACCAGGCCGCTTACACGACCCTGGTGGCCGATACTTCCGGCGTGATCACGGCGGTCGAGGCCGAGCCCGGCCAGGTGGTAGCTGCCGGCACGCCGGTATTGCGCATCGCGCAGGACGGACCGCGCGATGTGGTGTTTGCGGTGCCGGAAGACAAGGTTGCCATGATCAAGGCCGGCTCCAGCGTGGAAGTGCGGGCCTGGGCTGGCAAGACGTCCTTCAAGGGCGTGGTGCGTGAAGTAGCGGCGAGTGCCGACCCCATCACCCGCACCTTCACTGTCAAGGTTGGACTGGAAGCCTTGGACGCCAAGGATGCGCTGGCTTTGGGGACCACGGTGTCCGTCATTCCCCAGGCCTTTGACCGCAGCAATGTGCAGGTCATCAAGTTGCCCACCAGTGCCCTGCGCCAGGACGGCAAGACGTCTGCCGTGTGGTTGCTGGATACCAACACGATGACGGTCAAGTTGCACCCTGTCCAGATTGCAACTGCGGATGGCAATGAGGTTGTCATCGCTTCCGGACTACAGCCTGGCATGCAGGTGGTGTCCGCCGGTGTGCACGTGTTGGCACCCGGTGAGAAGGTGACTCTGTACAAGCAAAAAGTGGCTGCAGCCCCCGTGGTTGTTGCATCTAGTACTATGGGTTCTATAGCACCCGCTGCAAGCGCTGCACAGGCTGTTGCCGCGCAGGCTAGCGCTTCGTCTGCGAAGTGAGCCAGACATGAACCAAGAACAACCCAAGCCAGGTTTCAACCTGTCCAAATGGGCGCTGGACCATTCCGCGCTGACCCGTTACCTGATCGTCGTGCTCCTGGTGCTGGGTGCGGCGGCGTTTTTCCAGTTGGGGCAGGACGAGGATCCGCCGTTTACCTTCCGCATCATGGTGGTGCGCGCCTTTTGGCCAGGGGCTACGGCCCAGCAGATGGCAGAGCAGGTTACCGACAAGATCGAGCGCACGCTGCAAGAGGTTCCAAACGCGGACAAGATCCGCAGCTTCTCCAAGCCAGGTGAGTCCACCATTTTGTTCCAGGTCAAGGACTCGACCCCTGCCACCGATGTCGCCAACATCTGGTACACGGTGCGCAAGAAAATAGGCGACATCCGCCAGACGTTGCCCTTGGGCGTGCAAGGCCCGTTCTTCAACGACGAATTTGGTGACGTGTACGGCGTGATCTACGCGCTGGAGGCTGACGGTTTTTCCGACGCCGAGGTCAAGACCTTTGCCGATGACGTTCGCCAGAAGCTGCTGCGCGTGACCGATGTCAACAAGGTGGAAATGTTTGGCGTGCAGGACGAAAAACTGTTCGTCGAGATTTCGCAAAAACGCCTCTCCCAGCTCGGGCTGGATTTCAACCAGGTGCTGGCCCAGCTGGGACAGCAAAATGCCGTCGAGGCTGCGGGCACGGTGCAGACTCCGCTAGACGTAGTCCAGGTGCGCGTGGGTGGGCAATTTGAGGCGGTGGAACAGCTGCGCAACATGCCCATCCGGGGCAGCTCGGGCAACCAATTGCGCTTGGGCGACATCGCGGACATCAAACGCGGTTATGTCGATCCTCCGACCGTCAAAGTCCGCCACCAGGGCAAACAGGTCATTGCGCTGGGCGTATCCATGTCCAAGGGTGGTGACATCATTGCGCTGGGCGAGGCGCTCAAGACGGCGACCGACAGTATTGACCAGACCTTGCCAGCGGGCATTCGCCTGGTGAATGTGCAGAACCAACCCAAGGCCGTGGCCCGGTCGGTCAACGAGTTTGTAGGGGTGTTGATCGAAGCGATTGTGATTGTGCTGGCGGTCAGCTTCATCAGCCTGGGCCTGCACAAGCGCAGCGGTTCCATGCCCTGGTTCAAGCGTTACTACGTGGACATGCGCCCGGGCTTGGTGGTGGGTATCACCATTCCCCTGGTGCTGGCCGTGACCTTCATCGGCATGCTGTACTGGGGCATTGGCCTGCACAAGATTTCATTGGGTTCGCTGATCATTTCGCTGGGGCTGCTGGTGGATGACGCCATCATTGCGGTGGAAATGATGGTGCGCAAGATGGAAGAGGGTTACGACAAGGTGCGCGCGGCCACCTTCGCCTACGAAATCACGGCCATGCCCATGCTGACCGGCACCTTGATCACCGCCGTGGGTTTTCTGCCCATCGGTATCGCCAAGTCTTCGACTGGGGAATACACGTTCGCCATTTTTGGCGTGACGGTCCTGGCATTGGTTCTAAGCTGGATTGTGTCGGTGTACTTTGTGCCCTACCTGGGCACGCTGCTACTCAAGGTGAAGCCCCACGCTGCCGGTGACCAGCCCCATGAGTTGTTTGATACCCCGTTTTACAACGCCTTCCGTAAGACCGTGAACTGGTGCGTGCAGTACCGTTGGGCCACGATTGGCATGATGCTAATGACTTTTGCACTGGGCATTGTGGGCATGGGTGTCGTGCAGCAGCAATTCTTTCCGGATTCCAGCCGCCCTGAAATTCTGGTGGACATTTGGTACCCCGAAGGCACGTCCATGGCGGCCAACGAGCTGACGACCAAGCAGGTTGAGGCGCGCCTGATGCAGGAGCCGGGCGTGGAAAGTGTCAGCACCTGGGTCGGGTCGGGTGTGCCGCGTTTCTATTTGCCAATGGACAACGCGTTCCCGCAAAGCAATGTGTCGCAATTCATCGTCATTCCCAAAGATTTGAAGCTGCGCGAATCGATCCGCATCAAACTCCCGACCGTGATGGCGCAGGAATTCCCCGAGGTGCGGGCGCGTATCAAGCTGCTGCCCAATGGCCCACCCGTGGCGTATCCAGTGCAGTTCCGTGTGGTCGGCGGTGAGCCTGCCGTGCTGCGTGAACGCGCCGATGAGGTGACGGCGGTGATGCGCGCCAGCGCCAACACCCGTGGCGTCAATGACAACTGGAACGAGTTCGTCAAGGTCATCCGCTTGGAAGTGGACCAGACCAAGGCACGGGCGCTGGGCGTTTCCAGCCAGTCCATCGCGCAAGCGTCCAAGACGCTGTTGGCGGGCTCTACCGTGGGGCAATACCGCGAAGGCGACAAACTGATAGACATTGTGTTACGCCAGCCCCTGGACGAGCGCAATGCGATTACGGACATTGCCAATGCCAACTTGCCCACAGCCAGTGGCAAGTCCATTCCGTTGACGCAAATTGCCAAGCCGACCTTTGTGTGGGAGCCAGGGGTAATGTGGCGCCAGAACCGTGAGTATTCGATCACGGTGCAGAGCGATATCGTGGAAGGCCTGCAAGGCGCCACGGTGACCAACGAACTCTTGCCCAAACTGCGCGCGCTGGAGGCAGACTGGAAAGCCAAGGGCCTGGGTGCCTACCGCATTGAAGTGGCAGGGGCGGTAGAGGAGAGCAGCAAGGGATCGTCGTCGATTGCGGCTGGTATTCCCATCATGCTGTTCGTCACCTTTACCCTGTTGATGCTGCAGTTGCACAGTTTCAGCCGTGCCATGCTGGTGTTTCTGACCGGCCCCCTGGGTATTGCGGGGATTGCCGGTGCGCTGCTGCTGTCGGGTAAACCGTTTGGTTTCGTAGCCTTGCTGGGCGTGATTGCCTTGATGGGCATGATCCAGCGCAACTCCGTGATCCTGATCGACCAGATTGAGCAGGATAGGGCGGCAGGCATCCCGGCGTGGGACGCCATTGTGGAGTCTGCGGTGCGCCGTCTGCGACCTATCGTGCTGACGGCCGCTGCCGCAGTGCTGGCCATGATTCCGCTGTCTCGCTCGGTTTTCTGGGGACCCATGGCGGTTGCAATCATGGGTGGACTCATCGTTGCCACCGTGCTAACGCTGCTTGCGCTGCCTGCCATGTATGCCGCATGGTTTCGCGTGAAGCGCGAAACTGCGGCCTCGACCTAGGGTAAATAGGGAGGACCTGGTTGCAGGTTAAAATACTGGGTTCACCAATTTCAAATGGGTGGTCAGGGTCCGGCAAACCGCGTTTGCCGGGTGCTTGACGACCCATTTTGTATTTTTTTGCGCGGGTGGCGAAATTGGTAGACGCACCAGGTTTAGGTCCTGACGCTGGCAACAGTGTGGGGGTTCGAGTCCCCCCCCGCGCACCACTTATGTGAAGGACAGTCCGCAGTCGCAGTACGACGCGTTCTGTCCGCAAATCTTTCGTTTAGGAGACTGACCATGGCCGTTACTGTAGAAACTCTGGACAAGCTGGAGCGAAAAATCACCCTGACACTGCCGGTCGGCGTGATCCAGACTGAAGTCGATTCGCGTTTGCGCAAGCTGGCACGCACGGTCAAGATGGACGGTTTCCGTCCTGGCAAGGTCCCTATGAACGTGGTGGCCCAGCGGTATGGTTACTCGGTGCATTACGAAGTCATGAACGACAAGGTCGGCCAGGCATTTGCCACCGCCGCCAATGAAGCCGAGTTGCGTGTTGCAGGCCAGCCCCGCATCACCGAAAGCCAAACGTCTCCCGAAGGCCAAATGGCTTTTGATGCCGTATTTGAAGTGTTTCCCGAAGTCAAACTTGGCGACTTGGCGACTGCCGAAGTGGAAAAGGTGACAGCCGAAGTGACGGACACGGCCATCGACAAGACGGTTGAAATCCTGCGCAAACAACGCCGCACCTTCGCGCTGCGCGCCAAAGACGCTCCCGCCCAGGACACCGACCGCGTGGTGGTGGACTTTGAAGGCAAGATCGACGGCGAACCCTTCGCTGGCGGCAAGGCGGAAGACTATCAGTTCATCGTGGGCGACGGCCAGATGCTGAAGGAATTCGAAGAAGCTGTGCGCGGCATGAAGCTGGGCGAAAGCAAGACTTTCCCCCTGGCTTTCCCCGCTGATTACCATGGCCAGGACGTTGCCGGCAAGATTGCCGATTTCATGGTCACCGTGAAGAAGATCGAAGCTGCCAATTTGCCCGAAGTGGACGGCGCCCTGGCCAAGTCCTTAGGTATTGCCGACGCGACTGTTGAAGGCCTGCGCGGCGATATCCGCAAGAATCTGGAACGCGAAGTCAAGTACCGCCTGCTGTCCCGCAACAAGCAAGTGGCGATGGACGCTTTGCTGACCAAGGCAGAACTGGACCTGCCCAAGTCCAGCGTGCAAGCCGAACTGGACCGCATGATCGCAAGCGCGCGCGCTGATCTGAAGCAACGCGGTATCAAGGACGCTGACTCGACATCGATTCCCGACGACATCTTCCGCCCACAAGCGGAACGCCGTGTGCGTCTGGGCTTGGTCGTTGCCGAGCTGGTGCGTGCCAATGCTCTGCACGCCAAGCCTGAACAGATCAAGACCCATATCGATGAACTGGCTGCCAGCTACGAGAAGCCAGCCGATGTGGTGCGCTGGTACTATGGTGACAACCGCCGCATGGCTGAAGTCGAAGGCATTGTGATCGAGAACAATGTGACTGAGTTCATTTTGGCTAAGGCCAAGGTCAGCGAAAAAACCATCACATTTGACGAGTTGATGGGCCAAAACTGAGCGCCGTTCCGCTGAAAAGCAGCGAAGGGGTTTGAAGCGATGGGGCTTGGGCAGGGCTTGTAGTCCTGCAGGCAAGCCCCATTTGCGTTTAAGGTCAGGGTTTTTCGGTACAGTCAACACAGTTCTTTGGAGACGTTATGCATATCAATTACGGACGGACAGACGCTATGGAAACGCAGGGGCTGGGCATGGTCCCCATGGTCATTGAGCAATCGGGTCGGGGCGAGCGCTCGTACGACATCTACTCGCGTTTGCTCAAGGAGCGTGTGATTTTTCTGGTGGGCCCGGTCAATGACCAGACGGCCAATCTGGTGGTCGCCCAGTTGCTTTTCCTGGAAAGCGAAAACCCTGACAAGGACATTTCCTTCTATATCAATTCGCCTGGTGGCTCCGTCAGCGCGGGCATGGCGATTTTCGACACCATGAACTTCATCAAGCCCGAAGTCTCCACACTGTGCGTAGGCATGGCCGCCAGCATGGGCGCGTTCCTGTTGGCTGCGGGTGCGAAAGGTAAACGTTTCTCCCTACCCAATTCCAAGGTCATGATCCACCAGCCCTCGGGCGGCAGCCAGGGTCAGGCGACGGAAATTGAAATTGCAGCACGTGAAATCCTGAAAACCCGCGAGCAATTGAATAAGGTGCTGGCCGAGCGCACCGGTCAACCGCTGGAGCGCATAGCGCGTGATACAGAACGCGACTACTACATGACGGCAGAGGAATCCAAGGAATATGGCCTGATTGACCAGGTGATTGCCAAACGCGCCTGAGCGAACGGGGCTAGGTCCCATGGGCGGTGCTCTGTAGTGAGGCAGGCACCGTTTTTTATTTGAGTATCATTCGGCATCAACCGAAAAGGCAAGCGTCACATGGCCGAGAAAAAAGGCTCTTCCAGCGAAAAAACCCTGTATTGCTCTTTCTGCGGCAAAAGTCAGCACGAAGTCAAGAAACTGATCGCTGGCCCATCCGTTTTTGTGTGCGATGAGTGCATAGAACTGTGCAATGAAATCATCCGTGACGAACTGCCTGCCACCACTGAAGGCAAGGACGCTAAGAGCGAGTTGCCCACACCATCAGAAATCAAAGCCAACCTGGACAATTATGTGATTGGCCAGGAACCCGCCAAGCGCACGTTGGCGGTGGCGGTGTACAACCATTACAAACGCTTGCGTCATAAGGAAAAAGCCAAGAAGGACGAGGTAGAACTCGCCAAGAGCAACATCTTGCTCATCGGCCCCACAGGCTCTGGTAAAACATTGTTGGCGCAAACCCTGGCGCGTATGCTGGACGTACCGTTTGTGATGGCCGATGCAACCACGCTGACCGAAGCCGGGTATGTAGGTGAGGATGTTGAGAATATCGTCCTCAAGCTTCTGCAAAGCTGCAATTACGAAGTGGAACGGGCCCAGCGCGGTATCGTTTATATCGACGAAATCGACAAGATTTCCCGCAAATCGGACAACCCCTCCATCACCCGCGATGTATCGGGCGAAGGCGTGCAGCAAGCCTTGCTCAAGTTGATTGAAGGCACGATGGCCAGTGTTCCTCCGCAGGGCGGCCGCAAACATCCCAACCAAGACTTTGTGCAGATCGATACCACCAATATCTTGTTCATCTGCGGTGGCGCATTTTCGGGTCTTGAGAAGGTTATCGAAAACCGCACACAGGCGTCGGGAATGGGCTTTGGCGCGACGGTCAAGAGCAAACAGCAGCGCAGCCTCACTGATATGTTCAAAGAGGTCGAGCCAGAGGATTTGATCAAGTTTGGTCTTATTCCTGAGCTGGTCGGACGTATGCCCGTGGTTGCTGCCTTGGCAGAGTTGACCGAAGACGCTTTGGTGCAAATTTTGACCGAACCCAAGAACGCATTGGTGAAGCAATACACCAAGCTTCTGGCCATGGAAGGCGCTGAACTGGAGATTCGTCCCTCGGCGCTGAAAGCCATTGCTAAAAAAGCGCTGGCCCGTAAAACGGGCGCCCGCGGATTGCGTTCGATTTTGGAGCAGTCGTTGATCGACACCATGTACGAGTTGCCCAATGCCAGCAATGTCGAAAAGGTTGTCGTTGATGAATCCACCATTGACGAAAACAAGCCACCACTATTGGTGTACCGCGAGATTGCCAAGAAGGCCTGACCCTTGTCCAGCACAACGGCCTGAAAAGACGTGCTTTTGTGCGGGAATAGTGGAGTATTAAAAAGTGACCTGCCGGGATAATGGCAGATCGCTTGAAATTCAGGATTCGTAGTCCATATTCATCAGGTAATAAAAAGGTCCCTTATGTCTGGCCATTCCCCACTGCCTGCTACCCCCATAGATTTGCCACTGTTGCCACTGCGTGACGTGGTTGTTTTCCCCCACATGGTGATCCCGCTGTTTGTCGGGCGCCCCAAGAGCATCAAGGCTCTTGAAGCCGCGATGGAGACAGACCGGCGCATCATGCTGGTCGCCCAACGCACGGCCGCCAAGGATGATCCGCTGGTGTCCGACATGTTTGATGTCGGTTGTGTATCGACCATCCTGCAAATGCTCAAGTTGCCCGATGGCACCGTCAAGGTGTTGGTCGAGGGCCATCAGCGTGCAGCGGTCAACAAAATCGAAGAAGGCGAGGCTTATTTCTCGGCCAATATCACGCCTATTGCCGTTGTGCCCGATACCCCCGAAAAAAGTCGTGGCAACAAGGCCAGCGAGGTAGAGGCCCTGCGCCGTGCGGTGATGCAGCAGTTTGACCAGTACGTCAAACTCAACAAGAAAATTCCGCCAGAGATTTTGACGTCCATTTCCAGCATTGATGATGCCGGTCGCTTGGCCGACACCATTGCTGCGCATCTGCCGCTAAAGCTCGACAGCAAACAGGCGGTGCTGGGTCTGTCCAGCGTGAAGGATCGCCTGGAAAACTTGTTTGAGCAGATCGAGCGTGAAGTAGACATCCTGAACGTCGACAAGAAGATACGCGGGCGTGTCAAACGCCAGATGGAAAAAAACCAGCGCGACTTTTATTTGAACGAGCAGGTCAAGGCCATCCAGAAAGAACTGGGTGAGGGTGAAGAGGGCGCGGACATCGAAGAGATCGAGAAAAAGATCAAGGCTGCCAAAATGCCTAAGGATGCCCTCAAGAAAGTTGAAGGCGAGCTGAAGAAGCTCAAGCTGATGTCGCCGATGTCCGCTGAGGCCACAGTGGTGCGAAACTACATAGACGTATTGGTGGGATTGCCTTGGACCGCGAAGACGAAGATCAAACACAACTTGGCGAATGCCGAGGCCGTGCTGAACGAAGACCATTACGGGCTCGACAAGGTCAAGGATCGCATCCTGGAATATCTCGCGGTGCAACAACGGGTCGACAAACTCAAGGCACCGATTCTGTGTCTGGTTGGCCCCCCTGGTGTTGGTAAAACATCCTTGGGGCAATCTATTGCCAAGGCGACAGGTCGCAAGTACGTGCGTATGGCGTTGGGTGGCATGCGTGATGAGGCGGAGATCCGCGGGCACCGCCGTACCTACATCGGTGCCATGCCGGGCAAGGTATTGCAAAGCCTGTCCAAAGTCGGTACACGCAATCCGCTCTTCCTGTTGGACGAGATAGACAAGCTCGGTACGGATTTTCGTGGCGACCCAAGCAGTGCCTTGCTGGAGGTGCTGGACCCCGAGCAGAACCACAAGTTTGGAGACCATTACGTCGAGGTCGATTACGACCTGAGTGATGTAATGTTTGTGGCCACATCAAACTCCATGAACATACCGTCGGCCCTGTTGGACCGTATGGAAGTTATCCGCTTGTCCGGTTACACCGAGGATGAGAAGACCAATATTGCGATCACCTACCTTTTGCCCAAGCAGATGAAAAACAACGGTGTCAAAGACGCCGAGTTGTCGATCACGGAAGAGGCGGTGCGTGACATTGTGCGTTACTACACCCGCGAGGCCGGTGTGCGTTCACTCGAACGCGAACTCTCCAAAATCTGCCGCAAGGTCGTCAAGGGCTTGTTGTTGAAGAAGCTCAAACCGCAAGTTGTGGTGACCGTCGACAACCTCAACGACTACCTGGGCGTGCGCAAGTACACCTATGGACGTGCCGAGCAGCAGAACCAGGTAGGACAGGTGGTTGGCTTGGCCTGGACCGAAGTGGGTGGAGATTTGTTGACCATTGAAGCGGCATTGACCCCGGGCAAAGGTGTTATCACGCGCACGGGTTCTTTAGGTGATGTGATGAAAGAGTCTGTGGAGGCCGCCCGTACCGTGGTGCGCAGCCGTGCACGCCGCCTGGGTATCAAGGACGAGATCTTTGAGAAAAAAGACATCCACATCCACGTGCCAGATGGTGCGACACCCAAAGACGGCCCCAGTGCCGGCGCTGCGATGACCACGGCTTTTGTTTCTGCGCTGACAGGTATCCCTGTGCGCGGTGATGTCGCCATGACGGGCGAGATCACCCTGCGCGGTGAGGTCACCGAAATAGGCGGATTAAAGGAAAAGCTGTTGGCGGCCCTGCGCGGTGGTATCAAGACTGTGCTGATTCCCGAGGCCAACGCCAAGGATTTGCAAGATATTCCCGCCAATGTGAAAAACGGTCTTGAGATCATTCCTGTTCGCTGGATCGACAAGGTGTTGGACTTGGCGTTGGAATCCAAGCCTGTTCCTTTGCCCGAAGATGAGGTTGCCCCCGCGACAGCGGTGGTAGCGGCCAGCGTGCCGGTTTCGGATTTGCAGGGGTCGGTGAAACACTAAGCAAGCGTGGGGCGCGTAAAAACTTTTCAGTTTTTTCAACCCCTATCCGAAAGTCTAGGAAATCGCGCTATAATCTGAGGCTTGAAATGCGGGAATAGCTCAGTTGGTAGAGCGATACCTTGCCAAGGTATAGGTCGAGAGTTCGAACCTCTTTTCCCGCTCCATATTCCAAGAAAAGGGAAGCAAAATGCTTCCCTTTTTCGTTAGTTGGAGTCGAGTCCAAAAGGCTCAGTTTGCAGGATGACAGTGGCGCGGTAGCAAAGCGGTTATGCCCCGGATTGCAAATCCGGTTAGTCCGGTTCGACTCCGGACCGCGCCTCCAATTATTTTGGCCATGGATGCCCCGTCAACGTTCGCTGCCGGGGCATTTTTGTTCCACAATAGATCGAACTGCCCGAGTGGTGAAATAGGTAGACACATCGGACTTAAAATCCGCCGCTTCGTGAATAACGGGCATACCGGTTCGATTCCGGTCTCGGGCACCATTTAATAGTTTCACACGGTCTCACAACCCCTCAAACCCGCTTAGTTCTATAGCTACAGCGGGTTTTTTTGTTGTCTCACTGTGTCGCATAGGCGTTCATGTAAGATCGTGACATACCATCAATTTGATGGCGCTTTTGATGGTATCTGCGGATACCATCAAACGAGATACCATCAAAAGGGGCGGGTATGGCACTTACCGACACGTTTGTTAAAAACTGCAAACACAGTGGGGCGCAAGCCGGCGACAAGCACCAAGACGCGCAGGCCTTGCATCTGTTGGTTAAGGCGGCCGGCAAGTATTGGCGGATGAACTACCGCTTCCAAGGCAAGCAGAAAACGCTGGCCCTGGGCACATACCCCGAGGTGTCGCTGGCCAAGGCCCGTGCACGACGCGACAAGGCCCGTGAATTGCTGGCGGAAGGTGTCGACCCCAGTGCCGCCAAGAAAGAAGAAAAGGCGGCCAATTTGGCGACGGCGGCCAATACGTTCGAAGTCGTCGCCCGCGAGTGGCTAGAAAAGACCAAGGCGGACCGGATGGCCAGCACCAACGGCAAAGTCACCACCTGGCTGGAAAAGGACGTTTTTCCCTACATCGGCAAGATGCCCATATCCACAATCCGACCTCTCGACGTGCTTGGTGCGTTGCGCCACATGGAGGGCAGGGGAGCACTGGACAGCGTGCAAAGGGTAAAGCAGATATGCGGGCAGGTGTTCCGCTACGCGGTGATCACCGAGAGCGCCGAGCGGGACGTTACGCAAGACCTCAGGGGCGCATTGGCCAAACACGCGGCCGACAACTTCGCGGCCATTACCGAGCCCAAACAGGCAGGTGAACTGATGCGCTCAATATTCGCCTACAGCGGCCATCCGTACACCGTGGCGGCGTTGAAGTTGTCCGCACTGGTGTTTGTGCGCCCTGGCGAACTGCGCACGGCTGAATGGGCAGAGATTGACCTAGACGCGGGCGAGTGGCGCATACCCAGCAGCAAGATGAAAATGAAGCTTGATCACCTCGTGCCTCTGTCCACTCAGGCGGTGGAGATTCTGCGCGGCATGCACCCACTTACCGGTCACGGGCGGTATGTGTTCCCTTCACTGTTGACTGGTGAACGGTCTATGAGCGAGAACACGGTGAATACGGCATTGCGGCGTATGGGTTACAGCGCAGATGTTCATACCGCCCATGGTTTCCGTGCAATGGCGCGCACGATCATGGATGAGGTTTTAAATCAGCGGGTTGACCTTATCGAGCATCAACTTGCCCACAAGGTCAAGGATGCCAACGGCACTGCCTACAACCGCACGGCCCACTTGCCGGCACGTCGGGTGATGATGCAGACATGGGCTGACTACCTGGACAAACTGCGCATGGGCGCTGATGTGATCCTGTTGCGTTCGGCAAATATCAACTAGTTGAGCACTAAAGCAAACACGTTGACGTTGTATCAATCGACAACATAGAATCGAGTCGAAAGTCGGGGACTATCCCCGCAACTCACTAGCCCGAGCATATTGGGGCTAGGGTGCACAAGGTTCTCGATTCCGCTAAGCGGATCGCCAGACCTAAATTGTTTTTCTGACCCGGTCAGACCTTGTGAGCAACACCAATGAGCATGCACCGGATTGGGTGTATGGGGCAGGCAATTCTTTTATTGGAGCCACGCCCGTGTCCAAACCATTCCACGATCTACCTGATACCGCGCTCGTTCGTGCTGCCGCGCTTGTTAAAAGCGCTCAAAACCCAGATGCACCTATCCCGTTCTCCATCGCAACGTTGTGGCGCGGGGTTAAGTCTGGCGATTTTCCCAAACCCGTAAAGCTTACCGAACGTATCACCGTGTGGCGCGTGGGAGACGTGCGTGCGTGGATGCAAAAAGGTGTAGCAGCATGAACCCACGTACACCTATTGGTTCAGCGCCGAACTGTGGTCGGAGCAAAGGCGTCGACGGCGCGGCCGACATCCGTGACGCTGACGCGCTGCAGTGGGTAATTGCAACCCACAGTAGGGCAACACGCCGAGCAGCAAAACGCAATTTGGCCAAGCTGGAAAAGCGAGGTGCACGCCGATGACCGCCCCACCAATGAAAAGGGCTTCCGACCCACAACAGCCGGAAGCCCCTCAATGTAAAAACCGAAATCGGCACTCTTCCCAAAGCGCACACCCACATTGTGCATCCAGCGACATTGCCGGTCAAGTCCCGGAAACTCTGGCCACACCACACGCTGAAGCACAGCGCCTTCTGGAAAAAGGATTCAAGCTAGTGGCCTTGCATCCGAATTCGAAGCGACCGATAGGTGATGGCTGGAACCTGAACCCAGTGCAGACCGTTGACACCAAAGCAGGTGGGTATGGCTTGTTGTTGGCGGCCAATGGCTTGTGCAGCATCGACCCCGATAGCGTCGACCTCGCACGTGAGGGCTTACGGCGCTGTGGCTTTGACCTTGAAACGATGATGGATGCCGGGGTGCGGACCAGTTCGACCCGGCCGGGCAGTGGCGGTCGATCCACATTCAAGGCCCCTCCTAGAGGGCGCTGGCTGAAATTTTCATCCAAGGTCTACGGCACAGTATTGGAGCTACGCGCAGCATCCCCAAACGTGCAAGACTGCTTAGCTGGCACTGTCTATTCCACACAAGACGGTGGCGGGCCATATCGGCAAGACTACGCCAACGGGCGACGGGTTGACGATGCGCCCGAACTACCACCAGCCGTTGCCAATTGGTGGATACGAATGTCTGAAGATGTGGAGTTTCTGAGGGTGCAACAGGGCCTGTTAGTTGGCCCCGATGCCATGCTGGCAGTCTCTTCAGGGGACGGCACACTGGCCTATAGTTCCGCGCTACGTTCAAGTTTCAATGATGCGAACATCGTCACGGACATTCTTCAAAGGAATGGTTACACCGAGACTCGTGGGCGCTGGGCACCATCTACGGCAACCGGTGCGCCTGCTGTGCGACGCATCCCTAGCAAGGTCGATCTTTGGCAGTCAGACCACGCGAGTGACCCATTATTCGGCACGTTTGACGCCTGGTCCGCATATGTTGTCCTGGATCATGGCGGCGACTTGGCCAGCGCTGAAGCAGCATGGGACATCAAACGCTTGAACGACCAAGCGCTAGGCTTTGCCGACGAAGTAGGACCACTCGCAGCACTCGAACTGCCAGCGTTCGCACGTATCAAGTCCGGCGAAATAACGCCCACAAAAAGCAACCTCGTGAAGGCGATGGCCCGGCATGACGTGTGCGGTTTCCATGTCCAATTCGACACATTCAGAGCTGAGACGATGCTGGCAGAAAGTGGCTCGAATGGATGGCGACTGTTGAAAGATACAGACTATGTCGAGTTGTGTTTACATCTGGAGCGTAGGGGGTTTCAAAACATCAGCAAGGACGTTATTCGTGACGTGGTGGCATACACCGCTGAAGCCCATAGTTTCGACGCTGCGCAGCACTGGCTAAATGATTTGAAATGGGACGGACAGCCACGCATAGAACGCTTCCTTGCTGTCTATTTCACAGCCGAGGACACACCGTATACGCGCGCCGTGGCACTCTATCTATGGACGGCACTGGCCGGACGCGTTCAAGTGCCGGGAATTAAGTGCGACATGGCCCCCGTCGCGGTCGGTGAACAGGGCGCCCGCAAGTCATCAGCAGTTGCCGCACTGGCCCCCGCTGAGGACTTTTTTGCCACGATGGACCTGAGCACTAGCGATGACAACATGGCGCGACTGATGCGCGGCAAACTGGTTATCGAGTTGGACGAACTGAAAGGATTGAGCACGCGGGACGCTGACTTCATCAAGTCGCTGATGACCCGTAGGTTTGAAGAATGGGTCCCCAAGTACCGGGAAATGACGGTGCGATACATGCGACGCAGCGTGTTTATCGGAACGTCAAACCGCGATGATTTTTTGGGGGACGAAACAGGTAACCGGCGCTGGCTGCCGTTCCGCTGTGGGATGTGTGACCCTAGGGGCATCGCGCGCGATAGGGACCAACTGTGGGCCGAAGCGCGAGATCGGTTCATGGTGGACGGCATTTTGTTTGAAGAAGCCGAGCGCCTGGCTGAAGCCGAGCACGCAGCGTTTGCGGAACACGACGAATGGGACGCTGCGATCAGCAAGTGGCTGCATACCCCGGACTTCGAAAACCGAACACCGTTTGGCCGCGAATTCTTGACGGCCGGTGAAGTGTTGCGCCATGCATTGGAACTACCGAACGCCCAACACAACAGATTGCATACCTCAAGGGTCAAAAAGTCGCTAATTCGCCAAGGCTACACATACGGCACACCGCGGATCAACGGTCAGAAACAGCGGGGTTTCACACCTCCGTCACTGTTTTGAAGACAAGCTGGAACACTGGAACACTACCGGAACAGAACCCAGTGTTCCACCGAAACCCGCATGAATAAAGGGTTTCAAGGGGGTGGAACACTTGGAACACTACTTTTCTATTAACTACTGTCAGGAGAGTGAAACGACCAACAAGCGACGCACTGGCTCAGAACCGTACAGTAGGAAAAGTACTGTTCCATGTGTTCCAGTGTTCCACCCGCGCCGAAGCGGAACAACCGAAACAGCAAGAGCAGCGAACATGACACTATCACCACAGGCAGTTGCCATCTTGTCGGCAATCGACACACTCAGGGCAGCCGGCATCAAGGCCGAGCTGCAGTCAGACCACGCGGACGGACTTACTGGCCACATCACCACACCCACACCACAGGCGGTATATGACGCGCTGAGCACCTTGCAGCAGGCGGGTATCAATGCAACGGTACCGCATCACGGGGGTCGCGCTGTGTGCATACAGATGGGCGCGCGGCCTGGCATACCTGGGACGGGCAGCCTAGATGCCATCACACAGGCAATGTAGCAGCTATCGGACGTTATGCAGGGCAAGGGGTAGACCCGACACATAGCCCAGCGCCCGCTGCTGTCTGGCGCACAGCATACAGCCGACAGACCTACAGGCTGCGCACCGAGGGCATGGGCAGTGCCACGCCAACCCACCCCTACCCCAACGCGCACCAGACCCACAACGCAGGTGCACACACTGTGCATGGTCTTGCAACGTTCCCACAATAACCCGAGGCACGGGGACCCTGTAGGGTCAATTCACACAGGCGGGGACGAAGAGGCCCGAGCGTCGAGAGTTTTCGAACTTCGGAACTTTGGATTGCAATTTATTGCATTTTCAAAAACAAACCCCCTGTTCCCGTTGACCCCGTTTGCGTCGAAATCGCGCAATAGTTATCACATCAGCACCGTTTGCCCCGAAATTGAACCGCAGCTTACTACCTGCGTTTGAAAAACGCAGTTTGCAAAACTATGGTTTGTCCTTCCCTACCATTTGAAGGACAGAAACATGCAAACAGCCCCCCACGCGATTGACAAACTGATTTATGACCTGGACGCAGTTATGCACGGCGAGGAACCGGGGGCGGTAGAACTGCCCGCGTTCAACGAGCGGGCCATGGAAAAGATGCGCGCACTGATAAGCCGGGTTCGTAGAACATCCCGCGTTCAACCCGCAGAGCCCAGAAAGAATGCACACGCTGAACAGCAACCCCACGAGGACACACCGTTACGCTTCGTTCGTGTAAACCTGTTCTGTCAACTGTCGGGTTACACAGACAAGGCTGTCAGACGCAAAATTCAGGAGGGTGTATGGCTCGAAGGCCAAGAGTACCGCCGCGCACCCGATGGGCGAATACTCATTGACACTGAGGGGTATGGAAAATGGGTAGAAACCAATCAAAAGTTGGGGCATGTGCGCGCTGCACCGGGAGGAAAATAGCATGACCACCGACCTGACCAGCCGAGCGATGGCCGCGTACTTTCGAAGCGCTTCCCAGACAGGAGAACTTCCGGCGCACCCTAGCACGACTGAAGAAATAGAGATAGACAGCCTGCGCTATGTCGTGCTGTCCAACACAGACGCGATACTGGCTGTTTACCGAGTGCGGATCGTCAACGATCAGCCCATGCTCAAAGGGATGAAGCGGTGGCCCAAGGAGATCAACAGCCGTTTCAACAGATAGCTCGGATACGTTCCGCAACGGCCGAATTGAGTCTATGCAAACTAACAACGCACTTAGCCCCCCGTGCCAGCCCTGCGTGACAAACGCCGCAACGCCCACAGTGCATTTCCGCCCCGCGCTGGAATGGCTGAGCGACAGCGCGCGCCTCACTCCCGCGCTGAGCCAGCGGCTGTTGCATATCCACCGGAACCGCGCCGCCAGCGGCAAGCAGTTCTACGTGTCGCTGGCGCAGTACGTGAACAACCCAGTGTTTGGCAACGAACTGGCGCATGCCAGCGTTCCGTTGGCCGACCGCGGCTATCGGCTGCTGGCCGTGTTCCGCTTTTGGAATGACATTGAATACTGGTTCCCGTACCGCGACATCATCGGCGAAGACTGGCATGCCGTGTTGCCCGATGTCATTCCACACGTGGTGCTGGCAGACAGCGACCTGGCCTACCAGCAGGCACTGATGGCGTTGGTGGCGCGTGTCAACGACACTCACGCCGAGCTGCGGAGCAGCGTGGGCCAAAGGCCGCCTGTGGGCGAGTGCCGCATACCGATCAATGCCCGATTCATCGAAGGCCGGGCGATCGTCTCGCAGGCCGACGACGCGCAAGGCCCGCTGCGCCGCGGAGACGAGTTGCTGGCCATCGACGGCCAGCCCGTTGCCCACCTGCTTCGCGAGCGCGCGCCGTACTACGCTGCGTCAAACGAGTCCACACGGCTGCGCGAAATCGCCGCTGACCTGAACCGCGGTACCTGCACCACCCCGGCCGAGGTGCGCGTGGCCCGCGCAGACGGCAGCGAGAAGCTACTGCACGCCCCGCGTATCTCCAACTTCCAGGCCTACCGCGGCGAGCGAACGCACGACCGCCCTGGCGATACCTTCCAGCTGCTATCTAAGGAGGTGGCATACCTGAAACTCTCCAACGTGAAAGCCGCCGACGTGCCCGGTTACCTGCGCGCCGCCGCCGGTACGCGGGGCCTGGTTGTGGACATCCGTAAGTACCCCTCTGAATCCGTCGTCTTCTCGCTGGGCGGCTCGCTGGTGCTCCAGCCCACGCCGTTTGTGCGCTTCACCCACGCTGACTTGGACAACCCCGGCCAGTTCGTCCGCAATCCTGAGCCGTACATGGTGAGGTTGGCGCCAGGGCTGAAGCAGGAGCAGCCGAACTACAACGGCAAGCTCGTCATCCTGGTGGACGAAATCACGCAAAGCGCCGCCGAATTCACAGCCATGGCATTGCAGGCCGTCCCTGGCGCGAGCGTGGTGGGCAGCACCACGGCCGGTGCGGACGGCAACGCTTCCGCCATCGTGCTGCCTGGTGGGCTACGCACGAATATTACCGGCATAGGCATCTTCTACCCCGACTTGCGGCCGACCCAACGTGTGGGCATCGTTGCCGACGTGCCCGCAAGCCCCACCGTGCTTGGCTTTCGCGCGGGACGGGACGAGGTGCTGGAGGCGGGCTTGCGGGAGATTTTGGGCGACAGCGCAGACGCAGCAGAGATACAGCGACTGGCTCGGCGGTGAGGTTTGACGCCGCGGCGAGTGGGCGTCGCACCATAAACGCTGGCGTCCGAACATCCCGGTCTGAAGGCTACCCCAGGTGACCAGTATTCGATTGGCATCGACAGTGAACGATCAGAAACCTATGGACGTCATTCAAGGACTTTGGAATAGTTCCGACACCAAAGCCGTTTGATGCCCCGGGTACTATATGGCTAATTTTTGCAGATTGGTTCGAAGTCATTTAGTTGAATGAATAGAGCCGCCAAATGCGTGGAACCAGCGGCCACAACCAAGCGGCGATTTCGAATAAGCGATGCTTTGATCATTTCGGCAATCCTCTCATTTCGATACCGATTGATAGTAGCGTCGACCTCTTTTACGTTGGATCCGATAACGCCCGAAATCCGAAGATTGCTGTCAACCAGCTGCCAATTAGAATCGGCACCATACTCTCGCCTGACTATCAACTCCAACTCTTGCCAAGAGTTAGGCCCAGAACTGGGAAGTCGCGCACGATTTATGAACTGATCGACTTCACGCGAGAGATTTTTCGTGCCATAGATTTCGCGCCATTGAGGAATCATCCTCAAAATCAGATACATCTTCACAAGTTCCGGTGCATGAACCTTCGATGCGAGCGAAACTACTTCAGCCTGATCTGGTTCGAAACTGGAAACTGGCAGTTTTTTGCGGCGTGCGAGAAATGAAAGGTATCCCATTTCTCCTTGCTGCCGAATCGTATCTTCCCTGTTTGCTATTGAGGGCCAATTTCCGCCTTCTACCAGAAACTCTTCAGGCACAAACACGTCTAATCCTTCATCAATAAAGGAAAATACGCGCGACTTCGGATCGAAAGTATGTCGGGTACCTAAGAAGAGGAGACTACATTTCTTTCCAACAAAATAGTAGGATGAAAGGTCTTCATCCAAGGCTCGTCTAGCGAAATGCGAAAGGCGATTCTCCACAGCAGGGGGCCTCTCCTGATCGGCATACACGGTGATGGGGAATAGCCAGGCGCAAGCTACCAGGGCCCATTTAGCGCGGCCAAGCTTCTTTAGTGATTGCCGCTGCATAGCGCGGATCCCCTTAAGGGCGGCACAGCCTGAAAGACCGGCTGCAATTACGAGGAGGGCAACCTTGCACGTCGAACTTTTCATAGAACCCAGTAAACATTGACCATCAAGAAGGCACTCACAAGTCAGACCTTGAAATGCTTGGTGAACAGGCTTCGCAAGCTTAAATACTGTTTGAAATGCCAGCCAGCAGTATCTCTGCAAATCTATTGAAACCGGAATCCTGTGTGTATGGGGTTTGAATAGATTCGACGTCTTCAAGCTCAACCTCGTAGAGTTCAGCCCGACGCGCTTAGCGCATGAAGTCGCCAGACGCGATCACAGTTTGGTTGGAGTGTCCTTCGCGTTGACTGCAACTGAGTTTGAGGAAGCGCGGCCGATTGTGGAGGTAATATTCGGAGTGAGGGACCCGGGTGGCGATCTACCGTTTCGTTAATGAAACGCCGTAGTCTATGATTGGTACGGGCCAGTTCCGGGCACTGGCCGGTGACTGCTTTTAGGAAGAAAATCACCGTAGCCTAAATTGGTTTGACAGGATCTATCTCAGGACCAGAACCGCGTTGCAACGCGGTTTTAGCTAGCTAGCGCTATGACCCGTGCGACCAAACCCATTACCGATGCATTCTGCTTCGGCAAATCTTGTGGTCGTGGGTCTGTCGCAGAAGTAATTATTGCGAGATGCAGCGACGGCACGATCATGGCAAATTGAGCGCCGTAGCCCCATGCCCACACGACTCGGCGCCCATTTAGGTTTCCGGTGAACCAAAGGTAACCATACCCTGTATCTGAAATCGGCGGCACCTGCCAGCTTGCCTGAATACGCGTTCGCGAGCATTCATCGACCCATCCCACCGGCAGCACCTGCTCACCACGCCACTGCCCACTATTCGCCATGATCCAAGCTATCTTCGCCATGTCGCGTGAACGCAGCCTTAGGCCCATATATGACATGCATCTACCGGCCCTGTCACGCTTCCAGTCAAAGCGCTCAATACCCAATCGAGAGAAAAGATCACGCTTCGCAAATTCGTCGATGGGCATGCCCTGTGCGCGTTCAAGGATAGGAGAAATGAGGGAAACAGCGGCATCGTTATAAGACCAAGCAGCCGGCGTCTGTGGTTCGGATGGACGATCCTGGGTGAACCGCACAGGATCTGACGCGGATGCCAACTGGTAGAACTGCGTCCTATAGTCGTAAACCAGACCACTGGTGCCAGTGAGAATTTGGGCAAGAGTGACGGAGTTTGCCGGAGAGGCCGGCACTGTAGCTGCAGCATCTGGAAGCAGCATCCCCACTGTATTTGATAGGCTCGAGATCTTTCGCTGTTGAACAGTGAGCCCCACGAGTATTGACGACACGCTTTTTGTGACGGAATTGACTGCCAACAGATCGGAGGCAGCTGCACCGCCGTAGTAACGCTCAGCAATCAGCGAGCCATTGCGGACGACCAGAACACTGCGCATCACACCTATCGACTCACCATCATCCAAGACTTTTCCCAAAGCTGGGCTACTAATGCCTTGGCTTTCTGGTAAGGCCATGAGCCAGTCAGGATCTGCGGACAAGGAATTTGATGTTAAAGGCTGCGAAGCGAATACAGTGCGATTTGCACTATTGGCAACCAGAAGCGTGGCTAGCCCGGCAGACACTACCTGGCGTCTTGTTTTCATGTTCATCCCTTGACTGTTGAGCCGAAAATTGCGTGAGTAAACTCATTATGAGGGAGCCCATTTGCAGTTGCCAAATTCTCAAGGCGATCGACGGCGCCGCGTCGCACGCTGCTTCACTTTGGGCCAGTTGCGGGCATTGATTAGTGGCAGCTTTCTGGCAGACAATCTGCCTCACGCCAACGGGGTGACATTCGGAAAAGAAAACCACCAGATTTAGTTATGCATTACGGGACTTACTTTTGGGCCGGTGAGCGGCGATACAAATTCTGCTTTCCCGCAGGGGATGCGTCGGACTCGCCTGTGTGGGGAGAAGACGATTTCCCGCCCTTGTCGCCACGACACGCGGAACGGTCGGCAACTGTGTTCTTGGAATCCCACCTACCAGGATCTTTTGGGCGCCTCAACAGCTATAAGCTTAATAGAGCTTGGGGCCCAAAAGAGAACGATCGCTATTGGTACTATTCAATCGAATTTGTGGTCCCAGATCCAGAAGACATAGGGGCGGACGCGTCGCTAATTGAAATACCTGTTCTCTTTGATGGCACCGTCCCTCCACTAATGGATTCCCCTGTTGGAACTTCGTCATAGAAGCCCAGTGCACGTGGCAGCGCGCGTTGGTTAGGATGGCTCCTTTTTGCGGGCGATAAACGACGATTAGCCTCGGCTTTGGGCCAACAGCGGGCGCTCCCGTATGACTGCTTACGGGAAGTAGACTGGGGTAAATTCAGAGCCGCCGGCTTTCGACGGCAGCGGGGCGGGAGCGGACATACGGACTGGACTTCCAATTCGCGGGAACCTCTCTAAAAGTACGCTAAGCTTCTCGGCGACTTTGTCGCTTCCAATATACCTGTACATTCAATCAGTCACCTGACGTAAGCACATGATTCTCAAAGGGATTCCTGGAATTCTTCCGAATTGTTATCCGACAGGCTGCCGTGTTATCCCGCAAAACCGCAGGATACATCAAAGTTAGACCGCACATGACAAGCTTCTCCGTTCGCTGCATCTTTCGCTGGGAACCTCGCCCCGGCCAGGCACGTACGCATTTGTATGAGGAGCGCATCACGCTTTGGCGCGCAAATGACATTGATGAAGCCATTGCGCTGGCAGAAGTTGAGGCTCAGTCGTATGCTAAGGATACAGACGTAGAGTATCTCGAATACTGTCAGGCCTACGCGTTGTTCGAAGACATAGAGGCGAGCGACGTCGAGGTGTTCTCACTTCTGCGGGATAGTGACTTGGAACCCACGCAATACTTGGACACATTCTTTGATACAGGCAAAGAGCATCAGCGTACGGTCTAACGGGTCGGCCCACACGGACAAGCAACATCAGGTTGCCGCTTCGCGGCGGGGGTTGCGTGCCGGTAGCCTCGGACGTTAAAGCTCACTCGATGACCATCGCACACAGATGGGAGAAGCTAGTCCACGCAGGCGGCTGGTTTACGACGGGCTTCATTGTTCCTGCCGCAGTGGTTGGCTACCTGTTTTGGATCGACCATGAAGAGGGGATCAATTGGTCAGGGTTTTCTCCGCTCGGACACCTGCCATGGATACCCGTCGCATACGGCATCGCCGCGCTTTTGGTGCTGGGGGTACGAGCAATGCGCGGGCGATACCGCGTTTCTCGAGGGAAGTTCTGTGCCGCAGGCTTCATCGGTGGTTGTCCGCTCTTGCTATTCGCTCACGAAACCGCGTCGCGCCTTGCGGGGGCCGAAGTCCCCTTGCTTGCTGCGTCATATGCGGCAATCATTGTTCTCGCGCTGGGCAACCTGAGGGGCGTCGCTAGTGAGCGTTAACATGCCGGTCGACTCTGACGCACAAATGCGTCCGCTCCCTCCGGTCGCACCTAGGCTTGTGCGCCGGTCACCTTCACGTTAAACATCATGAAGTCACGCACTCGACAAGCTGTTACGTGGGTCGTTGCTGCCGTGGTCTTCTTGGTTGCGCTGCTGCTCGCGCATTACCAAGTTTGGCTTCGCTCCTTTACCGGCGTTGCAGTGACAATTGAGCCCGGGAAATGGGTTTGGGTCGAGTGCCGTCCAAGCTCATTCAAAGCAACGATCGAAGCCCTCGATCTGCATGGCATCACTATTCACACTGCCCAGTCAGTGCAAGGGCTGCCCTGCGCGGCGGTTGGGATAGCTAGCTTGGGCGGCAGTCGGTACTTTCTACCGTTTCAAACTGTCTTACTTGTAGAGGCAGAGGGGAGAATTCGGTGGAAGAATCCATTCTCTATCTAAGCAAGATGCTTAACTTCTCGGCCCACACGGACACACAGCATCAGGTTACCGCTTCGCGGCGCGTGTTGCGTGCCGGTGGCCTCAAACGTTAGAAGGCTATATGCGGACCGGTCACCTCTCATTAATTGTGGCAATCCTCGGGGGAATTGCCATGCTCGTCGCCTGTCAAGTCTTCGAGTTCTTCTTGGCCGAGCGGACTTCAACATTGGGGTTTGTACATCCTCCACAATATCCCTGGTGGTCAGCTAGCGCACAAGCGGTCATCAGTTCCGTTCAGTCCGTCGGTCCGGGTTTGCTTGCTGGATGGCTGGCAAGGCGATCGGGATTGGCTGTCGGTGTGGCGGTGGGCTTCGTTGGTCAATTTGCGGTGTGGGGTGTCGAATCTTTCTACCTTGGAATCGACCCCTTCATAGGTTTGGAAGTGTTCCGGATTTTTGTTTTGCTGGTTACGTCCTCGTTTACCAATGGGGTCGGCGGTGTGGCGGGAGTAGCCATTCGAGTGCGTGGTGCGCCTTCTAACGAGTCGGCCCAGGGCGGACGGCCTTCAGCCGCGCCTGGCCTCCAACGTTAAACATGGCTGAAACAGCACTGTGCTTCCATTGTGGAAACTTTAAGCGAATGTTCTCGGAAAAGTGTTCGAGTTGCGGGTTCGAACCCGTAGAGGACTTGGATGTTGCAAAGTCTCGGGTGCTCGGGGCACCTTTGAGTTTTACTGTTGGAGTTGAGGGGGACGCCGTTGAAACGGGAAGGTCACGGAACGAGCTTTTGACAATTTCAGAACAAATAAAGGGCGGAAATGCTTACGACTTTCCGGTCGAGGAGCTGGAAGGCGTCCTTGCTGCATATCGGCAAGCGCAAGCGACTACGTCGGGACAGCTTATGTTCGCGCTCCTGAAGTGGCTCGCACCTCCAATTGTTGTTGCATTGTTTATTGGGGGTGCGCTGTGGTTCAAGTCATAGCTTCGGCCAACGCGGAAGGTCTTATCGCCTCTCCGCTTTTTAATATGTTGTTGGCTGGTGTGCTTGTCGTCGGCGGAAGAATCGTCATCGGATGGGAGCCCGTGAAATGGTGAACTCCATTGGGAGTCCTGATGGTATGCCTGTGGTAACGTTTAACATTTCGCTCGGCACGGACAGGCAACTAAAGAATGCCGCTTCGCGGCTGGTGTTGCCCGCCTGGCAGCTTTGACGTTAAACCGCATGTCTGTCCACATTCATTTCCCTGCTGTAGCCGTTTCGCCCGCTGGTTGGGTGAAGACCGGGAATTCTCTGGATGAACTCACAGATGCCGCGCCGAGTGACGATCTGCGGCAATGGCAAGGTATCCGTGTCTTCGATGCCGGAGGGAATACCTATCTAGCAAGCCGCGTTGAGCGTTGTTGGCCGACTGGCCGAATCGGCCTGGCGCTATGCCGCCTGATAAACACTTCCACTTATGTACGGCTCGAACTGCAGCCCGAGGTTGCTGTGTCGGTCTCGGAGCTCGCGGCGATGCTGACCGTTTCTGAATCGCTGCCTCATGGCACTGTTTGGTCGTCGCAGCGCGAGCTAGTGGAGTTCGTATGCCAGTAGGCACCATGGAAGAGCGGTTTAACAGGTCCGTCGAATGGACCCACAACGGCGGCCAGCGTGGTCGCCATTCTTTAATGTTGAGTGCGCCGTTGTGGCCCATTCACGGCCAACGTTAAACGTCGGATGGCAAAGCTACTTACCATCGTCGTATTTACTTCAATTGCTGTTGCAGTCGGGGCGCCGCTTGGAATCCTGTTTGTGTTGGGTGTTTGCAGTATTCCTGTCCTCGAGAATTGTGGCGGTCACGAACATGCCGGAGCGGTGTACCTGTTTTTTTGGGTGGTGGGTATTGGCGTTTCATGGTTGGCACTGAGAAAATTTGTAAATCGCTGGGTTGCACTGCATACCGGCAAGCAGGGCGGGCTTCAATGAAACCGCTTAACCTTTCGGCCCACACGGACACACAGCAGCAGGTTGCCGCTGCGCGGCGCTTGCTGCGTGCCGGACAACGCCGACGTTGAAGCGCAAAAATCGACCGGTTCAATGACCGCTTTCTGGAAATCTGTAGGTCGGCTATGTGTCTGCACCCGACTTCTGATCGGGGCCAGGTGCGGAAGTCCGCGAATGACCGCTATCAGGAACTTACTTGGTAGACTGCGGTAAGACGCATGCAGTCTGCCGAAGACGTAATTCGCAAAGGTGCAATCCGATTCGCCTGAGGCGCTTTGTTGCCTCAAGCGTGGATCCCGCTACTGACAAATCTACTCATTGAAACCAATAAATACCAGTGAACATGGGCGACCCAATTTTCCTATCCGACGGCGATGATCCAGCTATGCTAAGCGCTTATAAGGAGGCGCAGCGAACCTTCAAATACTTCTGGAGAGAGATGTCTTGGGAGCGAAGGCGCATTGTTCCTGGTTTGGATCTGTCGATGGTCAAGCTGCTCTTTAGTGACGGCCCACGAACCGACGGCAAGCCTGAGTACGAACACATGTGGGTGGATGAAGTAGATTTTGACGGTGAAGTTTTGTCGGGCACGCTACTCAACGCTCCAAACTGGCTTAGCTCCATAGAGAAAGGGGCCTCCGTAAGCATGCCGTTCTCTCGTTTGACCGACTGGATGATGACCACTGATGGTCAGGCCTATGGCGGGCTAACTGTCAATTTAATAAGAGCCAAGATGGGTAGTCGTGAGCGGAAGCAACACGACGATGCTTGGGGACTTGACTTTGGTGATCCTACGACCACCCGCTTAGAAATTTCACGAGAGAAGACGCCGAAGAGAGGATTTCTTTCGGGGCTGTTTGATAGCCAATCGAAACGCGGTAATCCGCAGGAGGGATTTCAAGACCATCCAATGTGCGTCAACATGCTCGAAAAAATGGAAGCGCAACTAAAAGTCGATTCTTCAATTGCACTGTCCGCCGACGATGAAGGTTGGACGTTCCTTCACAAGGAGGCGCTGGCAGGTAACTTTGGCCTCGTGAAGCTATTGGTCGCCTACGGGGCAAACGTGGATGCAATTACCAAAGCAGGCCGCACAGCTTCTCAACTAGCGGGAATGATTGGCTGGAAAGAGATCGTTGAGTATCTTGATGGAAAGTCTGCGAATTAGCATTGCGATAGAAAAAAGTCAGGTGACGACTCTGGGCCAACAGCGGTCGCTCCCGTATGACTGTTTACGGGAAGTAACTGGGGTAAATTCAGAGTCGCCGGCTTTCGTCGGCAGCGGGGCTTAAGCGGCTGTTCATGGACGTGGGCCAATTTGCACTGCTGCCGGTTATTTTCGGTTTAAGATTTATGGAGCAATCGTTGAGCATCTGGACGCACGCCGAAAGCATTTCTATTGTGCTTGCGCAAGCCCTCGCGCGGGAAGAGGCAATGAACCTAGATGCAGAAAAGTGTGCTAATTTAGAAGCAGTGTTCTTCCGAACGTGGCAGCGCGTAATGGAGGATGCCAAGAAGTCCAGTATTAGCCTAAGTAGCGAATACCTTTCGTCTCTGCACGACCAATTGGCCAGGCCAGTTGGCATGGCCCAACCTGGCGCCTTTTATGAAGGAACGTTTCCGCAAAATTGGTCCACTTTTGTCAACGAAATGAACGTCACAGCAGACTGGACGATAGACGGCGCAGAAGCATGGGTTCTTGCACAACTCTATTGGGGAAAACACTTTCAATCCATGTGCTTTTCACTGGCGTGGCTCTGCTTAGATGGTCTGCGCCTGCAGGAAGGTCTTTGTGCACTTTACCCCTCCCCAGAGTACTCGAATCAATTGGATGAGGCGCTGCGATTTGCTGGCCCCGAGTGTTGGGATGCGGAGACGTTGCGTGCCTTGTTTGGACACTACAAGCGTGATCAATTGCACAAATGCCAACAGCCACCTAACTAGCTGATCATGCCCATAACTTTTTGTCGTGAACGCTGCAAGTCAATTCTTGCACCCGATGAGAAAAAGCTACGGCGCGAACTCTCACGAACTAGACTGTCGTTTGCAAGTCTCACGAATGATTCCGGTCAATTTGTTCAAGTAGCCGGTGGACCAGGGCTATTCATGATGGAGCGTCACGACACAGACGGAAGGCACTATCGTGCCTTTCAAACGACCCCAGTTGTTCTTCACCCAGACGGAACTACTTTCGCTTTTAGTGGTGGCACTGTGGTGATGGCCCAGCGCGACTGGTTCCTTATCAATCAAATCGTTGAGGTCTTCATTGCTTTCTCGGAGGGGCGCGAATGGCCACAGTATGTCCATTGGAACGAAGTTGGCCTTGGGGTTTCGAGTGCAACCTAAAACCGTGGTTTCAACATGACGAAAGTCGGTGATTTGGATGACCGCTATGGAGCATCCCCAATGACCGGTGTGTGTCTGGAACCGACAGCCAGGTCGGGCCCATGCCATCGCCAATATTATTCCGCACACGGAGAGCTGAACGATGTCAAAGCCAATAGATGAACTGACTGTTGCGGACCTTCATGCCCATCCGATATGGGAATACTCGATGGATGAGGAGGCAGGCGATGAAACGTACGTTTGCCCGACAGGCGCAGAGATTGTTCCAAACGAAACCAGTTACGATGTTTACCACGTAGCGTGCGATCTCACGATCGCCACGGGGGCACGGTTTACCGGTTTCTTGCAGATCTGCAATGGGGAGTTGCACTTCCCTGTACCTATTGTCGTTGGCGGACCGGAAGACTATTGGTGCTTGGACGCAGCTCCCGCTCGGCGCGAACGTGCGAAGTTCGAGGCGTTTTTCAAAGTGAATTACCCTGGACTTTTCCCTATGACATGGTCGCTCCGTGTACCCGTTTCTGGAGAGAATTCGCTGAGAACTGGTGTGTACAGCCCTGATGCTGCAGCGTAGTCGGCTATATCACGGCTCCTCACTGCTTGCGCGAACAAGAGGGATCCACTTCGCCAATCGAATCAACTGGTTCGGGTCAAGAACCGACAGCCGGGTCGGGCCAATTGCCGACTTCGGCGTGTGACCGCTTTCTGGCAGACAATCGCACCCACTTGTCAGATCCGGGAATGAGAAGTCGCCTGCCAGGAGTGGGGCGGGAGCTGACATTCATGTGTTAGGCATTTAAGGAGAGAGATATGGGCGCGTGGAGCATAGATTCGTTTGGGAACGATGACGCTTGCGATTGGGCATACGAGCTAGAAGAATCGGACGATATCACTCTTGTCGAGAGAGCAATCAACGCTGTAGTAGCGGAAGGAGCTGAATACCTTGATGCCCCCATGGCAGCAGAGGCAATCGCAGCAATAGAGGTTATTGCGTGCCTGCAAGGAAACTGGGGCGAGCGCAGTTCGTCGAATTCCGTGAATCCATTTTCCAAGAATGCTGACGAGTGGGTGAAGAAGCACCAGTTGCAGCTACCGCCTGCCCTTTCACAGAAGGCTCATCGAGCAATCGAGCGAATCCTTGCCGAAAATTCGGAGCTAAACGATCTCTGGCAAGAGAGTGAGAAGTACGAAGCCTGGGTCGCCTCAGTCAATGAGTTAAAGAGGCGCGTAGATGTCTAACCTTCCACCGGGCGGACCCACAACGGTATATCAAACGTCAAGCGCAAAAGCGAGCAGTTGAATGACTGCTGTCTGGAGTTTTGAAAGTCAGTTAAGTGTCTGGAACCGACAGCCAGGTCCGGGCCAGTAGCGGTCTTGCGTTGATGACCGCTGTGAGGATCTAATTTGATAGACTGCGGTCGACTGCAGCCCTACAAGTGAGTCCCATAGTTCCCCACCCAAAGCGAACATAAATTGTATCGATGAGGAATTTTGGCGAATTGTCAGGCTGCTATGCGACTGATATCGTTGCATGGCGACACAGACCCTCGCCACCTTCGGCGGTAAGACGCAGCTACTGGGCGCGCAATATAGACCTGCGGAGAAACATTTTGAACAAGCCCATTGCATCACTAATCATTCTTCTTGGGACCATGTTTGCTGGTTATTCCCTTGCAGAGGAGAGTACTAGGTTGAACCAGAAAGAAAGAGCCGATCTCAAGAGAGACACGTTGCTCATGGAAGAACTCGCAAAAGCAAACAAGAAGTCTGGTACGTCTCTTCGCGACATATTTCCTGATGCCAAACCCATGAGCACGCTGCAGTATTGGGCCGGCATCAATAGTGATTTAGCGCGGGCAAAAATGAAAGAGGCGATTACACAAGGTGCTGACGTCAATGAAGCAGATTCATCCGGTTATACGCCGCTGCATGGAGCTGCCGAGAATGGTGTAGTTCAGAATGTTGATTTGCTTCTAAAAAATGGCGCAAATGCGCAGCTCAAATCGAATGGAGTAACCCCATTGGAGCTTGCGGAAAAGAGCCGACATCTCGAAGTGGTAAAGGCGATCAAGAGCGCAAAGAAGTAGTGCCTTTGTTTTAACGGATTGACGTCGGTACTAACCGTTGCCCTACCTGGGACCATCACGTAGGTAAACTAGTTTGACCCAACCACTGCTCCGAGCCTGCTGGCTCTTCGCGCCCCGACGTGGTGACTGTCAAAAACCCGAACCTCCCCCCCACTGGTGACAACGTTCAAAAGGCGTATGAGATGAAGTTCGACTATGGGGATGAAAAGTCGGATGTGTACTCAAAGGATCAAAAGGATCGCTACAACGAATTGTTCAACGAGAAGATTGATGAGCAACCTCTGACACCCAAGAGTTGCAAGTGCAAAGACGATGGCGACAGCGACGAAGCAGGTGGCAAGAAACTCTTGGAAACGGCCAATGCGATGCAGACAGCCAAAGACCAGAGCATCAGTCTGGTAAGTCAAGTCAATTCCGAAGCGCCCGCACTGGCAGCGGCTATCGTGCCTACTCCAGGTGTGGCAGGCGCCGCAGGAACGGCAATGAATGCGCTGAGGGCGGTGGGGACATTTTTTGGTTTGGCCTACTGACAGCAATCTTGACCGCCACGGGCATTCGGCATTCAGTTCAACAACATTTCAAACTTATCCACATGACTACATCCAACACATTCAGCCAAGACGATCTCAAAACAGCGGAGGCCATGCTCAAGCTGGTGGAGGCCTTGGTGATCAAGAACGGTGAGGGCCGCATCATTGGGCGGTGTGTGTGGAAGATCAACCTTGTGTTTCATAACGGACATTTGAGGGATGTTCGCGAGCGGGCCTGGAAAGTATTTGAACACTTTCTCAGCGTTTGTCCCAGGGCTGAACTGGTTTGGGTTGGCAAGGGCAAGCCCAAAAAGTTTGACAGCGCGGCGGCGCAGAAAGAAATGACGAAGATTCAAACCGTGGACTTTGATGACACAAGTGAATCCATCATGCCGCACTTGGGTATGTTGCCGTGTACCCCAGCCGACGCTTTTATGGAGAACGCGCAGCCATATTTTTTAGAAATGAACCTCAAACGAGACACGCCATTCGTTCCCGCCTTTCCCAATGAGGGGGCTAGTATGTCTGTGCTGCAAATTGGGTTGCCTTTGGAGTGGAACTTCAACCAACCCGATGGCAAACGCGTGGTGTGGTTCACACAAAAAGCCGCAGAGCTGTTGCAACCCTTTTGGTGTACTGCGGGGTGGGGAGTTTCGCTCCCACCGAATGGGGTCGTTTCATCTACGGGAGGAGAGCAACAGGTTCTTTATCCGTTTTTGAAACGCTTTCCGGGAATGGAGGCACTAGGGCTTATCAGACTCGGAAGACCTCATTTCAACAAAGCCATGTACAGCGTGAATTGGCTAAATTTTGTGAGCGATCCTTTGCTCGACAAGCTGGGTGGAAGGGCGGGCGTCAATGCGCTGGCAGCCAAGGAGCCCTTGTTGCGGACCAGTGATGTGGGCAATTGTTTGATGATTGCCGCAGGCCCTGGGCCAGGACTCGGGGATAACGAGCGCGGTATCCCACTGCCCGGCTACGGTGCGGCAGCGCGCTTGCTCAAGCCTATTCGCGTGCAAGAGATTGATAACAATTGCGTTGCCCCACCCCCTTATGGCTCAGGCGATGAAAAACAATGGATGCTCGCCAGCGACGCTTACTTGAGCCGCTTCGATCAATACTGACCTGGAAGAATTCTTGACATGAACCCAGTTGGAATTTTCGGTGCCATCAAGCTGACACAAACCGCGTTCGATCTGTTCTGCGCCCAACAAGGCCGCGCCTTGGTGGCAGACGTGAAATACATCGCCGCCAACGGCCATGCCGCCGGGCTGCACATGCAACGGCTTGAAGCATTTGGCAAGAGCAACCCAACGCAAATGCAGGCCAGTGAATTTTTTACCAAGCATGCCGAGCCTGACTACGTTCTCACACCGGAGGGCTATTTCCACGAGGCCAGCAATCAGTTGATGGTGCAGTACGAGGCATCAACACAAACGCTGTTTTACATGTATGTTTTGAACTTTGAGCGTCCACAAGAAATGGCGGAAGCACCGTCGTTTCGCATCTTCCAGAAAATTTCCCAGTACAAGGACATCAACAGCACCGACTACGTGGTGTTCTCATCTGACATGCCCAACTTTCTACGCAGTTCGCCTTGGCGCGTTTACGCCGTAACGCGCTCGGGCTTTGTTCAGCAGGAAAACACCGTAGCCTTGCCAATCAAGAAGGAACTCTGGCGCTTGACTGAAAAGTTCTATTACGGTGCCAAGGTTCACCCCGACGATGGGTATGCCGAACCTTTGCGCACCATCGTCAAAGCCGACATTGAGTCCTTGCTCAAGATCTTGCCCAAGAAATAAACCTTGAATCACTGACCCACCATGCACCCCACCCTTGCCCCGTTGCCCGATGTGTTGCTGTTCAACTTAGGCCGATGCAACCATCAGCATTACCTGCACAACAGCTTCAAACGGGTGCCCATGGAGGCCTCCACGCTTTTTCAGACCAAAGACGACAACCCCTACCATGTGAACATCGGGGAGCATGGACTGGTCATTACGCTGCAATGCGCCAATCCCACCGCTGAACCGGGCGCACGTTGGTGGGGCTTGCAGGGCTTTACCTTGCACACCGCCTTGTCGCACCCATCGAACTTCTGGCACGGCCCTTGGCCCAAAGGACTGGATGCAACCCACGCCACGGCAGACGATGTAGCAAATCTGTTCGGCGGAGATACGGAAGAACTTCTGAACACACCCTTCATGGTGTCTTTGTTGGCTCCTGGATTGGACAGTCAAACCTGGGCACTGCTTTGCACCTTTGACATGAACGAGGCTGCAAGCCACTTTCAGGAGGGTTTGATGACCGGAATATCTAGCATCGGCCAGTTTTTCGAGCACTTGTTGTTGCTCTGGACATCACGTTAAACCTCGCATTGAGTTTTCCCACATGATTAGTAAAGAGAAAGCGATTGCTGCAGCGGAAGAGATACTCGCCATGGAGCGCGGTCGGCTTATCGAACTTCAAAACGCACGCGCGCCCCGGGTTCCTGATTGGCTTCGGGTGCATGGCTTATCTTCACTTGAGCCAAGGCATCAAGCGGCATTGCTGCGAGAAGCTGAGAAGGCTGTTCAGGCGACGTGGGCGTTTTATGCATGGGGCGTAGCGTGGGTTACAAGCGTCGCTATCGTGTGGTACTTGTCAAGCGCAGGTCAGCCCACTTTTGGCCTACTTTGGGCAATTGCCCCTGCGCTTGGTGTGCTTGGGCTCCGCAGTTGGTTTATTCGCCGAGCGCTGAGTCGCTTGGTCTCGCCACCAATTCCTCGCGAGGCTATTGGCGGTGAGGTTTAACATTTCGCTCAGCGCGGATACGCAGCAGCAGAATGCCGATTCGTGGCGCTTGCTGCGTGCCAGGCAGCTTTGACGTTAAGCCGCAAATTCAGAAAGCGTCGCTATGCCTGCCAGTAACTTTCTCCCTGAGTCTCTTGAGACGGCTCGAATGCTCATCCGAGTTGCCCGTCCAGGCGATGGCCCGGTCTTCAACGAAGCAGTGCTGGACTCTCTTACGCAGCTCTCGCCCTGGCTAGGTTGGGTTTCTCCGCCCCCCACCGCTGAAGAGTCTGAGATCAACTGTCGCAAAGCCTTTGCCAGATTCTTGATGAATGAAGACCTGATGGCGTTCTTCTTTCTCAAGGATGGGGGTGTTCTTGTCGGTGGAAGTGGACTGCACAAGGCCAACTGGACCCTCCGCCAGTTCGAGGTCGGGTACTGGTGCCGCAGCGGATTTGGCGGCAGGGGTCTAATGACAGAGGGAGTCAAGTGCTTGGCTGATCACGCCCTTCAAGTCCTGAAAGCTAGCCGCGTCTTCCTCACCACGGACGAGAAGAACGTAGCAAGCTGGCGACTTGCTGAACGAGCGGGCTTTGAACTCGAGGGCACGCTGCGCAATGAGCGCCTGAACCTTGCGGGTACTCTCAGGAACACACGTGTGTACTCGCGCATTGCGGCCTAACAAGTCGGCAAACACGAAACCACAACTACAGGAGGCGGCTTCGGTGCAAACGTTGCGGCCCTGTTGCCTCCAACGTTAAATCGCAAGTCATTCGATTGAATAACCGCTTTCTGAGACTTCGAAAGTCAGCTCTGTGTCTGGGACCGACAGCCGGGTCGGGCCATTTGCGGGCGTCGGCGAGTGACCGCAATCGAGTTGATAAACAGCCCCTGGGCGGACGACCTGCCATTCAAGTCGGGGGTTATAGTTGTTAGCCCATGCCATTGACTATTCGTTAAGCGCCTCGATGAAGAACGACCCTCAAACGCTTACTCCCAGCATTGTCCGACAAGGTGGAGTTCAAGTCGAAGCGGTCATCCTTGAGTCATTGCGATGTGACGTAACGACTATCGCCTACAAAACGACGGATGAAGCATGGTGCTCAGCCTACTCGGTAGAGATTCAGAAGACAGATTCGATGCGTTACCTTGAAGCCCTTGTCTTATTGGCAAGCAGGCAACTTCACTGGCTGGAGGAGTGGCGAGTTCAGGAAACCACTGTGAATGACGCGCGATTAATTGCGGAAAAATGGCTCGTTCCGACGTTTGGGCGTTATGACTTGCGCGCTAAACCCGGCAACGAGGTCGCAGAATGCGTTGCGGGGACATTGCAGCCAATTGTTGACTGGCTTTCGAACAACTCTTCAATGGGGGCATGCGGCATCTTCAAAAATGACGTTCGCCAGTCCTTGAGTCAACCGCTTCCAATCCTCTCAGCATCAATTCTGGGCGGTATGATTCTTGAGGCAGAGTGGAATTCTGTAGACGTTTTTTATGAAACTGCCACAACGTTCGGCCTGCTTTTCTGGGGAACGGGAGCGTGACACCAAGGCCTCTCATTGGGTGATCTCCACTTCGGGCCAGTTGCGGTCGTTGGTAAATGTCAGGTATCGAGAAGTAGACTAAGTTAATTCAGAGCCAACTGCGGCCATCCGCAACAAGGAATCCCCTCTCAAAATGAATACCCAGTTGACGGAGCGTGACCGCCAGCAAATAAAGCACCAGAACAGTCACGACTGGGACGGAGTTACAAAAGAGTCAACCTTGACGTATGGCTGGGCAACTTCACGGATTGCCCTGGCAGAAGCATCCAGGCAATCCAGATGGCAAGACGTTTTGGCGCTCCTCGACCAAGGGTGCCACGTCAATGACTATCAGCTGTCCATCCCTGAATGGAACACCGCACTTCATTGGGCCGCAGAAAATGGAGCTCCGGCAGAAATTGCGGAGCGCTTAATTGACTGTGGTGCATGGCGTTCACTGCCCAATGCCCGCGGAAGGCGACCAGTTGACATCGCCACTGCGCATGGCCACCACCATTTGCGTGGTGTCTTAGAGCCAGTATTTGTCCAATCTGTGCCCGACAGCGACTTGCAGGGCATCCAACTTCACTTCCATGAAATTCTTGGCACTTGGCAGGACTTGATCATGGAACATGGCTTGAGACTGCCAGAGTTGACCGTGTTGCCGCCGACCGAAAATTGACAGTCTGAAGTCGAGAGTGCCGATCCAAAATTGACAGGGGTGTTCCACTGCTCTGCTGAAACTTTCAGCAGGGAT
>JAYSZJ010000035.1:0-2032 GCA_043738115.1 Rhodoferax sp. | reverse complement strand
AAGGCCAGGCTGTAGCCGTAGATGAACCACAGCACGACGATCATCGAGAACGTCACCATGATCTGCATCAGCACCGACAGCATGTTTTTGCTGCGCACTAAACCGCCGTAAAACAGTGCCAGTCCGGGCACCGTCATCATGATGACGAGCAGGGTGGAAACCATCATCCAGGCGGTGTCGCCCTTATTGGGGACGGGCGCTGCGGGCGCGGATGCTGCGTCGGCAGCGGGTGCCGCAGCAGCTGTCGCCGGGGCTGCAGCTTCCGGCGCTGCTGCCGGCATAGTCACCGTAGCCGCAGGCACCGCAGCTTCGGATGCGGTCGGCGGGGCAGCAGGCGTCTGAGCCAAAGCAGAAGTGGCGCCGGCCAAAAGACTCAAGCCCAATACGAAAGAAGCGATTAGTTTTTTCATGTCGATTATTTTCTTGGTGAGGGGAAGTCTTAGAGAGCGTCCTTGCCGGTCTCGCCGGTCCGGATGCGCACCACCTGCTCAAGGTTGTAGACAAAAATCTTGCCGTCGCCGATTTTTCCGGTGCGAGCTGCGGCTTCGACGGCTTCGATCACACGGTCAACCAGCTCATCGGAAATAGCGGCTTCGATCTTCACCTTCGGCAAAAAATCGACAACGTATTCCGCGCCGCGGTACAGCTCGGTGTGGCCCTTCTGGCGGCCAAAGCCTTTGACTTCAGTGACAGTGATGCCCTGCACACCAATGCTTGAGAGCGCTTCGCGCACTTCGTCGAGCTTGAACGGTTTGATGATGGCCGTAACGAGTTTCATGGGATGTTTCCTTGGGATGGTGCGATCAACGGCGACTGATAAGGTCTTGCCCGGATTTAATTCGGATGGGCTGACCGCTCGGATTTAGCACGTACCGTGCCAAACTGCCTGCTTTCCCAGGCACGGGTCGGCCATTGATGCCCCTGTCGCGTTAGTGGCCTACCAACAAATCTTTACAAAGCACCAATTTGGCGCGTTAGGCGCTGCTGCGCACCAAAATGCGTCCAGATTGCATGCACGAATCAGGGAATCTCCAAGAATGAGCTTGTCATTGGTACACAGCCGGGCTTTGCTCGGTCTGGACGCAAAACCCGTGTGCGTGGAAGTACACTTGGCCAACGGCCTGCCCAGTTTTACTTTAGTCGGCCTTGCGGAGACCGAAGTTAAGGAGGCACGCGAGCGGGTTCGCTCGGCGATTCAAAATACCGGCCTTGAATTTCCCGCGAACAAACGCATCACGGTAAACCTGGCACCCGCCGATTTGCCGAAAGATTCGGGGCGCTTCGACCTGCCTATCGCGCTGGGCATTCTGGCGGCCAGCGGACAGATTGATGGCCGCAAGCTGGCCGGTTACGAGTTTGCTGGCGAGCTGTCATTGGGCGGTGACCTGCGCCCGGTGCGGGGCGCGCTGGCGATGAGCCTGGCGCTGGCTCGCCAACCCACCGCCAGTCCAGACAACAGTACAAGCTTGCATAAATTGGTCTTGCCTGTGGCCAGCGCGCAAGAGGCGGCGCTGGTGCCTGACATTGACATTTACGGCGCGCACCACCTGCTCGATGTGGTGCGGCAATTTTTACCCGGCGACACCGTCCCGGAAACACTGGACGGATGGCAGAAAATAGCGCCCGGCGACTGCCGGCAAGCGCCGTTGTATCCGGACATGGCCGACGTCAAAGGCCAGGCAGCCGCGCGGCGGGCGCTGGAAATTGCGGCTGCGGGCGGCCATAGCATCTTGATGATGGGCGCGCCAGGTTCGGGCAAGTCGATGCTGGCGCAGCGCTTTGCCGGCCTGCTGCCGGACATGACGACGCAAGAAGCGCTGGAGAGTGCCGCCGTCGCGTCGCTGGGTGGTCGATTCACATTAGACAAATGGGCCGTGCGCCCGACCTGCGCGCCGCACCACACTGCCAGCGCGGTTGCATTGGTCGGTGGCGGTTCGCCCCCACGGCCAGGTGAAATCTCACTGGCGCATCGGGGCGTCTTGTTTTTGGACGAGTTGCCAGAGTTCCCCAGAGCGGCTCTTGAAGCGCTGCG
>JAYSZJ010000034.1:0-108856 GCA_043738115.1 Rhodoferax sp. | reverse complement strand
GTCTTTACCACGGGCTTGGTGTCCCAAGGAGGAGTACGGGGTCGTCTGCTCGGGCTCCCTTTAGCGCAACGGGAACGGGTGAACAATATCAGGAGGAGCCCGCGCAGCGGGCGGGGGACACGGAGCAAAACGCTCTGCCGCCTAGGCTCCCCCCTAGTCCAGCAACAGATTCTGCGACAAATACCCATACACCGCGGACACGCGGCGCAGGTGGCGTGATTCGGTATGGGTCAGCAACCACAGCTCGGTCTGGCACTCGTCCAACACCTCGCTTAGCGGCACCACATCCGTACGCCGCTGCGCCAGAAACACAGGCAGCAGGCCAATGCCCAGGCCCTGCGCCACCAGCTCCGCCACGGTCAGTATGCTGTTGACGCGGTAACGCGGTACCACCTTGGGGAAATGCTTTTTGCGCCACACCACAGACGGGTGCTCGGGTAGCGCGTCGTCCGGCGCAATCCAGTGCGCCTGCGCGGCCACCGTGTCGTCAAAGTGTTTGATTCCGCTCTTTTTGCCTGCATACAGAGCGACCCGTATCGGACCTATGTGTTTGCCGACCAGGTGCTGGGGTGGGCGCTTGGTGGCCCGCACGGCAATGTCCGCATCGCGCCGGGTCAGGCTGGCCAATTCGTTGCCAGCGTGCAAGTCAAAACCGAGCAGGGGGTGGCTGGCTTGCAAGGCCTTGAGCGCAGGCGCCACCAAGCCGTGCAATACCGTATCGGTGGTCGTGATGCGCACAGTGCCGGACACCTGCTCCGGTTGCAGTTGCAGCACCGAACGCGCGGCCTCCAGCTGTGCCTCCATCTGTTCGCCGTGCCCGGCCAGTTGCTGCGCCAGCTCCGACGGCTGATAACCCGCGCGGGAGCGCTCGAACAGCCGCTGCCCCAGCCCCTTCTCCACTTTCTGGATGGTTCTGAACACCGTGGAGGCATCCAGCGACAGGCGCTCGCCTGCGTCCGCCAACGTACCGGTGCGGGCTAGGGCCAGCACCACTTCCAGATCCGCCGCGCTCAGTTTGTATTGCGTTGTTGCAGTCATTCTTTGCATTCACGCCTATTTTCATTGCAGATACGAAATCCCACAGTACCTCCACCCCAAACCCCTCGGAGACCTCTAAATGAACCCCACCCATTCCCCCGAACAGAAACTCACTCTGGTCAGCCACCTGTTATGCCCCTATGTGCAACGCGCCGCCATCGTGCTGGCTGAGAAGGGCATTGCCTTTGAACGTATCAACATCGACTTGGCGAACAAGCCCGATTGGTTTTTGAAGATTTCACCGCTGGGCAAAACGCCGGTGCTGCTCGTCAACGGCAAGCCCATTTTCGAGTCCGCCGTCATCTGCGAATACTTGGAGGAAACCACAACGAAGCCACTGCTTCCACGCGACGCCATTGCGCGCGCACAGCACCGTGGCTGGATGGAGTTTGGCTCTACCGTTCTGAATGCCATCGCAGGCTTCTATGCCGCACCCGATGACAAGCAACTGGAGGCAAAGGCTGCAGAGATTGCTACCAAGTTCAAACAAGTGGAGGACGCGCTCACGGCAACTGCAGCAGGTCCCTACTTTGCTGGCGAGCACTTCTCCATGGTCGATGCGGTGTTCGGCCCCATCTTTCGGTACTTTGATGTGTTCGAAGCCATAGACGGCTTTGACTTCTTTGTCCACACGCCCAAGGTGCGGGCCTGGCGGGCCGCTCTTGCTCAGCGTGCCTCTGTGCGCGACGCGGTGAGTGTCAATTACGCCGAACTGCTGCATGGTTTCTTGCTCGCACGGCAGTCCGCCCTGTCCCGGCGCATGGTGGACACCGCCCCAATCGCGGCGGCCTAAGCGCAATAGCTTGCACCGTTGAAAGGAATGGAGAACAGACGCGCAATAATCCCGCTTCCAACAAGGCGCACCAGAACCTCAAGATACGGGACGGGATATGGCGGAGAAAGAAATCTACTACGAGATGTTGTGGGACTGCGACCAGTGCAGTACCAAGGGACTGCTGGGCGATTCACACCGCCACTGCCCCACCTGTGGCGCGGCCCAGGACCCCACCAAACGTTATTTCCCGGAGCCCGGTGCAGAGGTTGAGGCGCGCAACCACCAGTTTGTGGGTGCGGACTGGAGTTGTGCCTATTGCAGCTCGCCCAATTCCGCAGCGGCCGCGCATTGCACCAATTGTGGTGCCGGACAGGATGGCACCAAGCCGGTGGCCCTGGTTGCAGACAGCGCGGCACCCACACCGGAGCCCGTAGCGGCCCCCGCTCCTGCTGCGCCGCGTTCAGGCCGGTGGCGTTGGGCGCTGGCGCTGTTCGCAGTGGCCGTGGTGGCGCTGGGTTTCATGTTCACCCGCACCCACGAGACAACGGCCACCGTGTCCGGCAAAAATTGGCAGCGCGAAATACAGATAGAGAAATTCGGCCCCGTATCAGACTCCGCTTGGTGCGACAGCCTGCCGGGCGATGCCTATGCCGTCAGCCAGAGCCGGGAACAACGCTCCACGCGCCGGGTGGAAGACGGCCAGGTCTGCCACGACGAGCGCATCGACAAGGGTGACGGCACCTTTGTGAAACGCAGGGAATGCACCCCTCGCTACCGCGAGGAGCCGGTATATGACAACCGCTGCCGTTACCAGGTCAACCGCTGGCGCAGCTACCGCACGGTCAAGGCCGGGCCACAAACGGCGGCTGCACCGGTGTGGCCAGCACTGGGCAACATCGGCAATGCCAACAGTCTGGTGGGAAACACCATGGGGGCAGAGCGTGCCGGGCCGCGCAGTGAAAATTATGTGTTGTCGCTGCAATCCGAAGGCAAAACCTGGACCTGCAACGTCAGTGAAAGTGTGTGGAACAGATACGAACAGGGCACATCGGCGCCGATACAAGTGCGCATGACCGGTGGCGTGGATTGCGCCAGTTTGAAATAGATGGTGTTGTTGCGTTACCCCCTTGCCCTGCTGCGGTCCCTGGTGGATGACTACCAGCGGCACCTGACACCCCAACTCCGGCGCATGGCGCAAGGCCATGCGGCGCCCGGCGTGCACGACATGGAGCCGGCGGTCGAGGCCCTGGAGAAAACCCATGGCCGCGCCCTGTTGCAGTTGGACACTGCGCATGGGTCCTGGGCATTCATCCGCAGCATCATGCGGTCCACCCGGCCCCACCTGTGGTGGACGCTGGTCTACATGGTCATCACCACCACGGCCGCCGCCGCCCCCGCGCTGCTGATTGAACAGGTCATCACCCGCTTTGACGCCATCAAGGCCGCGCCCTGGTTGCCTGAACACGTGGCGTTGCTGCTGGCCTTTCCGCTGGTGATCTATGTCACCAACGTCACGTTTATCCGTTACCTGAAAGCCTTCTCGCAGGCCCACCTATTGCAGCGCAGTGCGCTGATGCAGACCTTTGCCCAAAAGTGGTTCCGGCTGGACCCGCGGGTGCGCCACGAGCTGCCGCAGGGCAATACCCAGAACCTGATGCACGTGGATGTGCCGGCGGTCAGCCACTGTGTGGAGCGCATCGTGGATGCCGGCATGGTGGTGGTCCACATCGGCATAGCGGCCATATTGCTGTGGCGTTACCTGGGGGTGACGGCGGCCGTGGGCTTGGGCTTGATGGCGCTGAGCATGCCCGTGCTGAAATATATCGTGCGTGAAACCGGGCAGCGGCAGACGGATCTGCTCAGGGCCCGTGACCAGCGGCTGGATTTGCTGTCGCAGATTCTGACCGCCATCAAGGTCATCAAACTCTCGGGCTGGTCCGACATTTTCTTGGGGCGTACGCGGCGTGCACGCAGTGCGGAGGTGGACCGCCTGATCTCGGTCATGCTGCTGCAAACCCGCTCCTCGCTGGTTTTCTCCTGCACCGGCCTGGTGGTGGCCACTGCCACCTACGGTCTCTACATCTGGCAAGGTGGTGAGCTGAATGCTGCCATGTTGATACCCACGCTGCTGATTTTTCAGGGGCTGGAATTTCCGTTTGTGGTGCTCAGCGACGTGGCCGGCATCCTGGCGCAGACCGATGTGTCGGCCAAACGGCTGCTGGCGTTTTTTAATCTGAAGGATGCCGATCCGGCCCCGCCGGCCGAGGCGGGACCAGTGGGTCTTCAGTTGGACGGTGTGAGCTTTAGCGCAGTTGAAGATCATTCCATTCTGCGTAATATTGCGCTCGACTTGCAGCCCGGCCAGAGCCTGGCGATTGTGGGGCCGGTAGGCGCCGGCAAGTCCGTTCTGCTGCGCCTGCTGCTGTCAGAGTACGCGGCCAGCACGGGCACTGTGCGGTGGTCCGGCAGCCCCCAGTTTGCCTACTGCCCGCAAGAAACCTTTATTGCCAGCGGCACGCTGCGCGACAACCTGACGCTGTATGGCGAAGGTGAACACCTGAGTGACGCCCACATGCAGCGTGCCCTGCAACTGGCCAGCCTGTCGCATGAGGTCAACCAGTGGCCTGCGGGGCTGGACACCGAGATTGGTGAACGTGGCCTCAACCTGTCGGGTGGGCAAAAGCAGCGGGTGTCGCTGGCACGTGCGGTGTTGCACCCCGCCAATGTGGTGATTCTGGATGACCCCCTGTCGGCGCTGGATGTAGGCACCGAGCGCCGCATCGCCGACGACCTGCTGTTTGGCGAATGGAAGGACACGCTGCGCATTTGTGTGACACACCGCCTGGCCCATCTGGACCGGTTTGATCGCATCCTGTTTATTGATGCCGACGGCCGTGGTGAGTTCGGCACGCTGGACCAATTGCGCACCACCAACCCCCGCTTCTCCAATTTCTTGCGCATCGAGTTGGAGGGGCACGCCGACCACGCTGCAGTATTGCAACACCTGGGGGGCCGGGCAGAGTCGGTGTCAGAGAAAGAAGAAAGCCTGACCGCGGTCGAAGGCCAGGCCGTGGGCAAGGTGCGCGCGGCGGTGTGGAAAAACCTGTTGCTGACCCTGGGCGAGAGCGGCTGGCAGGGCCACGCGGTAGGCGGTGCCGTGCTGGTGTTGGGCCTGATGTTTGTAGCCAGCGCCCTGCCCATGTCACAGCAGTTTCTGATGTCGCGTATGGACGGCACCCACGCCATTACCCCTTGGCAGTTTTTTGCGGCCTTTGCCGGCCTCACTCTCATCATTTTGCTGGTGGGTTACGTGGCACAGGCCACGTTCCGCCGGGCCTGCGCCCACACCGCACAAAAGGCGCACGACAACATGCTGACCGGTGTCATGCGGTCGCCTCTGCGCTTTTTTGAGACCACGCCGTCCGGGCGCATGCTGAACCGTTTTTCGGCCGACATCCAGCAACTGGATGTGGAGCTGGCCGCACGGGGTTTCCGCTTTACCCACGGTGCCACCACGGCGTTGGCTTGCGCACTGGGTGTGATAGCTGTGACCGCTTTGGCTGCCCTGCCCTTCACGCTGGCCACCTACGTGTCGGTGCGGGTGTCGCGGCTGTACGGTGTCGCAATTCGCGAAAACTCACGCGTGTCGTCGGTTGTGCGCTCACCGGTCTTTTCGCTGTTCAACGATGGCCTGCGCGGTCACTCCACGCTGCGTGCCTTCGGCCGCGAGGCCAATCTGGTTGAGCGCTTCGACAAAGCCAATCACCTGCGGCTGAACACTGAAATGCGTGGCTGGAACCTGGCCTTCTGGCTGGGCATGCGGCTGACCTTGGTCTCTTGTGTGTTGATGTGTTGCCTGGTCTTCCCGCTGTTCTGGCTGGGGCCACAGCCCTGGCTTCCCCAATTTGGCGCCGGCACGGTGGGCCTGCTGCTGGCCCTGACATTTGGCCTGCTGGAACGTATAGACCGGCTGTGCCGTGACTTTTTTGCGCTGGCCACCGTGCTGGTGCCATGGGAGCGCTGCCAGCAATGGGCCGAGTTGCCCGCCGAGGCGGATACCCACACGGCAGCAGCGGTGCCCGCCGCTATTCCCGATAACTGGCCCAGCGCAGGCCACATTGAATTTCGCCAGGCCTGCCTGCGCTATGCGCCCGAGCTGCCAGCCGTGGTGGAAGACGCCAGCTTTACGGTGGCCGCCCGAAGCCATGTCGCGCTGCTGGGCCGCACCGGTGCCGGCAAATCAACGGTGCTGCTGGCCCTGCTGCGTACGCTGAGCGTGGACCGGGGCGACATCTTCATCGACGGCATCAACATTAACGACGTGCCCCATGCCCGCCTGCGCCAGGCTATTGCCTATGTGCCGCAAGACCCCGTGTTGTTCTTGGGGCCGTTACGTGCATCCATAGACGTGACGGGTGACTACAGCGATGAGGATATCCAGGCCGCGCTGGACCAGATCGGGCTGGCCGACTTTGTGACCGGCTTGCCCCTGGGCCTGGCCACGCCGCTGGAGGAAGGCGGGCGCAACATCAGCGCTGGCCAGCGCCAGCTGATCTGCCTGGCGCGTGCACTGCTTTCCAGGGCGCGTATCGTGCTGATGGATGAGGCCACCGCCAGCGTGGATGTGGAAACGGATGAGCTGATACGCGCGGCCATACAAAAACACCTGCGCAGCACTACCATTGTGCTGATCGCGCACCGCCCCAGCTCTTTGGCCCTGTGTGACCAGTGGATACACGTGGAACATGGCCGCACCACCGTGGTGGACCGCACGGTCATTGCGCTGCAGGCGTGATAGGGTCAGCCAACCGCTTGTATAACTTTACATGGCTGAGCTTGAATCACATGGCGATAGCGACCATGATGCGATAAGAACCTTTGAGGAGGATGGCAAATGAAGATCATGACAAGCAACACCCTTTTGAAACTCCTGGCACGTGTGGCATTGGTCGCAGCGGCTGTCGTATTGACCGGCTGCGCTGCGGTATCAACCGTGGAAAGCAAAGTGCAGAGTTTTGCCGCCACGCCCACCCCGGTGCAGGCCGGCACGTTCCGCTTTGAGCGCCTGCCATCACAAGACCAGGATGCGGCGCAGGCCGCATCACTGGAGGGCATGGCACAGGCGGCGCTGGTCAAAGCCGGCTTTAGCCGTGTGGACACCGGCGCGCGCTACAGCGTGCAGATTGGCGCGGGCACGGCAGAAACGGTGTCATCCTTCCCCGAGCCATTCTTCGGGCGCTCAGCATGGTCGCCGTTTGGACGCACGCGCATGTGGCACGGCCGCCATTTTTACGGATCGCCCTGGCTGTTGGATCGTGAGTCGTATGTCACCCGCGTGCGTGTGGAGATCCGTGAGCTGAGCAGCGGCAAGCTGGTGTACGAGAGCTCGGCCACGAATGAGGAGAGCTGGTTCAACCCCGCCCGGGTCTTGCCTGCACTGTTTGAAGCCGCACTGGCCGACTTTCCCACGCCGCCCAAAGGGGTTCGCAAGGTGGTGGTGAAGCTGCCCCGTGCATCCTAGGCCTCCCCGCCGCACGGCACCACAATCAAAAGCACAAAATATCAAAAGCATGGTTTCTCGCACAGAACAATCCAGTTTTAACCACCTGGAGTTGCGATGAACCACCACCCCCTGAACCAGACCTGGGAAACCTACACGGCCTCCTGGAAGGCAGCCACCGCTGCACAAAAGCAGGCCCTGTTTGCGCAAAGCCTGGACCCCCAATGTGTCTACAACGATCCGCAGGCGGCCACCCAGGGCTGGCAGGAATTGACGGCCTATATGGACGCATTCCACCAGCAGGTACCCGGCGGCCATTTCCAGACCAAGACCTTTGACACCCACCACCAGCAAAGCCTGGCCACTTGGAACATGCTGGACGGCAAGGGCCAGGTGATTGGCGAAGGCACCAGCTTCGGCCGCTACAACAGCGATGGCAAGCTGGTAGCCATGACCGGCTTTTTTGCGGCGGCCTAGCGCAACATCCCCCGTGCACTACCTCCAACGTGTCCAGCAGGGCATAGACTTTGTAGAAGCCCATCTGGACACGGATATCGCACTGCAGGACGTGGCCAAGGCCGCAGGCCTGAGCCAGTGGCACTTCCAACGTGTGTTCCGGGCCCTGACCAACGAGACGCTGAAAACCTATATACGCTCGCGCCGCTTTGCCAAGGCACTGGACCAACTGCTAAGCACCAAGATGCCGATCCTGGACATTGCGCTGGCGGCGGGGTACGAGACGCAGGAGAGTTTTACCCGCGCCTTTAAAACCTGTTTTCGCATCACGCCGGGCCAGTACCGCGCCTTTGGCAACCGCTCGTTATTTGTGAAAAAGGTGGAGCTGGACGCCGACTACCTGCGCCACATTCACCGCAATGTGTCCCTGGTGCCAGAAGTCTATGAGCAGCGCGCCATGCAGCTGGTAGCCATGCGCACGCTGTTCTACGGCATCGACTCCGAGAAAAACAATTTAGCCAAAAAACTGCCCCCCTTGTGGGCCAGTTTTTTGCCCCGGCTGGGCGAAGTGCCACATGCCGTGCCTGGGGTCTGTTACGGCGTGGTCAGCCCGGTGCATGACGCTTCAGATCAGCTGCAATACTTTGCGGCCATTGAGGTCAGAAAGGCGGCGGCGCTACCCGATGGCATGCAGGCACTGCAGGTACCGGGCGCACGGTATGCCAAGTTCGGCCACCAAGGCCCGGCCCAGGGCATAGACAACACGGTCAACTACATCTATTCCAATTGGCTGTTGTCGTCTGGCACAACCCACAGTGGTGGCGTGGATCTGGAGGTGTATGACGGGCGTTACCACCCCACGTCCGACACCTCGCTGATGCACTACGCAATCCCGATCCAGGCTAGTTAGAACTCCAACGGCCCGGTGCGTTTGGCGGCATCCAGCACGATGTGCGTCGTGAAGCTGCGCACATTGGCGTCGTGCAACAGGCAGGCCTTGCAGAAGGTGTCGTAGGCGGCCAGGTCCGCCACGATGACCACCAGCACATAGTCGGCGGCGCCGGTCACGCCGTAACACTGCTGCACCTCGCCGCGCGCTGTCACCTTGTCGCGGAAGGCGCGGGTGGCATGGGCGGACTCATCGACCAAGTCGACGTGCACGATGGCCGTCACACCCAAGCCCAGTTGTTCACAGTCCAGCACAGCCACTTCGGCCTGGATGACACCGGTCTCACGCATGCGTTTGAGGCGACGCTGCACAGCGGCGGCAGACAAGCCCACCTGGGCGCCGATCTGCTCGCCGGGCAGGCGGGTATTGCGTTGGTACAGGGCCAAAATCTGGCGGTCAAAACTGTCTAACAAGGCTGCGTCTGAAGGCATGGGAAATTTTTCGCCGCACAAGCGGCACTGACGATGCGGCAAAGCCGCAGCAAGGGGTGGGAAAAAGCGGCCGGGCGCCACGCCACTGCGCGGACACTCTTGCCATGCCTTCGATTATCAACACTACTACACCCCATCGCCTGTCGCTGGACCACATCGTCCGTGCCGCCGCGGTCGTGGACCCGGTTTTTCTGAACAGCCCGCAGTTTGACTGCGAGCCCCTGTCGCAAGCCCTGAGCGTCGCATCGCTGACGCTCAAGGTCGAATCGTTGAACCCACTGCGCTCGTTCAAGGGCCGCGGTGCCGACTTCTTCATGCACCAGAACGCCGAACGACTGGCTGGGCGCACGCTGGTCTGTGCCACCGCCGGCAACTGGGGCCAGGCCATGGCCTATGTTTGCCGTGCGCGGCAATGGCCGCTGATCGTGTACAGCGCCACCACGGCCAATGCCTACAAGGTGGAGCGCATGCGCGCGCTGGGCGCCGAGGTGCGCCTGTACAGCGATGACTTTGACCGTGCCAAGGAAGAAGCCAAACGTTTCTGCGCCAACAGCGGCGGGTATTTTGTGGAAGACGGTGCCGAGGCCAGCATCACCGAGGGTGCGGGCACGATCGCCCGCGAAATGCTGGTGCGGCGGGATTTCGATACCGTGCTGGTGCCACTGGGCAACGGCGCGCTGCTGACAGGCATGGGCCGCTGGTTCAAAGCCCATGCACCAGACCTGCGTGTTGTCGGCATCTGCGCCGAAGGTGCGGACGCCATGGCCGCGTCGTGGCACAAAAGCCGTTTGGTGAACCGCGGCATGGTCAACACCATCGCCGACGGCATTGCGGTGCGCATGCCGGTGCCCGAGGCCCTGGCCGACATGAAAGGCACGGTGGACAATGTGCTACTGGTCAGTGAACACGCTATTGAACGCGCCATGCGCCTGGTCTTCCAGCACGCGGGGCTGGTGGTTGAGCCCGCAGGTGTGGTCGGCGTGGCTGCCATTCTGGAACACCCTGCGCTGCAATCGCAAAGGCTGGCCACGGTCTTGTGCGGCAGCAACCTGACCGCTGAGCAGGTCACGCGTTGGCTGAACTAAATTTGATTCAAGGAGAAACCGATGATTGACCATGTATCCCTGGGCACCCGCCACTACACCGAGGCCGTGGCCTTTTACCAGCGAGCACTGAAACCTCTGGGCATGGAACTGCAGCGCGACACCGGCGCCGAGGCAGCGTTTGGCACCGCATCGCAGTGGTCGTTTTTTCTGTACCCCGTGGCAGAAGACGAACACGTAACGGCCAAGGGCACCCACGTCGCGCTGGGCGCGGCCTCGCGCGCCGCGGTGGCCGCGGCCCACGCTGCTGCGCTGGCCACGGATGGCAAGGATATCTTCACGCCACGTACACGGCCCGACATCAGCACCACCTACTTTGGCGCGATGTTCCATGACCTGGACGGCCACCGCATCGAAGTAACGACCAACGCGGCCTGACGCGTACCGACGGTGTTCCAATAGGTGCATGGATCTTGTTTTTCTAGGCACCTCATCCGGCACACCCACCAAACAACGCAATGTGACAGCGCTGGCGCTGGTGGCCGGCACCGGCAAGGGCTGGTACCTGGTGGACTGCGGCGAGGCCACCCAACACCAGCTACTGCACACACCCCTGTCGCTGAGCAGCTTGCGCGCCATTTGCATCACCCATGTGCACGGCGACCACTGTTATGGCCTGCCCGGTTTGTTGGCCAGCGCGGCCATGTCGGGCCGCACTGCAGCGTTGCCCATCCTTGCGCCCAAGGGTATTGAAGCCTGGATCCGTGCGACGCTGGAGTTGACCACGGTGTTTTTGCCATTTGCCCTGGAGTTCATCCCCACGGAATCCTTCGGAACCTGGCAGGACAACGAATGGGCGGTGCAAAGCGCACCCCTGTCGCACCGGGTGCCGTCATATGCGTACAGCTTCACCGAATTGCGGGTGGAGCCCCAACTGGATACCGCACAACTCACCGCTGACGGTGTTCCCCAGGGCGCGATCTGGGGGCGCCTGAAGCAGGGGGAAGATGTGGTGCATGCCGGGCGCACACTGTACAGCGTCGACTACCTGTCTTATCCCAACCCGCCGCGAAAAATCGTCGTGGGTGGCGACAACGACACACCCGCCCTTGTGCAGGCTTTGTGCCAGGGCGCGCAGGTGCTGGTGCACGAGGCCACCTACACACAGGTCGTGGCCGACAAACACGGCGCCAGCTTCCAGCACAGCTCGGCGGCCAGCGTGGCAAGCTTCGCGGCGGCGGCAGGGCTGCCCAACCTGGTGCTGACCCACTTCAGCGCCCGTTACCAGTCAAACCCTGGCCTGTCACCGTCCATTGCCGACATCCAGGCCGAGGCGGCGGCCTGCTACAGCGGGCAACTCTTTTTGGCGGAAGACTTTGCGCGTTTCCGGCTGGAACGATCGGGCCGGTTCACGCGGTTTGTCTAGCAGACAGTCGCTTAAACACGGCATTTGCTATGAAAACAGGAGCTATATCGTTATATTTCTAGGGGGCTATCGGCCAGTTTGGCCATTAGCTATCTTTGTGGATATGCCAGGTCACCCCGGCGGTTCTGCGCATGGGCGGCCTCGTCGTGGCCCGTGAACTGGGGCTTTTCCTTGCCAAAACTCACCGCCTCCAACTGTGCGTCCCGGGCGCCGAAGACCTTCAGTGCACGGACCACGGCTTCGGCCCGCTTTTGCCCCAAAGCCAGGTTGTATTCGGTACCACCCAGCTCGTCGGTATTGCCCTCGACCCGGAGGTTGATCCCGGCATTGGCGGCCAGATACTTGCCATGTATCTCCAGCACCGGGGTGTATTCAGGCTTGACGGTGTATTGGTCAAAGTCAAAGTAGATGCTGCGTTTTTGGGACAGTGGGCTCTTGGGGTCCAGGTGTTCGGACAGTCGGCCTACGGGATCCGAAATAACAACCTCCCTGGTGGTGCCCGGCTGCTCCACCCTGGTCAGGGTCTGTTTGGTTGCCGTGTCGGATGTGGTTGTGGTGCTGGGCATGGGCGTACTGCTGCAGGCACTCAGCAAGATCGTGGTGGCGGTCGCTGCAAGAAGGGCTAGTCGGTTGAAAGATGCCATGGTGGTGTACTCCTCGGTGTTGGTGTTTACTAGGCCTGTTGTCTACGGTCTGAATTGTTCCGGTGCAGACTTAGGCGAAACTTAAACCGCGCCGGCAAGGCGCGAATGCACGCGCAGCTAGGCACAATAGCCGCATGCGATTGCTGCTGGTTGAAGATGATCCGATGATTGGCGAGTCCGTGCTGGACCTGCTGCGCGCCGACGGGTATGCGGTGGACTGGGTCAAGGACGGCGAGATGGCCGACACCACACTGGACACAGAGACCTATGACCTGGTGCTGCTGGACCTGGGCCTGCCCAAGCGTGATGGCTTGAGTGTGTTGCGCCGGCTGCGTGCCCGCAAGAACCGCACGCCGGTGCTGATTGCCACCGCACGTGATGCGCTGGAGCAACGTGTGTTGGGCCTGGACATGGGCGCGGACGACTACATCATCAAACCCTACGCCATAGACGAACTGCTGGCCCGCATACGCGCGCTGATACGCAGAGCGTCCGGCCGCGCAGAACCCGTCTACGAACACCTGGGGGTCAGCATAGACCCCGCAACCCGCGAGGTACTGGTGGGCGGCCAGGCCGTAACCCTGGTGGCGCGCGAGTGGGCCATTCTGGAGCCGCTGCTGGCGCGCCCGGGCGTGGTGTTGTCGCGCAAACAGCTGGAGGACAAACTCTACAGCTGGAAGGATGAGGTCAGCAGCAATGCGGTGGAGGTCTACATCCACGGCCTGCGCAAGAAGCTGGGTGCCCAGCTGATACAGAACGTGCGCGGCGTAGGCTACATGATCCCCAAGGCCGGGCCATGAGCGGCGTGCCCCCGCGCGCTGTGGCGCACTCGCTGCGCACACGCTTGCTCGTCCTGCTGTTCAGTGCGGTGGTGCTGACCGCTAGCGTGCAAGCCCTTGTGGCCTACCGCACCTCACTGGACCAGACCAATGAAATATTTGACCACCAGATGGAGCAGATGGCCCTGTCGCTGCGCAGGGGCCTGCCCATAGGCGGTTACCTGGCCAACAGCTTCAGGGACACTATCGACACCAGTTTCGAATTTCTGATCCAGGTGAGCGGCGCGGGAGGCAAGAAAATTTTCCAGTCTGCGCCCGGCGCTGTTTTGCCGCTGGACGCCGCGCACGGTTTCTCAAGCTTCGATGCCGCGGGCAAGACCTACAAACTGTTTTCGCTGCAGTCCGCGGACCAGTTCATCCAGGTGGCGCAAGACGCGTCGGCACGGCACCATCTGGCCAGAAAACTGGCCTTGAAAGCCGTCAGCCCCATCGTCGTGATGGTGCCACTATTAATTCTGCTGGTGTGGTGGGTGGTCAATGCATCGCTGGCGCCAGCTGAACGTGTGCGCCGCCAGCTTGCAGTGCGGCGGGCCGATGAGCTGACGGATGTGAATGAAGAGGGTTTGCCGGCCGAGATATTCCCGCTGGTGCGTGAACTGAATCTGCTGCTCCACCGGGTGCGCAGCGCCTTTGAAGCGCAGAAACACTTCATCGCCGATGCAGCGCACGAACTGCGCTCGCCGCTGTCGGCATTGAAGCTGCAGGCGGAGGGCCTGCGCAGGGCCAGCGACGCGGCAGCGCGTGACGTGGCCATTGCGCGTCTGGCGTCCGGCATTGACCGCGCGACCCGGCTGGTGGAACAGCTGCTGGTGCTGGCGCACCAGCAGGCCGGCCCGGCCGATGCTGCATTCAAGCAAGCGGTGCAGCTGGCCGCACTGGTCCAGAGCACGGTCGGAGACCTGTGGGAGGCCGCCCGTGCGCGCCGGATTGACCTGGGCCTTATCGCGGCGCAAGACGGTGTGGTGACGGGCCACCAGGACGCGCTGGCCATTCTGGTGCGCAACCTGCTGGACAACGCCATCAAATACACACCCGAGGGCGGCACGGTGAACGTGTCGGTGCTGGCCAGCGCCACAGGCATGCAGCTCACCGTTGAAGACAGCGGCCCAGGTGTTGCCGCCGCAGACCGGCCACGCCTGTTTGATCGCTTTTACCGGGTCTCAGGGCCCCATAGCGGAACCCTGGGCAGCGGCCTGGGTCTGGCCATCGTCAAGACCATTGCCGATATGCATGGGGCCACCGTGGTCGTGGACCAGTCGCAGACACTGGGTGGGTTCAGGGTGGTGGTTGCTTTCCCCATCGTACAGGTAGGATGAAGCCCCAACAGCAGGAGGAGGTCCGCATGTGCCGCAATATCAAAACCCTGTTCAACTTTGAGCCCCCCGCTACCGAGCTGGAGATCCGCGATGCGTCTCTGCAGTTCGTGCGCAAGCTCAGCGGTTTCAACCTGCCGTCCAAGGCCAACGAGGCTGCGTTTGAACAGGCCATTGAAGACGTGGCTGCAGCGGCCCGTGTGCTCATTGCCTCGCTGGTGACCCACGCCGAACCCCGCAACCGCGAGGTGGAAGCAGCCAAGGCGCGCGCCGCGTCCATCGCGCGGTTTGGCGAGCCCACAAAAGCTGTGTAAAGTGCCACCCACGCACAACCACGGAGACCGCGCAATGCATCCAGACACCATGAAACACAAAGCCAGCCTGTGGGAGGGCGAATTCGGCACCTCACGCCACATCACCGATGTGCATTGGGAGGGCGACATTACACAGCAGGAGCTGGCCGAGGTGGCAGAGCAGATCTCAACCGACTGGCAGACCGTGGACATCGAGCTGGACCCGGCCCACCCCAAACACGGCCAGACCTTCCGGCTGGTCAAGAAGCCCAGCTGGCCCAGTGCGGACGATGAGGCTTTTGCACTGAGTGTGCTGGAGGCCGAAGACGAGCTCGAAGGCCACTATGTGTGGGTGCATTGCTGCCGCCACATCGATGACCCTGAGGGCGAAGTCGAAGACGCAACCGGCCGCACCTACCGCCAGCTCTTCAATACCCTCATGTTTTGTGTAGAGTTCACGTCGTTTGACGACATCGCCGCACAGTGCGACGAGCACTTTGGTACGGACGGCTGGGACGAATACGAGTTGTACCTGGACGACGAACTACCGCAACCGGTAGCAACGTACGACTAATCAACCGCTTTAGGAGGGCTGGGTGCGTTCAATACTGAACGTACCTCATGTGCTTCCACATCCACAATGTCCGCATGATCTTGGCGCCCCGCACCGGCTGCGCCGGGCCGAAAACCCGGGCGAAACTGTTGTGCAGTCTGGTTGAATCGGGCAAAGGTGGTGACCACCGCGGGCTTGCGGCCGGTCACCAAAAACCTCAGCACCAGCACCACGACCACCAGCAAGCCCGCGCACAACACACTCAGTGCAAACACGGCCGCAAACACCAGCAGCACCAGTTTGACCACACCCCGCAGGAGGCTGGCCACAGTTTCAGTTAACAAATTCATACCGGTATTTTGCCTTGACCACCCAAACCCCCACGGGGTGTTGTTGGTATCCGAAGGCCTATTTCATTCACGCGCCGTCGCCATCAGCGCAGCAAACCCGATGAATACTCCACCGGTGAGCCGGTTAAAGGCGCGCATCACGGTGGCGCGCTGCAGGTAAACCGACAAGCGTTTGCCGCTAACCGCGTAGACCATATACCAGCCCACCTCAATCACCGTGAACGTTGCCAACAGAATGGCGAACTGCGGGAACTGGGGAGCATCCGCGTGGATGAACTGGGGGAAAAAAGCCGCCGCAAACAGGATGGCCTTGGGGTTACTCGCCGCGACCAGAAAGGCTTGGCGATAGATAGCGCCGGTGTTCAACGCGGGCGTGATGGCTGGTGATGTTTCGGCCGCGGTCTGGTCCTGTACCGGCGAGCGCCACACCTTCACCCCCAGATAGGCCAGGTATGCCGCACCGGCCAGGCGCAATGCTTCGAACACCTGGGGCGAGGTCTGCAACACCGCACCCAGGCCGGCGGCCGAAATGCTCATCATCGCCAACAGGGCGGTCATACAACCCAGCATGGCCACCACCGATGCACGCACGCCGTGTTTGGCACTGACACTCATCACCATCAGCATATTGGGGCCGGGCGTGGCGGAGACCACGAAGGTCATCAGGATAAAAAGCCACCAAGTGCTGAGTGTCATGGGATATTTCTCTATAGGGGATAGGCACCCAAGGCTATCAGATTGCACACCCACACCGCCAAGCCGCAGAAATCAGTTGAATCCATTTGCCACCGCACCGCGTATTCAGTACAGCCGCGACATTTCGGCTTTTGTTACCAACCCCTCAGGAGTAAATTCATATGGCATCTGTTACCACTACCCGCAAGCTCGCTTCCTTCAGCCTAGCCCTCATCATGTCCACCGTGTCCGTGGCAGCCATGGCCGACGTCATGGTGGGCGGCGCGCCCATGCTGGCATCCAAAGACATCATCGACAACGCCGTCAATTCCAAAGACCACACCACGTTAGTAGCTGCAGTCAAGGCTGCTGGTCTGGTCGATACGCTGAAGAGCCCCGGCCCCTTCACCGTGTTTGCGCCTACCAATGCGGCCTTCACCGCACTGCCTGCCGGCACGGTAGAGACTTTGTTGAAGCCCGACAACAAGGGCACACTCACCACCATACTGACCTACCACGTGGTGTCCGGCAAGTGGGACGCAGCGGCCGTCAGCAAGATGATTGCAGACGGCAAAGGCATGGCCACCATCAAGACGGTCAGCGGCGGCACATTGACTGCCAAGGCCAGTGGCTCCAAAGTCATGCTGACCGATGAAAAGGGCGGCACTGCCACGGTGACCATTGCCGACGTGTACCAAAGCAACGGCGTGATCCACGTGATCGACAAGGTGTTGCTGCCCAAGTAACACAACCGGCAGCGGACTGACTTGCCGCTGCAAACCACAACACGTCAAAAGGCTTCCCGCTATGGCCGGAAGCCTTTTTTGCGTCCTCCTTTCGCGATCAACGCCCCCGAGAAAACCCGCAGTAATCAGCGCCCTTTTTCAGGACATGCTGGCTAGAATCTTTTAGCAACAGCCAATGTTGCACCCCTACTTGAAAGGCGATGCATGTCTCTCTCCCACCTCAAGATCTCCACCAAGCTGGTACTTGCGTTTGTACTGGTATCTCTCATAGGTGCGGCCCTGGGCCTGTTTGCCATTCGCAATATGGGGGTGTTGAATGACGCCGACACCGCCTTGTATGAAAAGGAAACGGTGGGGCTGGCGCTTGTCAAAGAGGCCAACGTGCAGCGTTATGCGGCTGTGGTAGCACTGCGCGACGCCATCATCGCCACCACGCCAGCAATTCGCGAAGGCGCGCTTAAGCGCCTGGCCACCTGGCGCGCCAAAAGCCTGGAACTTTTGAACGAGGCACGTGGCAAAGCCAACGACCCCGGTACTCTGGCCGCCTTCGCCAAGGTGGATGACGCATGGAAGGCTGACCAGGAAGCACTGGACGGCATCCTCAAACTACTGACCAGCGCGGAGATGCAGCCCGATTCCCCCGTTCTGCAGTTCCTGGGTGGTAGCGTGGTCCAGCCCAGCATCAAGGTCGGAGTGGCCATGTCTGACCTGACCAAGGTGTTTGAGGGGAACGCACAACGCGTGTCCGACAACAACACCCTGCTGTACGAAAGCAGCCGCAACATTACGCTGGGTTTGATCGTGGTGTGTGTGCTGGTGGGTGTGGGGCTGGGGGTGCTCATCAGCCGCAGCGTCACACGTCCTTTAGGCCAGGCCATGGAAGCCGCCCGGGCAGTGGCGCAGGGTGATCTGTCGCGCACCATCGACACCCAGGGCACGGACGAAATTGCCCAACTGTTGCAGACACTGTCCGCCATGCAGGCTGGGCTGGTCCAGGTGGTTTCCACGGTGCGCTCGGGTTCTGATTCAGTGGCCACTGCCAGCTCCGAAATTGCGCAGGGCAACCAGGACCTGAGCGCGCGCACCGAAAGCCAGGCCAGCGCACTGCAGCAAACCGCAGCGTCCATGGAGGAGTTGTCTTCCACCGTGCAACAAAACGCCGACAACGCGCGCCAGGCGAACCAGTTGGCGCAAAACGCGTCCACCGTGGCCGTAGAAGGCGGCACCGTGGTGTCGCAGGTGGTCGACACCATGAAGGGCATCAGCGACAGCTCCAAACGCATCGCCGACATCATCAACGTGATCGACGGCATTGCCTTCCAGACCAATATCCTCGCGTTGAACGCAGCCGTGGAAGCGGCACGCGCCGGCGAGCAGGGGCGCGGCTTTGCCGTTGTTGCTACCGAAGTGCGCAGTCTGGCGGGCCGTTCGGCCGAGGCCGCAAAAGAGATCAAGGCGCTCATCAACGACAGCGTGAGCCGCGTCGACCAAGGCACAGCGCTGGTCGACCGCGCGGGCACTACCATGAACGAGGTCGTGGCCTCCATCCGCCGCGTAACCGACATCATGGGTGAGATCAGCGCGGCAAGCACTGAGCAAAGCGCAGGCGTCTCGCAAGTGGGCGAGGCCGTCACCCAGATGGACCATGCCACCCAGCAGAATGCCGCGCTGGTGGAAGAGATGGCCGCAGCCGCCGGCAGCCTTAGTGGTCAGGCCCAAGAACTGGTGAACGCGGTTTCAGTGTTCAAGCTGCGATAAGTCGGCGTATTAGGTCGCGCTTTATGCTGGCCCATAGAATTGCCCCATGACCGACACGACCAAAACCATCGCCACACACAGTGGCAGCTTCCACGCCGACGACGTTTTTGGCGTGGGCATTCTGATGGGGGTTTTCCCGTCACACACGCTGGTGCGTACGCGCAAGCAGGAGCTGATAGATGCCGCCGACTTTGCAGTGGATGTGGGCGGCAGCTGGCATGCAGCAACCGGCCGTTTTGACCACCACCAGCGCGGCTTTGATGGTGCCCGCCCCGCCCAGTTGGTCGATGGGCAGACGGTGCCCGGCGTGGGCTACGCCAGCGCCGGCTTGTTGTGGGCTGCATTTGGTACTGCCTATGTTGCAGCCTGGGCCAACACCCATGGCCACAGCCTGAGCCCCGAGGCCATCGATGAAGTGGTGCGCTCCATAGACCATTCGCTGGTGCAGTACCTGGACATTGTGGACACCGGCAAAGGCGATGTGTCGCCTGGCATCTTTGGCCTGTCCAGCCTGGTCGCGCAGCTCAACACACATTGGATGGAAGAGCAGGGCCTGGACGCAACGGCCAAGGCCCAGTTGCAGGAAACGCGTTTTCGCGAGGCCATCGCCATCACGCGCAAGCTTCTGGACCACGCCATCAGCAAAAAGGTGGCGCAGATCCGGGCCATGGACACGGTGCGCGGCTCACCGCGCCTGCTGGGTGGCCGCGTGTTGCACCTGAATGAGGGAGGCATGCCGTGGACCCATGTGGTGCTGCACGAGATGCCCGAGGTAATGTTTGTGATTTATCCCGACTCGGACGGCGACCAGTACCAGATCAAGACCGTGCCGGTGGAAGCTGGCTCGTTCACCGCCAAGCTGGGCCTGCCGCGCAGCTGGGCCGGCCTGCGCGACCAGGAACTGGCCGCCGTGACCGGCGTGGCCGACAGCGTGTTTTGCCACCTGAATGTGTTCATTGCCGGGGCCCGTAGCTTTGAGGGCGCGGTACAACTGGCCGCACTGGCCTTGCCCGATTAATGCGATTCACAGAACATTTGCTACGTAATTTATAGCAGCAAAGTTAGATTAATCGGGGGCCAGAAGCCTATTTTCCATAAACCCCTTCTGCTGAACCACAAACGCATCAAACGCTGCCAGTAGCGGCTGCCAGTGCGCAGCATTGCCTTCCAGCTGCGCCAACGCCGCGCAGGTGGCCTCCAGCGTGGACAGTTGTCCTGGCTGGTGCGCCTTGCGGATGGTGTATCGGCCTTCTGGCACTTCCTCCAATGCCAGCCGTGGCAAACGCTGCAGTGCAGGGCTCCGATGGAGCATTTTGCGGCTCTTGCGCCAAGTGGCGTCCAGCACCACCAGCCGCACTTTGGCCGGGTCTGCGATCTGTTGCGGGTCCAGCACGGCGGGCGCGACGTGGTCCGGGTACTGCGTGGGCGAGTACAGCAGCACGGTGTATCGCGGCTGTGGCATCAGTGCTTGCAAGGCCGCGTCGTCAAACGCCTCCCCCACCACCGTTCGGCTGCGCGGCAGGCTCAGGTGCAGCAGGCGCGCGCTATTCTTGGCGTGGTGTTCTTCTAACGGGTGCTGCAGGAACAGCACCGCGGTGGCGTGTGGCGTAGGGGTAACAAAGCGGCAGATGCAGGTGGCCTGCGGGCGTTGGCAAGTGGGGCAGGCGGGGCGGGGCATCAGCCTGCAATGTAGTTTTGTAGCCCCAGCAACAAGGCATCAAACGTAGCTTTGCAGCGCGGACTGTTTCGCAGATCTTCGTGCATGGCGAGCCAGGTTTCCAGACCCAGCGGAATACTTCCGGGTAGCAGGTGTACCAGGTCGGGGTTGCGCGCTGCCAGCGCTATCTGGCAAATGCCTATGCCACTGCCGGCGCGGATCAAGGCCAGTTGTGCCAGGTCGCTATCCGTACGAATGGCAAAGGTTTCCCGTTTCCAGATGGGAAAGGCTTTGGTTGCGGCGCGCAGGAAAGGCGTTTCATCGTCAAAGCCAATCAAGGTGTGTTGTGCCAGATCGGCCAGCGATGTCGGTGTGCCATGTTTCTGCAAGTAGCTTGTGTGTGCGTGCAAGCCCAGCGCCACGACACCCACACGCCGGGCGATCAACAACTCCTGTTTAGGCTCAGTCATACGGATGGCGATATCGGCCTCGCGCTTGAGCAGGTCTTGCACGCGGTTGGTCAACACCAGTTCTATCTTCAAATCAGGATGCGCGCGCTGCAAATGGGTGATGATGGGCGGCAACACCTCCACCCCGATCACCTCACTGGCGGTGATACGCACTGTGCCCCGGATGCCGGCGCCATGGCTCTCTGCGGCGCGCCGCAGCGCAGCGGCTGAACTGCTCATGGCCTGCACAAAACTTTGGAGTTCCAGCGCCGCCTCGGTTGGCAAAAGCCCCAGTTGGGAGCGGGTAAACAGCACCACCCCCAACGACTTCTCCAGTGCTTCAATGTGACGCCCCACCGTGGGCTGCGCAATACCCATGGCGCGTGCCGCGCCGGAGAGCGAACCCTCCTTGATCACGTTGAGGTATGAGCGGTAGAGCTCCCAATCGATGTCGTTATTGGTGTCATGGTTAGCCATGCATAAATGTATAAGCGCTGCTAAAGATCCGTCAATTGCTTTATAGCCCTGCCTGTTTGACACGGCATTGGTTGGGCGCAACCGGCGGCATCGGCGGCGAGGGGCCTGGGCTGCCTGCTGCTGACCCCACGACGACCTCTAGAATTGCGGCCTATGCATCCACCATCTCCATCTACAAGCCGCAATTTCGGCATCGATCTGCTTAGAGGTTTTTCCATACTTTTTGTGGTCGTTCACCATCTGGCGATGGACTTCCGCCTACCGTTAGGACCTAGCTTTTTGGGCGAATGGCTGAACAAACGCATCATCAACGGCATCAGTTTCAATGGCTACGAGTCGGTGTTTATCTTCTTCGTGGTGTCCGGCTTTCTGATTACCCAGCGCAGCCTGACTCATTACACAACGCTGTCGGCGTTGAACTGGCGCAGCTTCTACCTGGCGCGGTTCAGCCGAATCTTTCCGCTACTGGCGCTACTGCTTACCGTGCTGACCGTCATGCATGGCCTCGGAGTGCCGGAATATGTAGTCGACGGGAAAGGGCAAACGCTGGGGCGAGCACTGGTGTCTGCCCTGGGCTTGCATCTGAACTGGTATGAGGCGGAGACCACCTGGCTCCCCGCGTCGTGGGACGTGTTGTGGTCTTTGTCGATTGAGGAGGTGTTCTACCTCGCGTTTCCGATACTTTGCATCGCGTTGCCACGGCGCCTACTGGTGGTGGTGCTGTTGGCGCTGGCCCTGTCTTTGCCATGGGTGCGCGCTTCCTTGGTGGGCAACGAGCTCTGGCTCGAAAAGGCCTACCTTCCCGGCATGTCAGCGATTGCTTTTGGTGTGCTGACTGCCATGTTGGCGCAAGCCTGGAAGCCAAGCCAACACTTTGTGCGCAGCCTGTTCATTTTTGGAGTGATCGGGCTCTTAGGTGTGTTCTTTTTTGGTGACATCCTGTGGCGGGCGATCCGTGACCAAGTGATGCTGGTCTTGTGTTTCTCGGCCTGCTTCCTGGTGTTTGCCGCCGACAAGGCGAAACCCGAACCCGTGAAGGGTCTGGGTTGGTTGGCCAGCATGGGGCGCTTAAGCTACGAGATTTATCTGAGTCACATGTTCATCGTGCTGAGCGTGTGCAGCGCTTACCGCGCGACCATGGGCAAAGACATGTCCTGGACTTTCGCCGTCTACCCGCCCACGATTTTTGCCTGCATTTTGCTCGGGCTGGCGTTGGAACGTTGGGTCAGCGTGCCCAGCATGGTGTGGTTGCGCTCTCGAAATGGCGGGCGTCTGGTTCCCGCAACCGCCTGAGCCGTTTTGCCGTCCTCTTAAGCCTGGAAATCAAGAGCAAGTTGTTTCAGGTGTTTGATTTCCGGCAGATGCCCATGGCGCGCGCCGTTACGAGCAAAGAGCATGCATCCAACACACTCAAGTACGAGCGATAAAGCTCCCAGCCAATTTCATTTGTGCTTTCAATTGTCATACAAAAATGTATAGCTGATGCTACATGTTGGTCAATTGCTTAACAATGCTGGCTCTTCGACACTTCATCCATCGCAACACTTTTTGGATGGAGCTTCGAAATGGACAACACAAAGACAGCATTGGTATTAGGCGCAACCGGCGGCATCGGTGGCGAAGTGGCACGGCAACTGCGTGAGGCAGGCTGGACGGTACGCGCACTGTGCCGTGGCGGTGAACAGACGCTGGAACGGCGCGATGGCATGACCTGGATCCGTGGCGACGCCATGAACCGCGGCGACGTGTTGTCCGCAGCACACGGCTGCGCCGTCATCGTGCACGCCGTCAACCCACCCGGCTACCTGCGCTGGGCCGAGCTGGTGTTGCCGATGTTGGACAACACCATCGCCGCGGCCCAGGCCGAAGGCGCCACCATCGTATTGCCTGGTACGGTCTACAACTTTGGCCCCAGCGCCTTCCCCTTGCTGCGTGAAGACTCGCCGAAGGATCCGGTGACCCGTAAGGGCGCGATACGTGTCGAGATGGAGCAGCGCCTGCGTGTGGCCAGCGGCAAGGGTTGCAAGGTGATTGTGGTGCGCGCGGGCGACTTTTTTGGCCCCAAGGTGGGCAACAGCTGGTTCTCACAAGGGCTGGTCAAACCGAACCAGCTGGTCAAGACCGTGTTGCTGCCAGGCAAGCGTTGCGTGGGCCACCAATGGTCGTACCTGCCCGACGTGGCGCGCACCATGGTGGAACTGGTGCAGCGCCGCGACACACTGGAGCCGTTTGCCGCATTCCACATGCAGGGCCACTGGGATGCCGACGGCACACAAATGGCCGCAGCGATCAGCCGCGTCGTGACCCGCCGCGGTGGCGCCAAACCCGCGGTGCGCGCCTTCCCCTGGTGGCTGATCGCGCTGGCATCGCCCTTTGTGGCGACCCTGCGAGAGCTGCGCGAAATGCGCTACCTGTGGGAGGTTCCCTTGGCCATGGACAACACCCAACTCACCACGGTGCTGGGTTATGAGCCCCACACCCCGCTGGACCAGGCCGTGGAGGCTGCGCTGGAAGGCATGGGTTGCCTAGCCACGGACCCGACACGCAAAGCCAGCGTCGTGGGCCACGCGGTGAGCGCGACACGTTGAACAGACACGTGCTGCTGCTATCCTCGAACGATGAACCCGGCTTCAACCCACCCCCGAACATCCCAGGTCATTCACACCGAGGCGCAGCTCCGTGCGCTGATTGGCGAGCCTGCGCAATTGACCTGCGCCAAAATCAGCAACCGCCTGAATACCAAGACGCGTTTGTTCATTGAGCGCTCACCGTTCATTTGCCTCGCCACCAGCGACCAGGCCGGAAACTGCGATCTCAGCCCACGCGGTGACCCTGCCGGCTTCGTGTGCATTCTGGACGACCGCACCCTATTGATTCCGGAACGGCCGGGCAATCGGATTGCAGACTCCCTGCGCAATGTGCTGGCCAACCCGCACATCGGCGTGCTCTTCTTTGTGCCAGGCGTCACCGACACGTTTCGGGTGAATGGCAGGGCCACGCTCACGGTAGACCCAGAGTTGCTGGTCCCCTGCAGCGTCGAGGGCAAGACGCCGCTACTGGGCATATTGGTCGATATCGACGAGGCGTATACCCAGTGCTCCAAGGCATTTCTGCGCTCACGCTTGTGGGACCCGCAGCTGCATGTAGACCCCGCGACCATGCCTACGGGTGGCGAAATCCACCGCGCCATCCAGGGCGAACAGTTCGATGCCGAACAGTACGACAAAGAGCGCAGTGAGCGTTACAGTCGCCGGGTCGGTTTTTATTGACTGCGCGCCCTGAACGCGACTGGGGCATGCCTAAGAGGCGCAACGCTTTGTAAAAGAGTGTTCAAGGCATGGAATAAAGCAATAGGCCGAGTCCAGAATGCTTGCACACCACTATGCAGTTCTTCTCCTCACCCTACTTCTTTGCGGCACTTGCCTGTGTGTTTGCAATGCTCGCAGGGTATTGGGGCCTGGAACTGCGGCGTACGGCGGCAAAAAATGCAAGATTGAAAAAATACCTGGTCAAGTTGAAGGATGCCGAGCGCACGCTGAGAAAAAGCGCCTTCCAGGACCCGTTGACCGGGCTGGCCAACCGGTTGTTGTTGATGGACAGGTTCGAGGTGGCCATGCGCCACGCACGGCGCAGCCGCAAGAAGTTTGCAGTGCTGATGCTGGACCTGAACAAATTCAAAGCCATCAACGACACCTACGGACACGCGGCGGGCGACAAGGTCCTTGTCACCGTGGCGCGGCGCCTGGTGTCCATCGTGCGTGAATCCGACACGGTGGCGCGGCTAGGAGGAGACGAGTTTGTGTTGATCGTGGAGTCCATCGCCGAGCGCGCGCAATTGGAGGCGCTGGGCCACAAGCTGGTGGATGTGGTGTCGCAGAACTTGACATTGGATTCCGGCGAAACCGTGGCCGTGGGCACCAGTGTTGGTTATGCCTGGTACCCCAGAGACGGCGACAACCTGCATGACATTCTGGACGTGGCAGACCAGGCCATGTACACCTGCAAAACCTCAGGGTTGATGCCGTTGGCATAGGGTCTACCTGATCTCACAATCGTTAATGGACGCAACACATATCTGCATTGCCCGCCACGGTGAAACCGATTGGAACAAACGGGGCGTATTGCAGGGCTGGCTGGATGTGCCGCTCAACACACTGGGCCGCGAGCAGGCACATGCGCTGGCGGCCCGTCTGGCGGACGCGGGATTTGATGCGGTATGGTCCAGCCCTCTGGCCCGTTCGCGCGAGACTGCAGACATCGTCTGCAGCGTGTTGGGCTTGCCAGCGCCTTCGTGCCATGAAGGTCTGAAAGAAAAACACTTTGGTGCCGTGCAGGGTATTCCGAAGCATGAACTGGCCGAACTCAACCCCGCCTTGCTGGAACAGATTCTGCGCCGCAACCCCGCCGCCGAATTCGCCGGCGGGGAGAGTCTGGACGAATTTGCGGACCGCGTGTTGGAGGCCTTCGCCGACATCGGAGCGCGCCACCGCGGCTGCCGGATACTGGTGGTGACCCACGGCTGGGTCATGGATGTGGTGACGCGTCATATCAATGGCCTTGCGCGCCATGCCGTGCTGCGTGTCAAACGCAAGAACGGGGAATGTGTGTGGGTGGAGGTGGCTCAGGATCTGAAAGCACTGGCGACTCAGCGCGCCGACATGCCGTAACGCTTGGCCATGCGTTCCATATCGCCGCTGGCTTGCAGCCGAGTTATCGCTTTGTCGACGTCTGCCACGGACAGCCGAGAAGATCGCCCTATGGCGCAATGCGTGGGTGTGACGGAGAACGCTGAACGCGACACTTCAAACTCGCCGCGCGCATTCGGGTTGTCGTTGAAGTAGCCTTCTATTTCGCCCTCAGACGTGATCAACAGGTCTGCCATCTTGATCTCCAACGACCGGAACTGCAGGGCTACCTTGCTCTGGTCCACCCGTACCGTCTTTCCAACATCGATCAAGGATTGCAAAACCGGGTAGTGGTAGCCCAATTGCAAGGCCACGCGTTTGCCTTCAAATTCCCAGTTGGGAGCACTGCCCATGCGAACGCCCTTGGGCGCCACCACACGCTCAATTTGCGGCAACATGGCCATGGACCACGCCAGCTTGTCCGGCTGCTCTGCCCAACTGGGGCTGAAGTAACACAGCAGCTCGATCTGGCCCTGAATCAACGCCGGCTCCGCCCTGCGTCGGGGCAAGGGCACCGCATGCATACCCAGGTTCAGCTGCCGCGCGATGGCATCACCCAGTTCAATCAGCAGGCCGCTATGGTGTGTGCTGCCAGAGCCCGCCACAAAATACGGATACCCCATGGACTCAAACACGCCATAACGCAAGGGTGGCGGTGGCTGTTGTGCAAAGGCCGCAGCGGCCGCTCCAAAGCCCAGGGCAGTCAGCAGTATCCGACGAACAAGACCCAGGCTTTTGAAGCCGCAAGGACAGCGTGTCATGAGTGGATTGTCTGTGAAATGTTCCCAGCTGTCAGCCGCTCTTTTGCCTTGTTCAACTTCAGAGAATCAATCCTCAAGAACCACCCCAAGGGCTGTTAACTTTTTTGCAAACGAATCCCTGCGTTTTGCCGCCTTTGCAGCGGTTTCTACGGCTGTCTGAATGGCCTTGGGCCCTTTCTTTTCAACCACTTTGATCAATCCGAACTTGTGCGCAGCATCTGCCTGCGCCCTCCTGAAAGAAGCGATGAGTTCAGCATGGGCAGCAGGTTGGTTCACAGGGGCCTTACGCGGAGTAAAGCCCTATTTTCAGCGCTTTTTCACCCCCGTCACGCGCCAGATGGCATTGCCAACGTCATCCGCAACCAGCAATGCACCACGCTTGTCAATCGCCACACCCACAGGCCGGCCATATGCATCCCCTTTATCACTGACAAACCCGCTCAACACTACTACGGGCTGGGCCGTTGGCATCGCCTTGCCGTCATACGGCACGAAGACCACGTTGTAGCCGCTGCGTGGCTTGCGGTTCCAGGAACCGTGCTGGCCGATGAAGAAGCCAGCGTTAAAGCGCGCGGACAGGGCCGCGCCATCCGAGGAGACAAGGCCGAGCGGCGCGACGTGTGATCCCAGCGAGTAGTCGGGCTTCACGGCTTTGGCGACCAACTCGGGCGCAGGCGGTTTGACACGCGCGTCGACGTTCTGCCCGTAATAGCTGTACGGCCAGCCGTAGAACGCGCCGTCGGTGACGGAGGTCAAGTAATCGGGTACCAAGTCATCGCCGATCTCGTCGCGCTCGTTCACAACCGTCCAGAGCTTGCCGCCTGCCCAGGCCATGCCGTTGGGGTTGCGCAGACCGGTGGCGAAGAGACGTCCCTTGCCACTTGCGATGTCGAACTCCCAGATGGCCGCGCGGCCCTCTTCCTCCGGCATGCCGTTCTCAGCCACATTGCTGTTGGAGCCCACTGTTGCATACAGCTTGCTGCCGTCGGCACTGGCGATGATGTTCTTGGTCCAGTGGTGGTTGCGAGGGCCGCCGGGCAGGTCGAACACCTTCGTTGGCGCGACCGTGATTTGCGACTGATCAGTCACGTAGGGGAATCTGACGATGGCGTCCGCGTTCGCCACATAGAAGTTGTTGCCCACCAATGCCATGCCGAAGGGCGAGTTCAAGCCCTGTAGAAAGGTGGTGCGCAACTCGGCCACGCCGTCGCCGTCCGCGTCGCGCAACAGGGTGATCCGGTTGGCACTGGGCACGCCCGCGCCGGCGCGTTTCATCACCACGCCCATCACCGCGCCCTTGATGCCTTTGCCATCTTCGGGTCTGGGCGGCGCATTGCTCTCGGCCACCAACACGTCGCCGTTGGGTAACACGTAGACCCAGCGCGGGTGGTCCAGCCCAGTAGCGAGTGCAGCGACGGACAGGCCGGCGGCTGCAATCGGCCTAACGCCCTCCGGCCAGCCCTTGGCGGGCGCGATGTGCACGGTGGGGATGGTCTGTTTGTTCGGCTTGGCCAACTGCGGATTGGGGCCTATGGTCTGTGCGGGGGGCTGTGTGTTGGGTTGTGCGCTCAAGCCACCGGCACACAGCAGTGCAATGGAGGTGATCAAAAGTTTGCGGTGCATTGGGAGGCTCCTGGTTAAAGTCCATCCTCAAGCAAGGGCGTGCGGGCATCTGTGCGTCAACACACGCACCCATTACAGCCATCGCCCAATCAACTGCACGGCGCCAGTGCCCACCAGCCCTTGCGCTGTCACCCCGAGCCACATCAGCCAGCTGTTGTCCAGCGTCGCACGAGCACGTGGTTGCAATCGTCCGCTGAAGGAGCGAGCCAGCACATAACTGCCCATGAAGAGCAGCACACCGACATTGAAGCCCTGCCACGACAGCAGCGCCGACACGGTGGCGCTCCAGGCCTGTGCAGTGGGCTGCAGGCCGGCGCTCCAGTGGCCTAAGACGTCGACACTGACGGACGCAGCGGCGCACACCATGGCGCATGCGACCAGCAGGCGCAGCAGGGCCTGGCCCCTTCTTCCATCCAACCGCGCGCGCGCCAGCGTCATCGCGCCCGCACCCAGCAACATCAGTACGGCTGACACAACAGGCCGGCCGATTGGCGGCAGCGCGGCGCCAAACGGGGGGCAGATGTCGGAAGCCATAGCCACGTGTAGGTGTGCAAACAGCAGTGACGCGAAGACGGTCCCATTGACACACAACAGGATCACCATGGCCCACCAGGAATGCGAGGCGGGGCCGGTCACCCCCATGGGCAGGCTTACACCATCTGCCACCAGAGCGCGGCCCGTGTGGGCGACGTCGTCGGTGAACCACAACCACCAGCAGATGGCGGCAATCGACACCATGCCGAAGGCGAACGCAGTGCCGATCCATTCAACCGTGAGCAGCAAGAAGAAGCCCGCCGTGCCCACCGCTGCAATGAACGGCGGCCAGCCATCTGTAGGCAGCACCAGCACATGGCGCGGGACTGCGTCGACCACGCTGGTCACCAGCGTCTCACGCCCGCCGGTGATGGTTCCAGGTAACCAGTGCTGCCCGGTCTCCATCTCCTCAATGAGCTGCGGCCGATCCCACAGTGGCTCCAAGGAATCAATCTGTGGAATGCTGCGCGTGCCGTATTCGCCGTTGGTCGCCCATTCCAGCGTGGGCGCGTTCCAGGGGTTGCCGTGCTCGCGCTTCTCCATCAGCACGTTGCGTACTGCGTCCCACAGGAATAGCACCACGCCCGCGGCGAAGATGAAGGCGCCAATGGACGACAGCATGTTCAGCAGATTCCACCCCAGGTCCGCGCCGTAGGTGTAGACGCGGCGCGGCATGCCCAGGATGCCGGTGATGTGCATCGGAAAGAAAGCCAGGTTGAAACCAAAGAACATCAGGCCGAACACCCAGCGGCCCAGCCGCTGCGACAGCTGGTGCCCATTCATCACGGGCGCCCAGTAGTACAGCCCCGCGAACACCGGGAACACCGCCCCGCCGATCAATACGTAATGCAGGTGGGCAACGATGAAGTAGGTGTCGTGCACCTGCCAGTCAAAGGGCAGCACCGCCACCATCACGCCGGTAAGGCCGCCCAGCACAAAGATGAAGTGAAAGCCCAGCAGGAACAGCGTGAAGGTGTTTAACTGCACGCGCCCTTTCCAAAACGTCGCGATCCACGCGAACACCTGCACGCCGCTTGGTATGGCAACCGCAAAGCTGGCGGCGGCCACAAAGCCCATGGACATCACACCCAGGCCTGCAGTGAACATGTGGTGCGCCCACAGCGCAAAGCTGATGAAGCCCACGGCGACCAGCGCGTAGACAATGGCCCGATGCCCCACCAGCGGCGTGTGCGCAGCTGTGGGCACCATCATCGACACCATGCCCGCTGCGGGCAAAAAGATGATGTATACCTCCGGGTGGCCGAAGAACCAGAACAGGTGCTGCCATAGCAGTGGGTCGCCACCGCGCGCTGCGATGAAGAAGGGCCAGTCAAATGCCCGCTCCAACTCCAGCAGCAGCGTGCCCGCGATGATGGCCGGGAAGGCAAAGATGATCATGACCGCGCTGACCAGCACGGCCCAGGCGAACACCGGCATCTTCATCAGTGTCATGCCTGGCGCGCGGGTGAAGAGAATGCCGATGATCAGCTCAATGGCGCCGGCAATCGCCGAGATCTCAATGAAGCCAATGCCCAGCAGCCACCAGTCCGCGCCAATACCCGGCGAGTATTCCTTGCCAGTGAGCGGGGGGTACATGAACCAGCCACCGTCCGGTGAGGCACCGAAGAAGATGGTGCAAAAGAAGGCAAGACCACCAATGGCGTAGGCCCAGAATGCATAGGCTGACAGGCGTGGAAACGGCAGGTCGCGTGCCCCCAGCATGCCCGGCAGCAGGTAGACGGCAATCGCCTCGACCATGGGCACCGCGAACAGAAACATCATCACCGTGCCGTGCATGGTGAAGACCTGGTTGTAGGTCTGGGCGCTGAGCAAGCTGTTGTCGGGCACGGCGAGTTGTGCGCGCATCAGCAGGCCCAGAATGCCAGCCAGCACAAAAAACACCAGCGCTGTGGCGATGTAAAACAGGCCGATATGGGTGTTGTTGACGGCCGAGAGGTAGCGCCAGCCCTTGGGTGGCTCCCAGGCGCGCGCGAGTGCCTCGCGCTCACCGGGTGGGCGAGGCAGGGAAGAAGGCAGCGACGAAGGGAGGTGTTCGCTCATTTCAACCCATCCAACCACGCCGCCATGGCTTCCAGACTTGCCGCATCGCGCTCGCCGAACGACGGCATCCGCGCGCCTGGCTTCATTGTCTGCACGTGCGCAATCCACCGCTGCACCGCAGCCGCATCGTTGCGCACCGTGCCCGCGCCCAGGTGCAGCCGGCTACCCACATGTGTGAGGTCAGGCCCCAGCCGCCCTTCCTCGGCCACACCGCGCACCGTGTGGCACACAGTACAACGCTGCGCAACAAAAGCCGCACGCCCGCGTTCTGCAATCGGTGAAACAGGCGCACGCGCCGGTTGCGCCTGCGCGGCCAGCCAAATATCGAAATCCGCCGGAGCGTGTGCAACAACATGCATCGCCATGCGTGCATGCTGCTCACCGCAGTACTCCGCACACTGGCCGCGGTACACACCGGGTGTCGTGGCCTGTAGCACCAGCTGGTTGGTGCGCCCAGGCACCATATCCTTCTTGCCCCCGAGCTGCGGGACCCAGAAGCTGTGGATCACGTCGCTGCTGGACAGACCGAGCACAACGGGCCGGTTCACGGGGATGTGTACCTCGTTGGCCAGCACAACGTCAGTTCCGTCGGGTCTGCGGTAGCGCACCTCCCACCACCACATCTTGCCGGTGACGGAGACCACCAGCGCATCGACCAGGGGCGCACGCGTGAGCTGCGCGCTGCGCACGGCGGTGTAGACCATCAAGACAGAGAGCACGACGGCGGGAAAGACAAGACCGCCACCGACTATCCACCAGCGCGTGTTGACCGTGCCGCCCCGCTGCCGCAAGGCGACCACCAGCAATGCCATGACACCGGCAAAGATCAGCGTAGAGCCAACAAACAGACTCCAGGCCATGCCAGCAATCGTGTGGGCTGCAGGTCCAGCCGGGTCCAGCATGGTCATGGCGGCCCGCTCATTGCAGCGTATGCAGGTAAGCCGCCATCGCACGCGCATCGGTGGGCGATACGCCCATAGAGGGCATGGTGGTGGCGGGGATGAGGGACTTGGGGTCGACGATCCATCGCGCCAGCGCAGCGGGCTGGTTGGGCACATTGCCGGCGATGTAGCTGCGCCGGCTGAAGGCCTGCAGGGTCGGGCCTACGGTGCCCCGCGACGCCGCCACACCGGGAATCGTGTGGCAACTGCCGCACTGGTATTGCGCGAGTAGCTGCTTGCCACGCGCCGCTTGCTGTGGGTCCTGCTGCGCATGCAACTGCGGCGGCTTGCCGGAGCAGGCGCACAGCAATCCAGCTACCAATAACGGAATGAACAGTGGCAGAACGCACAGTGCGCCACGGCGATGCGCGTCCACAATGGGCTGAACCCCATGACCAGAACCCGCACCATACTCGCCACGATTGCAGCACTCGCCACTATTGGTGTGGTCAGCGCTGCGTGTGTCATCTGGGCCGGTCTCTACAACATTGGCGCGACGCGCCAGCACGTGCAGCCCGTCTTCTCGGTCCTCACGTTCGCCATGCACCGCTCGGTTCGGCTGCACGCGCGCGACATAGTGGCTCCGCCGCTGGAGGACGAGGCCATGGTCCGCCGTGGTGCCACCTGCTTCCATGACAAGTGCACGCAATGCCACGGCGCGCCTGGCGTCGCACAGGGGGACATTGGCAAAAGCATGCAGCCCTTGCCTGGTCCGCTGGTCAATGCAACGCAGACTTTTCATCCACATGAGTTGTACTGGATCACCCGCCACGGCATCCGCCTCTCCGGCATGCCGGCGTGGGAGTTTCGACTGACCGATGGCCAGATATGGGATGTAGTGGCCTTTCTGCAGCGCCTGCCGAAGCTCACGCCACAGGCCTATGCGGAGATGGCTCAGCGACAAAGTGATATTGCCTCCTGCGGCCGCGACGTCAACGCCGCGACCACACGTACGCCCGACGCAGCGCGTGGCAAGCAGGCGCTTTACCAATACGCCTGTAGCGCCTGCCACACCGTTCCCGGCGTGACCAGCTCGTTCCCCAATGTCGGGCCACCGCTGGCGGGCATTGCCAGCCGCACGCTGATCGCGGGCATCTTGCCCAACACGCAGGACAACATGGTGCTGTGGCTGCGCAGCCCGAACGAAGTCAAACCCCACACGGCCATGCCCAACTTGCGCGTGACCCGCGAAGATGCGGCCGACATGGCGGCTTACATCGCGACCTTGCGTTAGAACGCGGTCTAGCTGCGCCCTGCTGAGCGGTGTGAAGTAGTGCATGGCGCGAGTACACACGAACCCGCAGCGCACATATGTACGTTGCGGCACACACTTCATATTGCCGTCCGGGCTACAGTTGACACTATGTGGCAACAGAAATGAAAACATTCGCAAGCATCGCGCTAGTGGGGGCCTGTCTTGCACCGGCACTGGTATACGCGCAAGCCATGGCGCCGGCGGTGATCGATGACAGCGTTCTGCAACCGGTTGTTGTAACTGGCACATCATCCGAACGGCGGCGTTGGTTGTCACCCGCTACTATAGACATCGTGGACGGGGATGAGATACGTAGCGGCCAATTGCAAGTCAACCTGTCGGAGGGTCTGGGCCGTGTGCCGGGATTGCTTATCCAGAACCGGCAAAACTACGCCCAGGACCTGCAAATATCGGTGCGCGGTTACGGTGCACGTTCGACTTTTGGTGTGCGCGGTGTGCGGCTTTTTGTCGACGGCATTCCAGCAAGCGCACCCGATGGCCAGGGCCAGGCGGCCAACTTTCCGTTAGGAACCGCAGAGCGCATAGTAGTTTTGAAGGGGCCCTTTGCGGCGCTCTACGGCAGTTCCGCAGGCGGTGTCCTGGCGCTGTACACCGCCGAAGGGCGTGCACCTGCCAGTCTGCAAGCCGGTGTAGCGGGCGGAGCAGATGGCCTGCGGCGCGTCTCGACCCAGGCACAGGGCACGGTCGGTTCTCTGAACTACGCGCTGGAGGCGTCCCACTTCGCTACCGATGGCCTGCGGCCGCAATCGGCCGCACGGCGCGACACGGCTTATCTCAAGCTGTCCCACCCCTACGAAAACGGGCGCGTGGTCGCCATCGTCAACCGACAGACCGGAACTGCGCAGGACGCACTGGGCCTGTCGCGGGTCGATTTTGCAACCAACGCCTACCAGACCACCCCGGCCGCCAGTACGTTTAATACCCGCAAAGGTTTTGACCAAAGCCAGGTGGGTGCGGCATGGGAACACCGTCTGGGCAGCGGGCAACGCCTGGAGTTCATGGCTTACGCAGGGCGACGCGCAGTCATCCAACACCAAGCGATTCCAGCAGCGACACAGGGTGCCGCTACCAGCCCCGGTGGCGTGATTGACCTGGACCGCAGCTACGGCGGTGTCAATGCCCGTTGGCGCATAGACCGCGAATGGGATACTGGGCGCATGACCGCATCGGCCGGCATTGCGTCCGACCGGCAAGATGAATGGCGACGCGGATTCAATAACTTCACCGGAACGGTCGCCGCGCCCAATCAGTTGGGTGCCACCGGTCGGCTGCGGCGTGACGAGAGCAATTCCGCAAGCACGCTGGATCCGTATGCCCAGGTCGAATGGGAGAGTGCGGCGTGGACTGCCACCGCGGGGCTTCGGCAATCCCGTGTGCGCATGACCTCAACCGACCACTACATGGCAGCCGGCAACCCCGATGACAGCGGATCCAGCGAGTATTCCGGAACCATGCCAGTAGTCGGGCTGCGCTACCGCATGACGGACACGCTGCAGGCCTATGCCAGTACCGGTTTGGGTTTCGAGACGCCAACCCTGAATGAAGTGGCCTACCAGGCTTCGGGGGCGAGCGGCTTGAACAGCGGGCTGCAGGCAAGCCGCAGTCGAAACAGCGAAGTGGGCCTGCGCGGTCGCCATGCGAACGGGGTGTGGAATGTGACGGTTTTTGACATCCGTACGGACAACGAAATCGCTGTCTTGTCCAACACCGGAGGCCGGTCAACGTTTCAGAACGCAGGTCGCAGTCTGCGACAGGGTCTGGAGTTATCTGCAGAGGCCCGATTGGGAGGAGGTGTCAGCTTGACGTCCGCGCTCACGCTGATGGATGCCACCTACAGCGACAGCTTTCGGACGTGCGCGACCAGCCCCTGCGCTACTCCCACGCTGACCATACCCGCCGGGAATCGCATACCCGGCGTGCCAGGCCGTCAACTGTTCGTGCAGCTTGCTTGGGAGCCCAAGGCGCTGTCGGGTGTCTACACGATGGAGGTCAAACACATGGGGGCCATCACTGCCAACGACACCAACAGCGAACAGGCCGAGGCCTACACCGTTCTCAATCTGGGCGCGAAATTCCAGCAGTCATCTGGTGCCTGGCAGATAAACGAGTTTGTGCGGATCGACAACGTGACGAACCGTGTGTACGCCGGCTCGGTGATTGTGAATGAGGGCAACGGCCGCTACTTTGAGGCTGCGGCCGGGCGCAGCTTGTATGCAGGGGTGACGTTCGTGCGTCGCTTTCCGTAGGGCAGCACGCCGCACATCACTTGATGCTTACCAAGTCGGCACAACTTTGTGGGGGTGCATCCCCGTCAAGCCTGGGAGTAATATTGCGCAGAGGAGCTCACTTACCCAAAAGGAACCAAGAATGAAACGCCGTTATGCGATTGGCTTGTTGGCCGTGGTACCACTTGTCAGCTTTACACCTGTGGCTCAAGCGCAGGCATATCCCGCCAAGTCCATTCGCTGGGTCGTACCCTACCCAGCGGGCGGCGGTTCTGATTTTTTGGCCCGAACCATTTCGCAGCAATTGTCCAGTCAGGTCGGGCAATCTATCGTAGTGGACAACAAGGCCGGGGGAAACACTTCTATTGCAGCCGCTGAAGTGGCGCGCTCAGCCGCTGACGGCTATACCGTGCTCTCCGCTGACAACGGCACAATGGTCTTCAACACGGCGCTTTATTCCAAACTGTCCTACAACCCGGAAAAGGATTTGACACCCGTCACACTGATGGGAAGGTTTCCCATGATTCTGGTGGTCGGCCCTGGCTCTGATGCCAAGGATGCGAAAGACTTTGTGGCCAAAGCCAAGGCCAATCCTGGGAAGGTCAATTACGGTTCTGCTGGCGCAGGAAGCCCACACCACTTGGCGATGGAGCTGCTGAAAGTCAGCGCAGGTCTTCACATGGTGCACATCCCTTATCGCGGGGCGGCGCCGTCTCTGACGGATCTTGCTGGTGGGCAAATTTCGGCAATGATGGTCGACTTCGCTGCAGGTAGGGGATTTATCAAGGGCGGAAAAATTCGCCCCCTGGCTGTTGCGAATGCCACCCGCTTGCCGCAATTACCAGACGTACCCACCTTTGCGGAACTTGGATTTCAAAATGTAGAGGCGTCCGCACAAACTGGCGTGGTAGTAGCCGCTGGAACGCCCGCCGAAGTTGTGAACACATTACAAAAGCAAATAGCTACTGCAATTAACCAACCAGCCACTCGGCAAAAACTCATCGACTTTGGTATTGAACCTATTGCAAGCACACCGCAGCAATACAGTGATTTGATTCGTACGGAAACTGTTCGCTGGCACAAGCTGATCAAAGCACAAAAGATCTCGCTTGATTGAAAACCACGCCGGCACGGCGCGGAGTAGGGTTGAGGTCGAACTATCGACCCTTGGCCTGCAGCGCGCTCGAAAGATCGAGGGCCTGCCCTGAGCAACGAATAGGTTAAGTGCGCTTGCGCGTTACCAGACCAAAAATGAGGAGCACCACCACCGCGCCGATGACGGAGGCGATAAACCCCGCGCCTGCGCCGGCAGAATACCAGCCGAGAGATTGCCCCAAATATGTGGCAGCAAGCGATCCCACGACGCCAAGAACCGCCGTCAAAAAGAACCCCATAGGTTGATTGCCCGGAGTGAGAGCACGGGCAACAAGTCCCGCAATGAAGCCAATCAAGATAGTCCAGATGAGTGCCATGGTGTTCCCCCCTAGTCGAACGTGAAATGAATTTTGGTCGCCAGCGGGATTAGACCGGCTATTCGAAAGCAGCGTATGTTCACCATCGCACTAACTTCGAAAATATGAATAGCACCGCACCTGACTATTTCCGCATGTGTACGGTAGCCGACTGACTGGGCATGTCTGAATCTGTATCTTAGGTTGTGGGGTTGATGCAATTCGCAATCTGCCCTAAACCGCGTTCGGCGCCTGCGTCGAAGAACGATTTACCGAGCTAACGTACGGATCTTCAATTGAGAAACCGTTCTACATATTTTAGGAAAAAGAACCATGACAGACCCACGCAACATTGCCCATGACAAGAAGGTCGCGCAAGAAAAAAAGCACAACGGCGAAGAGGTTGCACCGGGTGCGGACGAGACACCACAGCCGGGGAAGAAGACGCATATGAAACACCATGTTTCTGACGATCCCAAGATTCCGGATGAAGCCGCACCGATACCCACCGAAGAAAAGCCATTGAACTAGATCTAGATAGCCTTGTGCCGCGGAGCCACGCCTGAGAGCCATATCTGGCCTACGCTCCCCCATGAACAAGCCCCTCATGTATAAACGATAGGTGAAGGTGAGCTCTTACCCGCTCGCCGTCGCTTTCGTTGGAACACCAAATAACACTATTGGAATCCCCATGAGTTCGCTGATCACATCTCTCAAGTCTGAAATCACTCGCGTAGCGCGCAAGGAGCTCAAAGGTGAGCTGCAGTCGCTTCGCAAAATTACCACCGCACACCGGTCTGAAATTGCGGCCTTAAAGCGTCAGTTGAAATCCCTGGCATCAGAACTTCGCGCCGTCAAACGCACCTCGGGCCCTGTTGCGAAGGCTCCCTCCCCCGACGAAGCACCAACTCAACCCAGCCGAATCCGGTTTACCGCTGAGAGATTTGCTGCACAGCGTTCGAAACTGGGCTTAACCCAAACTGAGTTCGCGCAGTTGCTCGACGCATCTTCGCTGTCGGTGCACAAGTGGGAATCCGGTACGGTACAACCACGCGCAGCCCAGTTGACAAAGATCGCTGCGGTAATGAAGCTTGGCAAACGGGAAGCTGCTGCATTGCTTCAGGAGTGACAACGGAGAGAATCCCGACGCCGTCCCCAATTCAGTTAGCTAGAAACAAGGGCCGTGTGCCGGACGAACTACAGAGGCACCAAGCGGCGCTGGCGCGGTTGGACCGCTACGCGACGCTGATGGACGCGCGCTTCCGGGTGCCGGGGACGCGGATTCGTTTTGGCTTGGACCCGATCATCGGCCTGTTACCGGGCATCGGCGACGTGCTGGGCCTTGCGCTCTCGCTCTACGTCGTCGTCGAGGCGATACGTCTGGGCGTATCCAAGCGCGTGTTGTTCAGAATGTTGCGCAATGTCGGGCTGGAGGCCCTGGTAGGAGTGGTACCGGTACTGGGAGATGTGTTCGACATCGGCTTCAAGGCCAATCTGCGTAACGCGGCATTGCTGAAAGGTTACATCGAAGATCGCCTGCGGCCGGCACCGGCTCGCGCCCCGCGACGCTGGCAGCAATGGGTCCTGCTGGTCGCCTTCGCCACACTGATTTTGGCGCTGTTGCTGGCCCTACGGCAGCTCTTCGCGCCGCTGTGGCAGGGGTTTGCTGGCTAAATCCGCTGAAGTGCCCAACGGTGCTGGCTAATGGCATATTTAACAGGGGCTATCGACCTTTTTTAGAAAAATGCTCGCCTCACACCACCTTGGCCCGCTCCAACATCGCATGCAACAACACATTGCACCCCGCGGTGATGTGCTCCGGCTTTGCATCCTCAATCTCGTTGTGGCTGATGCCGTCTTTGCAGGGGATAAAGATCATGCCGCTCGGTGCCAGCTTGGCCATGTACACCGCGTCATGGCCTGCGCCTGACACCGCGGGCATATGGCTGTAGCCCAGCTTCTTGGCGGCACGGCCTACGGCGTCCACGCAGTCGGGGTGGAAGGCGATGGCCGAGTAGCTGGACACCATTTCTATCTTCACGTCCACGCGGTGTTCCTTGCCCACTTTGGCGGCGAAGGCGTTTACCTCGTCGGCCATCTGGTCCACTAGGGCGTCGGTGGCGTTGCGCAAATCAATGCTGAACTTCACGCTGCCGGGGATGACGTTGCGGCTGTTGGGGAACACTTGCACCATGCCCACAGTGCCGCGGCCGTGTGGCGGGTGGCGGTGGGCGGCGGCCACCACGTCTTGCATGATGTGTGTGGCGGCCAGCATCGCATCCTTGCGCAGCGCCATGGGCGTGGGCCCGGCGTGGGCCTCCATGCCGGTGACAGTGCAGTCAAACCAGCGAATGCCCAGCACGCCGCTGACCACGCCAATCGTCTTGTCGTTGTCTTCCAGCACCGGGCCTTGTTCGATGTGGGTCTCGAAGTACGCGCCTATGGGGTGGTCGCCAGGCTCCTGGGGGCCGATGTAGCCGATGCGTTCCAGCTCGCCTTTCACAGTCTTGCCTTCAGTGTCGCTGGCGGCATACGCATGCTCCAGCGTGAAGGCCTTGGCGAACACGCCCGAGCCCATCATCACCGGTACAAAACGCGAGCCTTCTTCGTTCGTCCAGAAGGCCACTTCAATCGGTGCTTCGGTTTCTATGCATAAATCGTTCAGTGTGCGCACCACTTCAATGCCCGCCAGCACACCGTAGTTGCCGTCGAACTTGCCGCCGGTGGGCTGGGTGTCGATGTGGCTGCCGGTCATGATCGGTGGCAGGCTGTTATTACGGCCCGCGCGGCGCATGAAGCCGTTGCCGATCTTGTCGATGGTGACGGTCATGCCCGCCTCCTCGGCCCAGCGCAGCACCAGGTCGCGGCCTTGTTTGTCCAGATCGGTCAAGGTGAGGCGGCACACACCGCCCTTGGGCGTGGCGCCGATCTTGGCCAGCTCCATCAGCGAAGCCCATAGTCGGTCGCCGTTGACGTGGATGTTCGAGATATCCAGAACGGTATCGATGTGGGTGTCCATGTGGGTATCGGCGTCGATATCGATGTGTGTTGTGCTGCTCATGGTGGTGATTCCTTTACCTATAACTTCACCGCTTTACGGCGGTGGGGGCCAGGGTCTCGGCACGCAACTTGTTGGCCGCAAAGTTGGAACCAAACGCGGGCCGCTTGATGTAGCGCCCTTTGCCCTGTACCGCCCGCAAATCGCCTTGCACAGACACCAGCTCGCCCTGGCTGATGGTGTGGCTAGGGATGCCCTTGACGGTGCGGCCTTCGAAGATGTTGAAGTCACCCTTGCTGTGCTGTGTTTTGACGGACAAGGTCTTGGTGCCCGCCGGGTCCCAGATCACCAAGTCGGCGTCTGCGCCCGCCGACACGCTGCCTTTTTGCGGGTAGATGTTGAACAGTTTGGCGGTATTGGCCGAGGTGATGGCCACAAACTCCGATGGCGTCAGGCGCCCGGTGTTGACACCTTCGTCCCATATGACGGCCAGGCGCTCTTCGACCCCGCCGCAGCCGTTGGGGATCTTGCTGAAGTCGTCTTTGCCCGCGGCCTTCTGCGCGGCGCAGAAGGTGCAGTGGTCGGTGGCGGTGGTGTGCAAATTGCCGGCCTGCAGGCCGCGCCACAAGAAATCTTGGTTGCCCTTGGGGCGAAACGGCGGGCTCATGACGTGGGCGGCGGCGGTCGCAAAGTCGGGGTGGCGGTAGACGCTGTCGTCTATGACCAGGTGGCCGGCCAACACCTCGCCATACACACGCTGGCCGCGGGCGCGGGCGCGGCTAATAGCCTCGGCCGCCTCAATACAACTGACGTGCACCACGTAGATCGGTACATTCAACACATCGGCAATGGCGATGGCACGGTTGGCGGCTTCGGCCTCCACCATCGGCGGGCGCGACAGCGGGTGGCCTTCCGGCCCTTTGATTCCCATCTCGGCCACGGTTTTTTGCAGCAGGTAGACCAGTTCGCCGTTCTCCGCATGTACGGTGGGCATGGCGCCCAGTTCCATACAACGCTTGAAGCTGTTCACCAATGTTTCGTCGTCACACATGATGGCGTTTTTGTAGGCCATGAAGTGCTTGAAGCTGTTGACACCTTCCTGCTGCACCAGCGTGCCCATGTCCTGGCGCACCTGTTCGCTCCACCAGGTGATGGCAACGTGGAAGGAGTAATCGCCCGCCGACTTCTCGGCCCAGCCGCGCCACTTGCGGTAGGCGTCCAGGATGTTCTCTTGCGGGTCGGGGATGACGAAGTCGATGATGCTCGTCGTGCCACCGGCCAGGCCAGCCGCTGTGCCGGTGAAGAAGTCGTCCATGGTGACCGTGCCCATGAATGGCAGCTGCATGTGGGTGTGTGGGTCTATGCCGCCGGGCATCACATATTGGCCGCCAGCGTCCACCACCGTGGCGCCAGGGGGAACCATCAGGTTCTCGCCCACGGCGGTGATCTTGCCGTCCTGGGTGATCACATCGGCTTTGAAGGCCCGGTCGGCATTGACCACGGTGCCGCCGCGGATGAAGAGAGTTGTCATGAATGCTCCTGATTTAGTAGCGCAATGAATAGTCCCGTCGGGGGCTACAGGCCAATTTTGCTTAAACGATTATGCTGTGGGGGCTACACGCATCGGGTTGTTGGCGTGTGTTGTCCAATCCGCGTATTTATCGCTCACAACCAGCCCCGTACGCAAGTCTTTTTCTCCGGGTGCCAAATCGCGCAGTGTGATGCATTCGGGCACCGGGCACACGGTGACGCACAGGTTGCAGCCCACACATTCGTCTTCTTTGACCTCAAAGAAGCGTTTGCCGTCCTTCAGGTTGGTGATGGCCTGGTGGCTGGTGTCTTCACACGCGATGTGGCAGCGCCCGCACTGGATGCAGCTGTCCTGGTTGATGACGGCCTTGCTGATGTGGTTCAGGTTCAGATACTGCCAGTTGGTGACGGTGGGCACGGCCTTGCCGACGATTTCGCTCACACTGGTAAAGCCCATCTCGTCCATGTAGTTGGACAAGCCATCGCTCATGTCCTGCACGATCTTGAAGCCGTAGACCATGGCGGCAGTGCACACCTGCACCGTGCCCGAGCCCAGCGCGATGAAGTCCAGCGCGTCGCGCCAGTTGCCAATGCCACCAATGCCGCTGATGGGCAGGCCGGCAGTTTGCGGGTCACGCGCGATCTCGGCCACCATGTTCAGCGCAATCGGTTTGACGGCCGGGCCGCAGTAACCGCCGTGGCTGCCCATGCCGCCGGTGTTGGGGCTCATCTTCAACGTGTAAGGGTCCACACCCATGATGGAGTTGATGGTGTTGATCAGCGACACGGCATCCGCCCCACCGGCCTTGGCGGCGCGCGCGGGCAAACGCACATCGGTGATGTTGGGTGTGAGTTTGACGATGACGGGCAGCTTGCTGTACTGCTTGCACCAGGCGGTGACCATCTGGATGTATTCCGGCACTTGGCCCACAGCGGCGCCCATGCCGCGTTCACTCATGCCGTGCGGGCAGCCGAAGTTCAGCTCAATGCCGTCGGCACCGGTGTCGACCAGGCGGGCCAGGATGTTCTTCCACGACTGCTCTTCGCAGGGCACCATCAGCGAGACGACCATGGCACGGTCGGGCCAGTTGCGTTTTACCTCGGTGATCTCGCGCAGGTTCAGGTCCAGGTCGCGGTCGGTGATCAGCTCGATGTTGTTGAAGCCCATCAGGCGCCGGTCGGGCGTCAATAGCGCGCCATAGCGCGGGCCGTTGACGTTGACCACCGGCGGCCCGGCCTCGCCCAGTGTCTTCCAGACCACCCCGCCCCAGCCGGCTTCAAAGGCGCGGTTGACGTTGTAGGCCTTGTCGGTGGGCGGGGCGGATGCCAGCCAGAAAGGATTGGGGCTTTTGATGCCGACGAAATTGGTTGCGAGATTGGCCATGGTGATGGACTCCAGAATCTGAATGGGTTGCGGGTGGAGCGTTTAGGCTGCTTTGGCCTGGGACGCGCTCATCACCAGGTAGGCGTGGATGGCGTTGGCTGACTGCTTGCCATGCTCCACCGCTTCCACCGTCAGGTCCAGACCACCGGCACGGCAATCACCACCGGCCCAGACGCCGGGTAGGTTGGTTGTGCCTGCAGCGTCCGTGGCAATGCGGCCGCCTTCCAGCGCGAAACCAGCCCCTGCCAGCACCGGGTTGCCCAGTTTTTGCCCAATGGCCTTGAGCACGGTATCGGCCTCAAACGTGGTCTCGCGGCCCGTGGGCTGCAGCTTGCCATCCACCATCGCTTGCTCAGCGAAGCGCACACCAGTCACATGACCGTCACGGCCCAGAATATCGACCGGCGCCAGCCACTGGTGTAACACCACGCCATTGGTCTGAGCCCATTCTTGCTCGGCTTTGGATGCTGACAGACTCTCTCCGCCACGGCGATACACCATGTGCACCACCTCGGCACCCAGCAGCTTGCTTTGCACAGCGGCATCCACCGCTGTCATTCCCCCGCCGATGACGACCACACGGCGGCCCACGGGCAAGGTGGACAGGTCGGGCGTCTGGCGCAGCGTGGCGATGAAGTCCACCGCGTCCTGCACGCCTTGCAGCGTCTCGCCTGGCACGCCCAGCGCATGGGTGGTAGACAGGCCCAGGCCCAGGAACACGGCATCAAAATCTTTGCGCAGGGCGTCCAACTGGGCGGTGCTCTCCAGCTTCCAGTTGTTCTGGATGGTGATGCCGCCAATGTCCAGCAGCCACTGCACCTCACGCTGGGCGAAGTTGTTGGGCGTCTTGTAACTGGCCAGGCCGTATTCGTTCAGGCCCCCGGCCTTGGGTTTGGCGTCGAACACCACCACGTCGTGGCCCTTGCGCGCAAGTGTGTAGGCACAGGCCAGGCCGGCAGGGCCGGCACCGACCACGGCAATCTTTTTGCCGGTGGCACTCTCGCGGGCGAAGATTTGGGGCTTAGCGCTTTCCATCAGCGCATCGACTGCGTGGCGCTGCAGGCGGCCAATGGCGACTGGGCGGTCCTCTTGTGTGTTGCGCACACACACGGCTTCGCACAAGTTTTCGGTGGGGCAGACGCGGGCGCACATGCCACCCAGCGGGTTGGACTCCAGAATGGTGCGTGCCGAGCCGCGCAAGTTCTCATCCGCAATGCGTTTGATGAAGGACGGCACATCGATGCTGGTGGGGCAGGCCGTGGCGCAGGGTGCGTCATAACAGTAGAGACAGCGTTCGGCCTCCAGCAGGGCCTGCGTGCGGGTCAACCGTGGTGTGGCGTCCGCAAAGCGCTGGGCATAGTCGCTGGCGACCAGGCGGCCAGGGCGAATATCGGGTTGGGGAGAGGTGGACACGCTGGCAACTCCTGTTCAATAAATCTGACCGTTTAGTCAGGTTCTTAGGTAAATACTAGCAAGTGTGGTGCCAGTTTGTATCTAGGGGTTTATCCGCGGACTGCGCTTGCGGCCGCCGAAACCAGCCATTCCCGAAACATCGCCAATGCATCAGGCTCCACATCCCGCTGTGGCACCACCAGGTAATACGCCCGCTCGCCACGCAGCGGCTGGTCACAGGCCACAACCAGATCACCGCGTGCCAACTCGGCCTCTATTAATAGACGCGGCACCAGGGCCACGCCCAGGCCATGGATAGCGGCCGTGGCCGTCATGGAAAACAACTCGTACCGCGGACCGGACAAGGCGTGGGGCGTGGCCACACCCGCGGCATTGAACCACTGGCTCCAGCCAAAGGGGCGTGTGCTTTGCTGCAGCAGCGGCAGATCGGCGATGGCCTGGGGGCTCAGCGGCCCGGTCTTGCCCAACAAACCCGGGGCACACACCGGTAACACGTCTTCATGCACCAGCAACGTGGCTTGTGTGCCGGCCCAGTTGGCCACCTGCTCAGGCGTGCCGGCATACAGCGCGGCGTCAAAACCGGTGTCGGCAAACATAAAGGGCCGGGTGCGAGTCTCGATGTGCACCACGATGTCGGGGTGCTGCGCCTGCAATTGGGGCAGACGCGGTATCAGCCAGCGGGTGGCAAAGGTGGGCACGGCCGCCAGATGCACGGCGCCTTGTGTGCCCTGGGTGGACATGGCGTTCAGCGTGTCGCGCTCCAGCGCCAGCATGCGCTCGGCAACCTGGGCGGCATATTCGCGGCCGCGCGGGGTCAATGCCACGCCGTGGCGGGTGCGGGTGAATAAGGCTTGGCCCAGATATTCCTCCAACGCAGCCACTTGGCGCGAAACCGCACTTTGCGTCAAGGCCAGTTCCTGCGCCGCCCGGGTGTAACTCTCGTGGCGGGCGGCCGCTTCAAAACACAGCAGCGTGTGGGTGGCAGGGATCTTGCGTCGCATGGCTGGCCAGTGTAGCCAGCATAAAAACACCCGTGTAAAGCTTGCGGGTGTTTGCCTTTTGTAAGGACCGCCAAGGGATGCGGGCCCTAAAATGGAGGTCTTCGCAGTGGATGTTTCCGCCGATTTTTTTGTTAGCGCCCATGTCCGCCGTAAGTTTTTTGATTTCCGACCCCAGCCCCGCGCTACAAACCTTCACCCAGCAGTTGTTGTTAGGCTATGGCTTTGATGCCGCTGCGATCAAAACTACCCCCAGTCCGCAGGCCGCGGCTGAAGTTGCAGCCTCGCAAAAACCCGATTTCTTAATCACCGACTGGTTTGCCAAGGAGTCTTTGAACGGCATCGCGCTGTACAAAACCCTGCTCAAAGACAACCCCAACTGCCAGTTTGCGCTGCTATCGCAGCACAGCAGCCCCACGCACCAGCAGGAGGCCGACGAGGCCGGCGCCCTGTTTTTGCTCGCCAAACCCTTTACCGCCGATGCCATGCGGACCGCAGTACGCACCGCGCTGGAGCAGTTGGCCCCGTTGCACCCCGGCATCGCCAGCAAACTCAGCCCATTGAGCAGCCCCAAACCTGCCCGGCCGGTCTATGTAGCTCCCCCGCTGCCACAGTTCAAACCCGGCGATCGGGTGGTCTACGCCAACCGCACGGAGTCCGTCAAACACGTGATCCTGCGCCGCGGTGAGCTGGTGTTGCAGCTGGACGGCATACCGGGCATGGTGGAGACCACCAAGGTCAAACGGTTGTAGCCACTGCCGCAGCGGCAAGAACCGCCGCCCGAAACGGTGAGAATGTCGGTCTTTCCAACGACCTTCGACAGAGCCACCATGACCAGAACAAAATACGTTTCTTCCCTGTGTGCAGCAGCGCTATTGCTGGCGCAATTGACGATTGCCAGCGCACAAACTCCGCCAGAGCCAGCCGCGCCAGCAAGTGCGCCCGAGCAGACCAGCACCCCTGCGGAGCCTCCCGCCGAAGTACCAGCGAGCACGCCCAAGGATTCCAAAGCCGCACTGGCGGGCAACCAGCTCCCGAAATTGGTCATCCGATGGGACTGTGGCGACTGCGAAGTCAACGCCAAAGTCTCGCCCCTGATCGAGAAAAACTATGCCACCAAGGTGGCCGCCAAGGGTTTCACGGTTTCCGACAATGAGACCGCTGAAATGGTTGTTACCAAATACCGCCAACGCCCGCCGGGCGCACGCGTGATGTTCGGTTTCATGGCCGGTAGAGATATTCTGGAAACCCGCATCACCTTCCGCGGCAAGGAGTATCTGGCGGGTGACTACATGGCCAATGCCTGGCATGGCATGAACAGCCTGTGCGAGTCCGTCGCGCAATCGACCTTGGACCACATGCTTGCCCACGCTCAGGCCCCCACCGGTGTCGCAGCAGCGGGCGACAAACCGAACAGCCAGTAATACAGGGAGCGCGGGCCGCGACCCTGGGGCGATCCGCACGATCGGATTGAGGTATGCGTCGAACGCATATCTGGGTGCTAAACAATCGGTTGTTGCCCTACTGCTTCGGCACTACTATGCACAGCACGTTCTGAGCGCAACCGCGACCACCTCTTTCACCTTTAGTCCAACGGAGATCCCCATGGCCCACGCAGCATCTTTCAACTGGCAAGACCCTTTTCTGCTGGACAGCCAGCTCAGCGACGAAGAACGTATGGTGCGCGATGCCGCCGCCGCGTACTGCCAGGACAAACTGCTGCCCCGTGTGACCCAGGCGTTCCGGGACGGCACAACCGACCCCGCCATCTTCCGCGAAATGGGCGAACTGGGCTTGTTAGGCCCCACCATCCCTGAGCAATACGGCGGCCCGGGCCTGAACTACGTGTCCTACGGCCTGATCGCCCGCGAGGTAGAGCGTGTGGACAGCGGCTACCGTTCCATGATGAGTGTGCAAAGCTCGCTGGTCATGGTGCCGATTTTTGAATTTGGCACCGTGGCGCAGCGCCAGAAGTATTTGCCCAAGCTGGCCACCGGCGAGTGGATTGGCTGCTTCGGCCTGACCGAGCCCGACCACGGCTCCGACCCCGGCTCCATGGCGACCCGCGCGCACAAGGTGGCCGGCGGATACAAGCTGAGTGGCAGCAAGATGTGGATCAGCAACAGCCCGATTGCGGACGTGTTTGTCGTTTGGGCCAAAGAAGTGTCCGAGGGTGGGCAAGTGGGCCCGATCCGCGGCTTTGTGCTGGAAAAAGGCATGGCCGGTTTGAGCGCCCCTGCCATCCACGGCAAGGTGGGCCTTCGTGCTTCCATCACTGGTGAGATTGTCATGGACGGGGTGTTCTGCCCCGAAGAAAACGCGTTTCCTGAAGTGCGTGGCTTGAAGGGTCCGTTCACGTGCCTGAACTCTGCCCGTTACGGCATCGCTTGGGGCGCCTTGGGCGCGGCCGAAGACTGCTGGCTGCGTGCCCGCCAATACACGATGGACCGCAAGCAGTTTGGTAAACCTTTGGCCGCTAATCAGTTGATACAGAAGAAGCTGGCGGATATGCAGACGGAAATTGCGCTGGGTTTGCAGGGCTGTCTGCGGTTGGGGCGTATGAAGGATGAGGGGACGGCTTCGGTGGAGATCACTTCCATCCTTAAGCGCAATTCTTGTGGGAAGTCATTGGACATTGCGCGGTTGGCGCGGGACATGATGGGAGGCAACGGCATCTCGGATGAGTTTGGGGTGGCGCGGCATTTGGTGAATCTGGAAGTTGTGAATACGTATGAGGGGACGCACGATATCCATGCGCTGATATTGGGTCGGGCGCAGACGGGGATTGCGGCTTTCTGATTTTTTCTTCGCTTGCTTGGGGACTTGCTTTGGATTGTTGCTTCCTCACATCCCCCACTCTCTCCCCCCGCCCTCTCTCGCCCCGCCGGGCGAGAGAGGGAGCCTAACAGCCGTATTTGGCCTTGTTTTTGAAGGTGGGACGTACACGTGCATATTGGCGTTGGGACATGCCGGGGGCTGAGTTTGCAATGATTTTTATAGCGCAATCCTTAGATTCCACGGGGGCTACAGCCTCAAAATGCTTAAGCACTCCCGCCAAACGACCATCTCCACCCAACCCCACCCAATCAAGCATCTGACCCAACCAGCCCCCTACCTTGCACTCCCCCTCGTTTAAACACGCGGCCAAATATGGCTGTTCAGCTCCCCCTCTCGCCCCGAGGGGCGAGAGGGGGCGGGGGGAGAGAGTGGGGGATGTGAGGAAGCCCCAAACCAAAGCACTCCCCAAGTAAACCCGAAAGCCAAACCCAAAACAGCAGCGCCATGTCCCAAGAAAAACCCTCAGCCCTCCCCCACATCAAAGTCCTCGACCTATCGAGAGTCCTGGCCGGCCCCTGGTGTACCCAAATGCTCGCCGACATGGGCGCTGACGTCATCAAGGTAGAAAAGCCAGGCGATGGCGATGACACCCGCCACTGGGGCCCCCCCTTCCTGCAGGACAGCGAAGGCAAGGACACAACCCACGCCACCTACTTCACCGCCTGCAACCGCAACAAACGCTCCGTCACCATCGACATGGCCAAGCCCGAGGGCCAGGCGTTGATCCGCCAGATGGCTGCCAACAGTGATGTACTGGTGGAGAACTTCAAGGTCGGCGGCCTGGCCAAATACGGGCTGGACTACGAGAGTGTGAAGGCCATCAACCCGCGCCTCATCTACTGCTCCATCACCGGTTTTGGCCAAGACGGCCCTTACGCCGAACGCGCTGGTTACGACCTGATGATCCAGGCCATGAGCGGCATGATGAGCATCACCGGCAACCCCGAAGGCACGCCGGGCGGCGGGCCGCTGCGTGTGGGTGTGGCGCTGACCGATTTGTTCACTGGCGTCTACGCCTGCAGCGCCATCCTGGCCGCCATCGAGGTGCGCCACCGCACCGGCCAAGGCCAATTCATCGACATGGCGCTGCTCGATGTGGGCATGACCATACTGGCCAACCAGGCGGCCGGCTTTTTGAACACCGGCAAGGTGCCACAGCGCCAGGGCAATAGCCACCCCAGCCTGGTGCCCTACCAGTCGCTGCCCACGCTGGACGGCGCCATGCTGCTGGCCGTGGGCAACGACGGGCAGTTCGCACGCTTCTGTGAAGCCGCAGGCCAGCCGCAATGGGCGCAGGACGCACGCTATGCCACCAACACGCTGCGCGTAACCAACCGCGACACGTTGATCCCGCAGATCGAGGCAGTGACCCGCACCCGCACCACGGCCCAGTGGGTGGCGCTGCTAGAACACAAGGCCGTGCCCTGTGGCCCCATCAACGCAGTGGACCAGGCCTTTGCCGATGCCCAGGTTGTAGCCCGAGGCCTTAAGGTAAATCAGCCTCTAGCCCCCGGGATTGTTGACAGTACCGCTATCACATCGATAGCGTCTGTCGCCAGCCCCCTGCGTATGGTGGATACGCCGCCGGTACTGCACCGCGCGCCACCGGCGCTGGGGGAACACACCGACGCGGTCCTGACCGGCCTGGGGCTGGATGCAGCGTCCATCGCGCGGCTGCGCGACCAGGGCGTGGTCTGATACGGTCTTGGAGGCACCCTAGACCGCAAAACGACTAACCCCGTGTGTGCGCTGTGCAACGCACACAGGCGCATTGGTTGCGCAGAATGCCAACTCGATCCGCAACACCGCGGAAACCTAGTTGGAGTATTGCGTGCCCGAAGGACCTTCTCTTGTCATCCTGCGCGAACAGGCTGCCGGTTTTGCCGGCAAGACTATCCAGCGCGCCCACGGCAACACCAAGACCGTGGATATGGACAGCCTGGCGGGGCAAAAAATTGTGGCCCTGCGTACCTGGGGCAAACACTTCCTGATCCAGTTGCCCACCCTGGCCTTGCGCATCCACATGCTGATGTTTGGCACCTACCGCATCAACGAACGCAAAGACTCCGAGCCGCGTTTGGGCTTGGAATTTGACGGTGGCGAGGAGTTGAATTTCTACACCTGCTCCGTGCGCCAGCTGGATGCCGATCTGGATGCGGTGTACGACTGGCGTGTAGACGTCATGTCGGACCAGTGGGACCCCAAGTGGGCCCGTGCCCAGTTGCGCGCCAAGCCCGACACACTGGTTTGTGATGCGCTGTTGGACCAGACCGTGTTTTCCGGCGTGGGCAACATCATCAAGAACGAGGTGTTGTTCCGCATCCGGGTGCACCCCTCGTCCACGGTGGGCGCACTGCCCGCGCCTAAGCTGCGCGAACTGGTGGAGCAGGCGCGGACCTACAGTTTTGAGTTCCTGGAATGGAAGAAGGCCTTTGTGCTCAAGGCCCATTGGCTGGCGCACACCAAACGCATCTGCCCGCGCTGCGACATACCGTTTACCAAGGCGCACTTGGGCAAAACCCACAGGCGCAGCTTTTTCTGCGAACACTGCCAGAAGTTGTACACCGCGCCCACGCCACCGGCATAGGCACAATTGCGCAGCTTCAGGCCTTGGGGTTATCGCCCAGGGTTTCCCAGCGCTCCAGCGCAACCATCAGCTCGTCATCGATCTGGGCGTTGCGTGTGGCCAGCTTCATGGCGCGCACGTTGTCCACGGCGTACAGGCTGCCATCGGCCAGCGCGGCGTTGATCTCCACCTGCTCGGCCTCCAAGGCGGCAATCAGGTCGGGCAGGCCGTCCAGCTCGCGCTGCTCCTTGAAGCTGAGCTTTTTGGCCTTGGCCGGCGCAGGTGCAGCGGGCGCTGCCGGAGCCTGGGCACTGACCTGCGCGCTCGCCTGCTCCTGCTTTTGCAGCTGCTCCCGCTCGTAGTTGAAAGGCTTGGCCGTGGTTTTGCCCTGGGCCGCATTGATGGCATTGGCGCGTTTGGTCTGGATCAGCCAGTCGCTGACGCCCCCTTCGTATTCGCGCCACTTGGCGTCGCCTTCATACGCAATCGTGCTGGTGACGACGTTGTCCAAGAAGGTCCGGTCATGGCTGACCAGGAACACGGTACCGTCGTAGTTTTGCAGCAGGTCTTCCAGCAGTTCCAGTGTGTCGATGTCCAGATCGTTGGTCGGCTCATCCAGCACCAGCACGTTGGCGGGGCGGGCGAACAGGCGGGCCAGCAGCAAGCGGTTGCGTTCGCCGCCGCTCAAAGAGCGAACCGGGGACGTGGCGCGCGCTGGTGAGAACAAGAAGTCGCCCAAGTAGCTCTTGCGGTGTTTCTTCTGGTTGCCGATTTCGATCCACTCGGAGCCCGGGCTGATGAAGTCTTCCAGCGTGGAATCCAGGTCCAGTGCATTGCGCATCTGGTCGAAGTAGGCCACGGTGATGTTGGCACCCTGGCGCACGGTGCCCCAGGGGCTGTGGCCGGGTTCTGGCTTGGGAGAATTGGCGGGCGCCGGGTCGGCCTTGTGGTCGCCCAGAATCAGCTTGAGCAGTGTCGTCTTGCCGGCGCCATTCGGGCCCAACAGGCCAATCTTGTCGCCGCGAAGAATGGTGGCGGTGAAGTCGTCAACGATCTTGCGGTCGCCAAAGGTCTTGCTGACGTGGGTCAGTTCAGCCACCAGCTTGCCACTCTTGTCACCGGTGTTCACGTCCATGTTGACGCTGCCGACCACGTCGCGGCGCGCTTCGCGTTTGCTGCGCAGCTCGTCCAGGCGCACGATGCGCGCGGTGGCGCGGGTGCGGCGGGCTTCCACACCCTTGCGAATCCACACTTCCTCTTGCGCAAGCAGCTTGTCGGCCTTGGCGTTGATGACCGCCTCTTGCGCCAGCTGCTCTTCCTTTTGCAGCAGGTAGGCGGCAAAGTTGCCGGGGTAACTCATCAGCTTGCCGCGGTCCAGTTCCACGATGCGGGTCGCCACGTTGTCCAAAAAGGAACGGTCGTGGGTGATGGTGATGATGGAGCCTTTGAAGTCCACCAGCAGGCCTTCCAGCCATTCGATGGAGTCCAAGTCCAGGTGGTTGGTCGGCTCATCGAGCAGCAGCACATCCGGCTGGGCGACCAGGGCCTGGGCCAGTGCCACGCGTTTTTTGGTACCGCCGGAGAGCGTATTGATGATCGCGTCGGGGTTCAGGTGCAGGCGCTGCAGGGTTTCGTTCACCCGCTGCTCCCAGTTCCAGCCGTCCAGGGTTTCGATCTCGCTTTGCATCGCATCGAGGTCGCCATGGCCCAGGCAATATTCTTCAATCAGGCCTATAACCCGCTCCAGCCCTGAACGAACAGATACAAAAACTGTAGCATCCCCGTCCAGAATGGGCTCTTGCGCCACGTAGGAGATACGCGTGCCGGTTTGCACCTGCAGCGTGCCATCGTCGGGCCGCTCCATGCCACCCAGAATTTTGAGCATGGAGGATTTGCCCGCGCCGTTGCGGCCGATCAGACCCACGCGTTCCTGGGTTTCGAGGGAAAAGTCAGCGTGGTCGAGCAGCGGGACGTGCCCAAATGCCAGCTGGGCGTCAAGTAAAGTGATAAGTGCCATAGGGTTCCGGTGTAGCCCCCGATTATCGCCGCCATGGCCCGTCGGTATATGCTGGACGCCTATCCTGTGAAAACCCAAGCATGGTGCAAGCCAAGATGACAAAAGCCAAGGCCTTGTTGGTAGCGGGCACGACCCTGCTGTGGTCGGCACTCGCCTGTGCAGACCCTGGCTACTACCTGGTGGCGGTTTACGAAGACACCGGCAAGGTCCATGTGGACTACCGCTACTGGACCGTGCAGCGCAAGGGTCGCGCTGATGTGGTGTGGCCCGAGATCGGTATTGGTTACAACGTCAACTCCCGCTGGTACACCGAGTTATTGATGAGTTACGTCGGGCCCGCGTTTTCCAACGCTGTGCCCAGCACACTAAACTGGCAGAACGATTTTTTGCTGACCCAGGGCCAATGGGATGTAGACGTTGCCCTGCACACCCAGCTGATCAAGGACCAGGATTCCGCTAGCGGCAATGCACTGGAGTTTGGACCGGTGCTGCAGACCGACGTGGGCCGGGTACAGCTCAATGGCAACCTGATTTTTGAGAAATCGCTGGCACCGGGCAACACCAATGCGCCCCAGCTGAAATACCAGTGGCAGGCCAAGTACCGTTGGAGCCAGGCGCTGCACACGGGTCTGCAGGGCTTTGGTGAACTGGGCACCTGGAACCGCTGGCTGGGCGCAGACCGGCAATCCCACCGCTGGGGCCCCGTCGTGGGCGGGGCCTGGGCCCTCACCGAAAAACAGCGGCTGGAATACCAGGCCGCCTACCTGACCGGCAGTGTGTATGGCAGTACGGCGGATATGCTTTCTGTACGTATTCAACTGGTCTTCTGACAAGCGCTATACACTGAACTTTTACCGAGAGATTTCCCGATATGCAATTGAACCTCCGGCTTCTGTTGATTGGGGTGTTAACCATGCCGCTTGCGCACGCGGCAACGGTGTCGGTACAACTGCAGGACGCCGCGGGCAAGCCTCTGCCCGACGGTGTCGTGTTTCTGGAGTCGCGCGAAGCCAAGCAGTTGGCCAAACCCATGGCCGGCGCCGAGATTGCGCAGGTGGCCCGGCAGTTCACCCCCCGGGTGCTGGTGGTTACGGCGGGAACGGCGGTCACCTTTCCCAACCGCGATACGGTGCGCCACCATGTGTACTCGTTTTCACCCAACAAGAAGTTCGAGCTCAAGCTGTATACCGGCACGGCGGCCAACCCGGTAGTTTTTGACCAGCCTGGCATTGCTGTGCTGGGATGCAATATCCACGACAACATGAGCGCCTGGGTCGTGGTTGTGGAGACGCCCTTTTTTGCTCCCGGCGATGCCAAAGGCACCACCACACTAAAGGATGTACCCGCTGGAAACTACCGCATGCGGGTCTGGCACCCGGGGCTGGCCGTTGGTGCCCCGGCGGCCGAACAGGCACTCACCGTGGCTAACACCGATGTGAGCTTGAACTACCGTCTGGCGGGCGTCACACCATGAAGCTGGAGTGGCGGCCGGACTACTGGGGCCTGTCGTCGCGCATCGTCGCCCTGTCTCTGCTGCTGCTGTTAATTGTGCAGGCGGCGGTATTCAGCGTGGTGCGCATCAGCATTGAACAAAGCGCCAAACGCCAAGTGGACCAGGAGCTGCTGGTGGGCGAACGCGTATGGCGCCGCCTGCTGGACCAGAACGCGCAAAAGCTGCAACAGGGTGCGGCCCTGCTGGCGGCCGACTTTGGTTTTCGGGAAGCCGTTAATACCCAGGACAACGAGACCATACGCTCCGTACTCGAAAACCACGGCGCCCGCATTGGCGCCACCGTCACCGCGCTGATGGACACCAATATGACGTTGCGCGCCGTCGGCGAAGGCCAGGACGGCACCGAACTGCAGGGTGTGCTGGGCCGACTCACTGGCCCCGGCGTGCGCGACGCCCAAGGCAGCCAGGTGGCGCTGGTGGGCCGCACGCCCTACCAGTTTGTGCTGGTGCCCATCAAAGCCCCGGTGGTGGTGGGCTGGGTGCTGATGGGTTTTCCCATCAACCAGAAGCTGCTGGACGATATGCGCAACATTTCGGAAATGCACTTGGCCCTGATCAGTGAGGCCGCCGGGGAAGGCCGCCAGGTGGTCTCCACCACGCTGCCCGCCGGGGCCCTGCGTGCGCTGGAAGCCACTGCCGTGGATGTGACCGAGTTGCCTGTGGACAACGACCGCCTGATTGCGCGCAGCGTGAAGCTCGACGCGGGGTCCTTTGGCAGTGTGCGCACCCTGTTGTTCCGCTCGGTCAACGAGGTGGTGGCGCCGTTCCGCCAGGCCCAGGTTGCGCTGGCATGGATCACCGGGCTGGGCGTGGTGCTGTTTGCCATAGGCAGCGTGTTTGCCGCACGGCGCGTGACCACACCGCTGCGCTCCTTGGTCCAGGCCACCGAAACCCTAGGGCGCGGCCAGTACGACGTGCCCATGCAGCACACCGACCGCCATGACGAGATCGGTGGCCTGGCCAAGGCCTTTGACGCCATGCGCATCAACATCGGTGCACAACAAAACGAGATTCGCACGCTGGCCTACTGGGACCGCCTGACCGGCCTGCCCAACCGGGCCCGCTTTCGCGAGGCGGTGCAGGAGCAGATCCAGGCCGCCAACGCCGAGGGTGGCAATCCGGCCAAGGGCATGGCCATTGTGATGCTGGACATTGACCGCTTCAAACATGTCAACGACGTGCTGGGTTATTCCTTTGGCGACCAGTTGCTGATCGCCGTGGCCAAGCGGCTGACCCAGCAGGACATGCGCGCCGGCGACATGGTGGCCCGCCTGGGCGGCGACGAGTTTGCCGTGATGCTGACCAACAGCAATGCCGACATCGCCGTCACCGTGGCGCAGCGTATTGCCAAATCCTTCGAGCTGCCACTGGCTTTTGAAGAACAAACCGTGGACATGAGCGCCAGCATGGGCATCGCCTGCTTCCCGCAGCACGCCCACGATGTGGACGCCCTGCTGTCCCATGCCGAGGTAGCCATGTATGCCGCCAAATCGCGCACCACACTGATGCAGGTCTACGACGCATCGCTGGACTCATCGAGCAGCGAGACATTGTCCATGTTGTCCGAGTTGCGCAATGCCGTGGCCCAGGGCGAGCTCCGACTGTTCCTGCAACCCAAACTCAGCCTGGCAACCGGCCTTGTGGTCGCCGCTGAAGCCCTGGTGCGCTGGCAGCACCCGCAGCGCGGCTTGGTGCCGCCGCTGGAGTTCATACCCTTCGCCGAACAGACCGGGTTTGTACGCCAATTGACGATGTGGGTGTTTGAGGAGTCCGCCCGCATCAGCAAGACCCTGATCGGTCTGGACGGCGGTTTTAAGCTGGCCATCAACCTTTCCACCCGCGACCTGCTGGACCTAGAATTTCCCGCCCGCCTGGATGCCGTACTGGTCAAGTACCAGCTGCCAGCCAGCGTTTTTTGCCTGGAGATCACCGAGAGCGCCATCATGGACGACCCCCAGCGCGCCCAGAGCACACTGAACCTGCTGTCCGAGCGCGGCTTCAAACTGTCGATTGACGACTTCGGCACCGGTTATTCGTCACTGGCCTACCTGAAAAGCCTGCCGGTGGATGAACTGAAGATCGACAAGTCCTTCGTCATGAACATGGAGACCGACGAGGACGACGCCAAGATCGTTCGCTCCACCGTAGACCTGGCCCACAACCTGGGACTGACCGTGGTGGCTGAGGGCGTGGAAAACGCGCTGATCTGGGACAAACTCAAGGCCCTGCAGTGTGATGAGGCCCAGGGTTATTTCATGAGCAAGCCGATTGCGGCGCACACGTTTGCGGCTTGGTGTGAGACGTGGAATGCGAAGCAGGAGCAGGTGGCCTAGCTGGGCCAGATAGCTCAAGCCATCTGAGGTGCTAGCCCTAGTGGAATGCCAATTGCCCCTAGGGCGTGATGCTGACAACCTGCGATTGCGGTGCGCGCAAAACCCAGGCGCTCGCGCATAGTGGTCCGACAGCGCTGTGCTCAATGCGGCCAATTGTTTCTGCCTTGTGGCGTGGGTTCGTAGTCTTGGCCGCTGTCGCGCAGCCACTCTTTGGGCGATGCCCGCCCGGCCTCTATGCGGATGGTGATTCCGGCACTGGTGCGACACAGCTTTCGGGTGGGGGTGGAGATCGTCGCGGCTAAAAGCTGACGTATTAGGCCAGCACGATGCTAAACGTGCTGCCCGTGCCTTCTTGCGACTCCAGCGCAATGGTGCCGCCATTGGTGACAACGACCTGACGTGCGATCGCAAGGCCAAGGCCCGCGCCACCCGTCTCGCGTGAGCGATCGGTATCGATGCGGTAGAAACGCTCGAAGATTTTTGCCTGGTGCTCCGCTGCGATGCCGGGGCCGTTGTCCCGCACCGCAACCACCCGTGAGCCGTCGCTGCCCAGGCTTACATGGACGTGGATCTCGCCCCGCTGCGGTGTGTAGCGGATCGCGTTTGCAATCAGATTGATCAGTGCCTGTCGGAGCGTTGCACGATCGGCCGTTGCATGCAGTTCAGGCCCGGCATCAAAGGACAAAGTCTGCTGCTTCTCCTCCGCCAGCACCCGCAAGCAATTCACAACCTCCAAGGCGAACGCACCCAGTGCAATGCTTTCGGGGCGCAGAGACAGCTGCCCCTCTTCCGCCCGCGTCAGTGTCAACAATCCGTCCAACAGCCTGGTGAGCCGGTCCGTCTCTTCCAGCATGCTGCCGATCACGTTTTCGTAGTGGGCTGGCGCGCGCGTCCGCTGCAAGGCGTTTTCGCCAACGCTGCGTATTACCGCTAACGGTGTGCGCAGCTCATGCGAGGCGTCGGCAGTGAAGCGACGCAAACGCTCGAAGGAGTTTTCCAGCCGCTCGAAGGTGTTATTGAAGACACCGGCCAGGTGGCCGAACTCATCCACGGGATGCTGGACGGGCAGCCGCTCGGAAAGCTTGTCGGCGGTAATCTCTTGGGCCTTGCGCGCCATGGCGCCTATGGGAGCCAACACCCGTCCTGCGAAAAAGTACCCGCCGCCCAAGCTGACCAACATCACCAAAGGAATGCCCATCAGCAAGGCCAGAGCGAGTTTTTGCACACTCGCGTAGGTTTGTTCCACGTCTTGGGCGATGGTGATGTGAAACGTTTTGTCGGGCTGCACCAGCGAGAACTGTTGGACAAAAAAGTGCCTGCCGCTGGCGGATTGAACCCAGTGTCCGTTCGCATCGTCGGGCGTACTCTCAGGAATTTGCGCCAGGGCCCAGCCACGGCTGGCGTAGTGGGCCTCCACGCCAGCCTGCGGGCTCTCCGTGATGCGAAAGTGGGGGGCTAAGCCATCGCTGTCCAGCCTGGCAAGATTCGGCTGCGGGTTGAGAAGCGCCTTCTCCAGCCGTGAAAATTCGGTGCCAAGCTGCGCGCGGATGGGGATCATGCAAGCCATGCGCACAAATGTGAACACGCAAACAGCGACTGCAGAGAAAATCAGCGTCAGCGAGACCGCATACCAGATGGCAATGCGCAGGCGCACACGGCTAGGAGGGCGACGCACCATCACGCACCGCCTCGCAAAATGAACCCGACGCCGCGTACCGTGTGCAGCAAGGGTTCGGCAAAATCCGCATCGACTTTTTTTCGCAAACGGGCGATGTGCACATCGATGACATTGTCCAAGGGTACGACGCGGGCCGGCTCCTTCCAGATATCGCGCACCAGCATGCCGCGGGTGACGATGCTGCCTTGGTGGCGCAGAAAGTATTCGAGCAACTCAAATTCCTTGGCAGTTAAGTCGATGGGCCGCCCGCCGCGGGAAACCTCGCGCGCCAACACATCCATGTCCAGATCGGCCAAGCGCAACTGCAGACTGAGGCCTGGTTCAACCGCCCCGCGCCGCAGCAGCGCGCGCAGCCGCGCATGCAGCTCGGCAAACGCAAAGGGTTTGACCAGATAGTCGTCTGCGCCGCTGTCCAGACCCAGCACCCGCGCGTCGACCGTGTCCTGCGCCGTGATGATGATGACCGGGGTCAGCACATGCCGCTTGCGTAGCGTAGACAAAATCTCGAGCCCGTCGCGCCCCGGCAGCATCAGATCAAGAATCACCAAGTCAAACGGCTGTTCATTGGCCAGGAAAAAACCTTCCTCGCCGGTGTGCGCCACACACACCTCGTACTGCACATACTCCAGACTTTCCTGGATCGCCTGGGCCAGTTTCTTCTCGTCTTCAATGATCAGTATGCGCATGCTGCAGGTTAGAAACGGGTCGTTAAATCGGTCAACCACTGCGGCAAGAGGTTCACCACCACGGTTTCAATGTTTTTATCAAAGCCCGTGAGCGTCAAGAGTCCGACCAACAGCACGACGACACCCAGCACGGCTTTACCCGCGCTTCCCACCGATAGTAGCTTGCCCCGCAGCCTCGCCACCATGTTCCTTGACAGCGCTCCCAGTGCCAGCATAGGCGTGCCGGCGCCGAGTGCGAAGGTCGCCATCAGGAGCGCCACCTTGGCAAGGTCTTTGCCCTGCGACGCTAGCGCAATGGCGGCCCCCAGCGTCGGCCCTACGCAGGGGCTCCAGACCGCGCCAAGTACCAGGCCAATCAGTAACTGCCCACGCAAGCCCTGGACATTGATTTTGGACAGCAAGACGTGGCCGCCATTGGACGCCCCCGAAGTGGCCAGCGCAAGGCGCGCCTGCAGCACCGGGAACAGCAACACCAGGCCAGCGGCGACGAGGACGGCCGCTCCGATATTTCGAAAGACCGCTCCATCCAGGCCCAGCGACGAACCCACGGTGGTGACGACAATGCCCACCACCGTATACGACGCCATCAACCCCACGATCAGCGCCATGGCCCCCCAGCGGTGCGCAGCGACGGCGCTACCCAGCACGATGGGAACCAACGGCAGCACACAAGGAGACAGCGTGGACAGAACCCCGGCCAGAAAGGCCAGTCCATAACTAGCAAACCCAAATTCCATTTTGCGTACCGGGTTAATGTAAGTCCACGCTGTTTCTCACTGCGCTTTCGCTAGCAAAGCGGCGATGCTGTCCTTGTTGGTCTCGCCTGCGGAACGCGCCACCTCAGTGCCGCCCTTGAAGGCCACGAAGGTGCTCTGATGCACCACCTTCAAGGTCTTCAACAGATCTTTCTCGGTGTCGAAATCGGCTCTTAGAACCGTCAGGTCTTTGAACTGTTTGTCCACCGCCAACGTATCCATAATTTCCGCCTGTTTTTTGCACACGCCACACCAGCTGGCGTGCACATGGACGACAACCGGCTTGCCGTTGGCGCGCAAGTCGTCAAAGATCTTTTGGCTAAACGGCATTTCACCGGCAATGGCCGCGAGGCTCGCCAATACGAGCGCAAAGCTAAAAACAATGCGGGACAAAAATTTCATGAGGATGTTCCAGTTCAATAGTGAAAGAGCAAGCGGGTTGCGGTGCTCTGTTACACGGAGAAAATCCTCCGCCAACGCATGGTAGGAACATGCCCGGCGCAACACAACTGAAGTTTGTCTGACGAAAACTTCAGAAATGCAACGATGGACCCTGAGCCACTTTTTTCCCGCAGCCCTCGTGGAACGGTCGCATGACGCTACTTATTTAAGAGCACTGCGTAAATGTTTTCAGACTGCACAAAACCGCATGTGCGGGGCAAAGATAAGCCCTTTGCAACACACTGATGGAGATCTCCATGCACTACGTTTTGGCCCGCATCATCGTGAAAACCGAGGCTGCCGAGATACTCGCCTATGGGCTGGTGACCACCCTGGTTGCTGCACACGCGGCTGGATGGCAAGGACGGCTGAACTTGGCAGCCATCCTCGCGAGGGGCTTTACTTGCTGCTCGGAAACGCAAACACCGTTCCCTCCCGCACACCAGCACTCGGCCAGCGCTGGGTAATCGTCTTGCGCTTGGTGTAGAAGCGCACAGCATCCGGGCCATAAGCGTGCAGGTCACCAAACAAACTGCGCTTCCAGCCGCCAAACGAGTGGTACGCCACGGGCACCGGCAGCGGCACGTTGACGCCCACCATGCCGACCAAAATGTTGTCGGTGAAATAACGCGCGGCTTCACCGTCGCGGGTGAAGATGCAGGTTCCGTTGCCGTATTCGTGTGCGTCGATCAGGTCCATGGCTTCCTGCAATGTGTTGACGCGCACCACGCCCAACACCGGGCCGAAAATTTCTTCCTGGTAGATCACCATGCCGGGTTTGACGTGGTCGAACAGGCAGGGGCCGAGGAAGTAGCCGTCTTCGTGGCCGCTGACGCTGACACCACGCCCATCCACCACCAGCGTCGCACCTTCTTTCACGCCTTGGTCTACGTATCCCTTGACCTTCTCAAAGTGTGGCTTGGTGACCAGCGGACCCATGTCGCTCTTGGCATCGGTGCCGGGGCCGACGTGCATCTTGGCAATCTCGACCTTCAGCGCTGCGACCACCGCGTCGGCCGTGGCGTCACCGATCGCGACGACCAGCGGGATGGCCATGCAGCGCTCGCCGCACGAGCCATAAGCCGCGCCCATCAGCGCGTTCACCGCGTTGGCGATATCGGCGTCGGGCATCACCACCGCGTGGTTCTTGGCACCGCCCAGGGCCTGCACACGTTTGCCGTGTTTGCAGCCTTCGGCGTAGATGTATTCGGCGATCGGTGTGGAGCCGACAAAACTCACAGCCTTGATGCGCGGGTCGGTCAGCAAGGTGTCCACGGCCTCCTTGTCGCCATTGACAACATTGAGCACACCCGGTGGCAGACCAGCTTCGAGTGCCAGTTGCGCGATGCGCAGCGTGCTGCTGGGGTCGCGCTCGGACGGCTTGAGGATGAAAGTGTTGCCGCAGGCCACGGCCATGGGCCACATCCACAGCGGCACCATGGCGGGGAAGTTGAAGGGGGTGATGCCGGCGGCCACACCCAGGGGCTGGAACTCGCTCCAGGAATCAATTGCAGGGCCAACATTCTTGCTGTGTTCACCCTTGAGCAGCTCGGGCGCATAGCTGGCGTATTCCACGTTTTCGATGCCGCGTTGTAATTCACCTGCCGCGTCGCTCAAGACCTTGCCGTGTTCGGCGGTGATCAGTGCACAGATTTCGTCGGCATGTTTCTCCAACAGCACCTTGAGGTTGCCCATGACGCGCGCACGCTTCAGTGGCGGCGTGTTGCGCCAGGCGGGGAAGGCTGCCTGTGCCGACGCAATGGCCTGCTCAACCGTGGTTTTGTCTGCCAGCAACAGGCGCTTCTCAGCCTGGCCCGTCGCCGGGTTGTAGACGCTTTGGGAGCGCGCATTGGTGTTGCCGTCGGTCAGCTTGCCGTCTATCAGATGGCCTATGGTTGGGAGTTGGGACATGGGTCTTCCAGAAGTGTCTATATGAATAATGTGGCGCTAGCCCCCGATTAGATTGCCTCGATAGCTATCAATTCAGGAGCATTTAGATCAATCCGTTGCGTTCAGCGATTCCCCCAGCGCATTCACCAGGCTGTCGATCTCGGCCTTCTCGATGATGAAGGGTGGTGCCAGTTGGATGGTGTCGCCACCGTAACGCACGTAAAAACCCTTTTCCAGGCAGCGCATCGCAATCTCGTAAGGCCGCTTGGCAGGTTCGCCCGGCACGGCAGCAATCGTGATGCCGGCGGCCAGCCCGTAGTTGCGGATGTCAGCCACGTGTTTGGCACCCTTTAAGCTGTGCACGGCTTGTTCGAAATACGGGGCCAGCGCAGACACACGCTCGACCATGTTTTCCTTGACCAGCACATCCAGCGCTGCAATGCCAGCTGCGCAAGCCACGGGGTGGGCCGAGTAGGTGTAGCCGTGGGGGAACTCCAGCATGTAGTCCGGGCCGCCCTGGGCCATGAAGGTGTCGTAGATGTCCTTCTTGGCAACCACGGCGCCCAGCGGCTGCGCGCCGTTGGTGATCTGTTTGGCCACGTTCATGATGTCGGGCGTCACACCGAAGGCGGCAGCGCCGGTGTAGGCGCCCATGCGGCCAAAACCGGTGATGACTTCGTCAAAAATCAGCAGGATGTTGTTGGCGGTGCAGATCTCGCGCAGGCGCTGCAAATAGCCCACGGGCGGGATCACGACACCCGCCGAGCCGGACATGGGCTCCACGATGACGGCCGCGATGTTGGACGCATCGTGCAGCGCGATCAGCTTCAGCAACTCGTCGGCCAGCTCGGCACCGGTGGGCGGCATGCCTTTGTAGAAAGAGCCCATCGCAGGCTGCGTGTGGGGCAAATGGTCCGCCTCAATGCCCTGGCCAAAGACCTTGCGGTTGCCGACAATGCCGCCCACCGAAATGCCGCCGAAGTTGACACCGTGGTAGCCCTTCTCACGGCCAATCAGGCGTGTCTTGGTACCCATGCCTTTGGCGCGCCAGTAGGCACGGGCCATCTTCAGCGAGGTGTCGGCAGACTCGGAGCCGGAGCCGGTGAAGAACACATAGTCCAAGCCGTCTGGCGTCAGTTCACGGATTTTGTTGGCCAGCTCAAAGGACAGCGGGTGGCCGAACTGGAAGGCGGGGGAATAGTCCAGCGTGCCGATCTGACGGCTGACGGCTTCGGTAATTTCGCTGCGGCCATGGCCCAGGCCACAGCACCACAGACCGGAGAGCCCGTCCAGAATCTTGCGGCCGTGGTTGTCGGTGTAATACGCGCCCTGCGCGCTGACCATCATGCGGGGGTTAGCTTTGAAGTTGCGGTTGGCCGTGTAGGGCATCCAATGCGCTTCCATCCAGGCCGAGTCACCGGGGAAGGCGCTGGTGCTGGTGACGGCAGTCGATGGGGTGGTGTCGTTGAGCTTCATGGCGGTGGCCTTTGTGTTGGAGTCGGGCGAAAGCATTCCTGCCCTGCAACTGTGCGGGGGATTAGGTCATTGTGGTTCGCTCTGTTACTCTTATAAAGTAACAGTTATCACAATTTAGTTGCTGATCTATGAAAGTTAAGAAGAAGGCCGTGCTGGGCCAGATCAGCGACATGGATTTGCGCCTGCTGCGCGTGTTCCGCGCGGTGGTCGATTGCGGTGGCATGGCGGCAGCCGAATTGGAGTTGAACATCGGGACATCCACCGTAAGCCGCCACATCAAGGACCTGGAAACCCGGCTGGGCCTGACGCTGTGCCGGCGCGGCCGGGCCGGTTTTGCACTGACGCCCGAGGGCCAGAAGATTTACGACCAGACCACGGCATTACTGGCCGCGACGGACGCCTTCCGCAGTGGTGTGGACGAAATCCACGAACGCATGGGCGGGCAGTTACACGTAGCCATGTTCGACAAGACCGCGAGTAACCCGCAGGCCCATATTGCCGAAGCCATCGCGTTGTTTACCGAGCAAGCGCCCGACGTTGCGCTGAACCTGCACGTGGCAACACTCACCGCGATCGAGCGCGGCGTGCTGGACGGCCAATACCAGATCGGCATCATCCCCGGCCACCGCAGTTCGGACACGCTGGAGTACACGCTGTTGTTCGATGAGGTGATGCTGCTGTACTGCGGCCACGCGCATCCGCTGTTTGATGCGACTGCAGCCAAGCAGCCCAGGGATTGGGACGGCTTGCGCGCCCACCAGTTTGCCGGCCTGGGTTACCACTCACCGAATATGGAGATCAGCCAGCAGGTGCGACTAACACGCAAGGCGACCGGCTTTGACCAAGAGGCGATTGCGACGCTGATTCTGTCGGGGAAATTTTTGGGCTTTTTGCCCGACCACTATGCACAGAGTTTTGTGCGAGATGGCCAGATGCGCGCCATCGACCCGGCGGTGTTTCGATACGACTGCCAGTTTTTTGCGATTACACGAAGGTCGCCACACATTGCGCGGGCGACGCGGGCATTACAAGAATGTTTGGAGCAGGCCCATAAGGCCTAGCTCCAGAATCCTGATTAGCCGCCTTTTTTGGAGCGCTTGCCGGGGTTCTTCTTGCTGCGGGTAGAGACACCGCGCTCCAGGCTCACCTTTTGGCCACGGCCGCCGGTTGGCAGCGTGAAACCTGGCAGGGTTGCGGGACGGGGAGTGGCTTTACGGTCTGCTTCGGTGACGATTTGGTTGCCCATTTTTACGGTCCTGACTGAGTTTGCAAAGGCAGTATTAGGCCATAAGTTGGGAAAGCGGGCCAAAGACAGCTGTTCCGACCGCGCTCTGGGCCATCTTTTAACGCCCACTGGCAGGTATGAAACATTAGTTAAACTAATGACCTGCAGGGCGCAGCCCGTCGGTGGCTCCGTCGCCGGACACTGCAAACCCCTGCAATAGCCTGTCGGAAATGAACTATGCGAACCTTTGACTCGGACGCGCTGGAATGCCTGGCTGCCATTGTGGAAGAAGGCGGCTTTGAACGCGCAGCCCTGCGCCTGTCGGTCACCCAGTCGGCCGTGTCGCAGCGCCTGCGTGCATTGGAGGCCCAGGTGGGCACCGTGCTGCTGGTGCGCAGTCGGCCCATCAAACCGACATCCGCCGGGCGCTTGCTGATCAAACACGCCATGCAGATGCGCCTACTGCGGGCCGACCTCGAAAGTGATCTGCAAGACCTGACCCCAGGTGCCAGCGCCATGCGCGAGGAAGACCGCATCTCGATCGCCATCAACGCCGACAGCATTGCCACCTGGGCGCTACCCGCACTGGGGCACATGGTCGTCGAGGGGCTGCCGCTGGAGATCATCACCGACGACCAGGACTTCACCCATGAGTGGTTGCGCGAAGGCCAGGTGCTGGGCTGTGTCACCACGTTGAAGCAGGCGCTGCGCGGGTGCAAGGTCATGCCGCTGGGCGTCATGCATTACGTGGCCATCGCCAGCCCGGCCTATGCGAGCGCCCACTGCCCGCAGGGCCTGACCCCGCATAATTTCCGTTCCCTTGCCTTTGTCGCCTTCAACCGCAAGGATGATTTGCAGACCGAATTTGTCAGCCGCGCCTGCGGATTGCGCCGGGTCGCGCTGAGCCAGCGGTTTGTGCCCAGTGTGGAGGGCCAGGTGCAGGCGGCGCTGGCCGGTTGGGGTGCCTGTGTATTACCCGAGCTCAAAGTTGCCCACCTGCTGGCCAGTGGCGAGCTGGTCAATCTGGCGCCCCAGGTCACACTGCCCATCAACCTCTACTGGCACTGCTGGAACCTGGACTCCGTGGTCATAGACCGCTTGACGGCCGCCTTATCCAGTGCCGCTGCGGTCGCATTGAAGACCGCCCGGTCATAAACTGGACTTTTACTGTATTTTTTGACGGCTGCGGCTAAACTCTAGCCATGTACTCCAGCCCCGTCGCCCCCAAAGTCTCTTTCAAAGCGCAAATGCTGCTGGCGCGTGAAGACGCCATCATCAAAGTCGTCAACCAGCTGCTGGCCGAGAAAGGTTTTGAGGCCATGACGGTGGACGAGGTGGCGGCCCAGGTCGGCATTGCCAAGGCCAGCCTGTACAAACACTTCTCCAGCAAGGAAGAACTGGCCGCCGCGGCGATGGTGGGCGTGATGCAACGGGCGCAGCATTTTTTAGGCACCCTGCCACCCGAGGCATCGGCGGTGGACAAATTGCGCACCGTGGTGCGCTGGACCATGGGCCTGAAGCTCAATGGCGAGATGCCGTCGTTACCCAGCCAGAATTCCAGCCTGCGCACCACGCTGATGGCCAACACGGCCTATATGGATGGGCTGATGGATGTCAGCGACCGCCTGGGCGCCTGGATTGAAACCGCACAGGCCGACGGTGCCATCAACCCCAAGCTGCCCGCAATTGCGGTGCTGTACACGCTGTACGCCCGCGCCTGCGACCCGGTACTGGAGTTCTTGAAGATGGGTGGCCTGTATGAGAACGAGCAGATCATTGACCTGGTGCTCTCCACCTGTTTTGAAGGCTTGAACGCGCGTTAGTTAACGCACCCGCCTATCGCACCATGAGCACCGGCACGCCGCAATGTGCGAGCACCTGGGTGGCAACCGAACCCATGACCAGATTGGCCCAGGCGCCATGGCCGTGTGAGCCCATCACCACCAGGTCGAACTTGCCGTCTTCGGCCATCTTGGCGATCATGGCGCCGGCCGAGCCCACTTTCCACACACTCTTGGCATTGATGCCATGGCGCAGCAAAAATTTGCTCACCGGGGCAATCACCTTTTCGCTCTCATCCGCGTAATAACTGTCCACCGCTTCCTTGCCCACCGCCGCACGCGCGCGGGTCGGCAAGGCGGGCTGGGCGGTGAATACCGTGTACTCATGGGCCTTGGAGAACATGCCTTCGTGTGTGGTCAGATAGGCCAGCATTTTTTTGCTGTACGTGCTGCCGTCAACGGCCAGAAGAATTTTCATGGGGAGAGCTCCTAAGCGTGGATGAGGCCCAGTGTAGCGATGCCTCTGCCGCGTGGATTGATATGTATCAACTTGGACGGCGGTTATCTGTGCCGACCAAGCCTGCCACCAGTTGGTATGCTGCACCCACCCGGGGCCAGGCCGCCCCGCTTTCAGGAATCCTGCCATGCATTTGCCCTTGCGTTTGACCTTCCCCCGGTGGGTAATTGCCGGCCTATTGTGTCTATGCGGCCTACTTGGCGGCCCGCAAGCATTAGCCCAAACGCCGGCCACCACCGCGCCCGCCCTGATGCTGGCCAAGGTCTACCACCCCGGCATTGATCTGGCCGACTACTGGGTCAGCGAGAAGTACGATGGCATACGCGGCTACTGGGACGGCCAACAGTTATTCACCCGCGGCGGTGAACGGGTGCACGCTCCGGCGTGGTTTACCGCGGGCTGGCCGAGCACGCGGCTGGATGGTGAGTTGTGGGCCGGGCGCGGCCGGTTTGCACAAGCCATCTCCACCGTACGCCAGCAGGCACCGGATGACGCAGCCTGGCGCGGCATACGGTTTATGGTGTTTGATATGCCGGCGCAGGGTGGTCCGTTCACCAATCGCATCACCGCGTTGAATGCTGCTGTGGAGCAGATAGCGCAACCCTGGGTGGTCGCCGTAGCGCAGACACGCGCCACCAGCCATGCGGCCCTGCAGGCGCAGATGCGCCGGGTGGTCAAGGCCGGTGGTGAGGGGCTGATGCTGCATCGCGGTGCCTCGCTGTACACCGCCACGCGCAATGGCGATTTGCTGAAGGTCAAACCACACGAGGACGCTGAGGCCCGCGTGCTGGGTCACCAGGCCGGCCAGGGCAAATACACCGGCATGGTGGGCGCACTGCTGGTGGAAACCGTTGCCAGCGGGAATGCGGCTGCGCCGGGTGTGCGTTTCAAGATTGGCACAGGGCTGACCGACGCCCAGCGCCGCGATCCGCCGCCGGTGGGCAGTGTGGTGACCTACCGGTTCCGGGGTTTGACCGATGCGGGCGTGCCACGTTTTGCCAGTTTTGTGCGTGCACTATCAAAAGAGTAGCGCTATATGTAGTTCCGACGGGGGCTAGGGGCCGATTTCTATCAAGCCTTTCGGCTGGAAGCTGGCCTGCTCATTCTTGCGTGCATAACCCAGGGGGTTGGCCACCACGTGGCAGCCGCGGTGCACATAGTCGCTGGGCGCGTGCAAGTGGCCGTGTAACCACCACTGTACGTAGGGCAGCAGATCATCCAGCGCATTGCAAAAGCCGGCGGTGCCCGGTGTCAGGCCATAACGCGGGTCGGCGCTCATCAGGCTGGGCGCAAAGTGGGTGATGGCCACGGTGGGGCCGTCAAAGGGCTGGGCCAGCGCGGTGCGCAGCCAGGCCTGGCAGACCAGGGCCTGCTCGCGCAGGGTTTCTGCCAGCCAGGGCTCGCCGCGTCGCGTGGTGCCAGTTTTACGCAAGTAGTAGTTGGCCGCGCGGAAAGCCTTGTCGCGGGCCTTGAGTAGTTGCGCCAGCGGGTTGACCTGGGCGCCATGCCTGGCGGGCGGGGGCGGCGCTGCGGCAGGGGCTAGGGCGTCAAAGTCGGACCATAGAGTGGTGCCGACAAAACGCACACCACCCATCACCAGCGTCTCGCGCTCCAGCCAGATCAGCCCAAGGCGTGTACAGGTCTCGCGCAGGCGGGTGTGGGCTTCGTCAAAGTCCATGCCGTCGTATTCGTGGTTGCCGGGTACAAAAATCACTGGTGTCGGCCAACCGTTGTGGGGTGAAAACTGGCCCAGGCCAAAGTCGTTGTCCACCAGCTGCGAACCCGGTTGGTACGAGCCTATGTCACCAGCCAACACCAGCAGGTCGGCACCGGGCGCGGGCTCGGCCTTCCAGTGCGGATGGGCTTCCAGATGCAGGTCAGACAGCAGTTGGATCTTCATACGGTCACGATGCCTTGGCGGCCAGGTTGGCGATTTGGGCACGCAGCCAGGCGTGTGCGCGGTCGCCGTCCTTGCGCAGGTGCCACAAGGCGTCCACCTGGATAGGCGCCACCGGAAATGGCAGCTCGCGCAGCACCAGGTCCTGGGCATAGCCGGTCACACCGACAAAGTGGCGCGGCAGCACCGTTAACACGTCGGATTGGGCCACGACCTTGCCCGCGGTGAAGAACTGGTTCACGGTCAACACAACACGGCGGCGCCGGCCCAAGGCGGCTAACGCTTCGTCGATGAAACCATAGGGGCGGCCCGAAAAGCTCACCAGCATGTGGCGGGCGTCGCAGAAGTGCTGCAGGCTGAGCGGCTCGCGCGCCAGCGGGTGGCCCTTGCGCATCACACACACGTAGTCGCCCGAAAACAGGCGGTGGTGCAAAAAGCTCGCCGTATCACCGGCCTGGGCGCGCGCCGTCAGATCAGCCAGCACCGCCGGGAAATGGCCCACGGCCAGGTCGGCATGGCCGTCTTCCAGCAGTTGGCGCGGGTCGCGTGTAGTCAGCGGCACCACGCGCAGCGATACGCTGGGCGCCTGGGCCGTGATGATGCCGAGCAGGCCCGGCATCATCTCGGCAGCCGTGGCGTCAGCCATGGTCAGTATGTAGGTGGAGGTGGCGCTGGCCGGGTCGAAATCCGGGGGTGCCAGCGATGCCTGCAACTGCTGCAGGCAGCCGCGTACGGCGGGCCACAGCGCTTCGGCGCGGGGCGTGGGCTCCAGCGTGCGGCCCTTGCGCACCAGCAGCTCGTCACCCAGGGCCTCGCGCAGGCGGCGTATCGCATTGCTGACGGCGGGTTGGGTCAGCGCCAATTGTTCGGCGGCGCGGGTCAGGCTGCGCTCTGACATGACCACATCAAACACCTTGAGCAGGTTCAGATCCAGGGTTCGCAGGGAAATATCGCGCATGGTCAATCATAACCACGGTGAATACCAAACATCACCAACATAAAGTAGACCAATACTAGTGTTAACCCTTAGTATTCGCCCCATGTTAGTTCAAGACTCCTCATTCAGTTCGCTTCCCGTCAACTCTGCAAAGGAATTTGCCATGACACACCTAGCCCACGTTACCCCTCATCACACAGCTGCTGGACGCATGCCTTCGCAAGCCATGCAGAATAGGACCAACAGCGAAGAAAAGTCCCGCCCTCTGGCTGGCATGCTGTTGGCCGCCGGTATGGCTGCCCTTCTGGTGACCGCAGACCAGGTGATCGACAGCTGGACCAACGGCCACATGTTGGCCGCATGGGTTGCGTTGTGGACGGTTACCTTCGCCGCACTGGCTATATTGGCCACACCGCTGCGCAAGATGTCCAATGCCGGCGCAGCTCTGGTAAGCGCTTACCGCAAGGCCGGCGCAGAGCGTCGCGCGGAAGCTGAAATGTGGGAACTGGCCCGCCACGACCACCGCGTCATGGCCGACATCCGCGCAGCCAGCATTCGCCAGTCACAAGGCTGATCGCCTGGTTGCTCTGCCGCTAGCGCGGCAGCCAAAAAAAAGCCACCCGAGGGTGGCTTTTTGCATGGGGCCTACGCCCCACGGGCCAATCTTAGGCGGCTAACTTTGCTTCCAGGCGGGCCTTGGTGTCTACCAGCGCCTGTGGCAGGTGGTAGGCCAGCTGGGTGAACAGTTCGCTGTGTAATGCGAACTCCTCTTTCCATGCAGCCTTGTCCAGGCTGGTCACCGAATCAAACTGGGCAGGCGTGAAGTCCAGGCCGGTCCAGGTGATTTCAGAGTACGCCGGGCTGACGCCAAAACCGTTTTCAGTACCGGGGGTCGTGCCTTCGATGCGGTCGATCATCCACTTCAGCACACGCATGTTTTCGCCATAACCGGGCCAGACGAACTTGCCGTCGTCACCCTTGCGGAACCAGTTCACGGCGTACATCTTGGGCAACTTGGCGCCGGACTGGGCAAGCTTGTCGCCCATGTTGAGCCAGTGCTGGAAGTAGTCGCTCATGTTGTAGCCCATGAAGGGCAGCATCGCAAACGGGTCTCGGCGCACGATGCCGGCCTGGCCGGTGGCAGCGGCGGTGGTCTCGGAGCCCATGGTTGCGGCCATGTAAACGCCTTCGACCCAGTTACGCGCTTCGGTGATCAAAGGCACGGTCGTGGAGCGGCGTCCGCCGAACATGAATGCGTCGATGGGCACCCCGTTGGCATCGTTCCACTGCGCGTCCAGCGCGGGGTTGTTGGTCGCGGCAACCGTGAAGCGGGCATTGGGGTGCGCAGCCTTGGCGCCGGTTTCCTTAGCGATGGCGGGCGTCCAGTCCTTGCCTTGCCAGTCAATCAGGTGTGCGGGCATGTTGCCGGCGTCCTTTTCCATGCCTTCCCACCAGACGTCGCCGTCGTCGGTCAGTGCCACATTGGTGAAGATGACGTTCTGGTTCAGGCTGGCCATGCAGTTGGGGTTGGTCAGCGTGTTGGTGCCCGGGGCCACCCCAAAGTAACCCGCTTCGGGGTTGATGGCGTAGAGCTTGCCGTCTTGCCCGGGCTTGAGCCAGGCGATATCGTCACCGATGGTGGTGACTTTCCAGCCTTCAAAGCCTTCGGGCGGCACCAGCATCGAAAAATTGGTCTTGCCGCAGGCGCTGGGGAAGGCGGCTGCCACGTGGTATTTTTTGCCCTGGGGGTTGGTCACGCCCAGGATCAGCATGTGTTCTGCCAGCCAACCCTGGTCACGGCCCATAGTGGACGCGATGCGCAGTGCGAAGCATTTCTTGCCCAGCAACGCGTTGCCGCCGTAGCCGGAGCCGTAGGACCAGATCTCGCGCGTCTCGGGGTAATGGACGATGTACTTGGTCTTGTTGCAAGGCCACTTCACATCAGCCTGGCCGGGCTGCAGTGGCGCGCCGGTGGTGTGCATGCAGGGCACAAAATCACCATCCACACCCAGCACGTCGTACACGGCCTTGCCCATCCGGGTCATGATGCGCTGGTTGACTGCTACGTAGGGGCTGTCGGACAGTTCGATGCCAATGTGGGCAATGTGTGAACCCAGCGGGCCCATAGAGAACGGCACCACGTACATGGTGCGGCCCTTCATACAACCGTCAAACAGTGCAGGCGTACCGTCGTCCTGGCCGGACTGGAGCAGCTTGCGCATCTCGGCTGGTGCCATCCAGTTGTTGGTGGGGCCTGCGTTTTCTTTTTGCGCGCTGCAGATGTAGGTACGATCTTCGACACGGGCCACGTCGGTGGGGTCGGAGCAGGCCAGGAAGGAGTTGGGGCGTTTGGCGGGGTTGAGCTTTTTAAAGGTACCGGCATCGACCAGTTGCTGGCACAGGCGTTGGTATTCTTCTTCGGAACCGTCACACCAGTAGATGGCGTCGGGTTTGGTCAGTGCGGCCATGTCGGCCACCCAGGCGATCAGCCTGGGGTTTTTGACATAGCTGGGCGTGTTCAGCTTCAAGCCCTGCATCATGGGTGCGTTCATACGGTAGCTCCTAGTTTAAAAATCGTCTTTTCAAAATAAAGGCTGGCCTTTGACTTTGAGAAAACGTTTTCCAGAACCCTATGGATACAACCGTCCCCTATCTCACGTACACCTCACGCAGACCGCAGGGGCGGATCTACCCATTTTAAGAACAGGTACTGCGGTTACATGCGAGTTACCGACAACATTTATGCAAAACCTGCATGGGGTTATGCATGAATGTCAGGACGCTTGCCCGTGGAACACGCACAGCGACGCCGTGCGCAGGTGTGCGCAATAAGAAAGAAACGGGAGAAAAGAAGGTGTGACATATGCGCCGCGGGCCAAGCCGCGGGCAGGTCACACCATGCTGTCAGGCGCTGAGGCGGCCTTACGCCATGTACACGGCGATAAACGCCAACAGGAACATCAACACACCGCCAACAACGGGCAGTACTATGGGAATCAGGGGAACGATGGCTTCCACGGCATCAACTTCGTGGCCGGGTGGTGGAGTAGGTGTAGGTGCGGACATGGGGAATTCCTTCTGGGCATCGATCAATAAGAACTAAAGCGATTTTACCTACAGCTCGGGCCTAACCCAACTGCGCGTCAAAACCGGCCTGGCGCAGCACCGCCAACACCTCGTTTACATGGGCGTGGCCGCGGGTTTGCACCACCAGTTCCACCTCGGCGTTTTGCGCCGACAGCGTCGTGAAGGCGCGCTGGTGGTGCACCTCTTCAATATTGGCACCGGCTTCGGCTACGGTGGCGGTGATACGTGCCAGAGAACCCGGCACATCGCGCGCGCCGACCCGGATGCGCGCCAAGCGACCGGCCCGCACCATGCCACGCTCAATGATGGCAGCCAGTAGCAGCGGATCGATATTGCCGCCGCATAACACCAGCCCCACCCGTTTGCCCTTGAAACGTTCGGGATACTTCAGCAGGGCGGCCAAGCCGACGGCACCGGCCCCTTCCACCAGAGTTTTTTCCACCTCCAGCAACATGACCAGGGCCTGCTCGATATCGCCCTCGTCGACCAGCAACAAATCGTCGACCCGCGCGCGGATGACCTCCATGGGAATGCGCCCGGGTGTGCCGACGGCAATACCTTCGGCAATGGTGCTGGTACCCTGGGGATGCTGCGTGCGCTGGATGGCGTTGAACATGGCGGGGAAGCGCACGGTCTGCACACCCACCACTTCCATGGTCGGCTTCAGCGCCTTGGCCACCGTAGCCATGCCGGAAATCAAACCGCCACCACCAATAGCCACGATCAATGTGTCCAGATCGGGCACGTCTTCCAGCATTTCCAAGGCCACGGTGCCCTGGCCGGCAATGATGGCGTCGTCGTCGTAGGGGTGGACAAAGGTCAGTTGTCGCTGCTCGGCCAGCGCAAATGCATGGCTGCGGGATTCTTCCAGCGTGTCGCCGTGCAGGATGACCTCGGCCCCGAAGCCGCGGGTGCGCTCAACCTTGACGCCAGGTGTGAAGCGCGGCATCACGATCACAGCGTGCAAACCCAGGCGCTGCGCGTGGTAGGCCACGCCCTGGGCATGGTTGCCCGCGCTCATGGCGATAACGCCGCGTGCGGACTGCTCGGGCGTCAACTGCGCCAGTTTGTTGCAAGCGCCGCGCTCTTTGAAGGAGGCGGTGAACTGCAAGTTTTCGAACTTGAGAAACACCTGCGCACCGGTGATGTCGGACAAGGTTTGCGACGCCACGCAGGGTGTGCGGAGCAGGTGGCCTTGCAGCCGTTGTTCGGCCGCCTGGATGTCTTGGTATTCAATCATGCCGCCATTGTGCTGCTTTTTGTCTGGCCACAAATCTTGCCCCCAAGACTTCCATCTTGCGCCAGTCTGCTGTATGGTGGCCCCGTAAGCAACTGTGCTGGAGGCATTTGATGGCCAAGCGTTTGTTGTCCCAGCCCCTAGGTGGGCATCTGATTCCCTCACCGGGCCTGCTCGAGGCGCCGGTGTTGGATTTGATGTGTTCGCACTTTGTACTCACACTGGCCACGCGCCAAGGTGCGGGCCTGAATGTGCGCCGCGACTTCAACGGCATCGTCGGCCTGGCCGGTCGCCATCTGGTGTGGCCGGTATCAGTGCTTTCACGTCTGCGCGAATTCCTCGCGCGGCGCTGTATCAGCAACGAGTTGTGGCGCGGCCATGAGGCGCTGGATGCGACCGAATTTCTGGCCCGCCACGGTGCCTGGCGCGGCCCTTATGACGAGGCCACACTGTATTTCTTTCTGGACGAATACGCCAAGGACCAGCCCAAGGACCTGATTTCCGTCTTGACGGTAACTGGCGAATGGTTGCACAACTCCTTGAAGCGCCAGTCCACGCTGGTCGAGAAAAACATCAACGCGCTGGCCGGCCTGTTGCAGCTGAACAAGGCGGAGCGGGCGCTGCTGCTGTACGGAACATTGGCACGTTACCAGCGCGACATGCGCAGCATCCTCGTGGAATTCAAGGTCAACAACGCGCCAGAAGCCTATGCGGCAATAGCCGACGTGGCCGGTGTCAACCCGGACCAGGTGGCCGAGGCGCTGCGTGCCGGGTCACGCTTGGAACGCATCGGGCTGGTGGAAAACCTGATTTCTGAGCACAACATCACCGATCTGGCCGACCTGATGAAGGTCAGCGAAAAGCTGCCGCCGGTGCTGATGCGTCCCTACCGCGACCAGGCCGAACTGATGGCGGTGTTTACCCGTCTGTCGGCCAAAAGCACACTGGGGCTAGACGACTTTGCCTTTGTTGCGGAAGACGCCCAGGTGCTGTGCAATCTCCTTGCCAACGCCGTGGCCCGGCAAGAGGTCGGTATCAATGTGCTGCTGTACGGGCCGCCCGGCACCGGCAAGACCGAGCTGGCCAAGGTGGTGGCCCAATCAGCCGGGCTGGAACTGTTTGAGGTGGAGTACGCCGACCGCGACGGCAATAGCTTGAGCGGGCGGGACCGCTACCGCTCGCTGCAAATCGCCCAGGTTTTCCTCAAAGGCAGCTCCCAGGCGGCGCTGCTGTTTGACGAAGTGGAGGACGTATTTCCCCCCATTTCCAACGAAGCCGCGCAGTGGATGGCGAGGGCAGATGCCAATGCCGTGCCACCCAACGGCAGTGTCAGTGGCAAGGCCTGGGTCAACCAGGTGCTGGAATCGAATGTCGTGCCCACCATCTGGGTGACCAACCGCATCGAACAGATCGACCCGGCCTTCAGGCGCCGCTTTGCCTACCACCTAGAACTGAAATCGCCGCCACCCGGTGCCCGTGAGGACTTGGTGCGCAAGACGCTGGCCGGGGTTGCCGTGTCCGACGCATTTGTCGGCCGACTGACCAAACGCAAGGGCTTAACGCCCGCGCAGATCCGCACCGCGGTGCGTTTTGCCGGACTGGCCTGTGCAGAAAAGACTCCTATCGATGCCGCGAACACACTGGAAACCCTGATCGAACGCCAGCTCAAGAACGCCGACCAGGCCCTGGGCAACCGGGCTGCAGACGGTGCGCGTCTAATTGCGGCCAGCCATTACGACCCCGCGCTGCTGAACGTCGAAAGCCGTTTTGAGATCCCGCGCATGGTGCAGGCCCTGCAAGCACGCGGCCACGGCACGCTTTGCTTTTACGGCCCACCCGGCACGGGAAAAACCGCGCTGGCTGAGCACATTGCTACAACCCTTGGCCAGCCCCTGCATGTACGCCAGTCCAGCGACTTGATGGGCAAATACGTGGGTGAAACTGAACAGAACATGGCCGCCATGTTCCGCGAGGCCGAAGCCGAGAACGCCATTTTGCTGCTGGACGAGGCCGACAGCTTCCTGCAGGACCGCCGGGGAGCCCAGCGCAGCTACGAGGTGTCAGAAGTCAACGAAATGCTGCAGGGCATGGAGCGTTTCCACGGCGTTTTCATTTGCACGACCAATCTGATGGACCGTATAGACCAGGCTGCGCTGCGCAGGTTTACGTTCAAAATCCAGTTCAAACCTCTGACCCGGACCCAACGGTTGACGCTGTTTGTGACTGAGGCCTGCGCCGGGGATGACAGCCAGCTGGACCAGAATCTGGAAAAACGCCTGACCGCCCTGGACCAGCTCTGTGTGGGCGACTTTTCAGCAGTCAAACGGCAGAACGCCATCTTAGACGCCCACCTGGAGCCGGGTGAGTTCCTGGAGCAACTCGAGGCAGAACACCGTATCAAACCCGAGGTTCGCGAGGCCCGTGGAATAGGGTTTATGCACTAATTTGGACGTTCAAAGTCCAAAAATTCAGAAAGCGCTGTCAACCGGTTGAGCCCGTCAACCGTCATATCTGGACGCGGATGCATCAATCGTCGGCCCGTTGGAAGCACAGCCGGGCGCCTTGATCAGTATCCATTCTTCTTCATTTTGACGTGTTGATATGAACAAAGAGACGATCAAGGTTCCTGAAAAAGGTACCTACCAGTGGCAACTGTTTGACTACTGGTCAGACGAATTCCGCCACACCAATGCCGACCATTCTGCGTATATCGCGCTCAATTTCGCCGGTGTTTTGGACGCTTGCCGGAACAAGCTGCAAGCCCTGATCCAGCACCACAGCCAGCACGTCTGCGACGCCAAGGGCGGCAAGCGCCACAGCCGCGCTATTGCCCGCCTGCAGAACACGATGTCGGGTGCTGCGATGTCGTACGAGACCTGCTTCCGTCACCGGACTGCGGCTTAGATCGTTTTCCCGTTCTCGCGGCGCGCATCACTTTAGTTGTATGCGCCCGCCCCAGAGATGGGGTAAACGCCGCCGTTCGTGTCCTCCGCCCTTCGGGCTCCTCCTTGACCTCACTTTGGCCTCCACCCCGACTCTGGGGCTGGAGGCCTCTGTGCAGCGTGGCCCGGAGGCACCTCTCTCCTAGGTGTTCACCACGCGCAGCACTTCCTGCGCGTACGCTTCCAGCTTCTTCGCCCCAATCCCGCTGATACCCTGCAAATCGTCCAGGGTCTGCGGCGCGCGTTTGGCAATCGCCGCCAGCGTGGCGTCGTGGAAGATCACGTAGGCGGGCAGGTTGTGTTCCCGCGCCACTTCGGCGCGCCAGGCCTTCAGCGCCGCATAACGCACCAAACCATCCCCATCCAGCGCAATCGGCGCCTTGACCACGGCAGAACCAGCACCCGGGCGTTTGCTCTTGCTGCGGCTGGCAGGCGTGGAGACCGACTCCCGCAGCTGCACCTGCACCTCACCGCGCAGCACGGCGCGCGATTGTTCGGTCAGCTGCAGGGTATTGAAAGCCTGTGCATCCACAGCAACGGCGCCCATGGCGATCAGCTGGCGCAACACGCCGCGCAGCTGGATTTCACTGAAATCAGCGCCCAGACCAAAGGTGCTCAAGGCCGTGTGGCCGTATTGGGTGACCTTTTCGGTGGTTTTGCCGCGCACGATGTCCATGACGTGGCCTGCGCCGAAGGACATGCCGCTGGACTGCTGGATGCGGTAAATGGTGCTGAGCAGCTTGCGCGCAGCGTCCGTGCCGTCCCAGATATCCGGTGGGTTGATGCAGTTGTCGCAGTTCTGGCAACGGTAATTGGGGCCATCGCCTAGCTGCTCGCCAAAGTAGGCCAATAACCGAACTCGGCGGCAATCCGTCGCTTCCGCCAGCCCCAGAAGGGCATCCAGCTTGCCGCGCAGGGCCTGTTTGAATTCCTCACCCGCCGGGCTTTCGTCGATCATCCGCCGCTGGTTGACCACATCCTGCAGGCCATAGCCCATCCAGGCGTAGGCGGGCAGGCCATCGCGCCCGGCACGACCGGTTTCCTGGTAGTAACCTTCAATATTCTTGGGCATGTCCAGGTGGGCGACAAAACGCACATCGGGTTTGTCGATTCCCATGCCAAAGGCGATGGTGGCCACCATGACCACACCTTCCTCACGCAGAAAACGGTTCTGGTGGTCCTGGCGCACCTTGCTGTCCAGCCCCGCGTGGTAGGGCAAGGCGCGTATGCCGGCATCCACCAGCGTCTGCGCCACGTCTTCGACCTTTTTGCGCGACTGGCAGTAGACGATACCGGCATCGCCCTCGTGCTCCCGCTCGATAAAACGCAGCAGCTGTTGCACGGCCTCGCGCTTCTCAACAATGGTGTAGCGAATATTGGGGCGGTCGAAGCTGCTGACAAAGGCCTGGGCGTCTTGGAGCTGCAGGCGCTCCACGATGTCGGCGCGGGTCAGGTCGTCGGCTGTGGCGGTCAGCGCTATGCGCGGCACACCGGCGTAGCGCTCGTGCAGTACGGTCAGCGCCCGGTATTCTGGGCGGAAATCGTGGCCCCACTGGCTGACGCAATGCGCCTCGTCGATGGCGAACAGGCTTAGCTGGTTGCGTTCGTACAGCGAATCCAGCAGCGCCAAAAAGCGCGGGTTGGTCACCCGCTCGGGCGCGGCATAGAGGCAGGTGATGTCGCCGCGCAGCAGGCGTTGCTCGACCTGGTAGGCCTCTTCACCGCTCAGCGTCGAGTTCAGGAATTCGGCGCTGACACCCGCCTCGTGCAGGGCTCCCACTTGGTCGTGCATCAGCGCGATCAGCGGCGAGATGACCAGCGCCACCCCCAGCCCCGCGCGTTGGCGGGCGATGGCGGGAATCTGGTAACACAGTGACTTGCCACCCCCGGTGGGCATCAGCACCAACGCGTCGCCGCCATTGGCCACGTGTTCCACGATGGCCTGTTGCGGTCCGCGGAACTGCGGGTAACCAAAGACCTCTTGCAGGATGGCCTGGCAGGTCTGGCTGGAGATGTCGGATGGTTCGGTTGCTATCAAAACAGTAGCTAATCAGGTAATGTATTCGGGGGCTAGGGCCATAAATCGCTTAAGGCGCTGCCGGGCAAAGCCCGTGGGATGCTCCTATTGTCGGGCATGGGCGCTGCGGGGGTGCTGGGCGCCCAGCCCACACAGCACTCGCGCCGTGGTCTAAAATGTGACCATCCCAAGGAGCGCTGCAGCGACCCGGCACTGTGTACAACAGTTCGCCAACGGTCACCAGGCTTGGGTTTGCCAACTGCGCTCACTTTGTCTAACAACAGAAAGTGAGCTGCATCCATGAAGAACACCCCCATTTACACCCGTGGCCAGGCCTTGCCCGGCATTCTGGCCAACCGCATCGCCATTCTGGACGGCGCCATGGGCACCATGATCCAGCGCTTCAAGCTGGGCGAGGCGCAGTACCGTGGCGAGGGCTACACCGGGCCGGGCGCGCAGGGCACCCGTTTTACCGACTTCCACCGCGATGTCAAGGGCAACAACGAGCTGCTGAGCCTGACCCGGCCGGACGTGATCTCCGACATCCACGAACGCTACCTGGGGGCCGGCGCCGACCTGATCGAGACCAACACCTTTGGCGCCACCACGGTAGCCCAGGCCGACTACGACATGGCCGACTTGGCCGTGGAGATGAACCTGGTATCCGCCAAACTGGCCCGCGCCGCCTGCGACAAATATTCCACGCCCGACAAGCCCCGTTTCGTCGCCGGCGCCCTCGGCCCCACGCCCAAGACCGCCAGCATCAGCCCCGATGTGAACGACCCCGGCGCGCGCAATGTGACCTATGAAGAACTGCGCCAGGCGTATTACGACCAGACCAAGGCTTTGGTCGAAGGCGGCAGCGACGTGTTGCTGGTGGAAACCATCTTCGACACGCTCAACGCCAAGGCCGCGTTATTTGCGATCGACGAATACTTCGAAGCCAGCGGCGAGCGCCTGCCCCTCATCATCAGCGGCACGGTGACCGACGCGTCGGGCCGCATTCTCTCCGGCCAGACCGTGACCGCCTTCTGGCACAGCGTGCGCCACGCCCAGCCGCTGGCGATTGGCTTGAACTGCGCTCTGGGTGCGGCGCTGATGCGTCCCTATATCCAGGAGCTGAACCGCGTGGCTCCGGACACGTTTATCAGCTGTTACCCGAATGCCGGCCTGCCCAACCCCATGAGCGACACCGGTTTCGACGAAACGCCCGACGTGACCAGCCGCCTGGTACGCGAGTTCGCGGCCGAAGGGCTTGTGAATATCGTGGGCGGCTGCTGCGGCACGACGCCAGACCATATTGGCGCAATTGCCCATGCGGTGGCACCTTTGCCCGGACGCAGCCTGCAGCGCAACTTCTTCTACAAAGAAGCAGCTTAAACGCAGTATCCAAGCCGCTGGGCGGCAGGGCGTTTTGCGCAGGTCAAGGAGGAGCGCCCAAGGGGCGCGGGGGACACGGAGCAAAACGTCCTGCCGCCCAGTGGCTTGGCACCCCAGAGACAAGCGCTACTATTTACATAGCGCAACACCCAGCATCCGCGGGGGCTATAGGCACTTTTTACTGAAGCCTAAGGCCGCTGAACGAGTGCCCGGTCAATCTCCAACTGCATGGCCTTAGCCAGCTTGGCATACAGGCGTAACTTACGGGCGTTGTCACGCAGACGCTCGGCCAGGCGGGCCGCAATCGCCAGCAGCAGCTTGGAGCCTATGCGTGGCTCTTCGTTGATCAGGGCTTCAAAGGATTCGCGGGTCAGGATGGCAAACAGCGAATCGGCACTGGTGGTGCATGAAGCCGAGCGCGGCTCCTTGTCCACAAGTCCCACCTCGCCAACCAGACTGCCTTCGCCCAGAACGCGGATCGTCAGCGGCTCGGTGCGGCTGACCGTCACGCTTTCGACCACCACCTCGCCCTCCAGCAGCAGGGCCATGAAACCATCGTCGGCGGCGTCGCCCTCGCGAATAAAGGTGGTTTCGGTCGGAATGAAGCGCGGCGTCATATAACCCACCACGACTCGTGCTTCCTCCAGCGACAGGTGCATCAGCGCTTTGGGAGCCGTCAGCAGTTCTGCCGCCATTTCGAACGCGCGAATGCGTTGGTCGTCGTCTGGGGGAATATTCGGGGTGTTGTCGTCAGGGTTCATGACTGTGGTGCCCGTTCTGTGCCACGCAAACAACAACTGCCTGGTGGTTATGAAAGCAATGGTAAACCACCGCGGCCCGCAAAACACAGAAGTTCTCCCTTAAAATTACCCCATCCAAGGAGCGTTGCAGCAGGCCACACGGTGGCTCTGTCAGGCTTGGATGTTCTCAACGACGCTCACCTGGTTCGCTGTTTTACAGGTGAGATGCATGTCTTCTATTTCTGCTGTTCCCCCCATGATGCTGTCCGGCCTGGAGCCGGTCACGATTGGCACCACCCCTGCCGAAGACGGGTCCGCCCCCCGCGCCACTTTCGTCAATATCGGCGAACGCACCAATGTGACGGGCTCCAAGGCATTTGCCCGCATGATCCTGAATGGCGACTTCGAGCAGGCTCTGGCCGTTGCGCGCCAGCAGGTGGAAAACGGTGCCCAGGTCATCGACATCAACATGGACGAGGCCATGCTGGACAGCCAGGCGGCCATGGTCCGTTTCCTGAACCTGATCGCCAGCGAACCCGATATTTCCCGCGTGCCGGTCATGATCGACTCCAGCAAATGGAGCGTCATCGAAGCCGGCCTGCGCTGTATGCAGGGCAAGGGCATTGTCAACTCCATCAGCATGAAGGAGGGCGAAGAAGCCTTCCGCCAGCAGGCCAAGCTGGTACGCCGCTATGGTGCCGCAGCGGTCGTGATGGCGTTTGATGAAAAGGGCCAGGCTGATACTTTTGAGCGCAAGATCGAGATCTGCGAGCGGGCCTACCGCATCCTGGTGGACGAAGTGGGCTTCCCGGCCGAAGACATCATCTTCGACCCCAACATCTTCGCCATTGCCACCGGCATTGAAGAGCACAACAACTACGCGGTGGACTTCATCGAAGCCACGCGGTGGATCAAGCAAAACCTGCCGGGCGCCAAGGTCTCTGGCGGCGTGTCCAACGTGTCCTTCAGCTTCCGCGGCAACGACCCGGTGCGCGAGGCCATCCACACCGTGTTCCTGTACCACGCGATTGCCGCAGGTATGGACATGGGTATCGTCAACGCCGGCATGGTTGGTGTGTACGACGACCTGGAGCCGGTGCTGCGCGAGCGCGTGGAGGACGTGGTGCTGAACCGCCGTGACGACGCCGGTGAACGCCTGGTCGAGATTGCCGAAACCGCCAAGAGCGGCGCCAAGGACGAAAGCAAAAAGCTGGAATGGCGCGGCACGCCCGAGACACCGGTCTCCGTAGGCCAGCGCCTGAGCCACGCCATGGTGCACGGCATCACCGACTTCATCACCGAAGACACCGAGGAGGCCTACCGCGCTATCCTGGCCACTGGCGGGCGCCCGCTGCACGTCATCGAAGGCCCGCTGATGGACGGCATGAATATCGTTGGTGACCTGTTTGGCCAGGGCAAGATGTTCCTGCCCCAGGTCGTCAAGAGTGCCCGGGTCATGAAGTCCGCGGTGGCGCATCTGATTCCCTACATCGAAGAAGAAAAACGACTGGACGAAGCGGCAGGGCGCGACGTGCGCACCAAGGGCAAGATCATCATTGCCACCGTCAAGGGCGATGTGCACGACATTGGCAAAAACATCGTCACCGTGGTCCTGCAGTGCAACAACTTTGACGTGGTCAACATGGGCGTCATGGTGCCCTGCCACGAGGTGCTGGCGCGCGCCAAGGTCGAGGGTGCTGACATCATCGGCCTGTCCGGCCTAATCACGCCCAGCTTGGAAGAGATGCAATACGTGGCCGGCGAGATGCAGAAGGACGACTACTTCCGCATCAAGAAAATCCCGCTGTTGATTGGTGGCGCCACCACCAGCCGCGTGCACACTGCTGTGCGCATTGCGCCCCACTACGACGGCCCGGTGGTCTACGTGCCGGATGCGTCCCGCAGCGTGGGGGTGGCGCAGAGCCTGCTCAGCGACCAGTCCGGCCAATTCCTGGACGAGCTGAGCGCAGACTACGAACGGGTGCGCACCCAGCATGCGAACAAGAAGCAGACTCCGATGTGGACGCTGGACAAGGCGCGGGCCAACAAGACACCCATTGACTGGAGCAGCTATACCGCCACCAAGCCCAAGTTCTTCGGCCGGCGCGTGTTCAAGAATTTTGACCTGGGCGAGCTGGCCAAATACATCGACTGGGGCCCGTTCTTCCAGACCTGGGACCTGGCTGGGCCCTTCCCTGCCATCCTTGATGACGAAGTGGTGGGTGTGGAGGCCAAGCGCGTGTATGCCGACGCCCAGGCCATGCTGAAGAAAATTGTGGACGGCCGCTGGCTGACCGCCAACGCCGTGGTCGCGCTCTACCCCGCCAACAGCGTGGACGAGGACGACATCGCCTTCTACGCCGACGAGACCCGCACCGGGCGTGTGCTCACCTGGTACGGCCTGCGCCAGCAGACCGAGAAGCCGGTGGTGGATGGTGTGACCATGCCCAGCCGCTGCCTGGCGGATTTCGTCGCACCGCGCATTGCTCCTAATTCAGGAGCGAATCATGCAGAATCTACGGGGGCTAACGGCCAAAAACACCAAGTGTTACCTGACTACGCAGGCTTGTTTGCCGTCACCGCCGGCATAGGCGCCGACAAACGCGCCCAGGCCTTTGAGGCAGCACATGACGACTATTCGTCCATCATGCTGAAGGCCTTGGCCGACCGGCTGGCCGAGGCTTTTGCCGAAGCCCTGCACGAGCGGGTGCGCAAGGATCTGTGGGGCTATGCCGCAGCAGAGTCACTGGGCGCCGAGGACCTGATCGCCGAAAAATACAAAGGCATACGCCCCGCACCCGGCTACCCGGCCTGCCCGGACCACAGCGTCAAACAGGACATGTTTGCGCTCATGCAATGTGAAGAAATCGGCATGGGCGTGACCGAGAGCCTGGCGATGACGCCTGCGGCCAGCGTCAGCGGTTTCTACATTGGCCACCCGGACAGCAGTTATTTCAATGTGGGCAAGATTGGAGATGACCAGTTGCAGGACCTGGCGCAGCGCCGCCATATAAACCCGGCAGAATTGCAACGCCTGCTGGCGCCGAATTTGTAGGCCGGCTGGCCGCACGAACCGACCAAGCCAAGGGCAACACGATGATGACGACCAAGACACACGGGATGACCACCACGCTGGCTGGCGCTTTGCTGCTGGTGCTGGCATCCTCCCCATCTGCGCAAGGGGTGTACAAGTGGGTGGATGCCAATGGCAAGGTCCACTAGGGCTCACAACCGCCGGCCACCGAAAAGGTCCAGAGCCCGTCAAGATGCACAACAGCAATAGCGGATTTGGTGGCAATAACTACAGCGGCGGTAGCGACAGTGCCGCCAAGGCGCCGTACAACGCCGAGGGCACCAAGATAATCCCTAAGGGGGTTGAAGAACTTCGAGATGGTTTGGTCAAAGGCCTGTCCAAGGTGGCCCCTAAGACCGAGGCCTTGTCCTGCGTGAAGGCCGTGGACAACGTGCGTTACCAATTGGACCTTATGCTGGAAGTGGGCCAACGCAACACCAAGGACGGCTACATCACCCAGGCCGAATACGACACCACGGCCGCCAAACTGCGCCAGGCCAAGTCCGAGATTGCGACGGCGCTACTGGCAACAAAAAGGCGTTTTACCAGTGCATGTCGAGCAGAGCAACCATGTCAGCGGGTGCGGGGCCAAGTACTAGTTTTGAATGCCAGAGACCGCTTAACAAGTAGCTGTGGTGGCGAGTGGATTTAATGTGATAACAGGCGCAGCACCTGCGGCGGGGCTTGTATAGGTAATGGTGCAACTTGCTGGCGTAGTTGCACCGACAGGCGTAATCGTCAAGGTTGAACCGGCCGCCGCACCGCCGCCGGTGGCAAAAACGCCATCAACCGCTGTTGCGATAGTTGCGCCGGGGGCCATATTGGTTGCAGCCAAAATACCATTGCCAGCCGCAGTTGTCAGCGCTTGAGGATACCTGTTGACCATCGCGACGGCTGTCCCGTCCATGTTGGCGGTACCACCAGTTGCAGTACATGTCCCCACTGGCGTTGCCACCAAATCCAGCTCACAACGAGCCCGAGCCAGAGCGGCCGCCGAGGCTAGCGCTCCGCGAATAGCATTCATTTTTGCCAAGCGCGCGTCTGCCTGCAACGTGACATACCTCGGCAGCGCAATGGCCGCAAGAATGGCAATAATCGTGATCGTAATCACCAGCTCAATGATGGTAAAACCGGTTTGCTGCTTGCGTGCCATGGTGCGTCTCCTGGAGTGAATACCTTCAGTATATAGATTAGGGTAAACCAGACAGTTCGTTAGCTCACACAGCAAACGCACTTGGCATCGGCTTACCGTGCTATTATTTTTGCTCCACCCTGAAGGAACACGCGCATGAATATGGCAGCCAGCGCTCCCCCCGCGCCAGACGCTCCACGCCCAGCGCCGGGCCGTCCTGAAAAGCTGCGTCTGGGCGATGTGCTGGTGCAGCAGCGCCTGATCTCCCAGGAACAATTGCAGCAAACCCTGGATCTGCAGCGCACCACCGGCAAGAAAATGGGCCGACTGCTTATAGAGACCGGCATCATTACCGAAGAGTTGCTGGCCAACGGCCTGGCACGGCAGCTGCGCATCCCATTTGTCAACCTCAAGACCTTTCCGTTCCGGGCCGATGTGGTCAAGCTGCTGCCCGAATCCGCCGCGCGGCGCTTCAAGGCTCTGGTACTGGAAGACAAGGGTGACAGACTGCTGGTGGCGCTGGGGGACCCGCTGGACCTGTTTGCCTATGACGAACTGGCCCGCATTCTCAAGCGCAACATCAGCATAGCGGCGGTTCCGGAGAGCGGACTCGTTCCCGCGTTTGACCGCCTGTACCGCCGCACCGAAGAAATCAGTGGCCTGGCCCGCGCCCTGGAAAAGGATCTGGGCGACGCGGTGGACTTTGGCGAACTCAGCGCCTCGGTCGGTCTGGAAGGTGCTCCCGTGGTGCGCCTCCTGCAGTCTTTGTTTGAAGATGCCACCCAGGTAGGCGCGTCCGACGTTCACATCGAACCGCAGGAAGACGGGCTGCAAGTGCGGGTTCGGGTTGACGGTGTGTTGCAAGTGCAAACCCAGGCCGACAAACGTATTGGTGCAGCGCTGTTGCAGCGTCTCAAACTGATGGCCGGGCTCGACATCTCGGAGAAACGCTTGCCGCAAGACGGCCGCTTCAGCGTGCGTATTAAAGACAGCACGATTGATGTGCGTCTGTCCACCCTGCCAACCGCGTATGGCGAATCGGCGGTGATGCGTTTGCTGAACCAGGGCGCTGGCATGCGCCGACTTGACACGATTGGCATGCCGGACGCCATGCTCAAACGTTTTCGCGAAGTGCTGGGGCGCAGCGCCGGCATGGTGCTGGTTACGGGCCCGACCGGTTCCGGCAAAACCACCACGCTGTATGCGGCGCTGGCCGAGATCAACGCCACCGAGCTCAAGGTCATCACCGTAGAAGACCCCATCGAATACCGCCTGCCCGGCCTGACCCAGGTGCAGGTCAACGAAAAAATCGATCTGACGTTTGCGCGTGTATTGCGCTCCGTGCTGCGTCAGGATCCGGACGTGGTGCTAGTCGGTGAAATGCGCGACGCCGAGACCGCCGAGATCGGCATGCGGGCGGCCATTACCGGCCACCTGGTGCTGTCCACGCTGCACACCCGGGATGCGATGAGCACCCCGTTCCGTCTGCTGGATATGGGTGTGCCGCCGTTTATGGTGTCCACCTCGTTACAGGCCGTGATTGCCCAGCGCCTGCTGCGTATGAACTGCAAGGAGTGCACAGCGCCCCACACCCCCACCCCGCAGGAAGCCGCGTGGCTGGAGTCGATGTTGCCGCCGGGCGAAACGGTCAAACCCAAACGCGGCATGGGTTGCTCGGCCTGCAATGGCACCGGGTATTCTGGCCGCCAAGGTGTCTACGAACTGCTGGAGATGGACACTGAGCTGACACACGCGGCTTCGACCTCCGATCCGGCGGGCTTCATGCGCCTGGCGCGTGAACGCATGAAAGGGCACACCATGGCATTCCACGCGCTGGATCTGGTGCGCCAAGGTCGCACGTCACTGGCCGAGGCGCTGCGTGTAGGTTTTGATGTGGGTGATTCGGACGAGGCCATGGGATAAGCCAGCATGGCCATCTACGACTGGCGGGGGCGCAATAACCGTGGTGAAGCGGTCGATGGCCAACTGGAGGCCATGACCGAAGGGGGCGTGGCCGACCAGCTCAAGACCCTTGGCGTGGTGCCCGTGTACATAGCTCTGGCTAGGGCCGTTGAGGAAGTCAAGACCGAAAACTGGTTTGACCGCCTCAACCGCAAACCGGTCGTGGACGAAGACCTGATGGTTTTTTCGCGCCAGATGTATACGCTGAACAAGGCTGGTGTGCCAATACTGCGCGCGTTTTCGGGCCTGCAAGCGTCCGCCACCAAGCCCGCCATGGTGGAATTGCTGAAGGACATACGCGCAAGCCTGGACCAGGGCCGAGAACTGTCCGCCGCGATGGCCCGCCACCAGAACCTGTTTGGTGGTTTTTATATTTCCATGATCCGTGTCGGTGAGATGACAGGGCGCCTGACCGAAGTGTTCTTGCGGCTAAATGAACACATGGAGTTTGAGCGTGATGTACGTGAACGTATCAAGCAGGCCACGCGGTATCCGATTTTTGTGATGATTGCGATGGCCATTGCGGTCGTTATCCTCAACATCTTTGTCATACCCGTTTTTGCCAAAGTTTTCGCGGGATTTAATGCCCAGTTGCCACTGATTACCAGGGGTTTGCTCGGTTTTTCGGCCTGGATGATCAAGTGGTGGCCCCTGTTGATTGCCGGCATCATTGGCGCGGCGGTTGCGTGGCGCGCCTATTTGCGCACGCCTGAAGGGCGCTACCGCTGGGATGCACGCAAACTGAAGCTGCCCATCATCGGCGAAATTATCCTGAAAGCCACACTGGCCCGTTTTGCCCGCAGTTTTGCGTTGTCCAGCCAAAGCGGCGTGCCCTTGGTGCAGGCCCTTACCGTAGTTGCGCAGACGGTAGACAACGCCTTCATCGGCGCCCGTATCGAGCAGATGCGCGATGGCATTGAGCGTGGCGAAAGCATTTCACGCTGTGCGGCAGCCACGGGTGTGTTTACCCCGGTCGTGCTGCAGATGATCAACGTGGGCGAAGAGACGGGTGAATTGGACAACCTGTTGTTCGAGATTGCCGGCATGTACGAGCGGGAGACCGACTACAACATCAAAGGGCTGTCTTCCGCCATCGAGCCAATTTTGCTGGCCGTCATCGGCGTATTGGTGCTCTTGCTCGCTTTGGGCGTTTTCCTTCCATTGTGGAACATGGGACAGGCTGCCATGGGCAAAGGTGGCGGTTAGGAATCGCCAGGATGGCCCGCGTACCGGCCCCGTATTTGCCATCGCCGCTGTGGAGTCGGCGCCTGACTGAATGGTGTCTTGTCGCCTTGGTACTGCTGGGGGTGGGATTTGCGTTTGAACGCGAAATACGTTCCCTGCAGGGCCAAAGCGAGAGGGTGTTTGCGTTGTCCACCGTGGCATCATTGCGGACCGCGTTGATGCTCAACCGCTTGGCGCGGGAACTACGGCCAGGCGATCAAAGTCTGGTAGAAAATAATCCCTTTAGGCTGCTGCAACAGCTCCCCCCAAACTTTGTGGGTGAAATATCTATGCGAGACCTTTACCGCGTAGCGCCGGGCAGCTGGATGTTTGACCCCACTTGCCACTGTGTGGGCTACCGCCTGCTCTATCCAGAGTGGTTAGAGCCTGCCCAGGAGCTGGGGGGCATCTGGTTTCGCATAGGCAAGAACGAGGGTGTTCCTACCTTAACCCCGCTAGCTGACTACCTCTGGCTCGGATCACATGTAAAGTGATTTAAGCCGAGATATGTAGTGAATTCGTGAACTAGTTCATGGGTTTACAGCTTAAAGTTTACGCACAACTTGAGATAAGAGGACTAGAATTTCCTTCAGAACTAGGCCATTTCGGTCGTTGGATGAAATATATTTACTAAGAGGTGACTACTATGAAACAGAACCAAGGCGGTTTTACCCTGATTGAGTTGGTGATGGTTATCGTCATCCTTGGCATTTTGGCGGCTGTGGCCATGCCCAAGTTTGTGGATTTAAAGGCGGATGCACAAAAGGCGGCTACTGATGGCGTGGCCGGTGGTTTGGCAAGCGCCATGGTCGTCAACTATGCGGCACGCAGCGCCAATTCGACCAAGGGCACGGCAGTGACTGGCTGCGGGAATGGTACCGACGTGTTGCAGGGTGGAATGCCCGCTGGTTATACAGCGTCAACTGGAACGACCACCGCTGGCAATACTGTTGCATGCACCGTCTCCGGTCCGAATTCATCGACCGCCACATTCACCGCGATTGCCATCAGCTGATAGGCACTTGGCTCCCGGTGCGACGACCTTAACGGGTCGCTTGTTAGGGGTGTTGGAATCTGGGTTGCTGAGTTTTCAGCAACCCTCTTTTTTTGGAGAGTCCCGGTGAGTCGATATACGGAAGCCACGCTGGCTCTGGAAGACGCTTTCAACCGCGCAATTCCCAAGGTCAAGAAAAACAAGTTGCCCAGCCAGGCGGAGTGGGCGCAGGCACTGGAAAAATTCCATGGGGCTGCGCGGGACGTTCGGGAACGGTTTCACCTGGGGGTGATCGGCCGGGCCGTCGTGGCTTACCGCCTGCAACCGCGATTGCTGGCCAGTGGTTATTCGCCCCAGGTAGTGCGGCAACTTCTTTTCTCCATGGTTTTGAACGCTTTCGTGGGCTAGCCCGGCCTATGCTGACTGGTTTTGTTGACCGCACCATTGCACCCTGGGTGCAGCGTTTCATGGCCCGCCATGGCCTGAAGGCGCCCGATCCGGTTCAGCAGTTCTCGTGGAATGCAGCGTCGGGTGAGCGCATTCTTCTGCATGTGGGCTGCGGACACTTGCGCAAGCAACATACCGTGCCCGGTTTCTTCGGGGACGTGTGGCGGGAAGTTCGGCTGGACGCCGATGCCTCGGTCGCGCCCGACGTCGTAGCCAGCATGACCCAAATGCCGCAGGTACCCGATGGCACGGTGGATGCCATTTTTTCTTCGCACAATATTGAGCATCTGTACCCGCATGAAGTACCGGTCGCGTTGACTGAGTTCTTTCGCGTCCTGAAGCCGGATGGTTTTTTGGTGCTTACCTGCCCCGATTTGCAATCCTTGTGCCGATTGGTTGTCGATGACAAACTGGACGAACCAGCCTATATATCGGGCGCTGGCCCCATCGCACCACTGGATGTCTTGTATGGCCTAAGGTCGTCTATGGCGGCAGGCAACCTCTACATGGCGCATCGCTGCGGTTTTACGCTGCGTACCCTGATGGAGGCCGTACGGGTCGCTGGCTTCAAAGGGCGCTTTGGCGCGCAACGCGCAGCCAGTTTCGATCTGTGGTTGCTGGCGCACAAAGAGGCGCTCACGGCAGAGGATTTAAGCCAACGCGCTCGCGACTTTCTTCCCTTGCAGGAATAGGACACCATGCCAGACTTTGTATGGCGCTGGTGTATTGCTTGGTTGGACCACAAGGGTCTGGCGGCGGTTGCAGAAGTGCTGGAGTTACGCGCGGCCAAGCTCGGTGACGTCAATGCCATGTACGCCGCAGCCAAGCGCGCCATCAACCGCGCAGACCACGCAGGCGCGCTGTTGGCCATAGCGCCTGCCCTGGCCAAAACACCTGAAAACCCGGCGTTCTGGTGCATACGCGGTGTCGCCCACCGAATGGCCATGTCATTTGACGCGGCACGGTCAGACTATGAACACGCGCTCACACTCAAACCCGGATATGTTGTCGCCCTCAGCAATCTGGGTGAATGGCATTTGGCGCGTGTCGCGTTTGACGAGGCACTGACCTGGATCAATGCCGCGCTGGCGATTGACCCCAGCTATTTCGAAGCAAGGGTCAATCGGGTCGCCGTATTAATTGAACTGGGGCGGCTGACCCAGGCCCGTGAACAAGCCGATCAATTGGTCGCCAGTGACCCGCTGCGGCCCGAGTCGTATGGCAATCTTGGCAATGTTTTCCTGACCGAAGGCAAATGGAAAGAGGCGGTAGAGCAGTATAAAAAGGCCTTGGAGTTGCGCCCCGACTATGCCGAAGCGCACTTCAACCTAGCCACCCTATTTGGTTCTTCGGGCAGTCAGGAACTGGCCATTGACTATCTTGAGCGGCAGATAGAAGAAAAAGGGGAGACCAATAACCGCATGAGTTTGCTCGCGGCGGCCCTCAAGGAAGCCGGTCACCTTGAAAAAGCCGAGGCGCTGTGCCGCAAGACCCTTGCGCGTTATCCAAACAGCCTGCGAGCACCAGTTGTCCTGTCCGGGTGTCTTAGCGACAGTGGCCAATCGGCGCAGGCCTTGGAGGTGCTTGAACAAATTTTGTTGGCGGACCCCAGCCAGTTGGACATGCAATCCAACATCCTGTTTGAACTGAACTGCTTGCCATCGTTGTCCCGGGAGGAGGTGTTTCGACGCCATCGGGCCTGGGCACAGCAGTTTGAAGAAGCCCATTCAAAGCCCCGCTTCGTCGGAGAACGCAATCGCCACCCGCAACGAAGGCTGAAAATTGGCTATGTGTCGGGGGATTTTTGCTCTCATCCGGTCGGACTTTTGCTGCGCGAGGTCGTACGCCAGCATGACAAGGAGAACTTTGAAATCCACTGCTTCTCCGTTCAAATGCGTGCTGACGACGTTACGGCAGAAATCCAAGCGGCGACAGATGGATGGGAGGATGCGGTTTTTCTCAGCGCAGAAGAGCTCGCCACTGCCATTGACCGTGCGCAAATTGACGTGCTGATTGACCTGTCCGGGCACACTGCGCTGCACCGCCTCACGACCTTTGCCAAGCGCCCGGCGCCCATACAAGCCAGTTGGATTGGCTACTTCCACTCCACCGGCCTGTCCTCCATGGACTACTTCATCACGGACCCGCACACCAGCCCGCGCGACGGTGGGCAATTGTTTTCGGAACGTGCCGTGCATCTGCCCCATACGCGCTTCTGTTTCACGGCTACGAATTACACCGCAGGGGTTGCACCATCGCCTGTCACTCAGAGTGGCGTCGTCACGTTTGGCTCCTTCAACCGGCTGTCCAAGCTCAATAACCCGGTGATCGCCGCCTGGGCGCGCATTCTGCTTGCCGTGCCCGGCAGCCGCCTGATCCTAAAGACCGCTGCCTTGCGGGACGATAGTGTCTGTCACCGGCTGAGCGATCGCTTTGTAGCATTGGGCGTTGACGCCGCCCGCCTTGACCTGCGAGGCTCGTCGGCACACAGGGACATGCTGCAAGAGTATGGTGATATCGACATCGCCCTCGACCCCTTCCCCTTCAACGGCGGCATGACCACGCTGGAGGCCTTGTGGATGGGTGTGCCGGTGGTGACGCTGGCGGGCAACACCGTGGTGTCACGACAGACCTACTCCGCCCTGGCCAATATCGGTTTAGCGGATGCATTGGCGTTCCCCAACGTCGACGCGTATGTGGCCGGTGCTGTGGCACTGGCAAACGACACGGCGCGGTTGACAGCACTGCGCGCGCAGATCCGACCGCGCATGCAGGCCAGCCCACTGTGCCAGCCCGAGCTATTTACCCGTGACCTGGAGGCCCTGTACCGCCGCATGTGGCAGGCCTGGTGCAAGGGTGAACACCTGCCTGCGGACGTGTTGCAGTTGCCAGATAATGGGAACTAAATCCAGTGTCAGGCCTCCATCCATTAGGGGTCAAACCGTGAAGGACTTCTGGGGCGCAACGTCCACAGCGGAGTACTGTATGAAAAACATGCCACTAGCCCCCCGTGAACATTGATTAGAACGCTATTAAACTGGTAGCAACCTACTCCACACACCATGCACCCCGCCCGCCCAACCCGCAAGCACTCCGGCGCGTCCAGCGTGCGGGGCTTTACGCTGGTAGAGCTGATCATGGTCATCGTCATTCTGGGTGTACTGGCGGTCTACGCCGCGCCGCGGATGTTCAACAACAACAACTTCTATACGCGGGGTTTTCACGATGAAACGTTGGCCTATTTGCGCTACGCCCAAAAGACGGCTATTGGCCAGCGGCGCACGGTGTGTGTGGCGTTCACCAGTAGCAGTTCACTCACGCTGAGCATTGCGTCAGCCGCGGCGACCACTAATTGCGCCACAGCAGGCACGCTGACCGGCCCGAAGGGTGATACCGCCTCGGCCACCCTTAACGCCAAGCCCGGCGTGGCCTACAACATCTCGCCCGCGCCCGCCAGTTTCAACTACAACGGCCTAGGCCAGCCCACCGATGTCACGGGCAACGGTGTGGCCACACAAACGATCCAGGTGGTGGGAGCGGACCGGTCCATCACCATTGAATCCGCCACCGGATATGTCCATGAATCGCCATGACTAAACGCAAGCAGCACGGTTTTACGCTGATTGAGGTCATCATCTTTATTGTAGTGATGGGTGCCGGGCTGGCCGGCATTCTGGCGGTGTCCACCAACGTGGTCAAGGCCAGCGCCGACCCCATGGTGCGCAAGCAGGCCATGGCGCTGGCCGATTCGATTTTGGAAGAGATTTTGCAAAAGGACTTTTCCGACCCGGACGGCAGTAGCGGTGAGACCACCCGTGCCACCATGGACGATGTTGCCGACTACCACGCAAAAACCAAAACACTGTTCAGCAGCGACTGGCCGGCCACTCTGGGAGCCTACGACGTGGCCATAGCCGTCGCAGACGACAACTTGGGCTCCGTCACTGCCAAGACAGTCACGGTCACCGTCTCCGGCGGCGGTCATGCCATCACCATGACCGGCCACCGAACCGCCTACTGACACCATGGCTACACCACAACAACCCCTACGCACACTGCGACGCCAGTCCGGCTTCACCCTGGTCGAGCTGATCATGGTGATTGTGATCATGGGCGTGATTGGCGGCACGGTGGCGGTGTTCATGAAGAGCCCCATCGACGCCTACTTTGACACGGCGCGCCGTGTTGGCATTGCGGACGTGGCCGACACTACGGTGCGCCGCATGGCGCGCGACATCCGCAAGGCCTTGCCCAACAGCATTCGCCTGGGGGGCACCGGCGGCAATACCTGTATTGAGTTCATTCCCACCCGTATGGGCGGACGCTACCGCACGCAGGACATCGTGCCCTCGCCCAGTGACAACACTAGCCTGCGCTTTGATGCCGCGGACGACTCCTTCAACATGCTGGGCGTGAACGCCGCCCTGCCCCCCGACCAGCAAATCCGCGGGCGGGATCTGGTGGCGGTGTACAACCTGGGCATCACCGGATCCAACGCCTATGCGGGCGACAACACCGCCGTGGTTTCCAGTGTGACTGATGGCGCCGCGGAAGCCGTGGTGCTTTTTTCTGGGTCCAAACTGTTTCCGCTGGAATCCACCGGCAAACGCTTCCACGTCATTCCCGGCGACGAAAAAGTGGTGTCGTATATATGTGATGGCAATCGCCTGTACCGCAACGCCGACTACACCTATAACGCGACGACGTCCTGCCCTGCCGTTACGCCAGCCACCACACCGGTCATCGCCAGCCAAGCCACCTGCGCCTTTGCCTACGACGCGGCCGACATGCGCAACGGCCTGGTCAAGCTGTCGCTGACATTTGCTGCCGCAGATGAGTCGGTCAGCATCTACCACGAAGTGCATGTGAACAACACGCCATGACACGCCCACGCCCTGCCCCCCAGCGCGGTTTTGCCGCCATTGCCGCCGTCTTCCTGGTAGTGTTGCTGGCAGCGTTGGGGGCCTTCATGGTGAGTTTTTCCAACACGCAGCAGCTCAACTCAGCGCAAGACGTGCAGGGCTCGCGCGCATACTGGGCGGCGCGCACCGGGCTGGAGTGGGCCATTCCCACGGTGTCGACGACGCCGGCCTTGTGTGTCACGGCCATGGCCTCGGTGCCCCAGCCCATGGCGGGCTTCAACATCGTCGTCCAGTGCACCAACTCCCCCACCTATACCGAAGGTCCCACCACGGTCACTATCTTCCGGTTGACCGCCACGGCTAGCACCCCCGGAGTCGCGGGCAGCTTGGGTTTTGTGGAGCGCAGCGTGTCGGCGTCCATGGAGCGGTGAAAAAAGGTGCATAACATCATATATGCGTCTAGCCCGCGCAAAATATAGATAGTTTGCTATCAAATTTGAATTTGTTGAAATTGTGCCCTCTAGACCACTGGAACCTGCCATGACTACCCTGATCCGACGCGTTCTTATGCTAGTGCTGGCGTGGGCCGGTGTTTTTGCCCCATTCGAGGCCGCGTTGGCGAACAGAACCATCACCGCGGTCACGCTGAACGGTGCCGCCAGTGTCTCCGTCTTGCCGGGCGCCACGATCACCGTGGCCATCAACGTCACCACGGACCTCCTTGGCGGCGGCAACCCCACGCGCTGGCGCAGCACCGGTTGGCGTGTATCCACCACCGCGCCCGGCACCGTGACCTGTATCAACCACGCCAACCACGATGCGGTGGGCATCTATAACGAGACTTTTTCCATCACCGCCCCTGCGACGGTCGGTAACTACAACGCCTACTTCATTGCCTACAGTGACGACGCCTGTGGCGCTGGCGCCAGCGCCACCCGAACCCTGGCCAATGGAGTGGTGGTCGCCATACCCCTGGCCATCACCTCGGCCACACTCAATGGCGTGGCCAGTGTCACCGTGAACCCAGGCGCGGCCATTACTGCCGTGGTCAATGTCACCAGCAATTCCGCCGTGCCGGGATTCCAGTGGCGCTCCACCGGTTGGCGCATCGACACTGCGGCACCCGGCACCGTGACCTGTGTCAACCACCCCAACCACGACACGGCGGGCTCGTACAGCGAAACCTTCAGCGTCACGGCACCCAGCAGCTCCGGCACAGACAACGCCTACTTCATTGCCTATACCGACGAGGCCTGTAGTACCGGGCCCAGTGCCACCTTCACGATGACCAACGCCGTCACCGTCCTCTCGCTGACCGAGCTCAACTCCACCGGCGGCACCACTGCCACCAATGGCCTGCACTTCTACCTGGAAGACACGACCAAGATGCAGGTGCGCAAGCTAAATAGCAGCGGAACGGTCAACGGGCAGGTCTATGCACAAGGGGCCATCCCCCCCAGCAACCAACTGGACAACGGTGTTTTCATCCGCGCCAACGGTTTGGTCTACGGACCCCCTCACGCTGTGAGCATGACATTTGCGGCCAACGGTGGCATGTACAACACCTACTCCATCACACAGGCATCGCCCCTCAATCCAGCCGTTACCGGCGTGCAGCAATCGGCAACCGGCAACTTTGGTATCACTGCGGGGCCACAGGTCTCGGTGGTCTGGAAGTACACCTTGCCGCAGGATTTTTTGATCGCCGAGGTGACAGTGACCATACCCGGAGGCTATCCCGTCAGCGCCGCCAACCCGGTGCGCTACTACCACGTGTTTGACACCTTCCTGGGTGGCAGCGACAGCGGGTGCGGTTTCTCGAATGTGGATGCCGCCACCAATAAACGCATCGTGGGCACTTACCAACCCGCCTCCGGCGGCTGCACCAGCGTCGGTGCCCTGCCCGCTGGCGTCAACGTGGTGGAATCGTTCCGCGAGCGCAGCGGCCCGCCGTTTTCCAGCTATTGCGCTTCGGGGTGGCAGAGCTTTTTCCTCAACGGCACGACCAATTGTTCGGTGTTGCAAGCGGCCCAGATGAGCCAGGCCCTGGCCCCCACGCTGATTGATACCGGTATCGGTATCGAGATGGACTTCACCACCGCAGGCACCCACACCTTCAGCTACGACTTTGTGATCGGATCCCCCACCCCGCCATATGACCACCTGGAGATTCAGCACGACGGCTCGGGTACGTTATGTCCCGAAACGGTCACTGTACTGGCCTGCACCGTGTCCACCGTGCCCTGCCCTGCGGCGAACATTGTCAGCACCGGCTCCCTGACCGGCACGATCACCGCCTCCGCTCCTCCAGCCGTCACCGCGACACCGACCCCATTTACCGTGGGCAGCGTCAGCTCCACTGCCAGTGTTGCTCTGCAGGCTGCCGCGGCAGGCACGGTCACGCTGGGTGCCAGCGGCCTGAGCACCGTGCCTGCCAATGGTGTCAAGTGCTGGAACACTGCAACACTGGGCCAAAGTTGCCTCATGACCTTCGCCAACACGCCCTGCGTGGGCGGTTACGAATGCCAGGAAGCCGGAACCACCTACAACAACCCACCCACGGCGACCAACCGCAACCCCCTGTACACAAAACTCAGCGGCACCAACTTCAGTTTTGACGTGCGGGCCTTGCAAAGCAGCGGCGCAGTGGCGACCGGCTACACCGCGGCAAGTGGTGTCACGGTCGAATTGTTTGATGACACCACCCCACCGGCATCGTGCAGCGCCTATGCCAGCCCCGTCGCCACGCTGCCCATTACCTTCGCAGCGTCCGACAATGGCCGCAAAGCAACTGGAAATTTCAACCTGACCAACGCCTACGCCAAACTGCGCTGCCGGGTCGCCGATACCAATCCAACAACACCAGTCTATGGTTGCTCGTCGGATACGTTTTCCGTGCGTCCATCGGCAGCCACGTTGCTGACCTCGGCCGCCGCGCCCGCGCCGTCAGCCGCAGCTACACCCATCATCAAGGCCGGGGCCAACTTCAACCTGCGGGCCACGACCAGCACCGGCTCCAACTATGCCGGTAGTCTGGCGCGGGATGCCAACAAGCTCACGGCCCAGATCACCACACAAGACCTCACCCAGGCCAGCGGTGGCGTGGTTGGCACGCTCAGCCCGGACACACTAACGGGCAACGCGGCGGCGGTCAACGCCACCTACAGCGAAGTGGGCCATCTGTACCTGGCACCGGGTGCCTATAGGGATGACAGCTTTACCGTAACCGACCAGCCGGGCAGTTGCGCCACGGCCTCCCCCTCCAACTGCGATTGCGTGACCGACACAACCGGCGACGCCAACCTGTCGGACGTGTTGTCCGGTGGCAAATACGGCTGCAGCATCGGCAACAAGACGGCGTCCATGGGTCGGTTTGTTCCCGACCATTTTTCCGTCACAAGCCCGGCATTTACGGCAGGGTGTGGGGTAGGCGCCTACACGTATATGGCCCAGCCCTTTAGCCTGACGGCATCCATTGAAGCCCAAAATTCTACCAACGCAAGAACGAGAAACTACAGCGGTGTGTTTGCCAAAGGCGTTGTAACGACGCAGGCTGAAAACAGCAACAGCGGCACCGCACTGGGTGCGCGCGTGGTATTCACTGCACCCTGGGCAACAGGCGCTGGCGCTGGCGCAGCCACCTATACGGCGACACAATTTACACGGCCCACCACAACCACCGCAGACGCGACGTGGGGAGCATTCGATGCATTGGCTATGGGTGTACGGGTGGTTGATATGCCCGACGGTGTGCTGCTAATCAATCGGGATATGGAGGAGGCCAACACAACTTGTACAGCCGACGCCCTCACAACCTCCAATGGAACCTGCACAGCCGTGACGCTCACTAGCAATGCGCGAGTGCGCTTCGGACGCCTGCGTTTGCAGAACGCATATGGTTCGGAGCTATTGGGATTGTCCGTGCCCCTTGAGGCCCAGTTTTGGAATGGCGGCTCTTTCACGCGCAATACCCTGGACACCTGTACCAGTCTGTCTCCCGCCAACGTAAACCTGATCAACTACCAGGGCGGTATCACCGGCACCAACATGGGGGTCAGCCACGTCACATCCGTAGCTGCATTTACTGCCGGCGCCAGTAACGTTAATCTGTCCAAACCTTCTCCCGCGCCGAACGCAATGGGCAGTTTGGACCTGATCCTCAATTTGGGGAGTGCCGGCGCCCCCATTACCTGCCCTACCACCATACAGGCCAGCCCATTGGGTGCATCCACTTCTGCGGCACTTTCCTTCCTGAGTGGCCGGTGGTGCACGGCTACGTCCTATGACCGTGACCCCACTGCGCGGGCTACTTTCGGCGTTTTCAGGAGCCCCCTGATATACCGCCGTGAGAACTATTGATCCCATTTGGCCCAGAATGTGTCGCACTATGGTTAATACCCCCTTAATCCCTGACACGGCAATACCACCAGCTATTAAAATGAGAGCAATCTACAAAATGTCGTTGCACCCATGAGCCCAGCATTGCATTCCATCCCATCACACAACCTGCAGGAGCGCACTTAGGCATGCGCAGGCCCTGGAATCGCAACGCCTCACAGGACCAGCTCATAGTGTCCTGGTGTGCAGGCACCTTTGCTTACCTGCGAGCATCCCGTCAGTCAGCTGGGTTGTTTGCAGTGCAGCAAATGGGGGTTGTGCGCCAGGGCGGCGACAGCACGGAAAGTTTTGTACGCCGTCTGCAGGGGCTTGGGCTCAAAGGCATGGTCACCCATGTGATGTTGCGCCCTGAGCAATACCAGTTGCTCCACATCGAAGCCCCTCCGGTGGCGCCCGAAGAATTGCGCGCTGCGGCACGGTTTCAAATTCGAGATATGGTTAATGCCCACATTGACGACATCACGCTGGACGTGATGCAAGTGGGGGACGGGCAGCAAAGGGGTACCAAAAACCACCTGTTTGTCGTAGCCGCAAAAAATGAAGTGGTGCGCTCAGTGATAGCGCTGGGCAACGCCCTGAACTGGAAAATTCCGGTGATCGACATCCAGGAGATGGCGCAGCGCAACCTGCAAAGTGCACTGGCCAAGCAGGACGGCAGGCTGGAGCGTGCCGATGCCGCGTTAGTGATCTCGGACGAGCAGCAGGCCGTATTGACCATCAGCGCCAATGACGAACTGTTTTTCACGCGCAGGCTGGATTTGCCCCCAGGGTTTTTGACCATGCCATGGGGTGCAGATGTTGAGCCTGCGCAGGAAACTGCCCATGACGCCTTCACCCCGGTGAGTGAGTATGTGCCCGACTATGCGGGTGTGGGTAGCACTGGCAGCGCTACATCAGCCGACCAGGGTGATGCCGATCGGGTGCAACGCTTTTTGGTCGAGGTGCAACGCTCTTTGGACCTGTGGGATCGTACATGGTCCAGCATGCCTTTGGGCGGCCTGCGTGTCTATGCGGGTGAGCGCTCGGGCGAAATGGCTACTTGGCTGAGCCGGGAAATTGGGCAGGCCGTATCGGCGATAGACCTGGAGGCACAGTTCCCCGGTCTACGGTCCATGGCTGCCGCTGACCAAACCTACTGTTTGCCGCTGTTGGGCGTGCTCCTGCGCACCGAATCCCGCAAGCTCTAAGGCCATCGCGCACCGCTACCACCATGCCCCAGCAAATCAATCTTTGTACGCCGATACTGCTGACGCAAAAGCGTTACTTTTCGGCGCACACCATGGCGGTTGCCCTGGGGGTCTTTCTGGTGCTGGGTGGCGTGTTGTGCGGCGCCTGGGTTTGGAACCTGGACCGTTCCACAGTGACCTTTCAGCAGGCTGTGGATTCCCATAAGAGCGAGATCGACAGCCTGCAAGCCGCCATCCTGCGCAGCCGGGCCGCTGCCGCACCAATAGATCCCGCACTCCTGGCCCAGTTGACCGAGCGGCGCAATACCTTGGCTCAGCGCGAAAATTTAAAAGCGGCGCTGAACGAAGGTATGTTTCGTCCTGGTTGGGGCCATTCTGATCGCTTGACCTGGGTGGCGCGCAGCATACCAACCCCAGTGTGGATCAGCGATGTGCGCATGGACGGCACGCGCTTTGAGGTCAGCGGTTTCACGCTAGAGCCCGCTGCACTGAATGAATGGGTGGACAAACTGTCCGTCAGCCCCTTGATGCAAGGGCTTAAGCTAGCGACCGTCAAGGTTGAAAAGGCCACCCCCGCCATGTTGGGTGTGCCCACCGCAGCAGGGCCGCCGGCATCCGCACCCGCGGCGCCGACGCGGTCGGTCTGGTCCTTCAACCTAGTCAGCTCGGAGCCGCCAGCGGCCACAACTGCTGCAACGGCCAGCGAAGTCAGGAGCCAACGGCCATGAAAAAGCAATGGGGACCATTGGCGGCGCGCATAGACGCCATGCAATTGCGCGAACGTGTATTCGTATTCCTGACCATCATCGTCAGTGTCATGGCACTTGCGGATACGCTGTGGATCACGCCAGCACAAGCGGCCCAGAAGCAGGTCAAACAACGTTTCGAGGCCCAAGGCACAGAGCTGCAACGCCTGCGGGAAGAACTCCGGGGCGCGGCACAAACCGTGGACCCCAGCAAAGCTGTACGCGACGAAATTGCCGCAGTTAATCTGCGCCTGGATGCCGTCAACCGCGACATACAGGCAGTCGCGCCATTGGCCCAAGGTGGCCCCGCAATAGAGCAGGCACTGGTGCAGTTTTTGCGCCGCCAAGAGGGGCTGACACTGCTGAGCACCGGCACGCTCGCGTCGGTGGCGCCCACTGGCGCTGCCCCGGCGGCCGGAGCACCGCCCACATTGCAGCGGCGCGGCCTTGAACTGAGTGTTGCCGGCTCCTACGCCGATCTGGTGCGATATGTGCGCACGCTGGAAACTGCACTGCCCACGCTGCGCTGGGGCAACTTGCAAATCAAGACCACCAAACAAGCGCCAGAGATGACACTGCAGGTCTTTGTCGTTGGAGCCCCTCCATGAGCATGAAACAACCTAGTCAAAGCCCTGTTGCCCACATCGCGCTGAGTCTGCTGATCTGCGTGCCGCTAGCGCATTCGCAAGACGCTGGGCGCGACCCCACGGTTGCCCCCAGCGAAACGAACGGCGTGTCGTCGCCTGCAACTGCAGGCGTGGAGGGCATGACGGTACTGGTTCGCGATGGCAAACCCTTCTTGGTCGTGGGTACGCGGCAGTACGCACCGGGCGACACAGTCGGCACTATGCGCCTACAGCGCATCACCGAAAAGGAGGTCTGGTTCCACGATGGCAGTGCCCTTATCAAGGTGCCGCGTTTCGCCGGTATTGAGCGCAGGGCCCTTGCCGCAAATCCGCCGTGTAGCGCTACTGCAAAAGGCCGCTCTTCTGCTGATGCAGGGTGCGGACATACCCAACCGTGAATTCCACGCACATGACTACCAAAGCCGCCACCATGACGAAATCGTTTCCCATCGGCGCCTTGCTGATTGCAGGTTTGCTCGCTGGCTGCGCAGCAGACCGCCCGTTGCGCACCCCGGACGTCAGCGAAACGCTACGTGCAGAGCTGTCAGCCAACGCAGCAGCCAAGCCCATGGTGGCGGTACCCACCCGGGTGAGTGACGCGCTGGCAGAGCCTGCACCAAGACCGATTGCCGCACCGCCAGAGCCCCGGCTGGACTTGCTGGTCAACAACGCCCAGGCGCGTGAAGTATTTTTGGCAATCGTGGCCGACACCCGCTACAGCATGCTGATGCACCCCGACGTGTCGGGCACCCTTTCAGTGACGCTGCGCGGCGTGACCGTGACCGAGGCGCTGGAGGCTATTCGCGATGTTTATGGGTATGACTTCAAGATCGAGGGTCGGCGCATTGTGGTGTATGCACCCACGCTACAAACTCGGGTGTTCACAATCAACTATCCACATGCGCTGCGCGTGGGCAACAGTGAGCTGCGTGTTACTTCGGGGTCCACCGCGAACAACAATAGCGGCAGCAACAGTGGTGCGGGCAATAGCGGGGGTACAGGCAACGGTGCAAGCGGTTCGGGCGCCTCGGGTGCGGCCGGTGGGTCCACCCAGCAGTTGATGAACAGCCGCGTGACCACCAGTTCACAAACGGATTTTTGGTCGGAACTGTCTGCTGCCGTTAAGGGCATGCTGGGTAACGGCGCTGGCCGCAATGTCATCACCAGCCCCCAGGCCGGCATCATTGCCGTACGCGCCATGCCCGACGAACTGCGCCAGGTCAGCCAATTCCTGAAGGCAGCCCAGATCGCAGTGGAACGGCAGGTGATGCTGGAGGCCAAGATTGTCGAAGTTGAGCTGCGTGACGGCTTCCAGAGCGGCATTGACTGGTCGGCCCTGCGCAACAGTGGCCGCTACACCGGCGTCGTGGGCTCCGTGGGCGGTGGCACAGCGAATAATGTGCTGATCAACGGAGTCACCAGCAATGTGCCCGGTTTCCCCTCTGGCGCAACTGCAGCGTTGGGTGACGCACTGTCGCTCCCAATGGGCACCGGTGGGTTGTTCGGCTTGGCGCTGGCCACCGATGGTTTTCAGGCAGTGTTGGGCTTTCTGGAAACCCGCGGTGATATCCAGATCCTGAGCAGTCCGCGAATTGCCACCATGAACAACCAGAAGGCACTACTCAAAGTGGGCACCGACGACTTCTTTGTGACCAGTGTTACCGGTGGTTCGGCGGGTACCGCTGGTACGTCAGGAACCGCTGGCACCGCCGCAACAGCCCCTACGCTGGGGCTGACACAGTTCTTCTCCGGTATTGCGCTTGACGTCACGCCGCAGATTGACGATGCCAACAACATCACGCTGCATGTGCGGCCCTCAGTGACCACGGTTACTGAAAAGACCAAGCAGGTTGATTTGGGTGCTATCGGCAATTACCGCTTGCCGCTGGCCTCCAGCTCCGTCAACGAGTCGGACACCATAGTGCGCATCCAGGACGGCAATATTGTGGCCATCGGCGGCCTGATGCAGATGGAATCCAACCGCACCGCGTCCGGCATGCCGGGGTCATCAGAAGTACCCTTCCTCTCGTCCATTTTGGGCCACAAACTTAACTCGGGTCGCAAGAAGGAATTGATCGTACTCATCAAGCCCACCATCATCCGCACCGCAGAAGACTGGGAAGCACAGACCCGCCGCACGCGCTCTGCGCTGGACGATATGGACGCCAGCCGCGCACGTGTCATCCGCATGGATGGCACCACCTACAACGTCGAACCGGCACAGGCAAAGTAAACCTATGTACCTGGGGCATTTTTCGCTGCGTGAGGCCCCGTTTTCGATCACGCCTGACTCGTCGTTTTTCTACCCGCACGAGAGTGCGCAGGCGGCGCTGAACACGCTCTTGGTCGCGCTGCGCAGCGGTGAGGGTTTTCTCAAAATCGTTGGCGAAGTGGGCTGTGGCAAGACGGTGTTGTGCCGCCAGTTGCTCAAGACCCTGCAGGGCGAGTTTGTGACGGCCTACATTCCCAATCCGGACATGGGCCCGGACGATTTGCTGATGGCCCTGGCGCTGGAGCTCAGCATCAAGCTGGTGCCGCCCATCAGCCGCCACAGTGTGCTCAACGCGCTGCGCGACTGCCTGCTGCGCCATGCGCTGGAGGGTCGGTCGGTGGTGGTGTGTATCGACGAGGCCCAGGCCATTCCGCTGCGCACGGTAGAGAGCCTGCGCCTGTTGTCCAACCTGGAAACCGAAAAACGCAAACTGCTGCAGCTGGTACTGCTGGGTCAGCCCGAGCTGGATGCCAAGCTGGCGCGCCCGGAGATACGGCAGCTGATGCAGCGCATCACCTTCAGCGAATACCTGGGCCCGATGCCGGCAGACCGCGTTCCGGTGTACCTGGCACACCGGCTGACCACGGCGGCGGTGGATACCCATACCGATGTACAGGTCTTCGAAGCGGATGCCGCCAAGGCCATTGCACGCGCCAGTGGGGGTGTGCCCCGGCTGATCAATGTGCTGGCCCACAAGTGCCTGATGCTGGCCTATGGCGAAAACGCCCACCGCGTCAATGCGGCCCACGTGCGGCTGGCGGTAGCCGACACGCCGGGCATCGTTGCGCGGGCACCGTGGTGGCGCCGCATGTGGCACCGGTCCTCCAAGGCACCCACTATGCTTCCATTTTCCGAGAGTGAATTGCGCACCCCGGCCAGGAGTAAGCCGTGAGTGTCATCAACAAGATGCTGCGGGACCTGGACCACCGTGCCAACCCGTCCGCTGCAGCCCTGCCCGGCCCTACCGCCCTGCGCCAGGGAACGGCCAGCGTATCCATCGACACCCTGCCGCCTGCACACTCGACCGGCACGGCTTCTCGTCTGTGGATGGGCTTGGGGCTGGTTGCGGTAGCAGCCGCATCCCTTGGCGGTTGGTGGTGGTGGGCCGCTTCGCCGTCTGCTGATCCATTCCTGTCCCGCAGCAGTAGCGCTACCGCGCCGCCGGTCGCCGTGGCTGCCAGCGCCGTACCCGGCATGGCAGACGCGGCCTCCGCTTCAACAGCCACAGCGCCCACCCCGATGGCCAACGCCAGCAGCGGTAACAGCAACAACGACGCCCCCCACGAACCATCTGTTGCCTCCATGATCCTGCGCATGGAGTCCAGCCTGTCGGCCCGCAAGGCGCTGGACGCCCTGCTATCCGCTTCGGCGCCCGTTGTGGCTAGTAACCCACCGGCCAGCAACACCCGTACGGCTTCGCCACCTGCGCGGGTTTCCGCACCCGCACCCACCCTTGCAGCTTCGTCTACGGTTGCGGCTGCCCCGGCGCCGGCGCCGTCCGAGCGTACAAACCCACGCACCGCAGCTCCGAAGTCACCAACAACGGCTGGCGCACCCAATCCGACAGGCGACAGCACACCCATCCTGCAGCGCCAGCAACAGGCCGGCGGGGATGCCCTGGCGCAAGCCCAAACCCTGTGGAGCAACGGCTCGCGCGAAGCGGCCATCGATCTGATGCAGCAGTCCATTGCCGCGGCCGAACGCAGCGCCAAGGCGAATGCCACGGGCCCCACCAGCACAGCCGTGCTGCTGCCACTGGTGCGTGAAATGGCCCGTATGCAACTGGCCGAGGCCCGCTATGGTGCAGTGTGGGAAATGCTGACACGGCTGGAGCCGCTGCTGGGCAACGCGCCGGATTTGTGGGCGATACGCGCCAATACGGCCCAGCGCCTGGGCCGCCACCAGGACAGCGTGCACGCTTACATGATGGCCTTGCAGTCGCGTCCGGATGAGCAGCGCTGGCTGCTGGGCACGGCCGTGTCGCTCGCGGCCCTGGGCAAGACCTCCAGCGCGGCCGAAATGGCGGAGAAGGCTCGCGCCGTTGGCCCTATCAGCAAGGATATTCTGGCCTACCTACGCCAGACCGGCGTGCCGATACGCGAGCAATAATCACTTGGGATGCGCCCTGCCCGGTGGTATGGTGCGCGTTATGACTGATAGGGAATTTGCGTGAAGATTCTGGTCGTCGAAGACGAAACGCCCATCCGCAACAACATCGTTTCGCTGTTGCGCATGGAGGGTTTTGAAGTGGTCGAAGCCAGCAACGGCCGCATCGCGCTGGCGCTGGCACGTGAGCACCTGCCAGAGCTGGTGTTGTCCGACGTGATGATGCCCGAGCTTGATGGTTTGGGCCTGCTGGAAATGCTGCGCGCCGACCCGCTGACGGCCAGTATTCCACTGATTTTTCTCTCCGCCCGCACCGAGCGTGCGGATCGACGAAAGGGCATGAACCTGGGGGCTGATGACTACCTGGGCAAACCGTTCTCGCGCGACGAACTGCTGGAGGCGGTGAACGCCCGCCTCAAGCGCCACCAGGCGGCCAGCAAATCCGATGCAACGCTGAAAGCCTCGCTGGCGAGTACCGCGATGGCAAACACCAAACAAAGGCCGCCCGTGGCCGTTAAGGGTTACCGCATCCTGCGCAAGATCGGCAGCGGCGGCATGTCGGAGGTCTTCCTCGCCGTGCGCGAATCGGACCAACGTGAACTGGCGCTCAAGGTGCTGGATATGGCCATCAACGATGACGGCGCGCTGCTGGACCGCTTTTTACAGGAATACGCGCTGCTGGCCCAGATCGACCACCCCAATGTGGCGCGCATCTTCGACCAGGGCATCACCGACGCCCATGCCTTTTTGTCGATGGAATACTTCGTCCGCGGTGACATCAAGCAGCGCATCGCCGCCGGCCTGACCCAGCACGAGGCACTGGGCGTGACCGTACAGGTGGCACTGGCCTTGGCGCAGATCCACGCCCGGGGCATCGTGCACCGCGACGTCAAACCCGACAACCTGATGATGCGACGGGACGGCACCGTTGCACTCATCGATTTCGGTATTGCCAAACACGCCGACCATGCCATGGGCCATACGTTGCACGGCGAGATTGTGGGTTCACCCTTTTACCTGAGCCCGGAGCAGGCGGCGGGCCGACCGGTCAGCGCAGCCAGCGACATCTACTGCCTGGGTGTCATCTTCCACGAAATGCTGACCGGGCAACGGCCCTACACGGCCGACCGGATGGAGGTGCTGTTGGCCCAGCACCTGTTCTCGCCGCCACCCCGGCTAGCCGCCCAGCACAGCGACATGCAGGACCTACTGGACCGCATGATGCACAAGGACCCCGCGCTGCGCATGGGCAGCGCACAGGCCGTGGTCAAGTACATCACCGAACGCTGGCCGCTCGCCAGTTCAGCCCGGATCTAGCCAGACCTCATGTGGCCTTTTTGGCCTCTAGCCCCCGAGAAATATACGTTTATTGCTACAAATTTAATAGTATTTGAATGCAACTCCGGCACAAGTGATCACAAGGTACCCGGGTTGCGGCGGTATTGCATGGCCTCTGCCAGATGCGCCACCTGTGTGGACTGAGCACCTGCCAGGTCCGCAATGGTGCGGGCCACCTTGAGGGCGCGGTGGGTACCCCGCGCCGACCAGCCCAGGCGACTGGCCGCCACACTCAAAAACTTCAGCGCATCGGCGTCCAGTTGCACATGCTGGTCTATGGCCTGGCCCTGCAAGGCCATATTGCTGCAGCCTTGCCGCTCCACGGCGCGGGCCCGTGCCGCGTCACAGCGCGCGCGGATGCTGTCGGTGGATTCACCCGTAGGCGCACCCAGCAAATCAGCATGTGCCAGGTTGGGCACTTCTACATGCAGGTCAATGCGGTCCATCAAGGGGCCGCTCAGCTTGGACTGGTAGCGATGGATCTGGTCGGGCGTGCAGCGGCACTGGTGGGCGCTGGAGCCCAGATAGCCACAAGGACAAGGGTTCATCGCGCCGATCAGCTGGAAACGTGCCGGAAACTCAGCACGCTGCGCCGCACGTGAAATGGTGATGCAACCGGTCTCCAGCGGCTCGCGCAAGGCCTCCAGCGCAGCCCGCTGGAACTCGGGCATTTCATCTAAAAATAACACGCCGTTGTGGGCCAGCGACACTTCGCCTGGTGGGCAGCACCAAAGTTAGAGCGAAAAGTTACCAGAGTTGGACCGTAACTGTGGGTGTAGGCTTCCAAAGTTAGTGTCATTTCGAGTTTTCTGTGTCCGGAAGATTCCCGAAGTTATTGTCAAAAACCTACACTGCAGTTGCAAAGCATTGCCGCTGGTCTCCAGCGAACTTCGCCTGCGGCTTCAATGAAATCAAGGGGTTATGGCAGTTATTGCGTATTGCTTCTAAGGCTGACGCCCATTGACTACTACGCACCCGGCCATCAAGATTTCGCGAGTAGCTTTAAGTCGTGAAGTTGCCCGGAAGTCATTCACCCTTGAGAAAAGCAACGGATTCACACATTCGGGGGATGACCCAGGTCCGGTGGAACGACTAAACTTCGCGCCGTTCGGTGCAGGTCTTTTCGATTTTTTGCCAGTGCAATTTCCTAATATCCCACCCGGAGTGTTGGCACCGACGCGAATTTGACGGGCAGCATGGGAATTAAATGACGAAGCCCCGCAGGCCCGCCGCCCGCAATCAGACTGTATTTATTTGATTCTCAGTCGTGCCAGCAACTGTCGG
>JAYSZJ010000033.1:0-27593 GCA_043738115.1 Rhodoferax sp. | reverse complement strand
TGGTTGATTGGGCAGCTTCACAATGCTGGCTTTTTCACCTTGCGCCAAACCAGTCACTTCATAAATTTGCCACACAAAATTCTTCACTTGATATTGGCTAGCTGGCGAGCCGACCACCATGCTAAACAAGGCTTTCGTCCCCGACCAATGCACCGCAGGTTCACGCACGGCAATGGCGTTATCACCTTGAAAACCGCCGCTACCAAAGCCAGCCTCTTGTGTGAGATTGCGCAAGCTGCCATCCGGGTACCGGATCATCAGATCGCCGCCACGCGGTGCCGATTGCACACTGGCAAGGTGGTTGCCGAAGGTAGAACTGCGACTGGTGAACCCAGACACCGGCACTTGCGTCACGAACAGAATTGGAAAAGTACCAAATGCAGCAGCAGTGGGCAAGGTGGTTGGAGGGGGGGTGCTCACTGACGGTGCACCGTTGGTACCTGTTGTTCCACTGCCGCCGCCTCCGCTACAAGCTGCCAATCCCAACAGAAAAAAAGGTATCAGGAGTCGGTTATTAAATCCAGTCATGATTCGCTCCAGAGATTGCGGCAGCTCTTACAACTGCGCAAAAATTCAGCATAAAAAACCTTAGAACCGGGCGTTTTACATCTATGCAAAAGGCCAATCCAAGTGCTATTTCAGCTGTGGTTTTGCATTATTGCCCATCTACAATTTCTTACAAGCCAGTTTGGTCCATCATGTTTCTGGACAAAAAACTCAAGGATCTTCTAAGGAAAGAGTTTCATAAAAATAGCCCATAGCCCCCGCAAATAATCACTATTTAGCTATAAAAAATATAGCAACTAGTTCAAATCGCCAGGACCGGTACTCAGCACGCTCAGGTCCAGCGGGCGCACTGCGCCCATCCACATCGCACGGTCCGTGTGGTCCAGCACTTCGTTGTCGCTGATGGGGTGCACAAACACCACCAGGCCCGCGCGGTGCATGGCCAGCCACGGAACGATGTCGGCAAACACGGTGGGCGCGAAGGCCAGCTGGCAACTCCAGTCCGGGTGCGGACCTACCGGCCTTTCATGCACACGGCCCATCACCACATCAAAACGTTGCGCCGCGGCTTCGCACAACGCGCGGGCTTGGGCAATGGTGTCCTGTGCAAAATACACATGGGCGTGGTAACCGCGGATGAAAGAGCTTGAAGCTTCAGGCAGATTCATGTTGCATCCCTCACGCTAGGCCCGACGACGCGCTGGTTCGTTCACATGCAAAAACTTGGTGAACAAATCGCGCGGTGGTGCAACCGAAATGTCCTTCAATATCTGGCCCACGTTGCCGCGGTGGTAAGACCCGTGGCTGAGCACATGGAACAGCATTTCCTCACGCGACATGGTGCCCGCATCTCCATCGGTGAACTGGAACACCTGGCTCTCATTCAGTTCATGCTCGCGCAGCTTGGCCACATAGTTCTGGAACCAGATGTCGGTCTCGGTGACTGCAAAGTGCAGCTCGCCAAGCTCGGGGGTCTCCGCCGTGTTCGTCGCTGTGTAGCCGTGCGGTTCGCCCAGCAGGTGGGCACGGAAGATGCGGTCCACCACGTAAATGTGATTGAGCACCCGGGTAGCGGTGAGCAAAGGCGCCGCGTGCGCCGCAGGCGATACCGAAGCCAACACATCAAACAGTTCGCGGTTGGCCCAGGCTTTCTGGGCGAAGAGGGATGTTAGGATTTTCTTGGACATAGATGTGTGCTCTGGTGAAAGTGGGTGTATCGGCCGTGGCCCATGTTAGCCGGCAAGATTGGGCTCCAAGACATACACGGCCACTGCTCTACCGTCGGGATCGGCCACCTGGCGTGACGGCTTTAGACTGGGATGCGCAAACATGCTGCTCCAGAACGCCCTTGCTTCCTGGGCTTCGTCGAAGACAACAACCGTCCATGGGACACTGCGCCGTACCATGAAGTGAAGGGCTACGTCTCTGGCAATACCTCGGCGTCGAAAACGCTTCAAGACAAACAAATCCGCAAGCTCTTGTGCGCCATGTAACGCTTCAGACGCTTCAATCAACGCAAAACCTGCGATGGCACCATCCCAACGTAGCAGGTGCGCGCTCCATCGCGGATCGCTCCAGTACTGCGCAAAGTATTCATCGGAGAGCGCGTACAGGCCGTTGGCCTCCAGGTCATATTCATCTTCAACGGATGTCTCATAACAGTAGAACTGGAAAACGTTCCAGATGACGGCTTTGTGTTCGCCGGTGTGGGCGCAGATCTCAAGGTGCATGGAAAGTGGACCAATGACGTGTTACCAAAAAATGGCCCGTTCAGGCGGCACTGTCGGCGGCGATTACTTCCCAGGTACCAAACAAAACCAGACCAGCAGACTTTGCCAACGCAGCCGAAGCGCAGTTTTCCGTTTGGCAACGGTACTGCGGCTCATAACCTTGCCCACAGGCATACTGGCTGATCGCCCGCACAATTTGCGCTGCATGCCCCTTTGCGCGATGTGCAGGCAAGGTCAACACGCCAGTATCCACGATTTTCTGACCGCACCAGGGATACATGCTGGCAGCACATACCAGACGGTCTTGCTCGAAGGCACCAAACACGGCCCAGTGGTCCAGCTCTACATAGGCCTCGTCCAGGTCTTGTTCCGACGCGCTGGACTGGAACAAGGCAAATGCAGCCGCATCAGTCGCCGGATGCAGCTGGCGCACATGCACCGGTGGCTGCTCTTGCAGCAGCGCATGTTTGCCCGCCTCCGAGAAGTAGAAAACATAATCCGCACCATGCAGCTGCACCGCGCGATCCAGCATGGTTTGTCGAAGAACGGGTTCAGTCAGGGCTAGCTGGCTGCGGCACAGCCCAAGCTGGTCTGCTATGGCAGGTGTCATGACGGCATGGATCTCCCCACCGGCTGATCGCCAGACCATGGCGCGTCGGACCGCATCTAGCTTGGCGTTGACAACGACGGTCAGTTCGGCATCGCGGTACAGCACCTCGCCGTCCAGGAAAGTAGCGCGCCAGAAGGCAGTAATCGATGGTGAAAACTGGGGGGCGTTGGAAAAACTTTTCATGTGTTGGGTGGCACGTGCCTGGGCTGGGCTGGGCCAAGCGCAAAAAAAGGCAGCATGATATCGGAGGCTCGCTCACCCCACCCACGAAAACCGGAAAGCCTTGTGCTCTACCGCAGAGACTGTGTGTGCGACGGACGCTGCAAGTGGCATGCCCCGGTCATTGTTGGTCAGAATAACGAACCCATCCTTGGACACCACGGATGCCATGGCAAAGCTACGAAATCCGGGGTTGTTGCCCCATTGCCAAATGTAGGGGCCACCCGGTGCCCGCTCTATGCCCCAGCCGTGCCCCCACTGCAGCCCCAACGCTGCGTCCACCTCAACAGGGTTTTCCACCGTCAACGCCATGAGCCTGTCATCCGCCAGCAGCGCCGACATAAACCGCGCATAGTCGGCAGCCGTGGTGTAGAGGGAGGCCGCGGCAACGGGTTGCCGAAATCTGCTGTTAGCCCGAGTGCCAAAGATGGTTCGGCCGCTGACGGCGCGTTCGCCAAAGTCATCGCGCCAGACCATGCTGGTATCGGCCATGCCGAGCTTGGCAAACACCTGTTCGTTGAGGTGGGCTGAGAGCCCCTGCCGGGTCACTGCCTCCATCACCGCTTGCAGCAGCATGAAACCCTCACCCGAGTAGCCCCAGCGTTGGCCAGGTTCAAACGAAAAGGAAAGCGTGCCGTTGGCCCAGTTCGGCAGACCTGCGCTGTGGTTCAGCAACTGGGCCACTGAGACCCGGCTTAGCGCGGCTCTGGTAACCACACCATGCGCGTCGCTGGGTGAACGGGCGAAGGCTTTATGAAAGTGCTTATAGCCGTCGGGCAGGTAGTGGGACACGGGGGCCAACAGGTCCAGCAGACCGCCCTGCACCAGCTGCAATGCAGCGAAAGCAACGACCGGCTTGGTCAGCGATGCGGCCTGGAAGATGGCATCGGCGCGCGCACTCTCAGCATTGCATCCTGAGACAGCAATCGGCGCAGCGGGCACGCCGGCCCGCAACACGACATAACTTGCAGAGCACACGCCCAAGTCTTTGGCAAGTGCTGCGACGGGCCGCTCACGCAGTTGACTGATATCCGTGGCACACGAGGAAAGAATAGGCAGCGGGAGTCCGGCGAGAAGAATGTTTCGGCGGTTGATATGCATAGCAGAGAGATGAAGTGGGAGAAAGCCTCTATTGAGACAGCACCAACTGCTGGACCGCATCCACCAGCGTGCGGGACCAGACATTGTCTTGACTGCCGTTGGTCAGATAAACAATGACGACAGGCTTGGTCAGATCTTCCTGGAACACTATGCGCACGCGCACCTTGGTACCACCATCGTGGCCGACTTCACGCCACACTCCGCTTTCGCCGTACTCCCAACCCGATGCGAAATAACCGCTATTTCCGTTGGGAAATGTGTAAGGCTTCCAAAAGCGCACCAGCGCTTCAGGGGAAACGAACTTGCCTTTAGCGACCGCGGACAAGAACACAGCCAAGTCGTTGGCCGTGCTGTAGAGGTTGCCGTGGGCATTGCTATAGGCCGGCCAGGCGATCGGCAGGTCTGGCGCGAGACGCCCATTCTCACCGTGGTAATCAGCAACCAGCCTGTCGCGTGGCACGGCATCAGGCCCGAGCCAAGTATTGCGCAAGCCGAGGGGGATAGTGATGCGATCACGCACCAGGTCGCTGTAGCTGCGTCCTGTCACGGACTCGAGAATGGCTTCGATGACCAGGAAGTTGGTGCCCGTGTAACGGGTTCGCGTGCCAGGGGGATCAACAAACGGTTTGTTGGCCAGGGACTCAAAAACCGCGCGCAGAGAATGCGGGAACGGCTTCGCAAAGTCTCTGGCATCGTAATACTCGGGGATACCTGAGACATGGTTCAGAAACTGAGCAACCGGAATTACACGCCAAGCGGGCGGCAAGCCGTCCACGTAGCGCGAAGCGGGTGCGGCAAGGTCTACTTTCCCCTGTTCTACAAGTTGCAATAGCAAGATCGCAGCGAAGAGCTTGCTGACCGAGTAAACCTGAAATACCGAATCTTCTTTGACCGGTGTACTTCCACCGGAAGCGGTATGTCCGGAATACTGGCGATAAACAGACTCACCGGCGCGCAGGATGACGACCGCCTGCGCAGGGATGCCATGCGCTTGAGCATTCCTGGCGATCACACGGTCGATCGACCGTTCACGAGGCTGGGGGATGTCTGTGGCATACGACGCGAGAAGGGGAAGCGATGCTCCGGCGAGAAGGATGCTTCGGCGAGTGCTGTACATACATTCGGTGTGCTAGATGACGGTGGCAATGCTCAGCGGGGATGCCATGGGTGCCGCGCGAACCGGTGACCAATCAGTGCTGGGTCACAACTATGGGTTCGCCCTTGGTAATGATCATCGTGTGCTCGTACTGCGCCGACAAATTTCCACGTGCTCCCACCAAAGTCCATCCGTCAGTCGATTCAGTCACTATGCGACTCCTGGTTGACAGGAAGGGTTCGATGGTGATCACCATGCCTTCTTTCAGGATGCGTGTGTCCGTGCGATCGAAGAACCCGGCGATGTGTTCGGGTTCTTCGTGCAGTGCACGACCCACCCCGTGGCTACCGAGGTTCTCAATGATCTTAAAACCGTAGGTTTTCGCCGTGCGTTCGATGGCAGCGCCGATGCCGTTGATGGGCTGGCCGGCGCGGGCCTGCTTCATGGCTTGCGCAAGGGCCGTGCAGGTGGCGTGGCACAGACGTGTCTTCTGCGGGTTGGTCGGGGGCACAACCCTGGTTCCACCGGTATCGGCGAAGTAGCCATTCAACTCAGCGGAAACATCGACGTTCAAAACGTCGCCCGGTCTGATTACCCGATCACCCGGAATGCCGTGTGCGGCCTCCTCGTTGATGCTGATGCAGGTTGCGCCAGGAAAGTTATAGGTGAGTTGGGGTGCGGACCGTGCGCCATGGCGCGCGAGCAATTGCGCACCCAGTGCATCCAGCTCTCGCGTGGTCATGCCAGGCTCGGCGGCGTCGAGCATCTCTTGCAACACGCTGGAGACAATCCGGCCTATGCGTTTGAGGGCAACAACATCGTCTTCGGTTTCAATGGTCATATGTACTTCGGTGAAGAAAAATAGGTTAGCCCCGGTTGAAAGACACAACAGTGTATGTGTACGCGTACCGGAACTCTGACGTCGTGGTCTCGGGCATGGAAGCTTCGATCTGGCGTTCTATGCTTTCATAGGTGGAGCCCGATTGAACCTTGGCCTCCACGTTGGATTGCGTCGTGAGATAACCAATGAGACCCGCTCTGTCGAGGTTGATCAGCATGGCGCCGCTCTGATGCGCAAGCTCGACAAGGCCCCTGTCCCCGTTGCGCACCCGAAAGTCTTGTTCTTCACGGGCAGGGGATGGAAACTGCGCGTAGTACCAAGAGCGAAGCCAATGATTGAATTCGTCGTCCGTTGAATGCCCGCCAAACGCAAAGTTGTAGATAAACCAAGTTGCCGAGTCTTCAGATGCACGTGCGAAAGAATTGAGTGCGCGGCTTCGATCAAACCAGTGAAATGCCATACAAACAGTCAGCAAGTCGTATTTCCGCGAGGGCAGATTGTCGTAATTCGCGACGCTGACTTGAAGGCCTTTCGCCCGCGCGTGTGAGACCATCTCGAACGACGAGTCGACGCCGTCTACCACATCAGCGATCGAAAGCAATGGTTTCGTAGACTCGCCGGTTCCACACGCAATGTCGAGTGCACTTCTATATCGGCGCGGACCAATCGTTTCTGTCAACCATTCGAGCGCACCGGTATGTACCTTGGGACGAAAGCGATCGTACCTTTCAGCGCCAATGGGATTCGCGAAGTACGCCAAGAGCGCCTCCTAAAGTTGTGGATCAAATCAATGAACCAAATATAACTATAAGCAAAATGTAATGCTAGCCCAGAAAACATATAGCTCTTTCGCTATACTTTTCGTAGCGTTTTGGCATCAAACGCTCCATGCAACATTAGGTCAGCGCCGTGCGGGGCACGGAGAATCAAAACCGCTCCCGCTACCCCTACACACAGCACAGTCAATCGCAACAGCGCATGACCTTACTTGCAGCGGCCCACGGACGAGGGCCCACAGCGACGGCCATCCACCCAAATCGCTCCATCTAACAGTGCACCCTCCCAGTCAACATTGGTCATTTGTGCCCCCGCCAAATTCGCTCCGCGCAAATCCGCGTTGGACAAATCCATATTGGTCATAACGGCCCTGGACAGATCAACACCTCTGAAATTGACTCCGACCGCCTCCACATTGGTAAAAGATGCACCCGCGTAGTTACCTCGGCTTAAATCCTGGCCCGAAAAGTCGGTGTTCACAAACACCTTGCCACCCTTGCCCCCAGTTGCCACGCCGCCCGACCTGCCGACGTTAGTGGTGGCCACGTTTTTGCCGTCGATTGCGACGGTGCTTTCAGAGTCGCCTGCAATAACCTCAGTCTTGCCTTTTTTGCTGGCGGTAGCTTTATCGCCTTTGGTGGTGCCAGGGGACGCTTCGACACGGATGTTGCCCCCGTCGATCACCACGGACTGGCTGTAGGCCGCGCCAAAAGAAGCCGCCAAAACAATAAAAATCTGGGTCTTGCGAAAATATGCCATTGAATTCTCCTTCTTACTAAAGTGACACATTGAGCGTGCTGCAGGCACCGTTGGTCGCGCCGTTGGCGACTACGCCCTTGATGCCCACGCTTTGCGAACTGGAACCCATGACCTGCCTGACCGTGTTGGACCCGAGGTTCATGGTGCCTTGCTTCCGGCTCCTATGGATGTGTTCACTGCACCACAGGTGACGGAAACTTTTGGCTGACTGTTACCATTGATGGTGACGGTTTAGTTTATGTGTGGAAGTTGCTGAAAATTGTGACAAGTCCGCCAAAAACCGGGGAAGCCTAGTAAGTATTTGTAAGCACATCCTCAACATTGCAGACGAGGGCTTGACGTTTGGGCCTCAGGGCTTCATAGGCTCACTGGCATGCGCCTGATGGAGTGAACACTGTGCAACTAGCTACCTATTTTGTAGCGCCTGCGCGTCCACCGCACCATGTTTCACCAGCCACTGCCCCACCAACTCTGGGTCATGCAAGGTGCGCAACGCATCGTAGGCCTCTTGTGCTTCGGGGTAGCGATGGCGCATGAAGTTGAGCCATTGCTTCAGGCGACCGGCTTGTTGGCGGCGCTCCAGGCGCGCCACGACGAGTTGCCAGAAGGCGCCCATCAGCGGCAGTATGTCGGTCCACGGCACCAGCGGATCTGCAGCGGCTTCTTGTTCATCCACACCATCACCACTACGTATGGCAAGGGCCAAGCCAGGGTCGGTGACCATGCCGCGGCCCAGCATGATGCTGTCGCAGCCAGAGGCCTGGCGGCAGCGGCGAGCGTCGTCCACCGTCCAGATTTCACCGTTGGCCACCACTGGAATTTGGACCGCCAGACGGATGTCGTTGACACGCTCCCAGTAGGCAGGAGGACGATAGGCATCGGCCTTGGTGCGGGCGTGCACCACCAGTTCTTCAGCACCACCCGCCTCCAGCGCCTGCGCGCATTCCACCGCGCGTGAATCGTCGTTAAAGCCCAGTCGCATCTTGGCCGTCACCGGCATGTGCGCGGGCACGGCGCGGCGCACGGCGCTGACGATGCTGTGCAATTGCTCGGGGTATTGCAGCAGCATGGCACCGCCACCGTGGCGGTTGACCACTTTGGCCGGGCAGCCAAAGTTCAAGTCAATGCCATGCGGGCCAAACTCGGCTAAGCGGGCCGCGTTCTCGGCCATGCTCACCGGGTCTGAGCCCAACAGTTGCGCACGCACCGGCACACCGGAGGGTGTGCACCCACCGTCGGCCAGCTCGGGCATGACGCGCAAGAAAGTGCGCTCGGTCAACAGCGTGTGCGTGACACGGATGAACTCCGACACGCAGTGGTCCACCCCACCCACCCGGGTGAGGATGTCGCGCAATACAAAGTCGAGAAGCCCCTCCATGGGTGCAAGGTAGATGCGGGCGGGCATGAAAGTCTGTGGGACGTTCGGAGGGACCGTTGTCACTCAAAGACCGGGCGAAAGAATGTCCGCTCGTAACTGAGGAAGCAACGCGTTTCCTCCGCGTATTTGAAAGCCGCTTGGCATTCTGGATCATTCAGTGACTTTGCCCTGTACTCCTCATACGCGGCCAAGGACGGAAACGAAAACGACGCAAGCGCAATATTGCTGGCCCCCTCCGACGGAAGTAGATAGCCGTGGTGTAGGCCACCAAACTTATTAACCAGGGGGATCCAGACCTTGCCGTAGTACTCGAACTCTTTGAGTTTGCTAGGGTCGAGAACATAACGAAGATGGCATGTGATCATGTGGCGGCGCTCCTGGTAGGGCCTTGAATGGTAGCGGAGCTGAGTCAGTCCAAGCGGGTTTACCTCCGCGGCAGACTGCTCTGGTGATGGCGCAGCGCCAGACCTCGTGGTCGTGCGCTCATTCGTCGATGAATTTCCAGGTTTCGGCACCGTCAAAACGGCGCACGCGGACCGAAGCAATCAGCTTGGGATCGAAGTTGCCGAGGTTCACGCCGTGTTTGCAGCCCGGTGTGGGCTCCAGTGGCTCCCAGTGCGTGACGCATCCACAGGTTTTGCAATGGATGGTGCGTAGCGTCTTGTCGCCCCAGATGTACTCTGCAGTCGCTTCCGGGTGCCCCGAAATCTCGACCGTGCCGAATTCAAAGTAGACCCACGGCCCACCGATGCGCCGACACTGCGAGCAGTTGCAGTCGGTGGCGACCTCGGGGGTCGAGGGCAATTTCATCTGAACTGCGCCACAGTGGCATGAACCTTCGTGCATGTGCGATCTCCTGGCATGCGGGCGTCAACCCGGGTCAACAAGTGCCCCCAGTCTAAACGACCGCCGGCGTACGGATCAGGTAGTCAAAAGCACTGAGTGCAGCCTTGGCACCGTCACCCGCTGCAATGACGATCTGTTTGTACGGCGTGGTGGTGCAATCACCGGCCGCGAACACGCCGGGCAGATTGGTGTGCGCCTTTGCGTCCACGATGACCTCCCCGAACTTGCTGAGTTCGATCGTGCCTTTCATCCACTCGGTGTTCGGTACTAGGCCGATCTGCACAAACACTCCCTCCAGTTCTACCAAGTGCTCAACACCGGTGGCGCGGTCCTTGTAACGCAAGCCATTCACTTTGCCTTCCGCTCCTGTGATTTCCGTCGTTTGGGCGTTGGTGTGGATGGTGACGTTGGGCAGGCTCTTGAGCTTGTTGACCAGTACGGCGTCGGCCTTCAGCTGCTCGGCAAATTCCACCAGGGTGACATGCGCCACGATACCGGCCAGGTCGATGGCGGCCTCCACACCCGAGTTGCCACCACCAATCACTGCCGTGCGTTTGCCCTTGTACAGCGGGCCGTCGCAATGCGGGCAGTAGGCCACGCCCTTGTTTTTGTATTCCTGCTCGCCCGGCACGTTGACATTGCGCCAGCGCGCACCGGTAGACAGGACCACGGTCTTGGCTTTGAGCGATCCGCCATTGGCCAGCTTGATCTCAATCAGGCCGCCGGGTTGTGATGCGGGCACTATCGTCTCGGCCCGCTGTAGGTTCATGATGTCCACGTCGTAGGCGCGGGTGTGGGCTTCCAGACCCATGGCAAATTTGGGGCCATCCGTCTCCAGCACCGAGATGTAGTTCTCGATCGCCAGCGTGTCATTCACCTGGCCACCAAAACGCTCGGCCACGATGCCGGTGCGGATGCCCTTGCGGGCTGCGTACACGGCTGCTGCGGCTGCGGCGGGGCCACCGCCGACCATCAGCACGTCGTATGGTGCTTTTGCGGACAGCTTTTCGGCATCACGTGCGGCGGCACCGGTGTCCAGCTTGGCGACGATTTCTTCCAGGATCATGCGGCCCGAGCCAAACATCTGGCCGTTCATAAACACCATGGGCACGGCCATGATTTCGCGGGCCTTGACCTCGTCCTGGAAGGCACCGCCTTCAATGACGGTGGTTTTGACCCTGGGGTTGAGGATGGCCATCAGGCTCAGCGCCTGCACCACGTCCGGGCAGTTGTGGCAGGTGAGGCTCATATAGACCTCGAAATTGAAGTCACCTTCCAGCGCGATGATCTGGTCGATGACGCTCTGCTCCACCTTGGGCGGATGGCCGCCTGTCCACAAGAGGGCCAGCACCAGGGATGTGAATTCGTGGCCCAGCGGCAGGCCAGCAAAGCGCAGATTGGTGGCGCTGCCAGTGCGTTGCAAGGAGAACGATGGCTTGCGCGCATCCTGGCCATCCAGGCGCAGCGTGATCATGTCGCTGCGCAGACTTTGGATGGTTTGCAGCAGGCTCAGCATGTCGCGCCCAGTTTCACTGTCGTCCGTTGACGCCACCATCTCAAACGGCAGTTTCACGCGTTCCAGGTAGCTGGCAAGCTGTGTCTTGAGTTCTTGGTCGAGCATGGTGGTTTCCTTATTTACTACTATTTTGATAGCGGATCATCTAGATTCCGCGGGAGCTACAGCCGTATTTCACAAACAACAAAGCCGGACGGCAAGGTGCACACGCACCTTGACGCTGTCCGGCTCTGGGGGCGGCTTGCAATCACAAGCCGCGCAGGGGTGCCGGTATTTAGATCTTGCCGACCAGGTCCAACGATGGCGTGATGGTCTTCGCGCCTTCATTCCACTTGGCTGGGCACACTTGGCCGGGGTGGGCGGCGGTGTACTGGGCGGCCTTCAGCTTGCGCACGGTTTCCTTGACGTCGCGGGCGATTTCGTTGGAGTGGATTTCCACGGTCTTGATCGTGCCTATAGGGTCGATGATGAAGGTGCCGCGCAGTGCCAGACCTTCTTCGTCGATGTGCACGTCAAAGCCACGTGTCAGCGCGTGGGTGGGGTCGCCGATCAACGGGAACTTGGCCTTGCCAACAGCAGGCGATGTTTCGTGCCAGACCTTGTGGGCGAAGTGGGTGTCGGTGGTGACGATGTAGACCTCGGCACCGGCCTTCTGGAATTCTGCGTAGTGCTCAGCCGCGTCTTCCACTTCGGTGGGGCAGTTGAAGGTGAAAGCCGCGGGCATGAAAATGAACACGTTCCACTTGCCCTTCAGGGTCTCATTGGTCACCGTGATGAACTTGCCGTTGTGGAAGGCTTCGTTCTTGAAAGGCAGGACTTGGGTATTGATCAAAGACATGGTTTTTTTCCTCTTGAATAGGTCGTTCTAAAAACTGAACAGGTTGAATCTTATGTGTTCTGAATCATTTATTGGGTTGATTGATCCAATGATTCAAATTGTCAAAAACTATTAACCACGAAAGACGCGCTGGTGCATACGACGCAAAGACCACCACACACCACCCACGACGATCGGAATCGCGCCAGCGGCAGTCAATTCGGGGCTCCACGGCCAGCCCCAATGCTGTGCACCCTTGGCCAGATAGCTAACCAGGCCGACGATGTAATAGGTGATGGCCGCGACCGACAGGCCTTCCACCGTGGCCTGCAGTTTGATCTGGATGTCTTGACGGCTGTTCATCGTCGCCAGTAGGGCCTGGCTGCTTTGCTGTTGCTCGATCTCGACCCGCGTGCGCAGCAGGTTGCTAATGCGCGATACACGTTGCGACAGCGCATCCTGCCTCCGGGCGGACCAGGCGCAGGTGCTGCGCGCTGGCGTCAGACGCCGGTCCATGAATTCACCAATGGTCTGCATGCCAGCCAGGCGCGACTCCGCAATGTCGGCAATACGTTTGTCCAACAGTTCGAAGTAGGCGGCACTGGCCGAAAAGCGCGAGTGTGTCGCCGCGTGCTGGCTTTCCACCTCTCCGGCCAGGCGGGTCAGGCGGTCCAGCAGCATGGGTTCGTCGTTGCGCGTGGCCGAGCGTATGGCCTGGGCCAGTTCGGCCAGCTCGCGCTCAGCGTAGGCCAGCACCATGGACGCTTCGCGCGCTGCGGGCAACCCCAGCAGCGCGGCCATGCGGTAGGTCTCGATCTCCAGCAGACACTGCACCAGGCGACCCAGGCGGCGCGGCGCCATCGCACCGGCCAGCAGCACCATGCGCGAGAAGCCATCGGCATGCACGGCGAAGTCGGTGTAGACCTCTGCAAAACCGTCGGCCACGGTGGATGCGACCAGTGTGTCCTCGTAGAGCAGGTTTTTGACCGTGGCGCCGGGCGATTCAAACGCCGCGCTGGGCAACACCCACAGGTGCAGGTTGGCCAGGCATTCACCCGGCAGCGCCGCGAACCAGCGCTGGGGCACGGCGTCCAACGCGGTTTCAGGCTCACCACGCTCGCCGAAATGTTCCGCCTGCAGGCGGCGCATAAATGTCCAGGTCACGAACTCGGTGTGCAGCTCCCAACGCACGCGGTAAGGGCCTAAGTCCATCCGCGCATGGGTGGAGCCTGCTACCGGCTCGGGCAGATGGTGGTCGCGCGCCAAGGCGGCCATGTGGCCCCAGCTAGCCTCACGCTGGCGGGCATCACACACCATGACCACATGGGAGATGCTGAGCGGGACATCCATGGCCTCGGGCGGCCTGGCGTGGATTTCATTGTGCAGCGAGACCCGCTGCGCATGCTGGGGCAAGCTTTCAGTCTTCTTCAACAAAAGCTTCTTCCCGTTTGGATTTGACCGATGGCAACAGCACGATAACCAGCAGCAATACCGCTGCAGCCAACAAGCCAGCCGACAGGGGCCGTGTTACGAACACACTCCAGTCACCCCGCGACAGCAGCAGTGCGCGGCGCAGATACTCCTCCATCATCGGCCCCAGGATAAAGCCCAACAACAGCGGTGCCGGCTCTGTGCCCAGCTTGATAAACAGGTAACCCGCAATACCAAACAGTGCCACCATCCAGATGTCAAACACGTTGCTGTTGGTGGAGTACACACCGATAGCGCAGAACAGCACGATGGACGGGAATAGCCAGCGGTACGGCACGCTGAGCATTTTGATCCAGATGCCGATCAGCGGCAGGTTCAGGATGATCAGCATCAGGTTGCCAAGCCACATGGACGCAATCAAGCCCCAGAACAGCTCGGGATTGCCGGTCATGACCTGCGGGCCAGGCTGGATGTTGTGGATGGTCATGGCACCCACCATCAGCGCCATGACGGCGTTGGGTGGAATGCCCAGCGTCAACAGCGGAATGAAGGAGGTCTGGGCGCCAGCGTTGTTGGCGGCCTCAGGCCCGGCCACCCCGCGGATATTGCCCTTGCCCAGGGGCACTTCGCCGGGTTTCAATGGGGTTTTCTTCTCCAAGGTATAGGCGGCAAACGCCGCCATCACCGCACCGCCGCCGGGCAGGATGCCCAACAGGGAGCCCAGGGCCGTGCCACGCAATACAGCCGGCACCATGTTCTTGAAGTCTTCCTTGGTGGGCCAAAGGCCTGTCACGTTGGCGGTGAATACCTGGCGCTCACTGGCGTGTTTGCCTAGGTTGCTGATGATCTCACCATAACCAAACACACCCATGGCAATGACGATGAAGCCTATGCCGTCGGTCAGTTCCGGGATGTCAAAGCTAAAGCGTGGCACACCCGAATTCACATCCGTGCCCACCATGCCCAGCAACAGGCCCAGCACGATCATGGAAATGGCCTTGAGCAATGAGCCCGATGCCAGAACCACCGCACCAATCAGACCCAAAATCATCAGCGCGAAATACTCGGCCGGACCAAACTTGAAAGCCAGCTCGGTCAGTGGCGCGGCAAAGGCCGCCAAGATCAGCGTGCCCACACACCCTGCGAAGAAGGACCCCAACCCCGCCGCGGCAAGGGCCGGCCCTGCTCGCCCATTACGCGCCATCTGGTAGCCGTCAATGGTGGTGACAACGGACGAGGATTCGCCCGGCAGGTTGACCAAAATGGCCGTTGTGGAGCCACCATACTGCGCGCCGTAATAGATACCGGCCAGCATGATCAGGGCTGCAACCGGGGGCAGTGCATAGGTCGCCGGCAATAACATGGCGATGGTTGCCAACGGACCAATGCCGGGCAGCACACCGATGACTGTGCCCAGGAAACAGCCTATAAAGGCATACATGAGGTTGACAGGCGTGAACGCCACGCCAAAACCCAGTGCCAGATTGTTGAACAAGTCCATGGAGAGTAGTCCTAAAAATCAGGCGCTAACGAAGGCGGGCCACACGGGAAACTGCAGGTTCAGCAGCTTGATGAAGGCAAGGTAGCTGAAGATAGCCAGAATGGTGGCCAGCACCAGCACATCCCTGAGCTTGAAGCCCTCCCCTGCCAGGCAGGCGATAAAGGTCAGCGCATAAATGCCGACGATCAGCCCCATGGGAGGCACACCAATGCTGGGCAAGCCACCAATCATGGCGCCGAACACCAGATTGGCCAAAATGATGAAGATGAGCGGGCGCCAGGCGAAGCTGCCTATCTTGTCACCGTCCACCGTTTCCACCACCAGCGCCTTGAAGGTGATGATGCTGCCCATGAAAGCCAGTAAAACACCCAGCACCAGAGGAAAATAACCCGGGCCCATGCGGGCACCGTTGCCTATGGTGTAGCCGCTAGCGCCCCATGCAAAAGCAACACCTGCACCCATGAACATGAGGCCTGAGAAAAAGTCTTTTTGGCTTTTGATATTCACTACAGCGTTCTCCTATTTTCAACGACGGGTGTTGAGCTTGTTATGAATCCAGTGTGCCACAAAGGCCGCCTCCGGACGCCGTTTTCAGGCCAACTCTGCCCCAAGCGGATATCAGCGCTGCTGGTTGTTGGCGCCCTCTTCCCGCTTCTTTTCCATCTCCCTGAAGCGAATGCATTCACCGGTCTGGCGGAAACGGTCCGTTTTGCATTGTTCTGCAACACAAGCGATGCGGAAGATGAACACCTTGTCTGAGCAGACCTGGCCCGCAGCCGATGGTCCCGCGCCGTTACTGTGGGACACCGGTGCGGGGACCGGTTCGCGCGGCGCAACCGGGGTAACCTGCACCATGGTCGCGGCGGCGGGGGCCGACGGTGCGCTGGCCTTTGGCTTGGTGGCGTTTGAAGCACTCGCAAGCGCCGTGGTTGCGGCATCCACCGATTTTGAGGCCTTGCCAACAGGAGCCGAAGCCACGACCGCAGGCTTGGTAGCAGCCGCCTTGGTCGAAGACTCCAAGGGGACGGAATCCGACTCCTTCTCCTCAATGATGGGCGGAGCGGGCAGCGCATTGGGCGTTGTTACGACCAGGGGCGGCGCTGCGTCGGGCAGCATCGCCTCGCCTGGTTGGAGCAGCAGGCGCACCAACAGAATCAGCGCAAAAACGCCAAACACCGCGGCGCCCACGGCCATTGCCAACCAGGCCGGGTGGCGGCGTGCGGAAACAGCGGGCTCCGCAGACGGGAACTGCGTTGCGGCAAAGGGCCCCATCGTGGAATCCAGATCCACTTCATCGGGGTTGGGCCGGAACTGGGGCTGGGTCTTGGCGCGGCTGTTGGTGTTGTCCAGCGCCAACTGGTCCAGTCGCTGCTGCGCCCGTCTGGCGTAAATGCCAGCGGGGAAACGCGCCAGATAGTCCAGAAAGTCTTTAGGAACCGTGGAATCCTTAATCTTGTTCCAGTTCCCCAGCTCTTCCTCATGGTTCACGGTGGTGACCAGGGCTACATCGGGGCCTGGGCCAAAAATGCCGGTGCTGGATCCATCACGCAACGCAGCCGGGGGCGCAATCGGTACCCGCTTAGCCAGGATCTGGCCCAGTTCACCGGCCACATCGGTACTCTGGTCACCCGAAGTTGCACCGATATGTTGCGCCACCACGCGCAAGGCCAGACCAAATTCGCGTGCTGTTGCATAACGCTCGTCCGGGTTCTTGGCCATGGCGCGGGCTATCACCTCGTCCATCGCGGCGGGCACATCCGGGTTCAACGTGCTGGGCGGTGCCGGTGTGTGACCTACGATCTGGTGGATCACCACAAACTGGTTTTCACCATCAAACGGCAACACACCGGTCAACAATTCGTACAACACCACGCCAGCGGAGAATACGTCGGCACGCGAATCCCCGCGCAGTCCCTTGGCCTGCTCGGGTGACATGTATTTGGGCGTTCCCACGGCGCCACCCACTTGGGTCAGATTGGTTTCGTCGGGCTCCTGGATGCGGGCCACCCCAAAGTCGGTCAGTTTGACCCGGCCACTGAGCTCAATCAGCATATTGGCAGGTTTGACGTCCCGGTGCACCACGTTCTGCCGGTGGGCATGGTCCAGCGCCATCAGCAAATCATGCACCATCACAATAGCCGAGCGCACCGAGAACCGGGCCCCGTTTTCCAGATGGTGCTTCAGGTCCTCACCCTGGATGAACTCCATGACCAGGTAGGCGGTGTCCCCGTCCTGCCCGGAATCAAACACGCTGACGATATTGGGGTGGTGCAGGCGTGCAGCAGACCGGGCCTCGGTGCGGAACCGCCCTTCGTATTCGGTGGCCGCGTCTGGAGACAGGCTTTGCACCCGTATGGTCTTGATGGCGACCTGGCGGTCGAGGTTGGGATCGAGCCCCTCATAGACCACACCCATCGCGCCTTTGCCCAGCACGCGAACGATGTCGTATCTGCCTAATTTTTCTATATCCGCCATAGTGGTTTCGAAAACCTGCGAAATCCTTGGGTAAAAACGGACGATGAGACATGCTAGCAGACGCCCGAAGGCCCCGGCTTGATAAATCCGGCACACTTTGCGATCTATTGCGCGGTGCAGTTGAACCGGATACGATCCCCTAAGCCTCAGCCAGTAGGTAGTTCTGGCCTTACCCATCCCTGTCGAAAGTCTCCATCGATGCCTACCGTTGTCTTTGCCGATATCGTTGGAAGCACGGGTTTGTTTGAACAAATGGGCGATGCCAATGCGTCGCTATTGATGAACAGCCTGACGGGGCTGCTGGGAAAGGTGTTCGAGCAGCACCAAGGGCGGGTCGTCAAACTACTGGGCGATGGTGTATTTGCCGTGTTCCCCGATGCGGGCAGCGCGGTCACCGCGTGTGTGACGCTGCAGGCCCGCTTCCAGACGGATCCGGTCATTCCCACGGGCGGTACCAATCCCATACAGATGCAGATGGGGGTGGAATCCGGCGAAGTGGTAGAAATAGACGGGGACTGTTTCGGCGATGCGGTGAACAGCGCATCCCGGTTGGCAGACCTGGCCGGTGCGGACCAGATCCTGACCACCCAACACGTCTGGGATGAATTGCTGGCCACTCAGCGGCCCATGTTGCGCAGTTTGGGCCCCATGCACCTGCGGGGGAAATCACAGACCTCACACATCTACCGGGTGGAATGGCAAAGCGGCCATGACGTGGACGCCACGGCCATGGGCATGTCCATGTACACACCCAATGTGCACCAGACCCTGGCGCTGACCGTGCAGGGCCGGACCCAGGTTTTTCAGCTGACAACCACGGGCATCACCATTGGCCGGTCAACAGATGCCTCGCTGCCGGTGCTGGACCCCCGCGTCTCCCGCGTACACGCCACCATTCGCAGCCGCGGCGGGCAGATTGTGCTGGCCGACGCGTCCAGCTTTGGCACCTGGGTGTACTTTGGCAACCAGGCTGAAGCTGTGGCGCTGCGGCGCACAGAGTGTTTTCTGGTCGGCTTTGGCCAGTTGTCGCTGGGCTGCAAGATCGACGCGGAAAAAGCGCCACTGGTGACTTTCGAAGTCAGCTAATTGCTATCAAAGGCATAGCTACAAACCCAAATTTTGCAGGGGCTCCCGGCAAATTTTTCACGTCAATTTGTGCAAAGCTACCCAGCAGCGCGCAAAAACGGCATTAGCAACCCTAGAATGCCCCGACTTTAAAACAATCCGAAATACATTCATATGAAACGCATCCTGTTCGCAAGCTTTGTAACCCTTGGACTACTCACCAGTGGCTGTGGTGGCGGAAGCGACTCGGCCGCATCCACACCAGCACCAGTATCGTCCGGACCCACAACGCTGCAGTCGACCGACACCGTGGTGGGCGCCAGTACCGCCGCCGTGGCCGGGATGACTGTTACGGTCCATTACACCGGCTGGTTGTATGACGCATCAGCCCCCAACTTTCGCGGAACGCAATTTGATTCTTCGGTAGGAAAAGCCCCCTTCTCGTTCAAGTTGGGAGCGGGTCAGGTCATACAGGGCTGGGATCTGGGTGTAGCAGGCATGAAGGTCGGCGGTTCCCGCACGCTCATCATTCCAAGTTCAATGGCTTACGGCAGTGCTGGAGTTAGAGGAGTCATACCGGCCAACGCTGCCCTGGTGTTCAACGTCGATCTGTTAGCTGTCCAGTAAGCTCCCGGATAGATAGAAGCTCATGTCAGCGGCGGTGTAGAGGTCAATACCTCTTCAATCACCGTCTGACCCTCGGCCACCCGCAGGGCACCGGCCAGGCGCAGTGGACGCATGCCATCGGCAACGGCCTGCTTGCGCAGTACGTCAATGCTGGGGTCGGCGGTGACCTTGGCCTTGAAGGCATCGGTGACCACTAGCAGTTCGTACAGGCCCATACGGCCCAGAAAACCGGTCATGCGGCAGTCCACACAACCTACCGGTTTGTAGGGCTTGTAGCCGCCGTTGATGTTCCAGGGTTTGATCATCTCGGCCAGCGCATCGCGGCTGGCCTCTTCATCACGTACCTTGCAGTTCTTGCACAGTGTGCGCACCAGCCGCTGGGCCAGCACGCCCAAGAGCGTGGCATTGATCAGGTATTGCGGTATGCCCAGCTCCATCAGCCGCGTGATCGCCGACGGTGCGTCATTGGTGTGCAGGGTTGAGAACACCAAGTGACCGGTCAGCGCCGCTTGCACCGCCATTTCGGCCGTCTCCAGATCGCGGATTTCGCCGACCATGATGATGTCCGGGTCCTGGCGCATCAGGGCGCGCAGGCCTTGGGGAAAACCAAAGTCGAGTTGCGGCTGCACCTGGGTCTGGTTGAAGGAGGCTTCGATCATTTCAATCGGGTCTTCGACCGTGCTGACGTTGACCTCTTCAGTCGCCACCCGTTTGAGCGTGGCATACAGCGTCGTCGTTTTACCCGAGCCCGTGGGGCCGGTGACCAGAATGATGCCGTGCGGCCGGTTGACAAGCCCTTCCCAGCGCGGGCCGTCGTGGCTGGAGAAGCCTAGCGCCTCCAGATCCTTGACCGTATTGTCGGGGTCAAAAATCCGCATCACCATCTTCTCGCCAAAGGCGGTGGGCAGCGTTGATATCCGCATTTCGACTTCATCACCGCTGGGGTTGCGGGTCTTGATACGGCCGTCCAGCGGGCGGCGTTTCTCAATTACGTCCATACGACCCAGCAGCTTGATACGCGCCGTCATCGCATTGAGCACTCCCATGGGCATCTGGTAGACCTGGTGCAACACACCGTCGATGCGGAAGCGGATCACGCCCTGCTCGCGCCGCGGCTCCAGGTGGATATCACTGGCGCGCTGATCGAACGCGTATTGCCACAACCAGTCCACCACCTGCACCACGCTCTGGTCATTGGCATCGAGCTGTTTATTGGATTTGCCCAGCTCCACCAGTTGCTCAAAACTGGCGCCGTTGTTGGCGCCAGATTTGTTGGCGGCCTTGACCGATTTGGCCAAGGCATAAAACTCGGCCGTGTAACGGTGGATCTCTTGCGGGCTGGCCAACACGCGGCGCACGCTGCGCCGGGACTGGCGCTCGACCTCGGCCACCCAATCGACAATGAATGGTTCGGAGGTCACGACCGTGATCTCACTAGTACTGATGGCCACCGTCAGGATGCGGTGGCGCTCGGCATACATAGCACCCATGGCATCGGCCACCTTGCTGACGTCGACCTTCAAAGGATCGATACGCAAATAGGCCATGCCCGTCCGCTCGGCCAGCCACTGCGTCAGCAGCTCGATGTCCAGCAGCTTGTTGTCCGAGGTCCGTCGCATGGAAACGGCCGTCAGGCGCACCAGCGGGTGTTGCACACTTTCGGCCTGGGCACAGCGTGCAATGGTCTTGTTGGCCTGTTCTTCGGAGATCACGCCATCGGCCTGCAACCACTCCACCAATTGGCGCCAACCCAGGGGCCCGGAGTGTGCAGTTTTGGTAGGAGGATGGGGATGTGTTTTTGTGTTCATACTGTCACCGGTTTAAAGACGCGCACCCATTTGTCGGCAGGCAGTCCCCATTGGCGCTGGATGGTGTCGGCACGCTCCATCAGAACGGCGCGTGTAGGGCGCAGCGGCGTGCGCTGCGCCAGCACCACCGTATTGCCCTCACGCGTTGCCTTGAAGGCCCATAAGGCATCGTCACCAAAAGCTGTGGCCATATTGTCCACACTGCGCTGGAAGCTGGACGAGCGGCCAAACAGGTTGACCGTCATACAACCGTCTTCGGTCAGTGCCTTACGGCAGTCGGCATAAAACTCCGCACTGTCGAGCACCGGGCCTGCGGCCTCTTGGTCGTACAGATCAACCTGCAAGGCGTCAACCGCGCCATGCCAGTGGGCTTGTTTGATTTCTTGCTCGGCATCGGCCAGTATCACCTGCAGGCGGTTGTCGTCCTGCGGCAGGTGGAACCAACCGCGGCAAGCGGCCAGCACTTGCGGGTTGAGTTCAATGGCCGCAGTTTTCATGCGCAGAACCCTGCGGCAAAACTTGGTCAACGAGCCAGCGCCCAAACCCAGCTGCAAGGCCTGGCGTTTGGGCACAGTGCTGGGATCTACAAACAGGAGCCAGGCCATCATGCGCTGTATGTATTCGTGCACCAGTACGTTGGGGGCGTCGACCAGCATGGAGCCCTGAATCCAAATGCTGTCCAGGTGCAGGTGGCGTATGGGACCTTCGTCGGAGAAATTGACTTCGGGTAAGGTGGGCGATTCTTTGCGGGCCATGGGGTATTACATCACTTGGGGAAGCAAGGCTAAAAGCTTGGGCAACGCCTGGCAGGCGTTACGGGTAGAGGCCTGCGCAAGGGTCTCGATAGGGATGCCGCGCAACTGCGCCACCACAGCGGCAATGCGGGGCAATTCACCCGGCGCATTGCGGCCCTGGGCGACACCGCTCTGCCGATCTTGCTGCGTGGTGTAGAGCCAATGGGGCGGTATATCGGGCGCGTCGGTCTCCAGCACGATGGATTCCAGCGGAAGGGTCTGGGCCAGGTGGCGCAATTGCAATGCGCGCTCAAACGTTACCGCGCCGCCAAAACCCAGCTTGAACCCTAGCTTGATGAATTCTCGCGCCTGGGTCTCACTGCCGTTGAAGGCATGGGCGATGCCAGACCAGGCCGGGCCATTCTGTGACAGCTCGCGCAGGTGTTTGAGCAGGCGGTCGGCCGATCGACGCACATGCAGCACAACGGGCAGGCCAAACTGGCGGGCCAGTTTGAGTTGTGCGCGGTAGACATGCTCCTGTTGTTCACGTAGCGGGCTTTGGGTCAGCTCGGGCACAAAGTAGTCCAGACCAATCTCGCCCACCGCCACGAGGCGCGGGTCGGCATGGTGGGCTTGCAACTGGGTTTCGAGCGCCGCCAAGTCATCAGGTTTCGCGCGTGCTACGTACAGCGGATGTATACCAAGGCAATAACTGTCGCTCTCTGCATGGGCCAGCTCACGCACCGTTTCAAAGTTGCTACGCTCCACCGCAGGAATCACGCAGTGGGCCACACCCGCGGCATAGGCTGCGGCGCGCACTGCCGCACGGTCAGCGTTGAACTCGGGGGCATCCAGGTGGCAGTGGGTGTCTATCCAGACCATGGTCGCCCGGGAAAGAAAAGACTCAAATTCCTGCCAGAGCCAGGCGTCCTGACACCAATGTCAACTGCCGGCTGCAGCGCGCCGCCAAAGTGGCGTCGTGGGTAACCAGCACAAAGGCCGTGCCATGCACGCGGGCCAGTTCCAGCATCAGGTCGAACACACCATCGGCCGTGCTGCGGTCCAGGTTACCGGTGGGCTCGTCGGCCAGCACACAGTCGGGCCGCGTAACCAAGGCCCGGGCAATCGCCACGCGCTGGCGCTCGCCACCCGACAGCTCGGCTGGGCGGTGGTGCAAACGGTGCTCCAGCCCCACGCTTGCTAGCATTTTCATAGCATCCTGTGCAGCATCCGCGGGGGCTACACGCCGAATCGTCAAAGGCATGGCCACGTTATCCAAGGCACTGAACTCGGGCAAAAGGTGGTGAAACTGGTAGACAAAACCCAGATGCAAATTGCGCAAGCGGCCCTGCTGCGCCGCGCTGTGGCTGGCCAGGTCTTGCCCATGCAATAACACGGTGCCGCTGGTGGGGGCGTCCAACCCGCCCAGCAGGTGCAGCAACGTGCTCTTGCCCGAACCAGATGCACCAACGATGGCCAGCGTCTCGCCCGCATGCACTTGCAGGTCCACGCCGTGCAACACGGTGACATCTAGGCGGCCTTCGCTGAAACGTTTGGTCAGGCCCTGGGCCTGCAACACCACGTCGCCAATTTGTGCCGCCGGCGCCGCAGCACCCGCGTTGAGGCCAGCGACCATGCGGTAGTGGGCGGCGCCTATGGCCGCAGGAACAACAACAGCTTCACTCATAACGCAGGGCCTCGGCGGGGTTAACGCGGCTGGCGCGCCAGCTGGGGTATAGGGTGGCTACAAAGGCCATGATCAGGGCGATGACGGTGATCGGCAGGATGTCAGCCTGCTGGGGCTCGCTGGGCATGCGGCTGATCAGGTAAATGTCTTGGGGCAAGAAGGTGGCGCCCAGCAGTTGTTCCAGTGTCGGCACGATGACGTCAATATTGAAAGCCACACCCAGGCCCAACAGCAACCCGGCCAGTGTGCCAATCACACCCACCATGGCGCCCTGCACCACAAAAATACCCATGATGCTGCCCGGGCTGGCACCCAGCGTGCGCAGGATGGCAATATCGGCGCGTTTGTCCGTGACCGTCATCACCAGCGTGCTAACCAGGTTGAAGGCGGCCACGGCCACGATCAGCGTCAGGATGATGAACATCATGCGTTTTTCCACCTGCACGGCCGCAAACCAGGTGCGGTTCTGGCGGGTCCAGTCGCGCAGCACCAGGTCGCCAGTCAGCGTGCGGGCCAGCTCGTCGGCCACGCGGCGCGCTTCGTGCAGGTCGCGCAGCTTCAAGCGCACGCCGGACGGGCCTTCGAGCCGGAAAATCTTCGCAGCGTCGTCCACATGCACCATGGCCAGTGCGGAGTCGTATTCAAAATGGCCGGAATCAAAGGTGCCGACTACGGTCATCTGTTTGAGGCGCGGCACCACACCCGCCGGTGTGACCTGGCCACTGGGCGCCATCAGCGTCACCTGGTCACCCGCGCGCACCCCCATGGCGCGGGCCAACTCCAGGCCCAGCACCACACCAAACCCGCCTGGCTGCAATTGGGCCAGCACCGCAGCCTGGGCTCCACCAGCCACGTCGGTCACCAGGTGCTCCTGGGCCGGGTCTATGCCCCGAACCATGACGCCTTTCATGTCCTCACCCCGCGCCAGCAGGGCCTGGGCTGCTATAAAAGGTGCAGCACCAATGACCTCGGGGTTGGCGCGAGCCTGGCCCAGGGTCTGCGCCACATTGGGCAGGCCCTGGCCGCCACCGGCATAGACCTCGATGTGGGACACCACACCCAGCATGCGATCACGCACTTCTTTTTGGAATCCATTCATCACACTCAGTACGATAATGAGCGCCGCCACGCCCAGTGCAATACCGAGCATGGACACACCCGAGATGAACGAGATAAAACCGTTGCGCCGGGTGCTGCGCCCGGCCCGTGTGTAGCGCCAGCCAATGATCAACTCATAAGGAAATTTCAACATCCCTGGATTGTGGCATCCATGCGGGACAATGTAGCTATGCACCTGTTTATTTCCCACGCCGCCCCCACTGGCCCCAACTGCCAGGCCGCCATCGCCGAACTGAGCCTGCCCAACCTGAATGAACTGCTGGGCCAACTGTCTCCCACCCCGCCCATGCTGGGCTCTCCCGACACCCTGACGCCGCTGGCCGAGCGCATCCGCGCCAACAGCCTGGGCCTGCAAGGCCCCGACGGATTGATACCCTGGGCCGCCACCGACGCACAACACCTGGGCCTGACCAAGGTCCACGGTGACGCCGGCTGGGCCTGGATCACACCCTGCCACCTGACGCCCCAGTCGAACCAGGTGCGTATGGAAGACCCGCTGGAGCTGCACATCAGCACCCCGGAATGCGACACGCTGCGCAGCGCGATGAAACGCTACTTTGAAGAAGACAAGATCACGCTGCACCCGCTCTCCAATGGCACTTGGCTGGCGTTTGGCGCCGTGTTCAAGGACCTGCCCACTGCATCGCTGGAACGTGTAGCGGGCAGCAGCATCGATGCCTGGATGCCGCAGCAGGAACACGCCAAGCACCTGCGCCGCCTGCAAAACGAAATGCAGATGCTGCTGTATACCCACGCGGTGAACGACAGCCGCACGGCCCGTGGCCTGCCCACCATCAACGCGTTCTGGATCAGCGGCACTGGCACACCCGGTCCCGTGCCCGCCAAGCAGCCTGAGCGCATGGACCACCTGAACGACCTGCGCAAGGCAGCGTTGCAAGATGATGCGCACGCCTGGATGCAGGCTTGGCAGGAACTGGACAACACCCGCCTGGCGGAGCTGCTGCGCAGCGTCAAGGCTGGCAAGGCCGTGCAACTGACCCTGTGCGGCGAACGCACCGCCGTCACACTGGAAACCCAGGACAAGCCCTGGTGGGGCCGCATACAACAGCGCTTCTCCACCGCGTCTTCGCAACAACTGTTGCAAACCCTGTGAAAATCGTTCCCCGCGACATCCCGCCGCGCAGCGTGTGGGTGCTGGAGCAAGCGGGCATACACCCGCTGCTGGCGCGCCTGTATGCGGCGCGCGGTGTGATCGGCACCGACGAGCTGGACGACGCGCTGGCCAAGTTGCTGCCGCCCTCCTCCATGCTGGGCCTGCCGCAGGCCGCCACGCTGCTAGCCGATGCCATTGCCCAAAACAAACGCCTGTGCATCGTGGCCGATTACGACTGTGATGGCGCCACCGCCTGTGCTGTTGCGATGCGTGGCCTGAAGCTGCTGGGCGCGCAACACGTGGCCTATATCGTGCCCGACCGCATCGTGGATGGTTATGGTCTGACCGCACCGATTGCACAGCGCGTCAAGGACAGCGGTGCCGATGTGTTGATCACAGTGGACAACGGCATTGCCAGTATGGATGGTGTGGCACATGCCCGGGCCTTGGGACTGCAGGTCTTGGTCACTGACCACCATTTGCCCGCAGCCGAATTGCCGAATGCGGACGTCATCGTCAACCCCAACCAGCCGGGCTGCACATTCACCAGCAAGTCGATTGCCGGTGTCGGAGTGATGTTTTATGTGTTGATGGCTTTGCGCAGCGAGTTGCGCACCCGCGGTGTGTTTGACGCGGCTACACAACCCAAGCTCGATGTACTGCTGCCCCTCGTTGCGCTGGGCACCGTCGCCGATGTCGTGAAGCTGGACGCCAACAACCGCCGCCTGGTAGCCCAAGGGCTAAAGCGGGTCAGAGCCCTCACCATGCCTTGCGGTTTAGCTAGTCTTTTTGTAGCATCCGGGCGGTCTGCCCCCGTCGCCACCACCTTCGACTTCGGCTTTGCCCTCGGCCCGCGCATCAACGCGGCCGGCCGCTTGAGTGACATGACACTGGGCATCGAATGCCTGCTGACCGACGACCCCGCGCGCGCCGACGAATTGGCGAAAACGCTGGACGGCATCAACCGCGAACGCCGCGTCATCGAGGGTGATATGCGCGAGCAGGCCATGCTAATTGCCGAGTCACTGTTTGACGAAGGCGATGAAGCACCACCCGCGATTTGTGTGTTTGACCCCGACTTCCACGAGGGTGTGGTCGGCATTGTGGCCAGCCGCATCAAGGACAAGCTGCACCGCCCAGCCTTTGTGTTTGCAGCCAGTGCTGCGCCGGGCAAGGAGCACGAACTCAAGGGCTCAGGCCGCTCCATCCCCGGTTTCCATTTGCGCGACGCACTGGACCTGGTGGCCAAGCGCCACCCTGGCGTGCTGCTGCGTTTTGGCGGCCACGCCATGGCTGCTGGCTGCACCATCCACGAAGACGGCCTGGACACATTTGAGCAGGGCCTGATCCAGGTCGCGCAAGAATGGCTGGACGCCGCCACGCTGACCCGCCGCCTGGAAACCGATGGCCCGCTAAACCCGGAATACCGCCGCGTGGACCTGGTCGACACCTTGCACAAAGAAGTCTGGGGTCAGGGCTTTGCAGCACCCACCTTCAGCGAAGAGGTGGAGGTGTTGTCGCAACGCCTGGTCGGTGAAAAACACCTAGCCTTGAAACTCAAGCACCAGGGTCAGCCCGTAGACGGCATCTGGTTTGGCCATACCGAGCCATTGCCCTCAAAAGTAACACTCGCCTTTCGGTTAGATGCCGACGAATGGAACGGTGTGCGACGCGTCCGTTTTCTGATCGAAGGCGCGCAGGCCTAAGAGTTTGGGCGGCAGGGTGGCAGAGCGTTCTGCGCAGGTAAAGACACCGTTGTGAATGTCAAGTGACCATCGGCTTCAAATGATCTGGGTTGAACGGTTTACCCGACCTCAGCACCCCATACGCGATGG
>JAYSZJ010000032.1:0-27837 GCA_043738115.1 Rhodoferax sp. | reverse complement strand
GGCAGTGCCTGTGCGGCTTTAGCCTTCTGCGATTTGCTTGGCATTCATGTTCCTTGGTGACATGGTATGCCTCACACACAAAATTTCTGACAGGCTCCTTCACGCGTGTGGGCCACCGCAAGAGCCGAGAGCAGCGGGCGCCCTATATCGGCATAGAAGTCATCCCAACCCCAGCCCTGACCATTACGCAAATGACTCGTCAGATCGGTACTCAACCATTCCAAGGCCAAGAACAACGCTCCACTTTGCGAACGGCCCACATCGATGAGTTCAACAATATGCTTGTGCCGTAGATTCTCCAACGCCTCTCTTTCCCTATCGAACGCCAAGCGTCCAAGCTCTTCATCGGACCCAGCTGAAGGAATTTTCAGCGCAAGTTGACGCTGAGTTACTCTGTCTCGAACCCTGTAAACCGTCCCCATTCCTCCGGGCTTAATGACTTCAAGCACCTCATACCTATCCGATATGAGGTCGCCTACGGAAATGCTTTCAGACAATTTCACCTCGTTTTCATTGTGCTGGGACCTACTATTGCTAAAGATCCCCGGGGGATCGCTCATGAACGCGCGGCCGTAAAACGCAGCGAAACTCCGCTCGATCCTACAGACTAATCTCTCGAGTTGGTATTCCTCGAATTGGGGATGCAGCCCGGAAAAATCCCCTCAATGAGCTCTCAAAAAGGCAGATTGTTTGGAAAAACACTTACTCCAGCAAACAATAGATGTCTGCACCGCAGCTTGGAATCCAAGGGCGCGGAGGACCGCTTTGTCTCGAATCCAGCCAAAATTCAACGCGCCTTTGAATGAGCGCCCTGGTCAAGACAAGCAGGCTGGTCAGTAATTCCCGGAATACGCACTGACCTCGGTCGCAGCGGTCGCTTGCGATATTCTTGTGGAATGCCCACCGCCAACACCCTGCAAGAGATCGATGCCGTCTACCGCCGCGACGCACGGCGCGTCTTTGCCACGCTGGTGCGGCTGCTGGGTGATTTTGATCTGGCGGAAGAGGCGTTACACGAGGCCTTTCGCGCCGCGCTGGAGCAGTGGCCCGAGCACGGCGTTCCCGGCAATCCGTCGGCATGGCTGGTGTCCGCCGGGCGCTTCAAGGCCATTGACAGCATCCGCAGGCAGGCGCGTTTCACGTCCACCGAAACCATGGCCGAGCCTCTGGAGGCGATTGCCGATGAAACACTGCCCACGGTCGAGTCTGCCGAACTAGAAGACGATTCGCTACGCCTCATCTTCACCTGCTGCCACCCCGCCCTCTCGCCAGATGCGCAAGTGGCGCTCACGCTGCGCGAGGTGTGTGGCCTGACCACCGAAGAGATCGCCCGCGCCTACCTGATACCAGCCCCCACCGTGGCGCAGCGCATTGTCCGCGCCAAGGCCAAAATCCGAGACGCCAAAATCCCGTACCGTGTGCCAGAGGCTGATGAGCTTGTTATGCGCGTGGACAGTGTGTTGCGGGTGCTCTATCTGGTGTTCAACGAGGGTTATTCACCGTCGTCGGGTGTACTGGTGACCCGTGCAGACCTGTCGCAAGAGGCCATACGCCTGACCCGGCTGATCGCCGACGTGTTGCCACCTCCACCCCTGGCCGAAGTTCATGGTCTGCTGGCGCTGATGTTGCTTCACGAGTCGCGCCGCGCCGCCCGCACAGACAGTGCTGGCGATTTGATATCCCTGGAAGAACAAGACCGCACGCTGTGGCAGACCGACTTGATTGCGGAGGGATGTGCCTTGGTTGAAAAAGCCCTGCAAATGCCCGGCATAGGCCCCTACGCTTTGCAGGCCGCCATTTCTGCGGTGCATGCAGAGGCCCAACGTGCCGACGACACGGATTGGGCCCAGATTGTTGGCCTCTACGATGAACTGTTGCAGATGCAACCCTCACCCGTCGTTGCGCTCAACCGCGCGGTAGCCGTTGCCATGCACGCGGGGTGTGAGCGGGGACTCGCGCTGGTGGATGATCTCCTCACCCTCCCTGCCATGCAGGACTACCACCTGGCACATGCGGCGCGGGCCGATCTGTGCCGCAGGCTGCACCAGTGGAACGAGGCACGCAGCTCTTACGAGGCGGCTTTGGCACTGGTGCAACTGGAGCCCGAGCGCCGGTTCCTGGAGCGGCGGCTGTCAGAGATCACACATTAATTTCAAAATATTTCCCATCGATGTCGAATAGGCCCCGGCCCGATCGACTAGTTTGTTTAAAACCGCCGCACACCGGCACCCAACCTAAAGGACTCCCCCATGCAAATCACGGTTGAAGCACTCATCAACGCCCCCGTCGCCAAGGTGTGGGCCGCCTACACCACACCGGCCGACATCGTCCAGTGGAATGCCGCGTCCGATGACTGGCACACCACCAAATCAACAGTCGACCTGCGCGAGGGCGGTGCGTTCTCGTCCCGCATGGAGGCCAAGGACGGTAGTTTTGGATTTGATTTTGCGGGCACCTACACCAAGATCGTCCCCAACCAACGCATCGAGTACGCGTTTGGCGACCGGACCGGAACCGTCGAATTTATAGCAGGTGCCAACGGCGTCACCGTGCGCTCTACCTTTGAGGCAGAAAGCGAACACCCGGTGGAGCAGCAGCGGTTCGGGTGGCAATCCATTCTGAACAAGTTTGCCAAACACGTGGAGGCATCCAAGTGATCACGTCCCGTCTGAAAACCTTGTGGGCTGCACTGGCCTTGGTATCCAGCAGTGTTATGGCTGCCCCGGTCAGCTACACCATAGATCCCGCCCACACCTACCCCAGTTTTGAGGCCGACCACATGGGCATCTCGGTCTGGCGGGGCAAGATGACCAAGAACTCCGGCACCGTGGTGCTGGACAAAACCGCCGGCACCGGCACGGTGGAGATCACCATTGATCTGGCATCCATAGACTTCGGACTCCCGGCAATGAACGCCTGGGCAACTGGCAAAGACTTCTTCAACGTGGAGAAGTCGCCACGCGCCACGTACAAAGGCACGTTGGAAAAGTTTGTGAATGGCAGCCCGACGCAACTGCGCGGTGAGCTGACGCTCAACGGCCATACACAACCGGTCAACCTCAGCATCCATCTGTTCAAGTGCATCCCCCATCCGATGCTCAAACGCGAGCTCTGTGGCGCGGACGCCAGTGGCAGTTTCAAACGTGACGCCTTCGGCCTGACTGCCGGCAAGGACTATGGCTTCAATATGGACGTTGGCTTGCGCATCCAGGTCGAAGCGATAGCCGCGCAGTAAGGAAAGGACCTCGCCATGAAGTACCTCTGCCTGATTTACCTTTCCAAAGAAAAGTGGAGCGCCTGCCCTGACGCCGTGTGTTTCGAGGCCGCCAAGGGCCTGCAAATGAGTGGGCATCTGCTGGCTGCAGAACCCCTGCACACGGTTGAGACCGCAACCACGTTGCGGATTCGCAATGGCCAGTTGTCCATGACCGATGGCCCCTTTGCCGAGACCAAGGAACAACTGGCGGGTTTCTACCTGCTGGAGGCCACTGACTTGAACGACGCCATTCGTTTGGCCACCAAGATCCCGCCGGTGAAACACGGCAGCATCGAAGTGCGCCCCGTTAGGGAATTGGATGTCGCGGGTTTTCAATCCTTCACGCCACCCGCTAGTGAACTCTCTGCCTGATTCAAACTTTAACCAAGGAGCTAAACATGCAATACATCGATGGATTTGTGGCCGCAGTGCCCACTGAGAACAAGGAAAAATACATCCAGCACGCCACGCTGGCAGCGCCCCTCTTCAAAGAATACGGGGCACTGAAGGTGGTGGAGTGTTGGGGTGATGATGTGCCGGATGGAAAACTCACCTCGTTCCCCCTGGCGGTCAAGAAAGAAGAGAACGAAAGCGTCGTGTTCTCCTGGGTCGTATGGCCCTCGCGCGCAGTGCGCGACGCGGCATGGCCCAAACTCATGGCCGATCCCCGCATGACATCGGAAGCCAATCCCATGCCCTATGACGGTCAGCGCCTGATCTATGGAGGTTTTCAAACGATTGTGGAGATGTAAGCGGCGGACGGCGGACGCCTTCGGGTGAAGTCCAAACGGCACCTTCGGGTGCCGTTTGTTTTGGGGCCGGCAGCCCTATTGCTCCTAATTTAGGAGCTATTTATGTTGCTCCGACGGGGGCTAGAGGCCATTTATACTCGCAGCACTCTGCGCATATCCTTTCCTTTACGCACCACAACCCCATGACCAAACGCGAATGGCAACTGGCAATCCCGCTGCTGATCAGTTTTGCACTATGCCTTGCCGCCTTTGTGTATGGCCAGCGCTTGGAAGCCCCCAACAATGGAATCACGGGGCTACGCGTCTTCAAGACAGCGCAGGGCGGCGAACGCGTCGCCGTCATTGTCAACAAGGCCTTGCATGTGCTCGATGCGGCGGGGCAACGCATCGCGCGCCAGGACTTGCAGTCGCTGGGCCTAACCGAGGCCCCGAACGATATGGACTGGACGGTGGACGCAAATCAGCGCGTGGAGGCCTGGTTCTTTGACGACTCCGCGCCCCGGGTGCTGCGTTGCACCTGGAGCCCCGAGCAACTGCGCCTGCAGGACTGCCGCACTGCGATGGCAGGCCCACAACTCAAGGCCAACCCGCGCTCGCTGGCCGTGCATCTGGCGGTGGACGCTGTAGGGCAGCGTGTCTTCATTGCCGATGCCAAGGGTGGCCGCGTGCAGGTGTTTGATCTGGCTGGCAAGACGTTGGTCAGCACCGACCCGCAAATACTGCCGCTGGCTTTCCCCAACCGGCTGCGCTACCTGGGTGATGACACTCTGGCCGTCGCCGACAACGACAACCGCCGCCTGATCTGGTTGCGCGTCACACCCGGCCAGCCACCGCAGCTGCTGCGCAGCCTGTACGCGGCAGATCACGGCCAGGCCAGGTCGGGCCGCGGCAAGGTCACCGATGCCGCGTTTGGCCCCGACGGCACCGTCTGGATGCTGGCGGTCAAGCAGCGGCAGCGGGACGGCGATGTGCTGGTCTTCGACGCCCAACAACGCCCCCAGGCGCGGGCTGCGTTGGCCGAAGACAGCGACCCGCTGGTCATCGACGCGCTGGGCCATAACGCCCTGGTGGCCGACTACACCCAGATCACGCTGCACCGCCTTGATACAAAAGGCCGCGACCTGGGCGCGTTTGGCGGTGGCGCCTTCCAGGCAGAGCTGGCCCTGCTTCAAGCGCAAGCGCGGGCTGGCGCACTGTGGCGCATGGGTGCCATGGTGGCCGGCGCGGTCGTCATTGTGTTGGGGCTGCTGTTGGGCTGGCTGTTTGGCGAAAAGCCCAAGCGGCCCGGGCAATTTGACAGCGTGGCCAAGGCTGCTTTAGTCAGCTTGGGCAGGGCCGATACCGGGCTGGAGTTTCCGGTGGTGCTGCAGCACACGGCGGCCTACCGCAAGGCTCTGCGCAAACAGGTGCTTGGCGTGGGCTTGGTAATGGCACTGGCGAGCGGGATGCTGGTTGCAATATTTCTGATTGGGCCGGGGTCTGGTGGCCTGGAAAAACTGATGGGGAGTTGGCAGAGTTCGTCGGTGGTGCTATTCGGCCTGACCGCATCTTGCATCAGCATCTGGCTGGTCTGGCGTGAGCTGTGGCAGGTGGCAGAACTGCGGGTGACCGAACACCGTCTGGGCTGGTTTCAAGGCGGCAAGGTGGCATGTGCTGCCCCGCTGAAAGAGGTATATGCCTCCACCAATACACTGCTCATGGGTTCCAAAGTCATCCGCTTCAGAATGCAGGCCAGGAGCACCAAGCCCGGCGAACCCATGTTCGACATGGACTTGCTCAACCGCGCCGTGTTGTCCCGACTGCCGCCGCACCAGTTGGTGGATGACCCAACGCTGGCCTGGCAGGCATTCAAAAACAAGCCGCTGGCACAGAAGTTATTGCTGGGTAGTCTGTTTGCGGCCATTCTGCTGCTGGTTATGTTGCCAACACTTCGCTGATCCGCACAAGTCGCCACAGGGACTGCGGATGGATGCCGTGCTAGGACAGTTTCGGTAGACTGATCCCTACCCCCAGTTCCAACCATTCAGGAGCGCAAACCATGAACAACAGGAAAGAATTCGACATCGTCGTCCATGGCGCAACCGGCTTCACCGGCCGCCTGGTTGTTGAGTATTTGATGGCCCGCTACCCCAATGGATCCAAAACCAGCGGCCTGCGCTGGGCTATGGGTGGGCGCAGTGCGCAAAAGCTCGCCTCTGTACGTAACGAGATTGGCGCCCCGGCCGACACACCGCTGGTCGTCACCGAAGGCACGGACCCGGCCAGCCTCAGGGCCTTGACCGACCGCACACGCCTGGTGTTGACCACAGTTGGCCCCTACCAGCTATACGGCAATGAGCTGGTGGCGGCCTGCGCAACTTCTGGCACCGATTACGTAGACCTGTGCGGCGAACCGGTCTGGATGCGAAAGATGATCGACGCCAACGAGGCAGCGGCCAAGGCCAGCGGCGCACGCATCGTGTTCTCCTGCGGCTTTGACTCCATACCGTTTGACCTGGGTGTGCTGATGCTGCAGAACGAGATGAAAGCGAAGTACGGCACCACCGCCAACCGCGTGCGCGGACGTGTGCGCAAGCTCAAGGGCACCTTCTCCGGCGGCACCTCGGCCAGCCTGAAGGAGACCATGGTCTCCGCCAAACAGAACCCGGCAGAGATGGCGCTATTGCGCAATGCCTTCTCGCTGACGCCGGGTTTTGAAGGGCCGCCCCAACCCTTTGGCAACAAGCCGCTGTTCGACGAAGCCATCGGCGCCTGGGTTGGCCCGTTTGTGATGGCTGCCATCAACACCCGCAATGTGCACCGCTCCAATTTTTTACTGGGTCACCCGTACGGCACCGATTTTGTGTACGACGAGATGACGGTCACCGGCACCGGCGAAAAGGGCGAGGCGCGCGCCAACGCACTGGCCAACGACAAATCCATGGGTTCTGAGGACGGGCCCAAGCCGGGCGAAGGCCCTTCCAAGGCCGAGCGCGACGCAGGCCATTACGACGCCTTGTTCCTGGGCCACGATGCTCAAGGCCATACCGTGCGCGTTGGCGTCACCGGTGACCGAGACCCTGGCTATGGCTCAACTTCCAAGATGATTGCCGAGTCTGCGGTGTGCCTGTTGACGGACGCGACGGATGCCAAAGGTGGCATCTGGACACCTGCCTCAGCCATGGGCACCAAACTCATTACACGCTTGACGGCCAATGCTGGCCTGACGTTTGCAGTAGAAGAGTAGAAACCGCCTACATCCATAAGCGGTAGCCCCAGAAACTCTCCTGCAGCTGTATGCCTTTGCCCAGCGCGTGCTGTTGGTGCTGGGGCTCGCCATGGCCCGCAGTGTTGTAAGGGGAGGGAGCACCATCGCGCCCGGTGCCCGCCCCTCAAACCTCAAAGACCTTGCTCAGAGCCCGCCGCCACAACCCGTCTTCAAATAGTCACTGATGATGGTCAACTGGTCGGTCATGATTTGACGCGTCCAGGCCGGGCCATGGGCATAGTCCTTCAACATATGGTATTCGACCGGTTTGCCCGCAGCTTTGGCGCGGTTGACAAACAGTTCTGACTGAATCAACGGAACAATTTGGTCCCGATCGCCGTGGTAGACCATGATGGGGATCTTGATTTTGTCGGCTTGTGTCAATGGACTCAGCCCACTGACCGTTGGTGCCTGGCGCTCTCTGAAGATGGGGTTGTTGTAGAACCTGGCCCAGATTCTGTCGATGTCCGATACACCAGCACCGGCAATGGCGCATTTGTACAAATCGTTAGGTCGCACGGCGGCCGCAAAGGCCGCGTACCCGCCATACGAAAAGCCAAACATAGCCATTCTTTTCGGGTCTGCCAGCTTTTCACTCACCAGCCACTTGGCACCGTCGTCTTTGTCATCCTGCATTTTTTGACCCCACTCGCGGTCACCGGCAATCCAAAGCGTGCGGCCCCAGTCGTTAGAGCCGCGGTACTGTGGCTGCAGCACCACCCGGCACTGCGATACCAGCATAGGCACCCAGCCGGACCCGTCGAAATTCATGGTGTCGCGAGACCATGGGCCGCCATGGGGGTGGATCACTGCAGCGTACGGCCCTGGGCCGCATAACTTTTCGTTAGGGACGGTCAGGTAGGCCGGGATGTTGAGCCCGTCCCGCGCGGGGTAATAGACAAAGCGTGCAGTGCCTAAGGCAGCCCGGTCGATGGCCGGGTACTCTTTGGCCAACAGTTGGAGCTTCTGCTTGTGCAGCAGATAGTGTTCGGTGGGGTAGTTGAGCCCGCTCACCCGGAACAAATAGGTTGGGGTTTCACCCGCAACACGCCGTACCAAACGGACTGTGACGCCGTCCAGCGAGCGTACTTCCGCTTGGCTTGAGCCCGACACGGCCATCAGCTTTTGGTTGATCTCTTTGATACCCACAGCTTGCGCAACACCTTTGATCACCGCGTCAATTTCTGGATTTTCCCAGTGCGAATCGGTTCCAAACAACCCAGCGTAGGTAAAGCCATCAAAACCTTCCTGCCCTGGCGCACCATCATCCTTGTCCATACTGCGCACACCCGTTGCATCAAAGAACTTGTGTTCAAACAGCTTGGACAATGTTTTTTTCGCTGCGATGTCGTACTCGTAAATGGCCGAGAACTCCTGGCCCATATTGTTTTGGATGATGGCAATATTGGGCTTGGCACCTGGCGCTAGGACATCGATCAGATCCCGGTTTTTGACGTAGTTGCGAAAGTGCTCCTCCCATCGGCCTTCGGACGAACGAAAATCGATGGCAATAAAGGCACCGCCTCCATCGGACCCAAAACGTGACTTGGCCCACGGCACCCCCGCTGCATTGACCCACACTTGGCCATCGGTTTCGCCCAGCCGCATCAACCGGGTCGAAGTGCCATTACGTATGTTGTAACGGAACAAGTCCCGGTTGTCGCCCCTCGAGTCACTTTCCAGAACAACATGGTCCGGGTCAGCCAGCATGCGGCTCAACACTGATGGGACGGCGAGCGCTGCCTGGACTTTGGCACTACCCGAACGGGCGATTTCGGCCGACGCCATCGGCTCAATCCAGTTTTTACCTTCCAGATCCGTAAATAACAATTTGTTGATGAAAGTCTTCACGAAATCGTCGCCACGGAGATCGTAAGGCTGCATAAAACTCACTTGCAACATGTCATTCTTCAAGAACGACGCACTGCGAATCTGCATGTTTTTGGCACCAATCACCGTGGGCCGTGCCGACAGATCGGCCAGTTTCCAAACCACAATGTTGCGCACATCCCCCGCACTTTCAATGGCCAGCATGTGTTTGCCATCGGGAGAAATTTGAAACCCCGTCATGGCGGGAAACTGCGCGAGTTGTGCGATGGTCGGAACACGAATGGCCGCAGAGGGCGCGGCGGCGGTTTGAGCAAACGCCTGCCCTACAAACGCCGACGCGAATGCACCACAAAACCCGATCAATCTTACTGATGAAGCTACTGTTTTCACTATCAATCCTCAAACAAAAATGGCCCTGGCAACGCAATTGCCAGGGCCTTGGGAGACGACGATTAGAACGTTTTTGAGGCGTTCAGGAAGAAGCGACGGCCCGAGTAGTCAACACCGCTGTACAAGGGGGCATTGCCCACTCGGTTGTAGCCAGCCTGTGCAGAAATCATGGGTGGCTTCACATCGGCCAGGTTGCGAACACCAAGCGTAACGCTCCACTTTCCAACCGCGTCCTTGTACCGGACCGATGCAGACTGCTGCAAGTAGTTGGGTGTATCCAGCTTGAAGGTGCTGGTTGCACCGTCTTCGCCCAAGTATTCGTAGCTTGAAGTTTGTCCAACCCACTCTGCAGTGTAGTAATAGGTCCACTCCTTCACGGTGTATTTAGCGTCCAGAGCGCCCGACCACTTGGGTCGCGTCAGGGTGCCGTTGAGATTGTCTAGCGGGTCCTCTGCAAACAACTTGTTGGCCTGCTCTCTGAACTCCGTTACCGACAGATTCAGGTCCAGACGTCCGAGACCGATATCGTTGACATACCGTACAGTGATGTCGTTGCCACGAACGATGTCAGTAGCCAGATTGACGTAACTGTCGCTAACCGTGAGGGCATTGGTCGTTGGATTGCGTGCAGCAACCAGGCGGCAGAAACTACCGCCCGCGCGAAACGCCGTGTCGTCATAACAACGGGTCAGTATCTGGGAAGCACCAGCGCGATCAACACCGTTGTCAACCTTGATGTCAAAGTAGTCGACAGACACGGACAGGTCACCCCAACCGGTTGGCAACTCTGGCTGCAGAACGATGCCCACCGTTTTGTTTTCCGAGGTTTCGGCCTTCAGGCCCGCAGCACGTCCGCCGGAGCTGATGACAGTAATACCCTGGGTTGCAGTAAAGCCGGAGGGCAGCCCTTCGCTTTGGCAGTTGGCACGGCGTGCGGTGCCGGCTGTGCCCGCTGCATCCCAGTTGTTGCAGGGATCTGTATTTTGGCTCAGGAAACCAGACGTGGCACCCAAATTTTGCTCGAACAATGCAGGCGCGCGGTAAGACGTGCCCTTGGTGGCACGCAAGGTCAACCACTTGGCGGGCGTCCACAATAGGCCGCCTTTGTAGGTAGAACCCGAACCATAGGACTCGTAGTTCGCCCAACGGCCAGAGATATTCGCGGTCAACTCCTGAGCGCCTGGAACATTCTTCAACAGTGGCACCTCGACCTCGCCAAACACATCATTGGCTCGGTCGCTGCCGCGTGTAATCGCCGAAGATGTCAAGTTATAGAGGTTGCCAGCCTGGGAGTCGGCAGCGGGAGTATCGTCAATCGTGGAGTTACGCGTTTCCACTCCAAATGCAGCCTTCACTTTGCCATAGGGCAGTGTGAACAAAGGCCCTGTGACCGATGCGCTCAGCACATCTTCACGGTACGTGGTATTGCCAGTAACGGGCTGAAACACGTAATTCACCCAGTTGGCGGGCAACTGGCCACCGATCACTGCGGCGGTCAAGGCTGGAGCCGCAACACAACCGTTGGACGGGTTCACGCAAGCAAAACCGGTGCCGCTGGCCACCACGTTAGAGCTTTGCGCCAAACGGTCGATCAGGAACGAGTTGAAAGTGTAGGCAGCACGGCTTTGGCTCGACGTGTACGAGACATCGTAATCCCAGCCGGTACTGCCCACAGCACCGCGCATACCGGTGACCAAACGTCCAAAATCAACCGATTGGCTATTGTCGTCATTGCCAAATCCGATGAAGGCTCGCACGCCGACGTTGGCTCCGTTGGTGGTGGGCTGTGGGCCCAGGAAGTTGCTGAAGGCTAGGTTGGCCGGGATCAGCGGGCTGCCACGCATGTAATCCAAGGATAGCTGTTTATAGCCCGTCTGGTTGGAGTCCCGGTGGCTCAACATCAGTTCGAAATACAGTTCGGCGTCACCCAAGGCTTGCAAATCCATGCCGCCTTGGAGGAACAGGTTCTGGTTGCGCGCCGGCGACAGGATATGGCGGTTCAAGGTGCGTGGATCGAAGGTATCGCGAACGTTGAGATTGTTCGAGCCACCGCCCACCCCTTCATAACCGACCAAACCGGTGGTCACGGCCGCATTGGGGCGCCAGCGGTTGAACGAGGTGCCAACCGAGCCGGGGGCTCCAACGCCAGTACGGCTGGTGGTGCCCAGGGTGTTGATCGTGACGCCGTTAGAGCCAGTGCCGCTGACCGGGTAACACTTCGGCTTACCTGTAGTAGGGTCGATAAAGTCAAAGCTACCCCACTCCCCCACCACGCCATTGGCGCTGGTGCGTCGGTAGTCGGTGTTGCACTTGGTCCAGTCGCGCTGCCCCAGCGTCAACCCCTCTTGCTGGTGGATCTGGTAAGAGGCCAAGAAACGGGAGTTGTCCGTCACATGGCCGCCAGAGATAGCAAAGGTGTTCGCAGTGCCACCACCATCCTGTGTGCGGGTTGTGCCGCCTTCCACGGTGATGGAGGTCAGGTTCTTCTTGGTGATGATGTTGATCACACCGGCCACGGCGTCTGATCCGTAAATGGACGAGGCACCATCCTTCAAGACTTCGATACGGTCCACGATGGCATTGGGCAGCGTATTCAAGTCGGCCGCGCCAACCGATCCACGCGAGCCCGAAGGGCCTAAACGGCGACCGTTCATCAGCACCAAGGAGCGCGTGGGGGCAAAACCACGCAGGCCAATGGTGTTGGCACCTGGGCCACCCTCGGTCACAAATCCACCATAGGCGTTGTTAATTTGACCCTGGCCACCGGTGACGCCTGTGCTTTGCAACACTTGCCCAGCGGAGGAAAAACCAGCCAATGCGGAGTCTTCGTTGCGGATGATCGTGATCGGCGCAGGCGTGCTGAAGTTGTCACGCTTGATGCGCGAGCCAGAGACCACAACGGTGTCAAGTTTTTTGGCGTCGCCGGAAGTTTGGGCTTCGGAGGCGGGCTTGGTGCCAGGCGCCTCTTTTTCCTGCGGAGTTGTTTGTGCTGCAGCCGATTGCAAAAAGATCAGTGTCAACACTGCCAACGCGACGGGCTTCTGTATGGGTTTGAATGTGGAAAGGTGTGCCATGTTTCGGTACTTCAGATTCCTAAAATATAAATAAATCCACAGGCTACGAAACCGGTTTGTAACTCGTTCGTAGCCCGTGGGATGGGTATAAAGATCAAGCAAAAACTGTACCGGTCTTCAACAAAGTGTTACAGATGGGCAAACCCTAGATGTTGGCGAGTGACAACATCCAAGGGTTTCTGCTGAGAATCTCTGGTGCCCACTCTGCGGTGATCGCGCAAAACGGCAACGCCCCGGGGCCCTATCCCGTGGGTGGGACATACCCTTGCTCTCGGAAATGGTGTGCGCCTACCTAGGCTTTGTTACGCAACTGCACCGTAACTTTTACCGATCCGAGCGCCAAGCAGGCGTACCGCTGCGGCTAAGCGGCATCGTTGCACCTTGTGGCGCAACGCAAGACCTTTAGCTACAACTTTGGTAGCGTTATAACTATGTATTGCGGGGGCTAGGGGCCAATTTGGCTGCAATCCACTCAGGGTGCGTACTGGGCCAGAAACTTCCGCAGGTCTTTGAACTCAGGCAAACGCGCGGTCAGCGTGGCGTGGTCCCAGTCCCACCAGGCGGTCGCTTCCAGCGCCTGGGCGATGGCGCGGGGAAAGCGGTAACGGATCAGCTTGGCAGCCACCCCACCCACAATGGCGTAGGGCGGCACGTCTTTGGTGACCACGGCATTGCTGCCCACTACGGCGCCATTGCCAATGTGCACACCGGGCATGATGACCACGCCGTGGCCTATCCATGTGTCATGGCCGATGCTGACACGCTGCCTGCGCCGCCACGCGAAGAAGTCTTCGTCGTTCTGCTCGGCCATACCGTACATGACAGGACGGTAGGTGAAGTGGTGCAGCGTGGGGCACTCCATGGGGTGAAAGCCGGGGTTGATACGCACCATGGCAGCAATATTGGAAAACTTGCCAATGTCGGTCGCGATCAGGTCGCAGTGGGGTTGCAGGTACGAGTAGTCGCCCAGCACACAGTCCTGCATCTGCACCTGTTCACCCACCTGGGTGTAACGGCCAAAGTGGCAATCGCGCACCACGGCACTGGCTGCCAAGGTGGGTGCCTCGCCCAGGCGCACTGCGCTGGGCAGGTTGTGTGCGGCAATGTGGGTCAGTGGCATCGCGGTAGCACCCGTGCTCAGTGCGCGCGCTGTGCGCCCAGCCAGGTCTCCACCACCATGGGTGTTCCCACCTGGGTCATGCGCACACGCAACACATCGGCCCGCAGACCCGGAGCCACTTCGCCACGGTCATGCAGCCCTATGGAGTTCGCCGCATTGCGTGTGACCGTACGTACGGCCTTGGGCAGGCTCCAGCCGTCCAGCTGGCCCAGCATGAAGGTGGCCAGCAACAGGCTGCTGGGCACGTAGTCGGATGAAAACACATCCAGCAAATCCAGTTGCGCCAGCTCCGCCGCCGACACATTGCCCGAGTGGGAGCCGCCCTTGACCATATTGGGCCCACCCATCACGATGGCCAAACCGGCATTGCGGGCGGCCTGTGCGGCGGCCACGGTGGTGGGGAATTCTGAAATGCCCACGCCCTCCTCAATCGCCAGCTCCACATCACTGACCAGGGTGTCGTCATGGCTGGCCAGGGGGATGTTGCGCTCCCGGCTGGCCTGCACAATCACCTTGCGGTGGGGCAAGGCAAATGCCTGCTGGTCGGCCTTGCGCTCGGCAATCATGGCGTCAAACTCTGCATCGCTGTAGCGGCCATTGCGCTCGGAGTAGCGGCGGTAACTGGTCAGGTCGCGCCACTGGCGTTGGCCGGGTGTGTGGTCCATCACGCTCACCAGCTTGAGCAAGCTGTCATCCGAATACTGGTGGAAGACTTCCAGAATATCGGGGGCCGACACTTCACAGCGCAGGTGCAACAAGTGCTCCACGCGCATCAGCCCTTCATCACGGCACTGGTGCAGCGCGGCAATCGACGTGTGTTGTGTCTGGCAGCGCGTGCCACCGGCGTCCAGGTCGCCAATCACCACCGAATCCAGCACCGTCGTGATGCCGGCCGCGGCACATTGGGCGTCGTGCACCATCATCGCGGAGTGCGCGTTCCACAACACACCGGGGCGGGGCGACAGGTGTTTCTCCAGGTTGTCGGTATGCACTTCCACCAGGCCGGGCATGAGCCAGTCGCCCGCCCAGTCCTGCGCGTTGGGCACGGAGGTGTCGCCACGGTCCACGGAGCGGATGATGCCATCCTCGATACAGACGGTGCCGGTGAATTCTTCGTCCGCCGTGACCACACGTGCGTTGCGAATGATGCGTTGGTTCATACAAATTTCTTTCTAGAAAATCAATCGGGGTTGCGGTGTTGTTCCACGTCAAAACTGCGGGTGGCCACGGCCTCGCGTACTTCGTCATCGTGGAAGATGCCCACGATGGCGCTGCCTTTGGCGCGCGCCGCATGTATCAGCTCTACCACCACGCGGCGGTTGTCGGCGTCCAACGAGGCGGTGGGCTCGTCCAGCAGCAACACGGGCGGGTTGGTGATCATTCCGTGGGCGATGTTGACGCGCTGCTGCTCGCCGCCCGAAAAAGTGGCGGGTGGCAGGTGCCACAGGTGTTCGTGCAGGTTCAGCCGAGCAAGCCACTGCGCAGCCTGGGCGCGGGCCTCTGCGGCACTGTGTCCCAGGCGGCGCAGCGGATCGGCCACGATGTCCAGCGTGGACACGCGCGGAATGGTGCGCAAAAACTGCGACACATACCCCATGGTGCGCCGGCGCACATCAAACACCTCACGCGCCTCAGCGCGCCCCAGGTTGACCCAGTTGTCCAGATGGCGGATACGCACCTCACCACTGGTGGCACCGTAGTTGCCGTACAGGCAGCGCAGCAACGAACTTTTGCCACTCCCGGAGTGGCCCGTCAATGCCAGGCATTCACCGGCTTGTACCTGCAGATCGATGTTGGCAAACACCGGCAGCTTGGCCCCTGCGCGGTTGTGCAGGGTAAAGGTTTTGCACAGGGCAATGGTTTCAATAACAGCAGTCATAGTGTCCGCTCTCAGGGGGTCAAAACCGAAGAAACCAGCAGCTGGGTGTAGGGGTGCTGGGGGTCGTCCAGCACGCGGTCCGTCAGGCCCTGCTCGACCACCTGGCCGTCTTTCATGACCAGCATGCGCTGGGCCAGCAGGCGTGCCACGGCCAGGTCGTGGGTGACCACCACCGCGGCCAGTTGCAGCTCGTCCACCAGCTCCCGCAGCAGGTCGAGCAGGCGGGCCTGTACCGATACGTCCAGACCAGTCGTGGGTTCGTCCATGAACACCAGGCGCGGATGGGTCACCAGGTTGCGCGCAATCTGCAAGCGCTGTTGCATGCCGCCGGAGTAGGTGGCGGGCAAATCGTCTATGCGGGTGGTGTCCAGCTCCACACGCTGCATCCACGACAGGGCTTCATTACGAAGCCCGCCGTAGTTGCGCGCGCCCAATGCCATTAGGCGTTCACCCACATTGGCACCGCCCGACACATTCATGCGCAGGCCATCGCGGGCGTGTTGCTCCACAAAACCCCAGTCGGTGCGGGCCAGCCAGCGCAAGCGGGCTTCCGACAGTTCCGCCAGGTCCACCAATCCGGCAGACGCTTCGTCGGACTCCGCACGCACGTCGTAGTGCACCGAGCCCTCGTCGCAGGCAAGGCGCGCGGCCAGCAGGCGCAGCAGTGTGCTTTTGCCCGAGCCCGACTCCCCCACCACGGCCAACACCTCACCGGGGTACAAATCAAAACTCACACCCCGACACGCCCAACGCGGCTGGCCCTGGTGCATAAAGGCCTTGCCGGCCTGGCGTGCCGACAGCAAAACCGGCGTGCTCATGCAGCCTCCTGCTGGGCCAGGGCGTCGTGCAGGGTCACGGCCTGCTGGGTGCCTACGTCGCCTGCGCTGCGGCGTTCTTCGCAGTAGTCGCTGTCAGAGCACACAAACAAGCGGCTGCCCTGGTCGTCCACAATCATTTCATCCAGAAAGCTCTCGGTGGCGCCACACAGTGCGCAGGCATGGTCCCAGCGCTGCACCTCAAACGGGTGGTCCTCAAAGTCCAGGCTGCGCACCGGGGTGTAGGGCGGTATGGCGTACAGGCGTTTTTCGCGCCCGGCACCGAAGAGCTGCAAGGCAGGGTTCATGTGCATCTTGGGGTTGTCGAACTTGGGGATGGGCGACGGCGACATCAGGTAACGCTCGTTGACCATCACGGGGTAGTCGTAGCTGCGCGAGATGGCACCCAGCTGCGCAATGTCTTCGTACAGGCGCACATGCATCAGGCCGTATTCGGTCAGCGCATGCATCTTGATGGCTTCGCGGCGGCGCGGCTCCAGTTTGGACAGCGGCTCGGGCATGGGCACCTGGTAGACCAGGATTTGTTTCGCTGTCAGCGGCAGCTCGGGTATGCGGTGGCGGGTCTGGATCAGCGTGGCATCGCGTGTTTTCTCGGTGGTGGCCACACCGGTGGTGCGCGCAAAAAAGCGGCGTATGTTGACCGCATTGGTGGTGTCATCCGCCCCCTGGTCAATCACCTTGAGCACATCGTTCAGGCCGATGATGCTGGCCGTAACCTGCACTCCACCCGTGCCCCAACCGTACGCAAACGGCATTTCGCGCGATCCGAATGGCACCTGGTAGCCGGGCACGGCCACGGCTTTGAGCAGGGCGCGGCGTATGCGTTTTTTGGTGCGCTCGTCCAGAAACGCAAAGTTGTAGTGGTTGTCCATCATCATGCAGCTTCCTGTTGTTGTTCGGGCTCTGCCGTGTTGGCCTGTGCATGGCTGGCGCGCAGCTTGCGAACCAGTTCCAGCTCGGCCTGAAAATCAACGTAGTGCGGCAGCTTCAGGTGCTGCACAAAACCCGACGCCTCAACGTTGTCCGCGTGGGACAACACAAACTCTTCGTCTTGCGCCGGTGCCACCCGGGGCTCGCCCAGCTCATCGGCACGCAATGCGCGGTCCACCAGGGCCATGGCCATGGCTTTGCGCTCGGCGCCGCCAAAGGCCAAGCCGTAGCCTTGGGTGAACTGCGGGGGGATGTCTTTGCTGCCATGGAACTGGTTGATCATTTGGCATTCGGTCACTTCCAGGTCGCCGATATCGATGGCAAAGCCCAGTTCATCGGGCTCGAGTTCCACCCGCACAAAACCACGGCGTATCTCACCAGCAAACGGATGGGCATTGGCATAGCCGCGCTGCGTGGAGTAACCCATGGCCAGCAGCCAGCCTTCGTCGCCGCGGGCCAGTGCCTGCAGGCGCAGCGCGCGGTTGGCGGGGAACATCAACGGGTCGCGCGTCAGGTCGCCGGGTGCTGCGCCGTCGATTGGCTGTGGTGTCTCCAGCAGGCCTTCGCGGGCCAACAGGTCGTTGATACGGGGCACTACCCGGTTGTCATCCACCGGTGCGGCCTGGGGCGCTTGTGAAGCTTGGGTCGCTTGTATTGGAGGCACAGGCTGTGCCGGCTCAGTGCCGCCTTCGGCCAGCAGCCTGAAGTCCAGTAGCCGCTGGGTGTAGTCGTAGGTGGGCCCCAGCAGCTGACCACCCGGCACCTCTTTGAAGGTGGCCGATATGCGGCGCACCAGGTCGATGCGGGCTGTGTCCAACGGAACGGTATAGCCCAACCGTGGCAGCGTCGTGCGGTAGGCGCGCAGCAAAAAGATGGCTTCCACCAGGTCACCACTGGCCTGTTTGATGGCCAGTGCGGCGAGCTCGGGGTCGAACAAGGCCCCTTCGCCCATGACACGGTCCACCGCCAGCGAAAGTTGGTTGCGAATTTGCGCCACCGACAACTCGGTTATGGATGTGTCGCCACGGCGCTGCGTGTCCAGCAAACGCCAGGAACTTTCTATGGCGGCCGCACCGCCCTTGACTGCTACATACATGTCAGACCCTTTCCAATCGGCGAACACGTGTGGTGCGGGGCAGGCCCAGCGCCTGGTCGCCACAGGTAAACACCATGTCCACGCCCGCCGGAAACGCCGCATGGTTGGCCTGCCACTGGGACCAGAAGTGAATGGGCACACCACACAGGCCTACCCGTTGCAAGACCTCAATGCCGGGGCCACGCCACTCCAGCTCCGGCCCGCCGTGCAGGGCCGGCAGCTCAACGATCAAAGTGGTGGAAAACTCAGGAGACTCCGCGCTGCCCATCGCAAAGTCGGCCAGATCAAACGGCGCATCCAGGTCGTGTATGACCGCAAAGCTGGCAGCACCCGGGTTCGCAGCCACGCCCGCTCCAGTGTGAAACTGCAGCCAGCCCTGCGTAGTGGTATCCGCACGCTGCCACCAGACAGGGGTTTCATCGTCGGTCAGCGACAGCAGCAATCGCGCCATCGCGCCACCCAGGGCCACATTGGGCAATGCCTCGCCAATCTCACACACTGTGCCCGGGCGGGCCAATGCATCCAGCACGGCGCGAAAGGTCTGCTGGCTGCCATGCACCACGTCCGGCAAACCGGGGGCTAGCAAGGGGTTCGTACTCATGCTTCACCCCGCACAAAGGTGAAGAATTCAACCTTGGAGTCGGCGACCGCACGCTGTTGCCCCGCGCGGGCCTGTGCCTGCGCCGTGGCCAGCGGTTCAATCAACAGGCCATGTAAACGATCATGGTGCTGCGGGTCTTGCAGCAGCGCATCACACAGTGCAATCAGTTCGGCCTGGCGCTTGTTGCGCCCCAACACGTAGCCGACACCCAGCGGCCCATCACCCAGGCGCACGGCACAGCGCACCATGCTGGCCTCACCCAGATTGAAGGGGTTGCCGGTGCCGCCAACTCGGCCACGCAGCATCACCATGCCAACCTCGGCAGGGCGTACCTGCTGGAGTGTGGGCAGGTCGGCCGCGGGGGGGATGGCGCTTTCCAGCTGCGCAACGCTGGCCCGGGCCAAGGTTGCCAGCCATGCCTGTCGTGGGGCATGGGGAGCAGTTGAAGTGTCGCTTGTCATACAGATGTCTAAATCAGTTACTAGAGTGGACGGGTGGAATGCAACGGCATCGCATCGCGTTGCCAATGCAAGTAGTTCAACTGCTCAACATGAAGAATTTGTGACGCTCTGCAAACAATTTCCGGTGTTCAGAGCACCCATGGAGTCCCTACAAAATGTCTTTTGATGTGTTCACCTCCAGCAGCCCCGGACGGCGCAGTGGCGTGTCCGTGTGGCGCCAAATTGCCGACACACTGACCACCGAAATCCGCAACCGCGCGTACTCGGATACAGGGCGCCTGCCCGGCGAGGTGGAACTGTCTGCGCGCTTTGGCGTCAACCGCCATACGCTGCGCCAAGCCGTGTCCGCACTGCAGACCGAAGGCCTGGTGCGCATCGAGGCGGGACGTGGCATGTTTGTGCAGCATGAACTGCTGGACTACGCGCTGACACGGCGCACCCGGTTCAGTGAAAACCTGCTGCAGCAGGGCCTGATACCCAGCAAGCAGTTGTTGAGCGCCCGCGAGATGCCTGCACCTGCATCGGCACAGCAGGAACTCAAACTCGCCAAAGACGCCAAAGTGCTGATGGTGGAGACCCTGGACGAGGCCAACGATGCCCCCATAGGCCTGGCAACCGCCTACTACCCGGCTGTGCGTTTTGCGGGGCTGCTGGAGATGTTGAATGAAGGCACACGCACCACCGAAATTCTGAAACACTTTGGCGTGCAGGACTATGTGCGCTCGCTGAGCCGCATCACCACCCAAATGCCATCGGACGAGACCGCCCGCTTATTGGCGCAGCCGGTCAATCGGCCCTTGTTGTGTGTGGAGAGTGTGGATATCGACATGGATGGCGTGCCCATCAAATACGGCGAAACGGTTTTTTGTGGCGACCGGGTGCAACTGGTGGTGGATGCAGGGGCACAGGCATGAGCACACGTTACGCCATCTACTTCACGCCTACACAAGGCACACCGTGGTGGAACTTTGGCGCCCATTGGCTGGGCCGCAACGAGGGCACCAACCAAGCCCTTGCACAGCCCGCGCTGGTGGAAATACCCGCGCAGCAGTTGCTGCAACTGACGACCTACCCACGCCGCTATGGCTTCCATGCCACGCTAAAGGCACCGTTTACCCTGCGTGACGGTATCCCCGAGGCCGAATTACTAGCGCGCATGCGCGCCCTGGCCCAACAACTCCAACCGGTCGCCCTGGGGCCCATGGTCGCCACCCGCCTGGACAACTTTACGGCAGTGCTCCCCCACACACCACCTGCAGCCCTGGGCACCTTGGCTGCGCGCTGTGTCACCAGCCTGGACGACTTGCGGGCACCGCTGTCGCAACAGGACTTGGCGCGCCGCCTGGCGCAACACCTGGACGCCCGCGAGCAGGAGCTGCTGATGCAGTATGGCTACCCCCATGTCATGGAGCGTTACCAACTGCACTTCACATTGACCGGCCCCATTGCCGAGCCCCTTGCACAGGTGGTGGTACGTGCGGTTGAAGGTGCAGTGGCGCGCCTCAACCAGGAGCACCCCCTGGTGCTGGACCGCCTGTGCCTCTTTGTGGAATCAGAGCCTGGTGCAAACTTTCTGCGCGTGGCCGATGCGGAGTTGTTGGCATGAGCGGCAAGTGGGTATTGGTGTGTGGCGCATCCGGCGCCGGAAAAGACAGCGTGATGGCCTGGGCCCAAAGCCACCTGGTTGAACACCACCAGGTCGTGTTCAGCCGTCGTGTAGTGACACGACCGGCCCAGCCGGGTTCTGACCACGACGAGGTATCGCCCTGCTACTTTGAACAGCTGTTGGAAACAGGCGCCCTGGCCTGGCATTGGCAGGCACACGGCTTTGGTTATGGTGTCAGCGCAGACTACGCGACCGATGTCACCGCAGGACGGGTGGTGGTCGTGAACGGGTCGCGTGAACATGTCAACACTCTGGGACACGCCATGGCATTGGGGCATAACGTGCGCGTCGTGCAAGTGCTGGCCGATGCACACCAACTGGAGCAGCGGCTGCACCAGCGCGGCCGTGATTCAAGCCATGCAGTCGCTCTGCGCCTGGCCCGCAACAGCCAGTTTGCGGACCTGCGCGCGGACTGTACGATTGTGAACAATGGCGCCCTTGCAGACGCCGGGCTGCAGCTCGCACAGTACCTGCACAAGCTGGCAGCACAAGCGCCAGACTGATACCGCGCCCCCAACGATCAGATCAGTGACTTGCGAATCCGGGCCGAGACCAGATCGATCACACTGACGGTCACGATGATGATGATCATCACCGCGCAGGTTTCTGCGTACTGGAATCCCCGGATTATTTCCCACAGGATGACGCCAATGCCACCCGCGCCCACCATGCCCACAACCGAGGCGGAGCGCACATTGGATTCAAAGCGGTACAGGGTGTAAGAGATCCACAGTGGCAATACCTGGGGAATAACACCGTACACAATCTCTTCCAGTGCGTTGGCACCGGTTGCCCGTATGCCCTCTACCGGTTGCGAATCAATGGACTCCACAGCTTCCGAAAACAGCTTGGCCAAAATGCCGGTGGTGTGCACAAACAGCGCCAACACGCCGGCAAAGGGCCCCAAGCCCACCGCCACAATAAACAACATGGCAAACACCATTTCATTGATGGCGCGCGCCGCATCCATTAGGCGGCGTATGGGCTGGTGGATCCACCAGGGTGTGATGTTGGCTGACGACAGCAAACCAAACGGCACGGCAAACACCACGGCCAGCGCCGTTCCCCACAAGGCTATTTGCAGGGTGATCACCATTTCCTGCAGGTAGATACGCCAGTCCGCAAACTTCGGCGGGAAGAAGTCCGCGGCATAGGTCACCATATTGGCCGAATCACGCACCAGGTCCAGGGGGCGCATGTCGGCCCCTTTCCAGGAGCCCGCCAACAGCGCCAGCAGCACCCCCCAGGCCACCAATGCGCCCATGCTGGTTCGCGGCATCTGCGGGACGGGCGGGGTCGTCAAGGCAATCGATGGGGTTGGAGTACTCACCGCAATCTCACTTGGATGGGCTCAGCGCGGCCAGCTGTTTGTCAATATCGGCCAGCTTGGCCTGTTTTTCCGGAGCGCTCAGATTGGCATCGGCCTCAAACTTGTTGCGGGACTTGAACAACTCCAACTGGCGGATGGGTGTGAGCTGGGCATTGGTGGAAGGCTTGAACGACGACAGTTTGGACAACTTGAAGAGGTTGTCTTTCTCAGCCTGGCTGCCGCTGCCATAGGTGTAGAAGAAGTCCTTGATCTTGGCCTTGTAGGCTTCGGGCAGGTCTTTGCGGATCACCAGTGGATCCAGCGGGATCAGCGGAGACGTCCAGATGATGCGGATGTCGTTGAACTTCTCGGGGAGCCGATCCTTGATTTTGTCCAGGTTTTCGCTGTTGTTGGTCGCCACATCCACCTGTTTGTTGGCAACGGCTAGGGAGTTGGTCTCGTGGTTGGCGCTGCGCACCAGCTTGAAATGTGTCTTGGGGTCAATCTTGTTTTGCGCAAACACGTAGTAGCTGGGCACCAGAAAGCCGGAGGTGGAGTTGGGGTCGCCATTGCCAAACGACAGGTTCTTGCCTTGTGCAAGCACATCGTCCAGCGATTTCAGTGGGCTGTCCTTGTGCACGATCAGGTGCGAGTAATAACCCTGTGTGCCATCCGCATTCACCATTTGTGCGAACACTTCACCGCTGGCACGGTCAACCGCTTCCATGGCCGACTTGTTGCCAAACCAGGCCGCATGGACCTTGTTGAAGCGCATGCCTTCAATAATGCCCGCGTAGTCGGGCGCAAAAAAGGCGTTGACCTTGAGCCCGGTTTTTTTGGACAGGTCATCCAGAAGGGGTTGCCAGTCCGACTTCAGGTTGGTGGTGGATTCGGTAGAGATGATGCCAAAGTTGAATTCCTTCATCTCCTGCGCCGATACAGGGCTAGTGGTTATGAGCGCCGCGACGGCCATGCCAACCAATGGGATTTTGAACATGAGGTGTCCTTGGGTTTGAATGTGTTGAAAAATGGGGAATGGTCACGATTTGGCGATATCCGCCAACTTGCGGTTGATGTCATCCAACCTGGCCTTTTTGTCATCGCCTGTCTGCGATGCATCGGCTTCTAGTTTTAACTTTTCCTTGAACAGCTCAAGCTGGCGCACGGGTGTGAGTTGCGCATTGCTGGAGTCTTGAAAACCACCCAGTGTCAGTTTTTTGAGTTGGGCTTTTTCGCGTGCAGCATCTGGCCCCGTGCGGCCATAGGACAGAAAGAAGTCCTTGATCCTGCGCTGGAGTTCTGGGGGCAGATCCTTGCGCCACACCATGGGGTCGGAGGCGATCAACGGCGACTTCCACACCTGGCGCAATTGCGCCGCAATCTCAGGCTGGCGTGACGCCACACGCTCCAGTACATCCGAGCTGTGGATGGCTGCGTCAACCTGCTTGTTGGCAACGGCCATGATGTTGGTCTCATGGTTGGCGCCCCGCACAGCCTTGAAAGCCGTCTTGTGGTTGACGTTGTTGAGCGCAAACAGGTAATAACTGGGCACCAGAAAACCGGAGGTGGAGTTGGGGTCTCCCATGCCAAAGCTGAGGTTCTTGGCATTGGCGAGAATGTCATTCAGGTTTTGGTAAGGACTGTCCTTGTGTACGCTCACAAAACTGTAATAACCCATGGAGCCATCGGCATTGATGGTTTGGGCAAACACTTCGCTATTGGCGCGCTCTACCGCATCCACCGCCGACTTGTTGCCAAGCCAGGCGACTTGCACCTTGTTGAAGCGCAGCCCCTCAATCACGCCTGCATAGTCCGGTGCAAAGAAGGCATTGACCTTGATGCCAAGCCGTTCGCCCATATCATCGATCACGGGTTGCCAATCCTGCTTGAGGTTTTGTGAAGATTCGGTAGACAGAATGCCGAAACTGATTTCCTTCACATCCCGTGCTGCCGCAGTGTTGAATGCGAACAGCACAGGGCAGACCAGTGCTGCGAAAAGTGTCTTGACCATGGCAAGCTCCTGAGCGCGTATCAGGCGGCCTGCGCCATGGCAACCACGGGCGCTGGCCACGCCAGATGGGGGCCCGTGGGTTTGGGGTCCTGCAAGCTGGAGATGTGGTCGCCCAGTGCCAGAATGTCGTCGGCCTCGGCGCCATATAGTTCGCGTAGCAATGTGGGGGTCAGGGCCACCGACGGGCCGTCGTACACCACCCGACCCTGGTGCAGGGCCACCGTGCGGGCGCAATACTTCATAGCCACATTTACTTGGTGCAGCGACACCACCACGGTGCATTGGTCTTCGCGGTTCACCCGGGCCAGAATGTCCATCACCTTGCGCGACGATTCGGGGTCCAGAGAAGCGATGGGCTCATCGGCCAGGATCACCTTGGCGCCTTGCACCAGCGCACGCGCAATGGCCGCACGCTGCTGCTGGCCACCCGACAGCGTTGAGGCGCGCTGGGGACCACATTCGGCAATGCCTACACGGCGCAAGGCTTCCATGCCGCGTGCGACCTCAGTCGCGGTGAACCAGCGGGTCAAACTGCGCCACAGCGGCACACGGTGCAAACTGCCAGCCAACACATTCACAATGACCGGCAAGCGGTCCACCAGGTTGAACTGCTGGAAGACAAAACCCACGCCGGAGCGAATGCTGCGGATATCGGAGGCAACCTTACCATCGCGCTGCACCGTGCTGCCATGGATCTGCACCAGACCCTGGCCCCCGCTATCCCCGGCCATCAGCCCGGCCATATGGCGCAACAGCGTGGATTTGCCAGAGCCGGATGCGCCGATCAAGGCCACCATTTCACCGGCTTCAATCGTCAGATGGATATCCTGCAGGGCCTTGCGCCCGCTGCAGAAAGTCTTGTTCAGTCCCGATATAGTGATCGCTGTAGACATGGGTAGCTCCTATTCGAAGTCACCCAAGTTACCGACGCAACATGACAAAACCATGTCAGCAACCCCTCATTTCCCATGCCCCTGCACTACCTGATTTTTGATGCCAGCGACGACGGCGAAGGCAACGGCAGCTGGGAGGCCATGGCCAGCGTGCGGGCACTGCAATTGCCCGACCTGCGGGCCGAAGTGCAGTCTGTATTGACCTGGCTGGACGCCAATAACCCCGGCCCGCGCGGTCCGCTGGAGGAAGGCGGCGTGTGGGACGTGGACGAACATACTCAGACGGATGGTGAATGGACCACGGTGACGTTGACGCTGGTGGGCCCCTGGATTTGGGGCGAGGCATTGCTGGAGCACTGGGCTTGGCATTGAAACCAGATGTGCGCCATCGCACGGTCACATGCCCCAAGGAAGAAGACGATGGGCTCCATCCCATTTTTTCAACCAACACCACCCGGGGGCCCCACCATGAAACAGACCAAAGATGCAGGCAATTCACACGTACCACCACAGCCTTTGAATCCGCAGCAGGTTCAACAACACGCGCAGACCGAAGCGACCGCCGGTCGGGACAAGGTTCGCGAGGTAATACCTGTCCGTGCCCCGCGCGAATCGAAGCGCGGCGGTGAAGGCGCGGGCAAAGGGCACACCGGCCACTGACGCGGCCAAACAGCAAGCGGTGGGGCCGGCGCAACAAGTTCCCATTCCCTCTGGCTTCTCGCTATAGTCTCTCGAACAAGGCCCCCGGCTTATGGAACCGCGGGCATAACACGCGAGGAGACACAGACATGCAGCTTTCAAACTTCAGAATAGCCAGCAAACTGGTAGCGGCTTTTATCGTGGTTTCCCTGCTCGGCGCGGCCCTAGGCGGCTTTGCGATCTACAACATGAAGCAGATCGATGACGCGGACACGCTTCTGTATGAACGTGAGCTGATAGGCCTGTCGCTGTTCAAGGAAGCCAACGTCGAGCGGCTCAAGGCCGTTGTGGCTCTGCGCGATGCAATGCTGGCCACCGGTCTGGCCGACCGCACCAGCGCACTCAAGCGCGCGCAGGAAGGCCGGGACCGGAGCAACAGCCTGATTGAGCAGGCCACCCCCCTCTTTGCGTCCGCAGAAGGCAAACAACAATTGGAGAAGCTGCGCGACGCGGTGGGCAAAGACAAACAAAAAGTCGACGCCCTGCTGGCGAAGATGAAAAGCGCCGAGTTGCAGGAACCCAATGACCTGACCACCTTCCTGCGGGACGAGGTCGCGCCACCCAGCATCCAGTTGGGCAATGCCATGTCGGGTCTGACCCAGCTCAAAGAGCAGGAGGCCAAGGCCCTGGCCGACGCCAACACCGCGCTGTACCACCGCAGCCGCAACATCACCGCCGTGCTGGTATTGATCAGTGCCGTAGCTGGTGTGGCCCTGGGTCTGCTGGTCAGCCGCAGCGTCACCGGTCCGCTGGCTATCGCAGCAGAAAGCGCACACCGCATGAGTGAAGGCGACATGACCGTAGCGCTGCAGGCCAATGGCAAAGACGAGACCTCGCAGTTGCTGATGGGCCTGGAGACCATGCGCCAGCGCCTGCAGGGCATTGTGGCCGCCGTGCGTGGCAATGCCGAGCAGGTGTCCACTGCCAGCGCCGAAATCGCACAGGGCAACCACGACCTGTCCGCGCGCACCGAGCAACAGGCCAGTGCGCTGGAGGAAACCGCTGCATCGATGGAAGAACTGGGCTCCACCGTCAAACAAAATGCCGACAGCGCCCGCCAGGCCAACCAGCTGGCACAAAACGCGTCCACTGTTGCCATCAAGGGCGGCCAGGTGGTGGGCCAGGTGGTGGAAACCATGAAGGGCATCAACGAGTCCAGCCGCAAGATCGCAGACATCATCAGTGTCATTGACGGCATTGCGTTTCAGACCAATATCCTGGCGCTGAACGCGGCAGTAGAGGCGGCGCGTGCTGGCGAGCAGGGCCGCGGCTTTGCCGTGGTGGCCAGCGAAGTGCGCTCGCTGGCTGGCCGCTCGGCCGAAGCCGCCAAGGAAATCAAGCGCCTGATCGGGACTAGTGTGGAGCGGGTGGAACAGGGCACTGCCCTGGTCGACCAGGCCGGCGTCACGATGACGGAGGTCGTCACCTCCATCAAACGGGTCACCGACATCATGGGTGAGATCAGCGCAGCCAGCAGCGAGCAGGCCGCGGGCGTGGCCCAGGTCGGTGAGGCGGTGGGTCAAATGGACCGGACCACCCAGCAAAATGCAGCACTGGTGGAAGAGATGGCAGCGGCGGCTTCCAGCCTGAAATCGCAGGCGGGGGATTTGGTTGAGACGGTTGCCGTTTTCAAGCTGTCGCACTCGCCGTCTAGTGCACTGCAACTTATGCATTGACTACTGGTAGCGGTTAAGAGGCTGGTTTTCTGTCACTTTCCCCACTCTCCCCCCGCCCTCTCGCCCCGCCGGGCGAGAGGGGGCGGGGGGGAGGGGGGAGGGGGGAGGGGG
>JAYSZJ010000031.1:0-2090 GCA_043738115.1 Rhodoferax sp. | reverse complement strand
GCAGGCGGCGGCGCTTGGGGTTGTCCAGCAAATCGTCCTGCAGATACGGGTTACGCTGCACCACCCAGATGTCGCCCAGCACTTCGTAGAGCATTCGCGCGGAACGTCCCGTGCGCCGCTCGCCGCGAAGCTGTAACACCATGTCCCACACGCGCTCTCCAAGCAGGCGGATGACGATCTCGCGGTCTGAAAACGAGGTGTAGTTGTAGGGGATCTCGCGGATGCGCTCTTGACTTGTGGATTCAGAGTACGACAACTGGGTCATCAAAGGAAGGGGAATCGGTGCGTTCATCAGTACTGTAGGTTGCGGCACGCTGCGGGTGAGCGCCTGTGAATACTACCGCAGTGCAGCATTTTATCGCCCGGCAGGGCTATGTGAGGTGATGTGACGTAAACCCCAGTACTCGATAGTCATATTCCGGGTTTAATAATCGTCACGTCGCTGTCATGCAACCGTCACGCTCGGTTGTTAGCCTCCAACATGTTTTTTGAACTAGGAACTGATATGAAATCGATGAAGCTGAAATTAGCTGCAGCGGCCTTGGTTGCGGCTTTTGCCGTGCCCGCGCAGGCCCAAACCGAAATCCAATGGTGGCACTCGATGGGTGGCGCACTGGGCGAGTGGGTGAACGACCTGGCCAAGGATTTCAACACCAGCCAGACCGTCTACAAGGTCGTGCCCACCTTCAAGGGCAGTTATGACGAATCGATGACCGCCGCCATCGCCGCCTTCCGCGCGGGCAATGCGCCGCACATCCTGCAAGTTTTTGAAGTCGGAACGGCCACCATGATGGCCAGCAAGACGGCCATCATCCCAGTGGGCGAGGTCATGAAAACGGCGGGCGTACCGTTTGACACCAACGCTTATGTGCCCGCAGTGGCTGGCTACTACACAGCGCCCAACGGCCAAATGCTCAGCTTCCCGTTCAACAGCTCAACAACTGTCTTCCATTACAACAAAGACGCCTTCAAAGCGGCTGGTATTGACACTGAAAAGCCGCCCACCACCTGGCCCGAGGTCGCATTGGCCGCTGCCAAGCTCAAAGCCAGTGGCCACAAATGCCCATTCACCACAAGTTGGGTGAGTTGGACACAGTTGGAGAGCTTCTCGGCATGGCACAACACTGAGTTCGCCACCAAAGGCAACGGCATGCGCGGCATTGATGCCCGCTTGAACTTCAATTCACCGCTGCACGTGCGCCATATCGAGAATTTGGCCAACATGTCCAAGCAAGGCCTGTTCGTTTACAAAGGCCGTGGTAACGCGGCAGATGCCACTTTTGTGTCGGGCGAATGCGCGATGACCACGGGCTCGTCCGCACTGTACGGCAACATCAAACGCAATTCGAAGTTTGCTGCGGGCATTGGCGCCCTGCCCTATTATCCCGATGTGCCAGGCGCACCGCAAAACACCGTGATTGGCGGCGCCAGCCTGTGGGTGATGTCGGGTAAAAAGCCTGACGAGTACAAAGGTGTCGCCCAGTTCTTCGCCCGCCTGTCGGTGGCTGAGGAAGCCGCCAAGAGCCATCAGCGCACGGGCTATTTGCCGCTGACCAAGGCCTCGTACGAGCTGACGGAGAAGTCAAACTTCTACAAGCAAAACCCTGGCACCGACGTGTCGGTGACGCAGATGATCCGCAAGACCACTGACAAGTCTCGCGGCATTCGCCTGGGCAACTTCGTGCAGATTCGCACCATCAACGACGAAGAGTTGGAGCAAGTTTGGGCGGGCAAAAAATCCGCCAAAGAGGCGTTGGACACCGCAGTGAAGCGCGGCAACGAGCAATTGGAGCGCTTCCAGAAGGCCAATAGCAAAGGTTAACGGCCAGGGTTGACCAGTCTTCGCCATGGCGGTAGAAAAGCGCGTTCTCTTCCGGTCCACCTGGTTGCCGTGGGTACTGATCGCGCCACAAATGGCAGTGGTGCTGATGTTCTTCTTCTGGCCCGCCGGCAACGCGCTGTACCAAAGCTTTTTGAGCCAGGACGCATTTGGCACCACGAGTGAGTTTGTCGGACTTGAGAACTTCAAGGCGCTGTTTGCCGACAGCACCTACCTCGAATCCTTCAAGACCACCGCCATCTTCTCCATT
>JAYSZJ010000030.1:0-27884 GCA_043738115.1 Rhodoferax sp. | reverse complement strand
TATCTTGCCAATGCCATTCAAGCCCACCAAGGCGATGCCAACTAACATCAGCATCAGCACTACAAATGCGCTGGTCAGGCGCATGCCAATTTTCAAGTTGCCTAGAATTTGCATGATGGTCCAAACCTTACAGTTCTGTGACCTCCCCGACAGGCTAATGATGGCACATTTGGTACCGTTTGTGTAAGAAAATGAAAATACAGAATCGGGCGATAGCCCCCGTTAAACCTGATTGTTACGCTATCAATATAGGAGTAATTCGCTTGACTCACAGTGCAAGACCGTCAGCTGGCGTCTTTGCTCAGAAAGTCCACCAGCGCGCCGTTCACCAGGCGCAGGCGCTGGCTCAATAGCCGGGTCACCCGCAGTAACAGCTTGATGCCTAGGGCCTCGTTGACCATCAGGATGCGCTCGAATTGGTCTTTGGGCAGCAGGGCCAGCACGCAGGCCTGCGTCGCGGTGCAGGAGGCGGATCGTTTCTCGCCGTCAATGGCCGCCATTTCACCAAAGGTACGTCCGGCCACGATATGGGTCACAAACTGCGCAACACCTGCGCCATCCTGCTTGCGCACCTCGATCTGGCCGGACAGCAGCAAGCCCATTGCATCGCCTTCGTCACCCTCGTCAAACAGCAGGTCCCCCGCCTTGGCGCGGTAGCCCGCCATGTAAGAGCTCAGTGTGTCGAGCTCTTCCCAGGACCAATCCCTGAACAGGGCTGAACGCGATAGGGATTCGCAAACCTCGATGCGAAAGGCGCGGGATTTTGGGATGGCTTCGAGTGAGTGGATGTGCATGGTGCGCCAGTTTATCTGGCAGCCTGGCGCGTGGCAACTTGCCCCCGCGGGTTCAGCACCACCTTGCTTTTGGCTGTATCCGATGGTCCGGCACTTGTATAGAAGCGCTGCGCACGGTGGCACGTGATGGGCTCTATCGGCGAGTTTTTTGTTGAAGTGTTGGTGGACGTTGGCGGAGCAAAATGGTGAAGGATATGCTATTTATTCGATAGCTCTACGTGTAAGTTATACGAGGGCTACGGCCGCTATTTTCTTGAGGCATAACGCTGTGGTGCCCTGTGATGTACGCAAGCGAACTCAGCTATTTTTGTCAACGCATGTGTGTTACTACGCACAGAGAATGGAGCGCGACTGAATTATCTTGGGACCTTCTTAACCAAAGGGACCACCATGCCTACATCCAAAACCGCAACCGCGGCAAAAGCCAAGACCCCTGCCAAGCGCAGCACACAACCCAAAGCAGCTACCAAGCCTGCAGCAGCAAGAACCTCCAAAACAGACGCCATTGCGCTGCTGCGCGCAGACCATGTGTTGGTGAGTGGGCTCTTTGCCGAGTACGAAAAGAGCCGTTCCCCTTCCAGGAAAAAAGCGTTGGTTGCACAAATCTGTACGGAACTGAATGTGCATGCGCAGGTGGAAGAGGAAATTTTCTATCCCGCCGTCAAGGCTGCACTGCGCGATAAGGAACTGGTACCAGAAGCCACGGTCGAACACCAAACGCTGAAAGACCTGATCTCCCAAGTGGAAGGCCGCGAACCCGATGGCGAAATGTTCGACGCCAAGATTATGGTTTTGTCGGAATACGTCAAACACCATGTCAAGGAAGAGCAGAACGAAATGTTCCCCAAGGCCAAGGGAACCAAGCTCGACTTGGAAGACCTCGGTGCCCAAATGCTTGCGCGCAAGGAAGAACTCAAGCCGCGGATGGAAGCCAAAGCACAGAGCCCCGGAATCATGGCCACCATCAAAGATGCGATAGGCATGCCTGCGTAATCGGCCAACACCCGTCCCCCACCCGTCTGCTGGACCCACAGCGCGCTTCTACGCCCGTCGACTGGCAGGCGTAGGGCTTAACCATTTTTGGAGCACCTATGAAAAAGTCCAGCCCTGCCCTGGAAGTCGGCCGAGCCGACCACAACGAAAGCAAAGCCGCTGCGCGCAACACCAGCAGCGCCCCTTCCAAGTTCAAGGACACATCGGATGATGCTGCCTTGGCCAAAGCGGTACATACCGGCGAGTTAGCTGAGGCTATGCCATTCAATTCCATCAAGGCAAACGAATATGGAATGGAAGCCGGCCTGCAGCCCCCCCAGGGACCGACGGTTGAGGCCAGTTCCAGGCTCCCGGGCGCCAGCACGCTGACGGAGGAAAACGGCACCGAAAAAACCGGCAGCTTCGCAGCCAAAGGCGTGAATGCGGCGATAGAGCCACTGGACCGCGTCCGCGTGGATTCCACCGACAGGCACTTGACCACCAACCAGGGCGTTGCCATTGCCGACAACCAGAACTCGTTGAAGGCAGGAGTACGCGGGCCCGCCTTGCTGGAAGACTTCATCCTGCGCGAGAAGATCACCCATTTCGACCACGAACGTATACCGGAGCGTATCGTGCATGCACGGGGCTCCGCTGCTCACGGATTTTTCGAGTGTTACGCACCGCTGACCCAGCACACCAAGGCGGCACCCTTTCAGGAAGCCGGAAAAATCACGCCAGTGTTTGTGCGTTTTTCCACCGTAGCCGGTGAGCGGGGATCGAAAGACACGGCCCGCGATGTGCGAGGCTTTGCGGTCAAGTTCTACACCGACGAAGGCAACTGGGACCTGGTGGGTAACAACATGCCGGTCTTCTTTATCCAGGATGCGATGAAGTTCCCGGACCTGGTTCACGCGGTCAAACCGGAACCCCACCACGCCATGCCCCAGGCCGCCAGCGCGCATGACACGTTTTGGGACTTTGTGTCGCTGATGCCAGAGTCCACCCATATGTTGATGTGGCTGATGAGTGACCGCGCCATTCCGCGCAGCTACGCCACGATGGAAGGTTTTGGCGTGCACACCTTCAGGCTGGTCAACGCGGACAACGTATCGGTGTTTGTCAAATTCCACTGGAAGCCTAAATTTGGCACCCATTCGCTGGTCTGGGATGAGGCCGTAAAAATTTCTGGTGCTGATCCTGATTTCCACCGGCGGGATCTGTGGGAGCGGATCGAGGCCGGTGTGTTCCCCGAATGGGAACTGGGCATGCAAATCTTCACTGAGGAGCAGGCTGAAAGCTTTAGCTTCGACATTCTGGATGCGACCAAACTCATTCCCGAAGAGCTGATCCCTGTGACCCGCGTGGGGCGTATGGTACTGGACCGCAACCCGGACAATTTCTTTGCAGAAACGGAGCAGGTGGCGTTCTGCGCTGCACACGTGGTGCCCGGTATCGATTTTTCGAACGATCCGCTGCTGGCAGGGCGTATCCATTCGTATATCGACACACAAATCTCGCGGCTGGGGGGGCCGAATTTTCATGAGATACCCATCAATGCGCCGGTAGCGCAAGTCCATAACAATCAGCGCGACGGCATGCACCGCCAGGCCATACACCGCGGTCGTGTGTCATACGAGCCCAATTCCTTGGCCGGTGGCTGTCCTTTCCAGGCCGGGGCTGCGCAGGGTTTTGTCACCGTTCCAGAGCGCATGGTTGCACAGGAGGCCCACACCAAGGTGCGTGCAAAGCCCGAGAAGTTTGCGGACCACTACACACAAGCAACACTGTTTTTTGACAGCCAGACGGCGCCCGAGCAAGCGCACATCGTTGCCGCCTACCGGTTCGAGTTGAGCAAGTTGACTGTGCCTGCCATCCGCCAACGCATGGTTGCTTCGCTGCGCAATGTGTCAGAGTCTTTGGCGCGCCAGGTGGCCGAAGGCCTGGGGATGAGCCCGCTTCCAGAGCCCATGCCCAAGGCCATTGACACGGTTGCTAAGCCCGAGATCAAGGTGTCGCCAGCACTGTCCTTGCTGGGCAGAGGGCCTGACGACTCCATTGCGGCCCGCAAGGTCGCCATCTTGGTAGCCAACGGCATCATCGGCAGCGACGCCATTGCCGTACACACGGCGCTTTTTGGCGAAGGTGCCGTACCCCGTTTTGTTGCGCCTCGCATAGGAACAGTGACTACCAATGAGGGTGACGCGATAGAGGCGGACGCTTCCTTGGAGAACGAACCCGGCGTATTGTTTGATGCCCTGGTATTGGCGCATGGCCCCGCAGTGGTGGAGGCGCTTTGCGCAGACGCACACACACTGGAGTTCATCAAAGACCAATACCGCCACGGCAAAACTTTGCTGGTGTTGGGGGCTTCACGTGCGCTTCTGGACATGGCTGGTGTCGGTACCACGCTGCCCGACGGCAGTGCCGACCCGGGCATTGTGGTCAGCGAAGGCGCAAGTGCTAAGGCAATAGAGGCTTTTATAGAAGCCATCGCCCAGCACCGCCACCCCCAGCGGGAAACCGATCCACCAAAGGTCTGAACAAAACATTCCTCCAAATTTACTTATCGACTGTCCACTATGTCCACCACCAAATTAACCACCCATCTTCCCCGTGCTACCGCTGAAATCGTGGGCAGTTCTGCCGCCCCTATCCTGGTGCATTGCCATTTGCGCTGGGACTTCGTATGGCAAAGGCCGCAGCAGATTTTTTCGCGGCTTGCGCGCAACCACCGCATCCTTTTTTTGGAAGACCCGGTAGAGGGTGACGGAACGGCCCGTCTGGAGATCACCGCACCCCAGACCAATATCGTTCGGGTCGTGCCGGTCCTGCCCGGCTTTGCCGGCACGATGTCGGTTGATGAGCAAAGTCTGGCCACGCTCGGTCTGTTGGAAGGTGCACTGCTGGAGCACCCGCTGCTCAAGGGGCTGTTCCACAACCCCATCCAGTGGTTTTACTCGCCGATGTCGGCCAAGGTATTCATGGATCGGTTCAACGCCACTGCGGTGGTGTATGACTGCATGGACGAGTTGGCCAACTTCAAATTTGCACCACCCGATCTCACACAACGTGAAGACGCACTGATGGCGCGTGCCGACATTGTCTTTACCGGTGGCCACCAGTTGTTCCAGGCGAAATCACGCCGCCATAACAACACGCACTTCTTCGGTTGTGGAGTGGATGTCGCACATTTTGGCCGAGCCCGCCTGGCGGCCACGCCCACACCCGCCGAGTTAACCGGGCTTCCTGGCCCGGTGATTGGCTACTTTGGTGTGATTGACGAACGCCTGGACTACGAACTGATTGCAAGCCTGGCGGAAAAATTTGTCGACGGTTCGGTTGTCATGGTAGGGCCGTTCGCGAAAGTAAACCCCGATGAGCTGCCCAAGCACTCCAACATCCACTGGCTTGGTCAACGCAACTACACAGACCTGCCCAGCATTGTGAAGGCATTTGACGTGTGCATGATGCCGTTCGCGCTGAACGAAGCTACCCAATACATCAACCCAACCAAGACCCTGGAGTACATGGCAGCGGGCAAGCCGGTAGTGTCCACCGCCATCCAGGATGTGGTGCGCAACTTCACTCCGGTGGTCAAGGTGGCCAACACCCATGCGGAGTTTGCGCAGGCGGTTGAACGCGCAATTGCGCAGCCGCAACTGGATGTGATCGCGCAAGGAGTCGAACGCGCCGCTGGGGCCACGTGGGATGTCACGGTTGCCAATATGCGGTCGTTGATGCTGCGGTCTGCGGACGCACCGTCCAGAGAACGCAGCCCCGTGCGTGTCGCTACCGGGTTGAAGGCTTTGCCGGTGCAAACCCAGCGTGACTGGAAGACGGTCGACGCCAGCGCCATGAAAAGCGTGGGCGGTCAGGTTTGAGCGCCCGTTACGACGTGTTGGTGGTAGGCGCCGGCTTCTCTGGCGCTGTGGTCGCCGAGCGGCTGGCATCCAGCGGCAAGTCCGTTCTGGTCATCGACAAACGGCCGCACATTGGAGGTAACGCGTATGACGCCAAGGATGAACACGGTGTTTTAATCCACCCCTACGGACCACACATTTTCCATACCAATAGCAACGCCGTTGTGGAATACCTTTCCACGTTTACGGATTGGCGACCGTATGAGCACCGGGTGCTGGCCAAGGCCGATGCGCAGTTGGTCCCCATCCCGATCAATATCGACACGGTCAACGCCCTGTATGGGCTCGAACTGGACGAGTCGACGATTCAGGCCTATTTCGATACGGTGCGCCTACCCTGCGCGCACCCGTTGACCAGCGAGGACGTGGTGCTGAATGCTGTTGGCAGGGACTTGTACGAAAAGTTCTTCCGCGGCTACACCCGCAAGCAATGGGGGCTTGACCCTTCGGAGTTGGCGGCTTCTGTGGCGGCGCGCATCCCCACGCGCACCAACCATGACGACCGCTACTTCACCGACAGCTTTCAAAGCATGCCGCGTGAGGGTTATACCCGCATGTTTGAGCGCATGCTGAACCACCCGCGTATTGATGTGGAAGTGGGTGTGGATTACCTCGACGACCGTGAAAAATATGCGGCTGCCCATACGGTCTACACAGGCCCCATCGATGCCTACTTTGACCATTGTTATGGCGCATTGCCCTATCGCTCCATCCGCTTTGAACACGAACATGTGGCAAACACAGAGCAGATCCAGTCTGTAGGAACGGTCAACTATCCCAACGATTTCGAATTCACGCGCATCACGGAATTCAAACATCTGACCGGGCAGGTTCACAGTGGAACGTCCATTGTGCGGGAGTATCCGACCGACGAAGGCGACCCATACTATCCCGTCCCCCGGACGGACAACGAGGCGCTTTTCAAACGGTATGAAGCCTTGGCTGAGCGAGAGCCCAATGTCACTTTTGTGGGACGTCTCGCCCAGTACCGCTACTACAACATGGACCAATGCGTGGGCGCTGCACTCAAGTGTGCCCAGGGACTCGTGCAGCGCATGGCCCCGGCGAGCCATCAGGAAACCCGGCTGGAGTCTTCTGCTGCACCGCTCAGTGCATAAGCCGATACTTGCTCCCTCCTTGGGCGCACCCCCTCGTCCATTGGAGATGTGGGGCGGCATAGAAAGCACGGTCAACCGCGTGGGGGACAGTTATTTCACGCAGTTGGACCGCAGTGGCCACGAAACCCGGGAGGACGATCTGCAACGCTGCGCGGCGCTGGGCATCCGCGCCATACGGTATCCAGTTTTGTGGGAGCGGGTCGCCCCCCGTGACCCGCATGAATTGGACTGGCAATGGACGGACCGGCGCCTGGGAGAACTGCAACGCCTGGGTATTGGCGCCATTGCTGGCCTGTTGCACCACGGCAGTGGTCCGCATTACACCAGCCTGGTGGATACGGGCTTTGCCACGCAGTTCGCCTGGTACGCCGGCCAGGTGGCGCAGCGTTATCCGTGGATTGACCAATACACACCTGTCAACGAACCCCTGACCACGGCGCGGTTCAGCGGCCTGTATGGCCTGTGGTTTCCACACGGTCGGGATGAACGTACGTTCAAGGACGCATTGTTGAACCAATGCCGCGCGACCGTGCTGGGCATGCGCGAGATCCGTCGTGTCAACTCCGCGGCGCGGTTGGTGCAAACAGAAGATCTGGGGAAAACCTTCAGCACACCCGCGATGGCCTACCAGGCAGATTTCAACAATGCGCTGCGATGGTTGGCTTGGGATCTGCTCTTTGGGCGTGTGGACCGCAACCATGCCCTCTGGGACTGGTTGACCCGGTCATGCCATGCATCGGTCTCCGAGCTGATGTGGTTTGCCGACAACCCGTGCCCGCCGGATCTGATTGGCGTGAACCACTACATCACCAGCGAACGGTTTTTAGACGAAAGGCTGGAGCGTTACCCAACGCGCTTTCACGGCGGCAACGGAATTCAAGCTTACGCAGACATCGAGGCGGTGCGTTGCCGGGCTGCCCCCGCCACGGACCTGCCGGCGCTCTTGCAGGAGGTATGGACTCGCTACAAAACACCGCTGGCCGTGACAGAAGTCCATATCGACGCGTCACGTGAAGACCAGCTGCGCTGGTTCCATGGCGTGTGGACGGCGTGTACGGCTGCAATAGAGCAGGGCATACCTGTCCAAGCGGTAACCGCCTGGGCCATGTTCGGTTCATTTGACTGGAACTGTTTGCTGACCCAGGAGAACGGATATTACGAACCCGGTGTGTTCGATGTACGCGGTTCCAAAATTCGTGAGACGGCGGTCGCAAACCTGGTCCGCCAACTGGCGACTGGCAAGGCGGCCGACCATCCTGTGTTGAACCAGCCCGGGTGGTGGCGGCGGGAGGACCGTTTCTTTTGCACACCAACCGACGCCATGCCAATGGGTGCGTTAGCTGATGGCATGCTGCTGCCCCGACTATCCGCCAAAGCCGTGCTGATCTGCGGCGCCACAGGGTCGCTGGGCCGCGCATTTGCGCGCATGTGCCAACGCCGGGGCCTGGAATATGTGTTGCTGTCGCGGCAAGACCTGGACATTGCGGATAGCAACAGTGTGGAGGCTGCGCTGGACCAGTTCCGACCGTGGGCTGTGATCAACGCAGCCGGTTACGTGCGTGTGGATGATGCAGAGAGCGATGTGGAGCGGTGCTTCAGAGAAAACGCTGTCGGGCCAGAGGTTCTTGCCACCGCGTGTGCACGCCGCAAGATTGGGCTCGTCGTATTTTCCAGTGATCTGGTTTTTGGCGGCGACACCTCAGAGCCCTATATTGAGACCGATGTGCTGGCGCCTTTGAATACCTATGGTCGCAGCAAGGCTGTGGCAGAGGCCAAAGTACTTGCAGCACATCCTGCACCGTTGATTGTGCGCAGCAGCGCATTCTTCGGCCCCTGGGATGCGCACAACTTTGTCACCACCACGCTGGATGTGCTGGCCGCCGGTAGACCGTTGCGTGTGGCAGACGACATTGTTGTAACCCCAACCTATTTGCCCGACCTGGTGATTGCCACACTTGATCTGCTGGTCGATGGCGCCACCGGCATATGGCATCTGACCAATGGGTGTGCGCTGACCTGGGCAGAGTTGGCAGTCAAAGCGGCCAACGCAGCGCGCTATGACCCTTCGCTGATCCTGCAGTGCAGCAATGCCTCGTTCAAACTCCCTGCCGCAAGGCCGGCGTACAGCGCGTTGGCCAGTGAACGGGGCTTCATGATGCCAACGCTGGACAACGCATTTGACAGGTTCATGTGCGAGCGTGCTGCAGCGTGACTGGGAGCCATGCAATCTGCACAAAACTTCAGCGCAATTGTGCGACCGCGCACAGTGAGCCAACACTTCGATACGTACAGTTGTATTCAATGTTTTCCACACCCGCATTGCAGACGAAAGTCTGCTTCCCAGATTACGGTCCGCCGTCATGGCCCGTAGTACCCTCCGTTCAAAAACTTGGACGGTTTTTTAACTCAAGGAGTCCATACATGGCAAACAACAATTCAGGCAACAATTCGTCCGGTTCTAAATCCCAGCAAGGTTCCAACAGCGAATCGGGTAACGATAGCAAGAATCAGGGCAGCGACAAGGGCGGCCGTTCTTCGGAAAAGCAGCAGGACCAAAGTTCGTCCAAGCAAAATTCTCCTGGCAGCACACGCGGCGGTACCCATGAACAACATGTGAAAGCTGGCGAACAAAGCCACAAGAACAAGTAAACCGTTCATTCACTAACCCCTCCCGGGCTTCGCTTTTGCGAAGCCCATTTTTTTGTTCAGCTTGATCATTGAGAGGCGACCATGTTTGAAATTTCGACCCACTGGTGGGAGCCCGTTGCCCGTGCCGCCATCGTGTATGCGGCCTTGTTGCTGCTGGTTCGTATTTCGGGGCGGCGCACGGTCGGTCAGTTCACACCGTTCGATCTGCTGATTGTTATGTTGCTGAGTGAATCCGTGTCCAACGCACTCAGCGGTGGTGAGAACTCGGTAACAGGCGGGCTGCTGGCAGCGGCAACCTTGGTGGCTATGAATATTGGCATTGCGTTCGTGACTTCTCGTAACGACCGCGCCCGCGCCGTTGTGGAAGGATGCCCTGTGCTGATGGGCCGGGACGGCGACTTCTTTCCTGAAGTCCTGAAAGCCCAGCGCATTCCATTGTCAGACGCATTGCAGGCCCTGCGTGAAGCAGATTGCAACTTGAAAGATATGAAGGCCGCCATTCTGGAAACCGATGGCCGTATCAGCGTATTGAAAGATTCGAGCTGCAGCAACAATGATCTGCGTGCGAAGCCCAAGCGTAGACGCTAAGGCTCAGTAACCGCTCTGCCTGCACCCCTCTATCCGCGGGCGGGTCTGCCGGGCTCGCGCAAGCAATCGAGCAGGCGTTGCACCGACAGCGGTTTCACAAAATGGAAGTCAAACCCGGCGTCGCGGGCTCGCTGCTGGTCGGCGTGTTGCCCCCAGCCGGTCATTGCAATCAATTTGGGTCCTGCGCCGCGAAAATGTGACCGGATCGCGCGCGCGGCCTCGTAGCCATTGAGCTCGGGCATTCCGATGTCCATCAAAACCGCATCGGGCTTTTGTTCGCTTGCCAGGCGCACCGCGGCTTGCCCATCGTGCGCGACCGCGGCCAGGATGCCTTCAATCGCCAGCAGCTCCGCAAAACTGTTCGCCGCATCTTCGTTGTCATCCACAACCAACACGCGGCACTGGAGTGCGTGGTGCATGTGGTCAGCGGAGGCCTCAGTCAGGTCGTCGGACGGTGTTTTGGCCGGCGCCGGCACCAGGGGCACGGTAATTGCGAATTCACTGCCACGGCCCAGGCCTTCGCTGTGGACGGTGATGCTGCCCGCATGCATCTCCACAAAGGTCTTGGCCAGGTGCAGGCCTATGCCCAGTCCGTTGGACGGCTCCCCCACGGCACGTTCCTGGGCGAACATCACAAAAACAGAAGACAGCGCTTCGGGCGACAAACCCTGACCGGTGTCCTTGACCGTGAATGTTATTTCGGTGCCCCGCACTGCAGCCGTAACCGTGATGTCGCCTCCCGGTGGTGTGAATTTGGCCGCGTTAACCACAATGTTGGCCAGGCTTTGCACCAGGCGCACGTGGTCGCCCAGCAAGGAAACGTCCTCGGTTGGCAGCTTCACGACCACGTTATGGCCGCGCTCGCGCATGCTGGCGCTCGCAATCTCCATCGCCTGGTGCACGATGCGCTGCGCGGTGGTGCTGGCCATTTGTAGTTGAATCTTGCCGTTGTTGATGCGGGCAACGTCCATCAGATCGTCGATCAGCCGCGTCAAATGGCTGAGTTGGCGTTGCACCATACCCACCAGCCGTGTCGTCTGCTCGGACGGGTGCAGGCGCTCAAAGATGCTCGTGGCGTTCATGATGGGGGCAAGCGGATTGCGCAGCTCGTGCGCCAGCGTTGCCAGGAACTGGTCCTTGCGTTTGTCCAGTGCCCGCACTTCGTACTGCCGCGCGCGTGCGCGCAAGGCCGACTTGACGAAGCTCACCAAGGCCATGGTGCGCACCGGGCGCTCCAGGAGTGTGACGTTGCCCAGGTGCTCCACGGCGCGCTGGGTCTCCCGCGAATCCATGCCGCTGCGGGTCAGCAGCAAAATCGGCAGATCGGACCATGCCTCCTGGGCTTCAACAAAACGCCGCAGCAGCAATCCACACACATTCAGGGCTTCTTCGGACAGCAGCAGGGCACCCCCACCTTGGTAGAGCTTCGCGGCCAAATCGGATGGCGACTGGCACATCACCGCCGAGATCCCGTTAGCGCCCAGCAGTTGTTCGGTGAGCACGGCGTCGCGCCCTGTGGGCAAAAATACCAACAGCGCCGTTTCCATCAGGCAGATCCTTCTTCCAGCGCGGGTTCACGCAACGGCTCAAACATCGGCTTGTCGTCCGTTAGCGCCACAGGTGCCCCTGACAGGATGCCGCGGTATCCCCGCAACACATCGCCCACTTCGAGTCCTTTCGCCGACATGGAGAAAGCGCGAATGGTGCGCTCGTGAGCGCTGCCGCGTTTCTTGAATACCGACACCGCTTGGCGCACTTCACCATCCAATTCGAAATACCGCAGCATGATCACGTTGTCGGCCACATAACTGGCGTCCATAGAGCTGGACATGGAGCCCCCCAGCATGCCCTGTTGCACCCCCACCAGCAGGGTGGCTACGTTGTGCTGACCGAGAAAGGTCAGGATCTCGTGGAGGTGGGTGGTCATGAACCGTTCGTCAGGCACCGCCTGCAGGTAACCATTCAAGCTGTCGATGACGACAACTTTTGCGCCGCGGTGCACCGCCGACACGATGGCTGCCGAGAACTGCCCTGGCGTGAGTTCGGCCGGATCGACCTGCTGGATGCTCAACAGGCCACTCTCCATGGCGGTGCGCAGACCCAAGTTGAGCCCGTCGGTTCGGTGTAGCAGGTTGTTGATGGACTCTTCGAACAGGAACATCGCAGCCATTTCGCCGCGCTGGTTGGCTGCGGCGACAAACTGCGCTGACAGCGAAGACTTTCCGGTGCCGGGTGGTCCTACGACCAACGTGCTAGTGCCTTCCTCCACGCCCCCGCCTAATAACGCATCGAGTTTGGGCAGGCCACTGCTAAGTTGGTGGCGTGTGCTGATGGTTCGGGTGTGGGAGGCTACCAGGCGGGGGTGCACTTCCAGCCCGCCACGTTCCAGCACATAGTCGTGCATACCGCCCAAAAAATTCTGACCGCGGTATTTGACAACGCGCAGGCGCCGACGTACACCGCCGTAGTCTTTCACCGCGTGGTCGAGCTGGATCACGCCATGTGCAATGCTGCGTACCTGCAGATCCGCCTGCGACGAGGTGCGGTCATCCAGCAGGAACACCGTGCACTGGCATTTGGCAAAAAATTGTTTGAGTGCCAGCACCTGGCGCCGATAGCGCAATGGTGAGTCGGCCAACAGTTGCAACTCGGACAGCGAATCAAGCACGACGCGGGTCGGTTGAATGCGTTCAACTGCACCGAGGATCAGCTTGAGCATGTCCGACAGCTCGACCTCCGACGGATGGAACATCGTGTAGTGGTTGTTGCTTTCCAGCAGGTTCTCAGGCGGCAGTACCTCATGGACTTGAACGCCTGAGATGTCCCATCCGTGCGAGTCGGCAACTGCCTGCAGTTCGGATCGGCTCTCGGCGAGCGTGATGTACAGCACGGGCTCACCTTGGCGCGCACCCTCCAGCAAAAACTGCATGCCGGTAGTGGTTTTTCCACTGCCGGGTTCACCCTCGATCAGGTAGAGGCGGTGTTTGGTAAGGCCGCCGCCCAGAATGGTGTCCAGACCAGATATCCCGGTGAAAAGCATTTCTTACTCCGTAGTACGTCGAGCCCTTACTGGATCGACTTTTACGAACCATGGTAGGCCCCCCCACGCAGCCCACTCTGTGCGCTGTCCCACACCGCGGCCTATGTGCGACTTCGAACAGTGGACGGTTAATTTTTCAAATAAGGTCGGCCTTTCATACACGGCATATCTAGCCACCAACCGAAGGGAAACTTATGAAATATGCAGGAAAGTTGTTGAGTCTTACGCTGGCCTTGACGTGCGTCAGCGCTATGGCCGTCGACAAGCCAGCCGATGGCACGAAAGCGGGACCCGCTGCGCAAGGCCAGGCTACAACCCGGGTGGACAACACCAATATCAACGAGCGCGACAAGGATGGGGCAACGAAGACGCCCCAGGACCAGTCCAACAGCGCACAAGACCGTGAGCAGCTGGCTGCGGTGCGCCGTGCAATCGTTGACAACCAGTGGCTGTCGACCATGGCCCACAACGTAAAAATCATTGTTGAAGGCGGTACCGCTACCTTGCGCGGCCCAGTCAAGAGTGAAGAAGAGAAGGCCAAGGTTGAAGCTTTGGTCAAGCAGGTCAAGGGGATCACGAAGACTGTTAACCAGTTGGATGTGAAAACCAATGTGTCGAGCAAATAAACCCATTCATTAAAGGAATCCAAAATGAGCAAGAACGCTGTTTTCTGTATCGCCAAAACCCGCAACCAAGCCGAGACCATTGTTGACGCTCTGAAGAGTGCTGGTTTTCCTAGCACGGACATTTCGGTGCTGTTGCCCGACACATCGGGTACCCGAGATTTCGCCCATGAGCAAAATACAAAAATGCCTGAAGGCGCGACGACAGGTGTAGCGGCCGGCATGGGCACTGGCGCCATCCTGGGTTGGCTGGCCGGTATCGGCACTCTGGCCATTCCCGGCGTAGGCCCGTTTATTGCTGCAGGCCCCATCATGGCGGCACTGGGTGGCGCGGCTGTGGGTGGCGCTACTGGCGGCATTATTGGTGCGCTGGTGGGTATGGGCATTCCGGAGTACGAAGCCAAGCACTACGACGGCAAGATCAGCAGCGGCAACACGCTGATTTCCGTCCACACCGATGATTCCGATGAGGAAAAGAAGGTGCGCGACATTTACGAACGCCTGGATGCGGAAGACATCAAGTCGACCAGCGAAGCCGCGGTCCCTAACTAACGCGCAGACCAAAGAACGCCAGCACACTTTGACAGTGTGCTGGCGTTTTTTTTGGTGCGCCCAGCATGGGCGCACCTACCAATTGCATCGCGCGCGCTTAAGGGGTTGTCTTTTTCTCCCCTTTGTTTTGTGAACCAGCGGGGGAGCCCGACTTGTTGTCTGCGCTCCCTTTGCCATCGCGTTTGCCGGGGTTGGCAGCGGTGTCTTTGACGGGTTTGCTTTTACCGCCTTGGCTGTCTTTGGTGTTTTGAGGCATGTTTTACTCCTGTTGGGTTTGGGTTAAAAAAAATCACTGAAGACCTGGTACCAGAACCACCTTGCGGCAATCCTGTTCTTTTTCGTCAAACATCTTGTAGCCTTTGGCCGCATCGGCCAGAGACAGGCGGTGTGAGATCAAGATGTCCGGATGCAACTCGCTTGCGAGAATGTGCTCCAGCAGCTTGGGCATGTGCCGCTGAACGTGTGTTTGCCCGCATTTGAAGGTAAGCCCCTTTTCAAAGGCATCGCCGATCAGGAAGGCATGGATAAAGCCGGTGTACAGGCCCGGAAAGCTGACCGTGCCGCCACGCCGGGTGGCGGCTATGGCTTGGCGTATGACTTCACCGCTGCCACCCTCGGCCTTGACCATGGTTAGGGCGGTTTCTATGACACTGCCTTTGGCCTCGAAGCCAACACAGTCCACACTGCCGTCCACACCGCGCATATTGGTCTGGTCCACGATGTACTGCGCCGGGTCGTCCACTTCGTCAAAATTAATGGGCTCAACCCCGTAGGCTTGTACGGCATGCTGGAGCCGGTACGGATGGTGGTCGACCATGAAGATCTTGTGAGCACCCAGCAGCCGTGCACTGGCTGCTGCCATTTGGCCCACAGGCCCAGCGCCAAAAATGGCAAGGGTGCTGCCAGGCACGATGCCAGCGTCTACCACGGCCTGGTAACCCGTGGGCAGAATGTCGGAGAGAAAAAGAACCTTTTCGTCGGCAATGCCGTTGGGCAGTACCAGGGGGCCCACATTGGCCTTGGGAACCCGTACAAACTCTGCCTGCCCCCCTGCGTAACCGCCATACAGATGGCTAAAGCCGAACATGCCCGAGCCCTTGCGGATGCCCTTGCCATTCATCAATCCGCCCTCACCAGGGTTGGTCGTTTCACAGGCCGAGAACAGCTTACGTTTGCAAAAAAAACAGTCGCCGCAGGAGATGGTGAACGGCACCACGACCCGGTCACCGCGCTTGAGCTTGGTTACTGCGGGGCCTGTTTCTTCCACGATACCCATGAACTCATGGCCCATGATGTCGCCCGTCTTCATGCCCGGCACCTTGCCACGGTATAGGTGGAGGTCTGAGCCACAAATGGCCGTGGCGGTCACCCGCAAAATGACATCATCATCCTGCTGCAACACGGGGTCTGGCACCGTGTCAACACGCACATCTTTTGAGCCGTGGTAAGTCAATGCTTTCATGGCGGGCGTTTAATCCACGTCGAGAAGTTGCAACTCTTCTTTGCGTTCCTTCATTGCCTGACCCAGGCCGTCCAGGTCGATGTCTGCCGCCTTTGCCTTGGGGAACATCTGGGCTTCTTCTTCCCTTGCATGGTGGTCCACGTACTCGCCGAGTACCTTGACTTTTGCGTCGTACAAGTCTTCATCGGGGTCCATGGATTTGATCTGCACGACCAGCTCTTTGAGGGTGCTGTGCTCTACCTCGGCTTCATTCAATTCGTCCTCGGTGTCTTCTTCGGCCTCGCGCAATGCGGGGTAGAAAATTTCTTCCTCAACAATGGTGTGCAAGGTCAGCGCTTCGCAGATCTCCTGGGCAATAGCCAGCCTTTCCTCAGCAGAGGCTGCGTTATCCGCTAGCTCCTGGTAAGTGCTAAAAAGTTTCTTGACGTCGCGGTGGTCTTTGGTCAACAGGGCAATGGCATCTTCTGCAGTGGATGTGCCGGAAGACTGCGATTGGGTTTGGGCTACGGTCATGGTCGATTCCTCGGGTGGGTAGATGAGACGTCCCAGATTAATCGTGCCAGCGCGAGCGCTCTGTGCGTCTTCCCACAATGCATCCGACATTTTTGAAGGGCAAATCGGATATGCCGCCGCAAGGCCGAACCTGTCAGTGTTCGGTCGTCGTTCTGGTATCGACGTTTGGCAGAACGATCTTGAACCGGATGTGGCCATTGGCCGTGGATGCCGTCACCTCTCCTTGGTGGGCGCGGGCTATCTCCCGCACAATGAACAATCCAAGCCCAAGATTGGGAGCCGATGTTTTGGGTTGATGGGGCCGCCGGCGCAAGGGGTCAAACAGTGCGCTCATTTCGTCCGGGGGGATGGGTGCGCTGATATTCTCAGTACATATTTCCACCACCCCACTACGCCCCGCAACAGATACCGTTATGGCATTGCCCGCAAGGCTGTGCTGTGCCGCGTTAGAGACGAGATTTGCCAGCGCTTCGCGAATACGTGAGCTGTCAAACGACCCGTGCGTGTCGCCGCAAAGCGTAAACACGATCCGTTTGTGAGGGAACGCCAGACGCAGCAGCTCTACTTCTTCCAGGCACTGTGCTCCCAGGTCAACCTGTGCCCGGTGCAATTCCATGCCTACACCCAGCGAGGATTTGTTGTACGCCAACAATGAGTCCAGCAGCGCTGTCAGGCGGCGTCCGCTGCGCAACAGCGCGTCGGCAAGTTTCTGCGTTTCACCGCTGGTCTTCTGCCGGACCAGTTCGGCTGCGATCAGGACAGTGTTCACCGGGCTTCGCAGGTCGTGGCCCAATACCCCCAGGAATATGTCACGCCACCGCGAAACCTCAGAGGTGTAAAAGGCAACCGACTCTGCGACTGCTTGGTCTATGGCTTCGTTGAACCGCAGGGTGTCTTCAATGGTATGCCGGTCTGGCGGGTATGCGTCTGCCCACAGCCGCAGTACGCAGGACCGCAGCACCCGGTATTCGGCAACCAGTTGTTCAATGCTCAGACCACTGCGTGCGCGGTAGGTGCCATGTGTTTGTGCTGCCGTCTCCGTAGGCATATCTGGTGAATTCCCAAGCGACTTCTGAATCGATTCTCTACGGCTTTGCGCACGCTCCAGGTCGCTGCGAATCGTGTCAGCACCAGGGGCAAGTGGTCACACAGAATGGCGGTGGTCGCATCCTTCAATACCGTAATGCTGGCAGCATAGGCCAGTGATTCGGCGATGATTTCTTTCTTGGCGTGGTCAATAAACTGTGATAGCCGCATGGCGCACCTCTTGGTCCGGGCGGGGCAAAGCAGGTGGGTTTCCTGGCACGCCTCCCAGCATGTTCATGGAAATTTCAGTGTGCCCGGCTTGCCGGAACGGCGCTGTTCGCCAGCGCACGTTTACGACCGACCCCGCGCTGAAATTTTTTCTCAATTTCCACTTGAAATTGTTTTTGGAATCCCTAATTCGTTTTTCGAGCCGGCAGGAAAGCGTCTCCTTCCGGTGTATTTCAAACCAACGGAGGACACACCATGTATGTATCTTTGTGGAACCAGCCGAGCAGCCTGTTCGGCCAATTTGAACTACTGCGCCGCGAGCTGGACGATGCCTTCGGCGTGTCGGGTCTGCCCAGCAGCATCCGCTCGGTTACGCCGGGTACGCTGCCTGCGATCAATGTAGGCCGCACACCGACCAGCGTAGAGGTCTACGCCTTTGCGCCCGGTATCGATGCGTCCAAACTGGAGATCACGCTGGACCGCGGCGTATTGCGCATCGCCGGCGAGCGTGCATCGGCCATTCCCCAGAAGGACACACCGGTGCAGATTTATGCCCGCGAACGGGTGGCCGGCAACTTCACCCGCACGGTTTCGTTGCCCGACGACATCGACCCCAGCAAGGTCGACGCCAGCTACCGCGACGGTGTGCTGCAGATCAGCATTGCCCGCCGCGAATCCGCCCAACCCAAACGTATCACCGTGCAATAACCAGCACACCAGCCAACAAGGAGAAAGGACCATGAGCAACACAACCAACAACACCACCAGCAAACAAGTCACCCGCACCGGTGCTGCTGAGCAGGACCAGCAACAGCAACGTGCCGTGCTGCCCGCCGTGGATGTGTTTGAGGACGCGTCCGGCATCACGCTGCTGGCCGACATGCCCGGCGTATCCAAGGACAACCTGGAGCTGAAGGTGGAGGGCGAAGCCCTGCTGATCGAAGGCGGCATGCAGCAGCGCACTCCAGAAGGACTGGAAGCCATTTACGCCGAAGTGCGTGTGCCACGTTTTCGCCGCAGCTTCACGCTGAGCCGTGAGCTGGACACCACCCGCATCGAGGCCAACCTGAAGGACGGTGTGCTGAACCTGCGCATCCCCAAGCAGGCGCATGCGCAGCCCCGCAGGATCACCGTCAACGCGGGTTGATCCATGTGAACCCGACTGCAGCTTCGAGAGAAAGCATGAACCATGACCAAACTTGCAGAGCAAATCAAGCAGGGTGCGGACCAGGCATGGGAATCTTTGTCGGACGGCTGGCGCGAGCTCAGTACCCGCGCCAGCGGTGCGCTGACGCGATTCTGGGCCAGTCCTGCAGTGCAGTCCACCGAGAACCCGGCTGACAACTCCAGCGGTGGCGTTGCGCCGCAGCGCAAGGGCCTGCGCATGACCGGCTGGGCCTTCCTGGCGGCCGATGTGTTCGAGAGTGCCGACACGGTGACCGTGCGCATCGAAGCGCCGGGCATGCAGCGTGAGGACTTCAACGTCGCGCTGAATGGCGATGTGCTGACCGTCTGGGGTGAAAAGCGCATAGACCGCGAAGTGGCTGAGGGCCGGTGGCGCATGGTGCAAAGCGCCTATGGCAACTTCCGCCGGGACGTGGCCTTGCCCGTGGCGGTGCAGGCAGACAAAACCAAGGCCAGCTACCGCGAGGGCGTGTTGCGCATCGAACTGCCCAAGTCCGAAGCCGCGCGCCCACGGCGCATTGCGGTGCAGACAGCCGCTGCATAACGATGCGTGATGGCGCGCGACAGCGGGGTGTAGCGCTGCGGGCCGGGATGTGTGCAGCCGTTTAGACTGCACCATCCCCACCCCGGCCCTGTATGAACCACACCACCTACACCTTGCCCCCTGCCACGGTGGAGGACTACGCCCGCCAAGGCGCCGTTGTACTGCGCGGTGTGCTGACGCCTGGCGAAGTAGCCGCACTGGCCCGCGGCATAGAGCACAACCTGGCGCACCTGAGCCCGCTGGCCCTGGTGGCCAGCCAGGCGGATGACCCGGGCAAGTTTGTCGAAGACTTTTGCACTTGGCAGCACAACCCCGACTATGCCGCGGTGATGCAGCACAGCGCCTTGCCCCGCGTGGCTGTGCAGCTGATGCACAGCAGCACGGTTCGCATCTACCACGACCACCTGCTGGTCAAAGAGCCCGGCACGCGGCAAACCACGCCCTGGCACCAGGACCAGCCCTACTACAACGTGACCGGACGGCAGAACGTGAGCTTCTGGATTCCGGTGGACCCTGTGCCGCTGGAGAGCACGCTGCGGTTCGTGGCCGGCTCCCATGCCGATGGCACCTGGTACATGCCGCGCACCTTCCGTGACCAGCAGGCCAAGTGGCTCCCCGAAGGGGCGTTGGCCGAGCTGCCGCAGATCGATGCCCACCCCGAGCAGTTCGAACAACTGGGCTGGGCGCTGCAGCCGGGTGATGCCGTGGCCTTCCACATGCTGACGCTGCACGCCAGCAGTGGTGTGGGGCCGACCAGCCGGCGGCGCGTGTTTTCTGCCCGCTACCTGGGTGACGACGCACGCCACGCGGTGCGCAGCTGGCGCACATCACCGCCGTTTACAGGCTTGGCAGAGCGCCTGCCCGATGGGGCGGTGATGGAGGATGTGCTGTTCCCGCTGGTTACTATCAAATAGATAGCGTATTTGTAAGCAACGGCGGGGGCTAGAGGCCGATTTTGCTTAAGGCCTCTGCTGTACAGCTTAGAAATGGGCGGTCAGCGTCAAACGCACGCTGCGGGGCTCCACCGGGTGAAAATGACGATCGGCCACACCTTCCGCAGCCTCGCCGGGCAGGCGCGATGCGTAGTAGTAGTCGATGTCACTGGCCTTGCTGTCGAAGAGGTTGAACACGTCCAGCGCCAGCTTGGTCTTGCGGCTGATCTGGTAGCCCACCCGCAGATAGGCCAGGGTCGTGCCGTCAGACCGTTGGCTGTTGTCTTCGATCAAGGGGCGCGGGCCAAAGTAGCGCAGCTGGAACTGGCCCGACCACGGCCCCCGGTCACTGACCACAGCACCCAGTGACACAACCGTTTCGACCGAACCGGGAACGTAGCGTCCGGCATTGGGGGCATCACCCTGCGGCTTGGTGAACTCCGCGCGCGATACGGCAATGTCGGCATCCAACAGCAGCCAGGGCGTGGCGCGGTAGTGGTTGTTGAACTCCACCCCCCAGCGTCGGCTGGCGCCACTGGCACCGGTGTCGCCGGCGTCACCCGAGAACACCAGTTCTGAGCCGATGTGGAGTTGCCACAGGGCCAGAGAGCTTTGTAGGCCGGCAATGGCTTCGGTGCGCAGCCCCAGCTCGCTGCCGGTGGTGCGGACCAGGGCCGGTGCTGGGTCAATGGGTGTGCCTTCCTTGGGCGCGATACGTGCAGTCATACCGCGGGCATCGTTGCTGTGGAAGCCGCTGCCCCAGTTGACGAAATACTCGGTCTTATTCCATGGCCCCAGGATCAGGGACAGCTTGGGACTGGTCAGGTCGGCGGTGTGCTGGCCGGAGTTTTCCGCGATGGAGCTGCGCACATCAACATCCATACGGTCATAACGCGCGCCCAGCAGCGTGCGAAACGTGGGGGTCCAGGCGGTGGAGTTTTCGGCGTACAGGCCCAACAGGCTTTGGCGTACCTGGCTCTCCTGTACGGTGGCCGTGCGTTGCCCACCCAAGCCCTGGTACAGGCCTACGGGGTCCAGCCGGTCCATGCGCAGGCTGGTGCCCACGGTGGTTGTGCTGTCAAAGCCGCCAAAGGGCGTGGCAAAGGACCGGCTGAGGCCTCCACCAAACACTTGCCGGCTTTCGGCCTGCACAAACTGGTCCGCGTTAACCGGGGGCTCGGGTCGCTCCAGGTTGTAGGTGAAGTTGGATGCCAAACTCAGCTTGGACGCAACGGCATAGGCGTTGGCCTTGAAGGTGCCAGAGTCTGCCTTGCGCTCGGTCTGAAAGGACAGGCTGTAGCGTTCGGTGTTGCCACCGTCGCTAGGGTCCAGCGAGCCGAAGCGGCCCACCAGGCCCTGGTCGACTGCGCGCTGCGGAATCTGGTCGGTGGAGTGCCAAGCGGCAGAGTAAGCCATGGCGGTAAGGCTGCTGCGGCTGCTGTCGCTGGCCGTGCTGTAGCGCAGCACACCGTTGGCCCGGTGGAAGCGTTCGGGTTGCTCCCAGGGGCCGTTGTTGTGCGCGGTTTCCACTGCGTACAACAGCTTGCCACTTTGCAACGGGACGGATTGGGTCAGCAAACCGCGGGCATAACCGTTGCCACCCACCGTCAGGGATGCAATGCCATTGGGCAGGCTGTCGAACAGCCCCAGGCGCGCGACACCGGCCGAGCTGAAGTCGCCCTCATCCGCAAAGTAGGGGCCTTTTTTGTAGCTGATGCGGCTGACCAGTTCGGGTATCAGCCAGTTCAGGTCGCTGTAGCCATGGCCGTGCGCGTGGGTGGGCATGTTGACGGGCATGCCATCCACATAGGTGGCGAAGTCGGTCCCGTGGTCCAGGTTGAAGCCGCGCAGAAAGTACTGGTTGGCCTTGCCGTCGCCGCTGTGCTGGGTGACGATGACACCGGGCACAAACTCCAGCACCTCGGCCGGGCGCAGGGTGGGGCGGTTTTCGATCAGCTTGGAGGTGACCACGCCCTGGCTGGCAGCGTTGGAGGTGCCTACGGCATTGTCATAGGTGCCCTGTACCACCACTGGCGCCAGCTCGGCCGCGGGGCTGGGGGCTGCGCCGCCGGTGCTCGCAGAAGCTTGTGCAAACGCCGGCGCCATGGTTGACGCCATGCACAGAAGGCAGGCCGCAAAGATGGTGCTGCGCGTGGGGTCCGCCATAGGGTTAGGAGGTTTTTCGCGACCGTCGTAAGAGTGGGTTTTCACGGTGGAGTCCTGGTAAAAATGGTTTGTAAGGGTGCGCCCGGGGTTGAAAGCTTTGTGGCACAACAGGGCAACACGTCCGCAGCAACATGGCGCGCGGATCGATTGGCGCAGGATCGGCTTGTTAACGCAGACCCGCTGCAGCCATGCCGTGGCAGGGCGCAATGGCCCGCCTGGCAGGCGCTGGCTTAGACGGTTGGGGGGCGCAGTGGCGGCGGGATGGCCCGAGAAACCAAGGCGGCAAAGCTGGCTACCGGCCAGTTCACTGTGTGGCTGGCAATGGCCTGCAGGGTTAACGCTTCGTTAGGTGTGCCAACCACTGGCAGCATGATCGACGCTGCGGTGGACGAGCCGTCGACGGCGCTGACGCCTTGCGCCGCACCGTCCAGCGCGACCACAGTCCCATCGTCGGCCGCATGGTGGTGGCGCTCAAGAGCGTCATGGTCATGGTTATGGGACCCGCGTGGCGCAACAGCCGGCCAGTCCATCGCGGTGGATGGAGTTGCCAGTAACAATTGCCCGTGCCCGAGGATTTTTTGCTGCTGCCAGCGGGCCTTCCAATCGCTTGCCAGAACGGATACGGCGGTGAGGACAGAGGTGTTGCGCAACTCCAGATTGGAGTGCTTGTGCAATGAACCCAGAGCCCGATGTTGTGTGATGGTCAGGCCCAAAAGCACCATAGCGACCAGCAGCAGCCACAACAGGCTCTGCTGGATGCTTCTGGGTGTTACGCGGCGGTGGGACATTTAATGAATACGCAGATGACGTTGTTTTGGATTCAGCTATGCCGTGCGCCCGCAACGTGGGTCGTCGCACATACAAGAAGTATTTGCGGAGGTACCGTGGACGCTCATTTCTTCAATTGTTAAAGGAGCATCATATGGAAGTATCGACACCGGGAGTAAACCCAAGCGTTAAGAGTGGCCCAACCAATGCGCGTATCAGCGAAGCCGCCGGTAGCGTACACGGTGCGGTCGACAGGGTTGCAGGAGTGGCAGGCGCTGCTGTGCAATCGGCAAGTTCAGCAATCGACCATGCTGCGGCATCCAGCCACCAGGCAATCAACAAGGTTGAAGAAACTGTCAAGCCCGCTGAGCGCTGGGTGAATGAAAAGACAAGTGCCTTGATGACTGCGCCCAAAAATGCAGTCGCCGATGCACGCCAGTACATCGTGACCCACCCTTGGCAATCTGTCGGAGTAGCCTTGGTAACCGGTATATTGCTGGGGCGCAGAACACGCTAACGCAGGAGGTCGCTGAGAACACCCTGTACGCAGCGATATGCAAATTCTGAGCGGGTCATGGCTTGGATAGACCTCTTGCAATGGCCGGCTTTTGCTGCGTCTGTGGCCGCTGCCTGGCTGGTAGGTTCGACCAGCGAACGTTTGAGGTTTTGGGGGTTCTGGACCTTTTTGGCCAGCAACTGCCTTTGGGTTGTGTGGGCATGGCCTGAAGGTGCCTGGGCGCTGGTGGCTTTGCAGTTTTGCCTGGCCGCTATGAATATTCGGGGTCTAAAGAAAACGGATCCCGAAACGGAAAAAGGGCAGACCTAGCGGCGAAAATGGAGCATTCTCAAATCGCCGCCTGGCTTCCTCCCCATCCCAAACTCCTGTGGTGCCAACAAAACAAAAGGGGTTCATCCTGACCCGCAACTGGCGGGATGCGCCGAAAGGCACTGAAATCGAATACTGGCTGGCCACAGACACCGGGCCGTTGAAAGTGCTGCTGACCGCGCAGACGTCAGTGGCCTTTGTCGAAACCCGGCACCGTGCGGCCGTGGAGGCACAGCTTGCGGCCATGCCCGGTGTGGAGCTGCGCGAACTCGATCTAAAGACCTTTCACCAGAGCCCCGTCATTGGGGTCTATGCCACACACTTCCGCCAGCTGGGGCAACTGGCCCGCAAACTCCAGCCACAGAATATTGCGCTGCTGGAGGCCGACGTGCGTCCCCATGACCGCTACCTAATGGAGCGCTTCATCACCGCCGGCGTATCGGTGGAGAGTGGGGTGGACGGCGTCAGGCTCAAGCCCGAGCCGGACTATCGCCCGATGCTGAAAGTCGTGTCCTTGGACATAGAGACCAGCGAAAACCAGGAGCTCTATTCCATTGCGCTGGACGGTTTGGAAGAGCGCGTGGTCTTGATGCTGGGTGAGCCTCCCGCTGAGCCTGCACAGCTGGCTGAGCCCCTCGACTTTGCACTAATCTACCTGCCCACCCGCAAGGCCATGGTAGAAAGCCTGAACGATTGGTTCGCGCGCAACGACCCGGACGTCATCATCGGATGGAGCGTCATCCAGTTCGACCTGCGGGTGCTGCAGAAGACGGCTGACGCATGTGGAACGCCGCTCCTGCTGGGCCGCGAGCGCCAGTCCATCAAGTGGCGGACGCATCCGGGCAAACAGGGTTATCTTTTTGCACCCACACCGGGCCGTCTCATTGTGGACGGCATCGAAGCGCTGCGGGCGGCGGTATGGAGCTTTCCGTCGTTCAGCCTGGAAAGCGTTTCGCAAGCGTTGCTGGGCGAGGGCAAGGCCATAGGCGACGAATACGACAAGATGGCAGAGATCAACCGGCGTTACCGAGACGATAAACCGGCGCTGGCCATCTACAACATTCGAGACTGCGAGCTGGTCTTGCGCATCTTTGAGAAAGCCCAATTACTGCAGTTCGTGATGGAGAGGGCGCACACGACCGGCTTGGCGGCGGACCACTTCGGTGGTTCCATTGCCGCATTCAGCCACCATTACCTGCCACGCATGCACCGCCTGGGTTATGTGGCACCCAGCGTGGGCGAGATCCAGCGCAAGGCGTATCCGGGTGGCTACGTGATGGACTCGAAACCCGGCTTCTACGATTCCGTCGTGGTGCTGGACTACAAGAGTCTTTACCCGTCCATCATCCGCACCTTTTGCGTGGACCCGGTGGGTTATGCAGAGGGCCAACACGCCGGTGATGCTGGCGACCCTATCAAAGGGCCGATGGGCACATTTTTCTCGCGCGAGAAGCATTGCCTGCCGGAAATCGTGACCACGCTCTCGCGCAGCCGGGATGAGGCCAAGCGGGTCAAAAACGAACCCTTGTCGCAGGCGCTGAAGCTGCTGATGAATTCATTCGCCGGGGTGCTGGGCGCCACCGAATGCCGCTTCTTCAACCCTGAGCTGGTGTCGGCGGTGACGCTGCGTGGGCATGAGATCGTGAAGCGCACCCAGGTGTTTGTGGAGAACCGTGGCTATGAGGCTATCTACGGTGACACCGACTCCATCTTTATTTGGCTGGGACGCACCCACACCAATGCAGAGGCGCATGCCGTTGCGGCAGAGCTGGTGCGAGACATCAACCTGTGGTGGACACGAACCCTGCAAGAGGAGCAGGGGCTGGAAAACTTCCTCGAGATCGAGTTCGACACCCACTACGCAAAGTTCTTCATGCCTACTATCCGCGGGTCTGAAGTTGGTAGCAAGAAGCGCTACGCCGGCTTGAGCACCGACGCGGCGGGCAAGGAGGAGATGGTTTCCCGTGGTCTTGAGATGGCCCGCAGCGACTGGACCCTGTTGGCGCGGCAGTTCCAGGAAGGTTTGCTGTCGCGCATCTTCCATGACCAGCCTTACCGCGAGTTCGTGACGGACTATGCGCATTCCACATTGGCAGGCACCAAGGATGACCTGCTCGTGTACCGCAAACGCCTGCGCCACCGCTTGGATGCCTATCTGGTCAACGTGCCACCGCAAGTGCGTGCAGCCAAGATGGCGGACGACTACAACGTGCGCGTGGGCCGACCTATGCAGTACCAGAACGGTGGTTGGATCCAGTACGTGATGACGACGAACGGGCCCGAACCGCTGGAGGCCCGCCAGTCCCGCGCCGATTACGAGCACTACCTGACCAAGCAGCTGATGCCGATTGCGGACGCTATCCTCCACCCGCTGGGAGATAACTTCACTGCGCTGGTTTCTTTGCAGCGAGGGCTCTTTTAGTTACAAATCTGCCGGCAAAACGACCGGGTATCGGAGGATAGCCTGGTCATAATCCGATCCAATAAATGCCCCAGAACGAGTGGTTTCTAAATGATATCTTGGCGCTTTAAGGTGCTTGTAGGGCTGGGTGTGTCCCTGCTAGTGGGGTGTGCTTCGCCCCCGTCCACCCCGGTGCCACAGCCCGAAAGCCCTTCTCCACTAACCCTGGTCGACGCCCCACCGGCCGCGCCGCAAGTTCCGGTCCAACCGATTGGCCCGTTGGCCAGCGACCCGGATAGTCTGCAGCGCGATCAGACGCAGGCGCCTGCGGTGGCTAGCGTGCCCTGGAAGCAGCGGGGACTGGCGTCTTGGTACGGCAAGAAATTTAATGGCCGACGCACGGCCAGTGGCGAGCGGTTCAGCGCCATGGGTTTTACCGCTGCGCACCGCACCCTGCCTATTCCCAGCTACGTGCGGGTGCGGCGGGTTTCCAGCGGGGAAGAAGTGATTGTGCGTGTCAATGACCGAGGGCCATTTCATCCGGGGCGCGTGCTGGACTTAAGCTACGCAGCGGCCCGAAGACTCGGCATCGTGGAATTAGGCAGTGCCGAGGTTGAGATTGAGCATTTGACCGAAGAAGATGGACGCTTCTCGGAGAACAGCACTACACCCAGCATCTTGCGCAAATAAATTACACCCTCGGTGCCCCTGGAGCCGCACCTGATGGGTCATCACAGCCTAAAGGGAGCCACCAATGCGCCTAGCAACTTTCAACGTTGAAAACATGTTTGACCGGGCCAAGGCCCTGAATAACGCGAACTGGGCAGAGGGAAAGCCTGCGCTGGAAGCCCAGAAAGAGCTCAATACGCTTTTTGAGAAGCCCAGTTACAGTGCAGTAGACAAAAAGAGAATCCTCAATCTGCTGGCAAACAATGGCCTGCTGAAGACCGATGACAGCCCCTTACTGATCTTGCGCAAAATTCGGGGACAGCTCATCAAACGCCCCCGCGTCGGAGAAGCTGAAATTGTTGCCTCAGGCCGTAAGAGCTGGATCGGTTGGGTCGAACTCAAAACCGAACCTGTGAATGAAACCGCTACAGTAAATACGGCCCGAGTCCTTGACGCCATCAATGCAGATATCCAGGCTGTCATTGAGGCGGAAGATCGAACTACCCTGCGCCTCTTTAACCAACAAGTTCTCAAGAATATTGGCGGGGAACCTTTCGACCACGTGATGCTGGTTGACGGCAATGACGAACGCGGAATCGATGTCGGTCTGATGACAAGGGCCAAGTTTCCCATTTTGTCGATTCGCTCCCACGTGGATGACAGAGACTCCAAAGGAACTATTTTTAGTCGTGACTGTGCAGAGTATGAAATCGGGCTGTCTAAGGGCAGGAGACTTTGGGTCTTGGTCAATCACCTGAAGAGCAAGGGGTATGGCAGTCAAGCTTCCAATGATGCCAAGCGCAAGCGACAAGCACAGCGAGTACGTGAGCTCTACGATGCCCATCTAGAAGCGGGTAATAAATTGGTAGCAGTGGTTGGTGATTTGAACGAAATCCCCACCAATG
>JAYSZJ010000029.1:0-4190 GCA_043738115.1 Rhodoferax sp. | reverse complement strand
ACGAGTGTGGGAGTGACTGCGGCACTGGTGGGCCTCAACTTCTGGCTCTATTCGGCCTACGGTCTGGTGCTGCCGCTGGCCACCGCGCTGGTCATGGCGTTCACCGCGTTTGCGCTGAATATGAGTTACGGCTATTTTGTGGAGAGCCGCTCCAAACGAGAATTGGCCAACCTGTTTGGCACCTATGTGCCACCCGAGCTGGTTGATGAAATGGTCAAGGACCCTGACAGCTACACCATGAAGGCGTCAGCCAAGGAGCTGACGGTGATGTTCTGCGATATGCGCGGTTTCACCAAGATGTCAGAGACCATGGAGCCGACGCAGCTTCAGGCCTTGCTCAACAGCGTGTTCAGCCGCCTGACGGATCTGATTCGCGGCAATCGCGGCACGATCGACAAATACATGGGTGACTGCGTCATGGCTTTCTGGGGCGCGCCCGTGGAGACACCCGATCACGCCAGTCTGGCTGTCAAGACTTCTCTGGAGATGGTTCTGGCGATACGTCAGCTCAATGAAGAACACCGGGCCAAGGGCTTGCCCGAGATAGGTATCGGCATTGGACTCAATACGGGCAGCATGTGTGTGGGCGACATGGGGTCAGATATCCGGCGCAGCTATACCGTCATAGGCGACGCGGTCAATCTCGGCTCCCGCCTGGAAGGGCTTTCGAAAACCTATGGCGTGGATACGGTGGTCAGCGAATCAACCCGCAGGCTTTCCACGGACTTCGCGTGGCAGGAGCTGGACAAAGTCCGCGTCAAGGGAAAAGACCAGGCCGTGGCTATTTTTTGCCCCGTGGCGGCACTGGGCCAGCTTGAGAAGGAACGCAGCGCTGAACTCAAGGAGTGGGGCTTGGCGCTGAAGGCCTACCGCGACCAACATTGGGATGCCTGCGACGTGCACCTGCTCAATTTACAGCGCATGAATGCGCAAAAGTACCTTTACCGGCTGTATGCTGAGCGTGTAGCCTCCATGAGGCTGTTGCCGTTTGATCCTGAGTGGGACGGCGCAACCAATTTCGAAACCAAATAACAGGCTGCCGGCATACCAAGGCCCTCAAACAATGAAAGTTCGTGTACTCGGTTGTTCAGGAGCGATTGCCAAGGGCTGCCGGACAACGTCATTCCTGCTCGACCATGATGTACTGGTAGACGCCGGGACTGGCGTGGGAGATCTGACGCTCGATGAGATGCGTGGCATAGATCACGTGTTGCTCACCCATTCGCACCTCGATCATGTGGCGGCGCTGCCCCTGATGGTCGATGCGATTGCGTCGCAGCGAACCACGCCCATCCAGATTCACGCCCTGCAGGGCACCATCGATGCCCTGAAAGCGCATATTTTCAACAACACCATCTGGCCGGACTTTTCCAGAATTCCCACACCCGAAGCCCCGTTTGTGAGCTTTCACCCCTTGAGCATTGGGCAAACTCTTTTGCTTGCGGGAAAGTATGTCGAGGTATTGCCGGCGGTCCACACGGTGCCTGCGGTCGGTTATGCGGTTGCAGCGGGCGCCGGGTACTGGGTCTTTACCGGCGACACCGAGCGTAACCCGGCGCTTTGGGCGCGGATCAACCAACTCAATGTAGCCATGCTGGTGATTGAGACCGCCTTCAGCAACCGCGAGCGTGACCTGGCCAAGCGCAGCCTGCATTTGTCGCCGCATGCACTTGCCATTGAGCTCGATTGCATTGACAAAGGTAGAAATTACCCGATTTACATCACCCATACCAAGCCGGCAGAAACCGATTTGATCATGGCCGAAATACAGCGTTTCGACCAGACCGCGCCGTTTGGTCCCAACGTCACCCACGACATACGCTGGTTGCGCGCAGGTCAGGAGTTTGAACTATGAGTGCCGTTCTTCAGCGCGACCACGAAGACGAGTTTTTCGACTCGCAGATGTTGCCCCCGCAAGAAAGGGGCGTGACCTTTGAGGCGTTGTACTTCCGCCAGCTGCAACTGGTGACCAACCGTATTCATGAGACTGAAAACATTGACCAGATCATGCTTGACGCCAGTCAGGACATCTGCAAGCTGTTCAACGCGGACAGGCTGACCCTGTATGCGGTCAACGAGGATCGCACGTCCATCATCTCGAAGGTGAAAACGGGCCTCAACACCAGCCGTGATCTGAAGCTGCCCATCAGCCCGCAAAGTATTGCGGGATACGTGGCGCTGTCGAAGGCCATGGTGAACATCGCTGATGTTTATGACGATGAAGCGCTCAAGAAGATCCACCCCAACCTGAGTTTTTTGCAAGAGGTAGACAAGCGTTCGGGTTACCGCACCAAGCAAATGCTGGTCGCGCCAGTGATGGACGGCACCACGCTGTATGGGGTTCTTCAGGTCATCAACAATCGAAGCGACCAGCCTTTTGCCAAGCTGGAGGAAGATGGCGCGCAGCAGCTGTGCAAAACGCTGGGCATTGCCATACGTCAGCGCATGCAAAAGGTCGAGGAAGGCCAGCGCCGGAGGGCCACCAAGTATGACGGGCTGGTCGCCGGGGGTGTCCTGTCCCAGGAGGAGTTGCAGCAGTGCATCCTGAAGGCGCGTGAGGAAGTTCAGTCGGTAGAACACCTGTTGATGGCGGACTACCGTATACGGCCAGCGCAGATAGGGTCGTCGTTGAGCAAATTTTTTGGTGTGCCATATGAGGGTTTCAATGCGGGACGCATACGCTCGGAAATGTTGCAAGGCCTCCTGAAGCGCGATTTTGTGGAGCAGCAGGGCTGGATGCCGCTGGAAGAAACGCCCGATGGTCTGGTGATCATGTGCGTGGACCCTGAGGCGGTTCGCGGCGCCAGGGTGGTGCCCCAGGTGTTCCCGAAGATCGGCAAGTTTGCTTACTGTGTGACGACACAAACGGAGTTTGATGAAACCCTGGGGCAGTTGTTTGGCGCGGGCAATGAAGGCGGATCCATCGACCAGTTGCTGGCCGACATGGACTCCCCGCTGGAGAACGACGCCAACGATGATTCGGCGCTGGAGTCTGCTGCTGCAGACAACGAGCTGGTCAAGTTTGTCAACAAAGTCATCATCGACGCGTACAAGCAGAAGGTTTCCGACATCCACATAGAGCCCATGCCCGGCAAGGCGAAGACCGGCATTCGTTTTCGCATTGACGGCACCCTGCAGCCCTATATCGAGGTGCCTGCGCAATTTCGTCAGGCCATGGTCACACGGCTCAAGATCATGTGTGACCTGGACATTTCCGAAAAGCGCAAGCCGCAGGACGGGAAAATCAAGTTCAAAAAATACGGCCCGCTCGATATTGAGCTGCGCGTGGCCACCATCCCGTCGGCCGGCGGCGTGGAAGACGTGGTCATGCGTATCCTTGCGGCGGGCGAGCCCATACCGCTGGAAAAACTGGGCCTCACCCCCCATAACAAGGAGCGCCTGGAAAAAACAGTGTCCAAACCCTATGGCCTGTTTTATGTCTGCGGTCCCACCGGCTCGGGCAAGACCACAACCCTGCATTCCATCCTGAAGTTCCTCAACACGCCGGATACCAAAATCTGGACGGCCGAAGACCCGGTGGAGATCACGCAGAAAGGCTTGCGCCAGGTGCAGATCAACAAGAAGGCGGGCATCGACTTTGCGCTGGTGATGAGGGCTTTCTTGCGCGCCGATCCGGACATCATCATGGTGGGTGAGTCGCGTGACAAAGAGACGGTTTCGATGGGCGTGGAGGCGTCGCTAACCGGTCACATGGTGTTTTCAACCCTGCATACAAATTCAGCCCCGGAGTCGATTACCCGCCTGCTGGACATGGGCATGGACCCTTTCAACTTCGCAGATGCCCTGCTCGGCATATTGGCCCAGCGCCTTGCCAAAAAACTTTGCGATTGCAAAGAGGCTTATCAACCGAATGCCCAGGAAGTCAAAGACTTCATCAAGGAGTATTCGGAAGAACTGCGTCACACGGAAGTCTGGAAGGCCGATCCGGGCGGTGAAGCACAGAAACTGCTGGACGACTGGATGACCCGTTACGGCAAAGACGGTCACCTCACCCTCTACCGCGCCAAGGGCTGCGACAAGTGCAATCAGACCGGCTACAAAGGGCGCATCGGCCTGCATGAGCTGATGATTGCCGACGATGCCGCAAAAAAACTGATCCAGGAACGCGCCCGTGTGGCCGAGCTGTTTTCTGCTGCCGTCAACAGCGGCATGCGGACCCTGAAAATGGA
>JAYSZJ010000028.1:0-8748 GCA_043738115.1 Rhodoferax sp. | reverse complement strand
GAAAACTTAAAGGTAGACATCGCTTTCGTCGACAACGCTTCGAAAGACCGATCGGTTGAAGTGATCCGACGCGAGTTCTCGGATTGTCCCCTGATTGTGAACACCCAGAATGTAGGTTTTGGACGCGCCAATAACCAGGCCCTCCCATCGATTCGTGGCCGCTATGTGCTGCTGCTCAATACAGACGCCTTTGTGGCCCCAGATACGCTGACCAAAACGGTAGCCTACATGGATGCCCATCCTCAGTGCGGCATCCTCGGTGTGCGCCTGCAGGGGAGAGATGGCGAATTGCAACCCTGCTGCCGGTACTTTCCTACACCGTGGAATACATTTTTGCACCGCACCGGACTCAACCGCCTGTTGCCGGGTGTTCGGATGGTAGATGACATGGGTTGGGCCCATGATGCCGTTCGCTCTTGCGATTGGGTGGTGGGTTGCTACTACCTGGTCCGGAAAGAAGTCATAGACCAGGTCGGGTTGTTCGACCCACGCTACTTCCTGTATTGCGAAGAAGTTGACCATTGCTTCGCTGCAAAAAAGGCAGGCTGGGATGTGGTGTTTTACCCCCACACAACGGTCGTGCACCTGGGAGGTGAGAGCGCAAAATCCGATGGCGCCATTACCCAGAGCGGCCGGCAACTGGACGGCCTGCAGATTGAGAGCGAGCTGCTGTACTTTCGCAAGAACCACGGAATGGGTGCGATGCTGGGCAGTGTTGTCTTGACTGTGGCGGCGGATGGCATCAATCTGATCAAACGTGCGCTCAAACCCGGGGTAGCGTTGGATATGGCAGGCACGTGGCGGCATGTAGCGCTGGTATGCACCACGCTTGTTCGCACACGCTGGGCGGCGCGGTCCACCCGCTGATGCACTACATGCCCAGCCCAAGTGCCATAGCCGTGGTCGTGATCGGTCGCAACGAGGGCGAACGGTTGAAGGTTTGCCTTGGCTCGGTTTTGAAGGCTGGAGCCGCACAAACCGTGGTGTATGTGGATTCCGGCTCCAGCGATGGCTCCGCCCACTACGCCCGCAGTCTGGGTTGTGCGGTCGTGGACCTGGATATGTCCTTGCCTTTCACGGCCGCCCGGGCGCGCAATGCTGGCTTTGCGCATGCAGTGGCCTGTCTGCCGGGCCTTGCTTACGTGCAGTTCATCGACGGAGATTGCGAGCTATTGCCCAACTGGTTGCCAGTCGCGCAGGCCACGCTGTATGCGCATCCGCAGCTTGCTGCTGTCTGTGGGCGCTTGCGTGAACGCTTTCCCGAGAAGAGCATCTACAACCAGCTGTGCGACATTGAGTGGAACACCGCAATTGGCGAGGTAAAGGCCTGCGGCGGCATTGCGCTGCTTCGCGCTAGTGCCTTTGCTACCAGCGGAGGCTTCCTGGAGACGCTGATTGCCGGGGAGGAGCCCGAGCTGTGTGTGCGTTTGCGAGCCTCTGGCTGGAAGATATTGCGCATTGACGAAGATATGGCCCTGCACGATGCAGCCATGCTGCGCTTTCGGCAGTGGTGGAAGCGGTCACAGCGCGCCGGCTATGCGTTTGCAGAGGGCGCCTCTATGCATGGTCAACCACCAGAACGGCATTGGGTGCGTGAATCTCGCAGTGCAAGGTTGTGGGGCGCAGCGATACCAGCAGCTATAGTGACTCTGGCCATTGCGCTGAGCCCGTGGGCATTGTTGTTGCTGCTGGTGTACCCGCTGCAGATGCTTCGTATTTACCAGCGTGTGCGCCACACGCTTCCCGCTGCCGGTTGGTATGCCACGCTATTGGTCGTTGGCAAGCTGCCGGAAGCATGGGGCCAATTCAGTTTTTTGTTGAACCGTATGCTGGACAAGCGCGCCGCCTTGATCGAATACAAATAATGCGCCGCAGCTCGCTATGAACACTCCCATCGCCTACTTCATCAACCAATACCCCAAAGTCAGCCATAGCTTCATTCGGCGTGAGATCCTGGCGCTGGAGCGCCAGGGCTTTGACGTGCAACGGATTGCATTGCGTGGTTGGAGCGATGCAGTTGCCGACGCGGAAGACCAGGCAGAAAAGAGCCGCACGCAGTACGTGTTGCAGGGCGGCATGCTGCCGCTGGTGTTATCAGTACTGCGCACGATGCTGCGAACGCCCTTGCGGTTTTGGGGGGCTCTGGTATTGGCTTCGAAAATGTCCCGCCATGCGGACCGGTCACTGCCGTACCACCTCGTTTATCTGGCGGAGGCCTGCCGCATGCTACCGTGGCTGCAATCGCACGGCGCGCGCCACGTCCATGCGCACTTTGGCACCAACAGCGCAGAAGTCGTGATGCTGGTCAACGCACTCGGCGGCCCGGGGTACAGCTTTACCGTGCACGGCCCGGAAGAATTCGACAAGCCCCAGTTCATCCATCTGGGTGAAAAGATACGCCGGTCCCGATTTGTGGTGGCCATCAGTTCATTTGGCCGCAGCCAACTGTACCGATGGGTCGAGCACACCCATTGGCCGAAAGTGCAGGTGGTTCATTGCGGTCTGGAGGCGGCGTTTCACAGTGGGGCACCAGTGGACCCACCGGATGTGCCGCGCCTGGTATGTGTAGGCCGTCTGTGCGAACAGAAGGGCCAACTGCTGCTGTTGCAGGCGCTTGCGACTTTGCGAGAACGCGGGGTTGCCTGTGAACTGGTCTTGGCCGGAGATGGTGAGATGCGGCCCGAGGTCGAAGCATTCATCACCCGGCACAAGCTGGAACAGCAGGTGCGCATCACCGGTTGGATCAGTGGCGCGCAAGTGCGTGAGGAATTGCTCGCTGCGCGTGCCATGGTACTGCCCAGCTTTGCCGAAGGCCTGCCTGTGGTCATCATGGAGGCCATGGCCTTGCGCCGACCTGTGCTGACAACCGCTGTGGCCGGTATCCCGGAATTGGTAAGCCATGGTGAGACTGGCTGGTTGTTTTCGGCAGGGGCCGTCGACGAACTGGCCGACGCCATGGCACAGTGTCTCGCCACACCAGCTACCCGGCTGGCGACCATGGGCGTCGCTGCACACGAACGTGTATTGCAAAGGCATTCGATTGACACTGAGGCGGTCAAACTGGCCACTCTTTTCCGCAAGGCCATGGCATGAGCGTTCTGGTTGGCCTGTTGGTATTGGTGGCGGCGGTACTGCTGGTGCCTTGCACCGTGCTGTTGGTTCAGGTGCTGGCCGCGCTGCCAGCACTCCAACGCGGCAACGCGGCTCGAGGCTCAGGATTGTCCACATCGCCATCGTTCGAGGTGTGCGTGTTGATGCCAGCACACAACGAGGCCGGAGGTATTGCAGACATACTGCATGCCTTGTTGCCACAACTGGGAGCCCATAGGCGTTTGCTGCTGGTCGCAGACAACTGTACCGATGCTACCGCAAGTGTTGCTCGGCAAGTCGTGGGCGACTCGCCCATTGTCGAGGTGGTAGAGCGACACAATCCCGAGCTGCGCGGCAAGGGTTATGCACTCGACCATGGCGTGCGGCATCTGGAGGCTCGTCCGCCAGCTGTTGTTCTCATCCTAGATGCCGATTGCAAACTCAAACCCGGATCCATCGACACGCTGGCCATGCTGTGCATGGCCACTGGCCGACCAGTCCAGGCGCTGGATCTGATGCAGGCCCCTGCTGGCGGATCTATCAAAACACGTCTCGCAGAGTTTGCGTGGCTGGTTAAAAATCAGGTGCGTGCAATGGGGTACTTCCAGTTGGGATTGCCTTGCCAGTTGATGGGCACAGGTATGGCCTTTACCTGGCCACACATCAGCAAAGCCAAACTCAACACCGGCCAGATTGTCGAGGACATGCAACTGGGCATAGACCTAGCCCGCGGTGGCACGCCACCGCTGTTTTGCCCCCAGGCGCTGGTGACCAGTGTGTTCCCCAGCGCTGCCGAGGGGCTGCAAACCCAGCGCACGCGTTGGGAGCACGGGCACCTGGGCGTCATCGTGACACAGGTTCCCCGGCTCTTCTGGCAAGCGCTGACCCGCGCCAATGGTGCCCTGCTGGCGATGGCGTTGGACCTTTGCGTGCCCCCCCTTGCTTTGCTGACATTGTTGACGGTGGGTAGTTTTGCGGCGGGCGTTGTACTGGCGATGGGTGGCGCAAGCGTATGGCCCGCGCTGTTGGCGGGCTTGGCCACCGCCATGCTCATATTGGCAGTCATGCTTGCCTGGTGGCGCTTTGGACGTAGCGTCATCAGCCTCAAACAGCTGTGCCATGTGCCCCTGTATGTTGCGGCCAAGCTGCCTTTGTATTTCTACTTTCTGGTCAAGCGGCAGAGCGCCTGGGTGCGCAGCAAGCGCGATGGTGAACCATGAAGAGCGCTGTACCTGATTTCCACCGCAACATCCACTGCCTGTTGGGATTGCCGTTCGATGCTGTCACCCTGGAAGAAGCGGTCACCAAGATACGCACGGCCATTGATACGCGCAGCCCCTGTTTTGTTTCCACGCCCAATCTGAACTTTTTGATGGCTGCGCAGAAGAACGCAGCGTTCCATGATTCCGTCATCCACAGCGACTTGAGTCTGGCCGATGGTATGCCTGTCGTCTGGCTCGCCAGGCTGATGGGAATACCCATACCCGAGCGTGTGGCCGGGTCTGATGTATTTGAAGCGCTGCGCAACAGCAGCCGCAACGGTAGACCCATCAAGGTTTACTTTTTTGGCGGCCCCCCAGGCATCGCTGAGCGTGCGGCGCAACAGATCAATGCGGAAGGCAAGGGCATGGAGTGCGTGGGCTTTGCGTCACCGGGCTATGGCTCGGTTCAGGACATGAGTGAAGCCGATGCCTTGGACAAAATCAACCAGTCGGGGGCGGATTTTTTGGTCGTGTCTTTGGGCGCGGCCAAAGGGCAGGCCTGGATACAGCACAACCAGGCCGTCTTGAATGTTCCCGTTGTCAGCCATCTGGGTGCGGTCGTGAACTTTGTCGTGGGCAATGTACAGCGTGCACCCCGCTGGATGCAAAAAACCGGGCTGGAATGGTTGTGGCGGGTGAAAGAAGAGCCTGAGTTATGGCGGCGTTATTTCAACGATGCCCAAGCATTGCTCAAGCTTGTTCTGACCAAAATCCCGCTGGGCCTTACCTACCAGTGGCGATACAAAACCCGAGCGAAAAAAGACCAAGAGTCGACCTTCAAATGTGTCGAGTCCGCTGACGGGACGCACATTCAACTGTTCGGGCGGTGTACCCAGGAAAACCTCCCTGCGTTCCGGTCTGCATGCGAGCGATGGCTTGCTACAGGGCAGAAATGCACCGTGGATGTCAGCAATGCCGCTTATGTCGACCACGCGTTCTTGGCCACGCTGTTGATGCTCCGTGCCCACGGACAGCAAGTTGGCCGGCCGGTACAACTTGTTTCCACACAGAGTGCCAACCAGCATCGCCTGCATATTTGCCGCGAGCTGGGCTTGGCAGGTGCTGCTGCTGGCGCCGACAACTGACTGAACTTCTGACCTGTAACTCCATGCACACCATACAAGATTTGGAAAAGTATCTCGCCCAGTTCTCAGGGCAGACGATCATCTACTGTCCCAACCCAGGCAATGCAGGCGACGGCATCATCGCCAACGCGACCTACCAGCTTTTCGACAAACTTAACATCCAATACGAATACGTTCCTACGGATGTAGACCCGCAGCACACTGCCGGCAGAGTGGTCGTATACGGCGGTGGCGGCAATCTCGTGCATCCCTATCCGAACGCGCGCGACTTTATCGCACGGCACCACCAGGGCGCATCTAGGCTTGTCGTATTGCCCCATACGGTCCGCTCTTACCCCGAGTTGTTCGAAAAAATGTCTGGCAATGTCGATCTTTTCTGCCGGGATCTGCCGTCCTATGAATTTATGTCAGGCATCAAAACGCAGGCGAATGTTTACCTGTCGCACGATGTGGCTTTGCACACCAACGTGGATTTGACACTCCGGTACCGCTCGGACCACGCCCAGGAATACCGGGACAAGGTCGTGCTTTCCCGGCGTGCCAAACGGTTCCTGCGCAGCGCCTTTCACAGCGTTCGCAATGCCTCGCACCCAAAAACGCTCCATGTTTTTCGCGAGGATGTGGAGAGAACTGCCGTAGCCATCCCGTTTTCCAACGTCGACCTGTCGCAAACACTGTGCGGCCTGGATATGTCCCCCTTTCATGCGCGTGAAACTGCGAGTGCGTTCTTTGCGTTCATCCAGCGGCACGACGTGGTCAAGACTAATCGCCTGCACGTATGCATTGCCTCCCTATTGTTAGGAAAAGAGGTGCACTTCTATGACAACTCGTATGGGAAGAACATGTCCATCTACAACTTCTCATTGAAGGGCAGATTCGACAAATTGACTATGCACACGGAACAAGCCGCATGACACACTCCCAGACCTTTCTAGACAGCTTCGACAAAATCTTTGTCATCAATTTGCCGGAGCGCACAGACAGACGTAAAGCAATCCAGAGTGAGCTGGATTGGATAGGCGCATCCGACCGAAGCAAGGTCGAGATCTTCCCGGCGGTCAAGCCAACGGAGCCCGGTGGCTTCCCCAGCATCGGTGCGCGGGGTTGTTTCATGAGCCATCTGGAAATACTGCGCTTGGCACGCGACCGCGGTATGCAGCGAATTCTGGTTCTCGAAGATGACCTGATGTTCAACAACGCGTTGAAGAAGTACCAACCGGCGGTCGCGCAGCACATGGCGGGTGATGGCTACGATATCGCCTATCTGGGGCACATGGTGGAATCTCGGAACACGGGCGCCATGCTGTTTGAGAAGTACGACCAAGCCCTGATGCAATCGCACTTCATTGCGTTCCGGGGCCAGGCGATTGCGCGCCTCGTGGCATCATTTGAAGCCATGCTGCAGCGCCCTGCAGGGCACCCCGACGGTGGTCCCATGCACGTTGATGGCGCCTACTCCACCTTCCGGGCACAAAATCCGGATGTCGTCACACAAATTGCCATGCCCAATCTAGGGTTCCAACGGCCTTCACCCAGCGACATCGCCGGCTTTCGCTGGTTCGACAAACTGGCTGGGCTCAAGCAGCTCTCCGCTATTGCGCGCAGATTCCGTGTGCTGTGGATGCGCAATGCCTGAAGGCCGGGGCTCAGTATCGTCGTCCGTTCCTGACCTCTCTCGCGAGTTCAAGCGCTGGTTTGCGTGGGACCCAGCGCGCTCTTTGCTGGCCAGCCTGCGCAGCTACCAGCGGCATCGCAGGTCGCGCAACCCCTTGCGCATGGTGATCAAAATGCTTGCCGTGATTCGCCACCGGTTTTGGAGCGTTGTGACGGGAGCCGATGTACCTTTGAATTGCACCATCGGCGGAGGCCTGCTGATGCCCCACCCCAACGGCATCGTCATACATCCCGCAGCGGTGATAGGCCCCAATTGCCTGATATTTCAGCAGGTGACGATTGGGCATAGAGGCGACGGGGTGCCGACGGTTGGCGGACACGTTGACATTGGTGCAGGCGCGAAACTCCTTGGGCGTATCAGAATCGGTGACCACGCGGTTATCGGTGCCAACGCGGTGGTTTTGTGCAACGTGCCCAAAGGACGTACGGCGGTGGGCATACCTGCAAAGTTGGCCCATGAATAACCACTCGACAGGACAAGGCGCACCGCACGCCGGTGGTGCGAAGACAGCGCTCTACTACCCATGGTTTGACTGGTTGCGCGCGGTCTGTGCATGTGCCGTCATGTTGCACCACGATCGCGTGCTGCATTGGAAGCACGCCGGCGATTTTGCGGTGCAGGTTTTTTTTGCACTGAGCGGCTGGCTGATTGGTGGCATGCTGTTGAAACTAGAGCGCAGCGATTTGCCGAGGTTTTTCTTCAACCGCGCCGTTCGTATCTGGGCACCCTACTATTTGGCCGCCGCTATGCTGCTAGGCCTGAGTGTGCTGCGCGAACCGATAACTGCAAAGTGGGTCGAGATCGTAGTCTACAAGCTGACCTTTGTGTACAACCTGTTTGGCACACCGCAACTCTCACAGTTTCGAGAGGCCATGCCACAAAAAGGCACGCTGAGTCATTTCTGGAGCGTCAATGCGGAAGAGCAGTTCTATCTTGTGGCACCGCTGCTGCTGGTGCTTGGAGCTAGGTACTTCGGCCGTACCGCAGTACTGTGGTTCGCGCTTGCGGTCCTGGCGTGGCTAACCAATACCTACGCCGCCATTGTGTTTGGTGTTCTCGCTGCCGTGGTTGTCTCCCGGTATGGGGACGTCCACCTCTCTCTGCCGGGACGATTGACCAGCGGTGCCGTACTGCTGCTCTCCGTTGCAGGCTTTGCGCTCGGGACAGACTACGTTGGAATCGCGCCATTTGCTGGCCTCGCAATCGTTCTTTTATTGGCGATACCTGCTCCACAACATCCCATGGGTGCACTGTTCGGAGGAATGTCATATCCCCTTTACCTGAACCACTGGATGGGCGCGTTCGCATTCAATTTCTTGATGCCCGGAATGCGAGACGCGCCCATTCGACATGCGCTTTCGGCGTTGGCAAATATCGGAATTGCAATGGCGCTGTACTGGTGGATTGACAGACGTTTGTTGATGGAACGTAGCAACTGGTTCACGCCACAACGTGGAGCAGCTGTGACAGCAGGGGCCTATGCCATGGTTGTGGTCGGCGTTTGCTACGGACTGTGGATGCGCAACCATTGACGGAATTCTTGCTGGGTTGCCTGCAATTTGTAAGGGGTTGTGTAAGTGCGCTATTTGCAGCGCTTTTTATGGGATCGAAGTCGAGGGTGCTAGGTAGAGTTCAT
>JAYSZJ010000027.1:0-28216 GCA_043738115.1 Rhodoferax sp. | reverse complement strand
TCCTCCTTTTACCTGCGCAGAACGCTCTGCCGCCCATGCTCCTAGAGGCGCGTCAGGCGGCTGCAAGCTGCATCCCCATAATTATGAATTCAGTTTTTGGATTCTTGAGGATGCACGATGACCGCCTACGTAGATTTCTACCGCCATTCCATCGATGACCGCGACGGCTTCTGGGCCGAACAAGCCCAGCGTATCGACTGGCAGACCGCGCCCCAGCAGATTTGCGACTACAGCAATCCGCCGTTTGCACGGTGGTTTGTCGGCGGCACCACCAACCTGTGCCACAACGCAGTGGACCGCCACCTCAAAGACCGTGCCGACCAGCCGGCACTGATCGCTGTATCCACCGAAACGAATACCGAGCGGGTCTACACCTTCGCCCAATTGCATGCCGAAGTGCAGCGCATGGCCGCCGCATTGATGGAGCTGGGTGTGCAAAAGGGCGACCGCGTGCTGATTTATATGCCCATGATTGCCGAGGCTGCGTTTGCGATGCTGGCCTGCGCACGTATTGGTGCCATCCATTCGGTGGTGTTTGGCGGCTTTGCGGCGGGCTCCCTGGCATCGCGCATCGAGGACGCCAGTCCGACGGTGATCGTTAGCGCCGATGCTGGTTCGCGTGGTGGCAAGGCCATCGCCTACAAACCGCTGCTGGACGAGGCCATAAGCCTGTCCAGCCACAAACCCACGGCCGTGTTGCTGGTTGACCGGCAACTGGCTGCTATGGAAATGGTAGCGGGACGTGACCATTCCTGGGGGGCTCTGCGGCAAAAACACTTAAACACGGTTGTCCCCTGCGTCTGGCTGGAATCCACCCACCCCAGCTACACGCTGTACACCAGTGGCACCACCGGTAAGCCCAAAGGTGTGCAGCGCGACACCGGCGGCTACGCAGTGGCTCTGGCGGCCAGCATGGAACACATCTTCTGCGGCAAGGCGGGCGAAACCTACTTCTCTACCAGCGACATAGGCTGGGTCGTGGGCCACAGCTACATCATCTACGGTCCACTGATCGCCGGCATGGCCACCGTCATGTATGAGGGGCTGCCAACCCGCCCGGACGGCGGCATCTGGTGGAGCCTGGTTGAAAAGTACAAGGTGACGGTGATGTTTAGCGCCCCCACGGCCGTGCGGGTGCTCAAAAAGCAGGACCCGGCGCTGTTGACGAAATACGACCTGTCCAGCCTGCGGGCCTTATTTCTGGCGGGTGAGCCCCTGGACGAACCGACGGCGCAGTGGATCAGCCAGGGTATTGGCAAACCCATCATCGACAACTACTGGCAGACCGAAACCGGCTGGCCCATCCTCAGCATTGCCAATGGTGTGGAGGCCAAGCCCAGCAAGTTCGGCAGCCCAGGTGTGGCCATGGTCGGCTACAACGTCAAGCTGTTGGACGAAAACACCGGTGAAGAGTTGACGGGTGCTGACCAGAAGGGCGTGGTCGCCATCGAAGGCCCGCTGCCCCCCGGTTGTATGCAGACGGTGTGGCGCGACGATGCCCGTTTTGTCAAAACCTACTGGAGCAGTATCCCAGGCAAGCAGGTCTACAACACCTTTGACTGGGGCGTGCGTGACAAGGATGGCTACTTCTTCATCCTGGGCCGCACCGACGATGTGATCAACGTCGCTGGCCACCGCCTGGGCACACGCGAGATTGAGGAAAGCATCTCCAGCCACCCCAATATCTCCGAGGTGGCCGTGGTCGGCATTGCCGATGCGCTGAAGGGCCAGGTTGCCGTGGCCTTTGCCGTGGTCAAGGATGCCAGCACGCTGGTGGACGATGCGGCACGCGCCACGCTGGAAGCGGAAGTCATGAAGGTGGTGGACAACAGCATCGGTGCCGTGGGTCGCCCGGCCCGGGTGCGTTTTGTGACCGTGTTGCCCAAGACCCGCAGCGGCAAGCTGCTGCGTCGCGCGATCCAGGCGATATGTGAAGGGCGTGATCCGGGCGACCTGACGACGATGGAAGACCCAGCAGCGCTGCAGCAGATTCGGGATCTGCTGGCGTAGTGGGTCCGGTCAACGACCCTTTTTGATACCCGCCGGCTCCCCAGCCGGTTCATTCACCACCATGCGGATTTGGTGTTCCAAGTCACCATCGCCAGATTCATGGAAATGGGTGACCGCCAGGGTCTTGTTGCCCAGTTTCCATTCGCACAGCAGGTTGCCTTCGTCCCGGTGCTCGGTACCCGGTTTGCCAAGGTTCAGTGGCGCACCCCATGCGCCGCGCAGGGCTGCGCAAATGCTGGTTTCCAGTCTTTTGAACAGTGCGCTGCGTTGGTCGTTCAGAAAGTAATACTGCCCCCACTGCGCCTCATCCACATAGGTTTCTGCCAGCACCGCGAAGGCGCCGTGTTTGACCTGTTCACGGTCATCATCCTCAATGCTTTGCAGGTCATACGGGTCGCGCTGCCCACCAAACACCAGGGAGTAGGGCAGGTAGGGCTGAGACTTCTGGGCCAGCAGCTTTTTGGCGACACCCACCCAGTCGTTGCCGGCTACCTCGGACACATCGGCTTCGCCGGGTTCAAAAAACACCGACAACGGCAGGCGGTTTTTCTGGGGCGGGCTGGTCCATACCAGGTTGTTTGCAGCGTGCAACTGCCAGACCAGCGGTTTGCCGGCCTCGGCAGCGCGTTCGCTCAGCCGGTACAACGTTTGCCCTTGTGCGTCTTTCCACTCAATGGCTTGCCCCGCATGTATCCACATGGACAAAGGTCGGGATGCGAAGTTGTCGTCACCGTCCACCAGCATTGGTTCACGCCCCGACCCTGCGGCGACCCACGCACCATTGCGTTGCACCACACCCCACTCACCCTTGCGCCGTGCCACCACCCAGGGCTGCTCCACGGAGAAGTCGTGGGTCCATTCAAACGGCCCGGTGATGGCCGTTTTGCCCTGCGTATCGATGAACCGGTAGTGGCTGCCGCCCCGGTCACCGTGCAGTATCAAACCCTGGCGTATCACCCGTGAATGGGGCCCCGGCGCGATGACGACCTTGGCCGTGGTATCGATAAAGCCGACGCTGCGGTAGTCGGGTGCAAAGGCGGCCATGCCGGGGTCCTGAAATGCATCCAACTGCCGCAATGTTGGTTGGCTAACCCAGCGCCCATCACCGTCAATGACACCCCAAAGGCCCTTGCGTTCGGCGGCGGTCACTGGCGCGTTGCCAAACTCCAGTGCAAGGTCGAATTGCGGCGCAATCACCATGCTGCCTTTTCGGTCGATGAAGCCATATTTTTTCTCACCCACCGCAACGCGGGCTAGACCGTTTTTGCCGTAGCGCCAAACCCTGCGGTATTGGGCCGGAACAAGCATTGCGCCGGTTGTGTCGATGAAGCCCCACTTGTCTTTCACCATGACGGCGGCCATGCCGTTGGCAAATCCATCGGCCTCCTGGAACTGGTGTGCAATCCGCAGGTTCAGGTCAGCACCCAAAAAGCCCCAAAGGCCCTTGCGTTTGACGCGGGCCAGGCCTTCTGGCGTGAAAGCTCTGGCCGCCTCAAACTGTGGTGGCACCGCCCACTGCCCTGCAGCATCGAGGTAGCCAAAAAGACCGGTCGCATCACTGGCTGCCGTGGGCAGGAGTTTTCCGTCCGGCGTGACGACATAATTTTGTATGGTACGGATGTCTGCGCTGCGCAGCGGTTTTTTATCGGCACCCATCAGCAGCCATGCGCCAGCTTGTGTGGTTTTGCCGTCGCCCAGCGCCAGGCCCGGAATCCAGAGTGCATGGGGTGCGGTATTGGGAGTGTTGGCCGTGACCGCTCCTGCGGCAGTGGCGGTGCCCAGGTGTGTCAGCAGCACCAGAGCCAGCCAAGTTTGCCATCGCCAAGCCAGGACCTGCTTGCCCCCGGGCCTGCGGCCCTGCACGGTCAAACTTCACCCCTGTAAAAGCAGCGCGCGCAGACTTGCTGGTAGCGCTCATTGCCGCCGATCTCCACCTGGGCACCGGCATGAACACGTTTTCCCTGGTCGTCGATGCGGATGTTCATCGTGGCCTTGCGGCCGCAGGCGCAGATGGTCTTGATCTCTTCGATATCGTCCGCCAGCGTCAGCAACTGGGCCGAGCCGGGGAAGGCATTGCCCTGGAAGTCGGAGCGCAGACCAAAACAGATGACCGGCACGCCGCGCACATTTGCCAAGCGGTGCAACTGGCGCACCTGTTCGGGCGATAGAAATTGCGATTCGTCGATGAGCACACAGGCCAGCCCGTCTTCGAGCGACAGCAGTGCGAAGAAATCCGTGTGCTCGTCAAACACATCGGCCTGGCGCTGCAGCCCCAAGCGGGACGCGATACAACCGGCACCGCTACGGTCGTCAATACCGGCGGTGAACAGGTGCACACGCTGGCCTTGCTCCTCGTAGTTGTAGGCGATTTGCAGCAGCGCGGTGGATTTGCCGGCGTTCATGGCCGAGTAGCGGAAAAACAGTTTGGCCATGGATGGGGAAGGTCAGCGGGCAGCGGAAAGGGGCGGTTCGGAGGGCTCGGTGGAAGCCGGGGCTGCCGATGGTAGCGCCAAACGCAGCCCCACAAACACAGCCGGCATCAGCACGGCCACACAAATGCCATTGGCCAGGCCTTTGACAAAGGCCCACAGCATCGGATCCAGCGGTACCACGGGGCCTAGCATTTTGAGCAGCTTTTGCTCACCCATGAAGAGGGCGGTGCCCACCAGGCCCATGGCCAGCTTGCGCCAGAACTGGGGTGGTGCCGAAAAGCGCAGGTAGTTCTTGTCCCACTGCATGCCCCAGGTGGCGGCGATCAGGGAGCCAGCGACCAGCGGGATGTAGTCGGGCGCTGTAAAACCATTGGGCCAGGCCAGCAGGGCTGCACCGGTGACGCTGGCAATGGCCAGCACGCGCAAACCCACGGAATGCTCCCAGGGCCAGTGGTCCCGGCGCAGGCGCTCGAAAGCAAACAGACTGGCGCCGCCCAGCGCAGCGCCCACCAGCACATCCTCCAGGTCATGCACTCCCAGGTACATGCGGCTCAGCATCACACCCAACGCGATCAGAATGCACAGCACCCAGAGGGAGGCGCGGCGCACCTCCCAGGCCAGCCACAGCCACATGACCACCGCCATTTGGGAGTGGGCACTGGGCAGGCCGTAGCTGGTGCCCACCAGATCGTCCAGGCGCAGCTCCAAGGGTGGGCGCGGGTCCTGTACCAGGTCCTTGATATAGGCGTTGACCAGCGCGTTGATGGCCACCAGCACCAGCAGCCGGTAGAACAGGGCCTTGTTCCAGGTCCAGTAACCAATGGCAATGAAGAAGATGATGAAGGTGGTGTAGCCCAGCCACGAAAATCCCACGGCGAACTGCGTGAGTGCGGGGCTGCGCAGGGGTAACACCCATTGCAGGCTGTGCAAGATATCCAAAACAATTGCTCCTGTTTTTATAGCTACTCAATAAGCGTGAACGGGGGCTAAAAGCCTTTTTTGCTCTTTGCCTTGGTTTGGGTGGTGTTTGGTGCGGTCTTTTTCTCCTGCAGACCATCGTGGGTATGGACGTCCACATCCACCCAGACCTCGCCCTCGGCATCCACCACCGTTTCGCGCTCAAACAGCTCGACCGCCGTTTTGGCCACCTGCAGTGTGTCGAAGTAGGCATAAGCACCGGCACCCACGGCGCCGACCAGCGGCACAAAACGTGAGGCCCCTTTGCTGATGACGGCCTTGGACACCTGCAAACCCAGTTGCTGGGCCACTGCCTGCAAGACTTTGAGCGAGGCTTTTTTGATCACAAAACGTTCCCCCACCCGCACCACCACGTCACGGAAGACCTGGGCCGACATGTGTTTGAACAGGCAGTACAGCATCTGCTCACGCCCCAGGGTCTTGCTCTTGCCGTAGACGCTGGCAATGTCAGACACCATTTGCGCCTGCAATCTCCAGACACCCACCAACTCGGGCATCACCGTCAGCCAACCCAATATGCCCGGCGGCAGGGCCAGCGAACCGGACACCACACTGGCCGTGCGGGCAGCCTTGCGCGCAATGGTATGGGCCCGCTCGGCAGGGTGCGAACGCACGGGCTCGGTACTGCCTGGCACTTGCAAGACCAGTTGGAATACAGCGTCGGCCAACGGGTGGTCCTTGGGGGTGGGTTTGGAAGCCATGCTTACACGATGTCCATTTGGTGGAAGCCGTACTGGCCGGTTTTGCGGTCGGCAAAGTAATGCTCCAGGGTTTCCTTGACGGTGCGAAACGCGATCTCGTCCCAGGGGATTTCGTCCTCGGCAAACAAACGCGCCTCGATGGTTTCGGTGCCGGGGTTGAACACATCGCTGAGCAGGCGCGCGCGGTAGAACAGGTGGACCTGGCCGACCCGCGCCACGTTCAGCAGCGTGAACAGGCCTTGCATCTCGATCTGCGCGCCGGCTTCTTCATCGGTCTCGCGTGCTGCGCCCTCGGCGGTGGTTTCATTCAGCTCCATAAAACCGGCAGGCAGGGTCCACTTGCCCCAGCGCGGCTCGATATTGCGTTTGCACAGCAGCACCTTGTCGCCCCAGTGCGGCACGGTGCCGACCACGTTGAGGGGGTTCTCGTAGTGCACGGTGTGGCAGGCTGGGCAGACGGCGCGTTCCTTGGTGTCGCCGTCATCGGGTAGGCGGTAGACAACGGCGGTGCCGCATTGTTTGCAATGTTTGATGGGGCTGCGCAGCATGGGCGTATGGGTTTTCTGTGGAGGGCTTGAACCGGGCTTCTATCGGGCCTTGACGGCCAGGCTCTGCGTGGAGCGACCGATCAAACCTTGTGCATCGTACAGCGCAGACTCGGCCAGGCCGCAGCCATTGCTGCCCAGCCAGGTGCGCGCTTCCAGGCATACCCACTCCCCAACGGGAGGGCGCAACAGGTGGACGGTCAGGTCGGAGTTGACAAAACTGTAGCGTTCATAGTCCAGCACGGCGCTGATGCCGTTGCCGGAATCGGCGGCGACCGCCACGCTCTGGTAGGGGCTGGGGGCATGGCCGTCCAGTAGCGGGTGGCGCAGGCGGAACCAGATCGCGCAGGGGCCGTCGAAGATGCGCCCCTGCGCGGTACGGGTTTCGACCAGGTCGGAATAACCCACGCGGCGTCCGGCAAACGGGAAGTTGGCGACGGGCGAATCCTCCGGCGGGCGGGGTGCCATCGGCAGCGGATGCCCGGGCAGGCCTTCGGGCAACTCGAACGCGTTTTCGCGCTGGGCCAGTGCGGTGAACATGCCCACCTCTTTGCCGTCCGCCAACAACTGGGCCGAGAAGTGCCCCGCATTGCGCCCCACATAGACCGGCGTGACCTGCACCTGCAGTTCACCAATCGGCACTGGGCGTATCAGGTTGGCGGTCAGCCGGGCAATGTGGGTCAGGCCATGGGCCTGGGCCGCGGCCTCAAACGCACCACAGACCAGCGCAATGGGTGGGCCGGCATGCTGGTGGTCGGGGTGCCAGGGGCCGCGCGTCAGCTCGGTGGACCGGTAACGGCCCTCGTCCGCATGCGGGGCGTAGGCGAAGGCGGGTAGGGCGGTCGTGGGTGTCACCTGGCCTTACTCCATGCGCACGGATATGCCCTGCAGGCCATCAATACCACCCACCAGTGTGTCACCGCGCACCACGGCACCGACACCTTCGGGTGTGCCGGTGAAGATCAAATCGCCGGGCTGCAGCGTCCACGCAGCAGACAACTGTTCGATGGTCTCGGCAATGTTCCAGATCAGCTTGGCGACCGTGCTGCGCTGGCGTTCCTGGCCGTTGACCTGCAGGTGGATGGCCGCGTTGCCGATGTCGGGCACTTGGGCTGCGGGTGTGATGGGGCCAATTGGCGCGGAGTAATCAAAGCCCTTGCCAATACACCAGGGGCGGCCCTGTTTCTTCATGTCGTTTTGCAGGTCGCGCCGCGTCATGTCCAGGCCTACCGCGTAGCCATAGATATGTTTGCTGGCATCGGCAGCCTTGATGTTGCTACCACCCACGCCAATGGCGACCACCAGTTCGATCTCATGGTGCAGATTGGCGGTCAGGCTGGGGTAGGGCATGGCAACTGTCCCACCGGGTGTGGCTAGCAACACCGCATCGGCGGGTTTCATGAAGAAGAAGGGTGCTTCGCGCCCGCTGTGGCCCATCTCCTGGGCGTGTTCCACATAGTTGCGGCCCACGCAGTAGATGCGGTGCACCGGGAATGTATCGCTGTGGCCAACCACGGGAATGCTGACGGTGGGGGCGGGGGGAAAGACGTAAGACATAGTGGGCGATGGCAAAAGTTATGGGTTTAGACCGACTGGGTCACCAGTTCAAAGTGCTCCACCGTGGGTGGGCCGGCAAAAAACGGCCCCACAATCGCGCGCCACTGGGTAAAGGCATCGGACTGTCTAAAGCCCACCGTGTGGTCTTCCAGGGTGTCCCACACGATTTGCAGCACATACCGCTCGGTGCTTTCAATGCCGCGGTTCACCGAATAACTGCGCGCCCCCTTGACCCCGCCAATGACGGTCGCCAGGCCGCGCTGGATGGCCTCTTCAAAAGCGGCATTCTGGCCAGGGTGGATGCGGATGTCGGCGAGTTCAAGAATCATGGCGCTAGGCTCCGTTGGTTGGCGTGTGGTGGTGCAGGTGCCAATGGTAGCGATCTTGCCCGGTGCCTGTGGGTGTCGGGTCAGTACACTCGGCCGGATGACAAAAACTCTTGCAGGGCTATTCTCCAAACGCCAACTGGAGAAGACTTTAAAGGGCCTTCGTGTGGCATTGGAGGCACATCGCCATGACGAGGCATGGAGCATTGCGCAGACCTTGGTAGAGGCGCAGGTTCACCAGCCTGCAGTGGCCCACGCGTTGTTGGATCTGATGGCAGATGGTGCATTTTCGATTGAGCAGGGCATAGAGATTCTCACGGCAGTGTTTGCAGCGCACGGCCAACACCCCCTGCTATTGGGTTTGTTAGGCGACGCAACTGAACACGCACGCGATGTCAATTACCTGAACCTGGCACCCCTGCAAGAGCCGCTGTTTGCTGAACTATTGGCTGCACTGCTGGAGGCGGTGGAGAAGACCCATGACGCCGAGGTGGAGTACCAGCTGTGGTCCGGCCTTTTTACCTGCGCACGTGTTATGGCACGCCAGCACGATGACGTGGCTGACCGTGCGGGGCGACGGCTGGTGGAATTGCGGCCCGACATCAGCTTTTCCCATTACAGCTACGGCCTGTTCCTGAAGACCCGTGGCCGCTTTGCCGAGGGCATGGCCGAGAACCAGCTGGCGCAAAAGTTTGCAGAGAAACCGACCGAGGCCATGTATTGGAATGCGGGTATCTGTGCAACCGGCGCGGGTGTTGCCGACGTGGCACTGGAGATTTGGAAGCAGCAGCTGGGCAACAAAATAGAAATAGGCCGCTTCGGGCTGCCGGACGGCGGTTATGCGCAGTGCAAGGTGCGCCTGGCCGAGCGCCCGCTGGCTGAACGCAACAAGGACAACGACGATCCCGGTCTGGAAGAAACGATCTGGATCGAGCGTGTGAGCCCCTGCCACGGCATTATCCGCAGCGTGTTGTACCAGGACCTGGGGGTGGACTACGGCGACGTGGTGCTGTTTGACGGTGCGCCCATCACGTACCAAACCTATGGGGACCGTCAGGTGCCCGTGTTTCCCCATTTGGCAACGCTGGTGCGCCGTAACTACCGGCTGTACGACTTTGCCGGCACACAGGACGCCAAGGGCCAGCTGGCCGGTGCCAGCCTAGACCTGAGCGGTGATGCGGTCGTGTATTCCCACTCCGAGAACTTCCAGGTCTTATGCGCGGCCTGCTGGCGCGATGAACGGCTGGACCATAGCCACGGCAGTGAAGAGGAAACCCACCATGTCGTGCGGGGGCGCATCGCCGCGCCGCCGGAGCTGAGTCCCGCGGACGTGTTGCAACAGTTGGACGCTGCGCTGGCCCAGCGTGCGCCATGCCGGATCTACATTCCCGACCTCTGCGAAGCGGTGGGTTTGTCGGACCGCGCCGCTGTGGAACGGCGCAGGTATGACATGCTGCTGGGAAACTAGTCCCCATGACCGCTTCAAGCTTTGGCGTCAGCGATTGGATACAACCCGACTGGCCTGCGCCGCCTCACGTGCGTGCCGTATGCACCACGCGCAATGGCGGGGTATCGCAGCCGCCCTATGACAGTCTGAACCTGGGTTCACATGTCGGCGATGAGGCAGAGCGCGTCGCACACAACCGCGGACTACTGCGCGGTGCGCTTGGCGCCAAGCCCGTGTTCCTGAACCAGGTGCACGGCACCGACATGCTGGCCTTGGCGCACGGCACGCCCGATGGCGCCTCTGCCGACGGCGCCTTCACCCGCGAACGCGGCTTGGCCTGCACCATCATGGTGGCCGACTGTCTGCCCGTGCTGCTGTGTGACGTGCAAGGGCGCCAGGTGGCCGCGGTGCATGCCGGCTGGCGGGGGCTGGCCGGGGAGGGTGGAATGGGCGTCCTGGAACATGCGCTTAAGCATTTTGAGCCTCTAGCCCCCGTCGGATCTCACAATACCGCTATTGAAGTCATAGCATGGCTAGGGCCGTGTATCGGACCGGATGCCTTTGAAGTGGGCGCGGATGTGGTGGCGGCGTTCACGCAGACCCATGCGCAGGCGTCAGACTGCTTCCGGCCGCTTGCCGATGGTAAGTGGCTGGCGGATTTGCCAGCACTGGCGCGCCAGCGGTTGGCAGCCTTGGGTGTGACGCGGGTGTTTGGCAATGATGGCAGTACACCCTGGTGCACCGTGGGCCAGCCCTTACGTTTCTTTTCCCATCGGCGGGACCGCATCAGTGGGCGCCAGGCTGCCTGCATCTGGCTGGACTGAGGCCTGTTGCGCATCGGCGGTTTGTGTGGCCGCTGCCTGCGCTTGGGCTGCTTGTAGTTCAGCAGCGTCCCGTGCGCGGATGGCGCGCTTGCGCCCGGGTGCACCCATGAAATACAGGATGAGCCCGATTGGTAACAAACCGTAAAGAACAAAGGTCACAATGGCACCCAGAATGGACCCATTGGAGTTGGTGGCTTCGGCCACCGACATCATGACGACGACATACAACCAGGCGATGGGAATGATGTACATAGGCTCACTGCGTATTTACCACATGTCAGGAAATCGAAGACCGTATGCTGAGATACTAGAGTCTGCGCGTAGACAAATGAAAAAGGTGACAGTGTGACGCAAAACGCCCCCGAATTCTGGACCCAGGCCGCCCAGCAGTTTCAGCAGTCCATGACCGAGAACTGGAGCAAGGCGGTGCAGTCCCTGCAGAGCATGGACCTGGGCGCCATCGGCGCCGGCATACCCACCGGCACTGCCACCAAAGCGCCCGAAATTCGCTTTGCACCCGACAAGTTGGAGACGCTGCAAAAACAGTACCTGGAGGATGTCATGGGCCTGTTCAGCCAGGGCATGACAGCGCCGACTACCGCAGGCGACAAACGTTTCGCCGGCGAGGCCTGGAGCAGCAATCCGTTGGCATCGTTTTCCGCCGCCGTCTATATGCTCAATGCCCGCACGATGCTGGGCCTGGCCGACGCGGTAGAGGCCGATGCCAAGACCCGCAACCGCATACGTTTTGCCATTGAACAGTGGATGGCCGCCGCCGCACCCAGCAATTTCCTGGCCTTCAATGCTGAAGCGCAAAAGAGGGCCATAGAGACCAAGGGTGAAAGCATTGCAAAGGGCATGCAAAACCTGATGCACGACCTGAAACAAGGCCATGTGTCGATGACAGACGAGAGCCTGTTCGAGGTTGGAAAAAACGTTGCCACCACCGAAGGCGCTGTGGTGTTCGAGAACGCATTCTTCCAGCTCATCGAATACAAGCCGTTAACCGCCAAGGTGTACGAGAAACCGTTCTTGATGGTGCCGCCTTGTATCAACAAGTTCTACATCCTGGATCTGCAACCCGACAATTCGCTGGTGCGTTACGCCGTGGCCCAGGGCCACCGCACTTTTGTTGTCAGCTGGCGCAACCCGGATGCGTCCATGGACAAGGCGACGTGGGACGACTACATCGAACAGGCGGTCATCAAGGCCATATCCGTCACGCAAGAGATCACCGGCGCGCCCAGCATCAATGCGCTGGGCTTTTGTGTCGGCGGCACGATGCTGGGTACGGCCTTGGCGGTGTTAGCCGCAAGGGGCGAAGAGCCTGTAGCCAGCGCTACGCTGCTGACCAGCCTGCTGGACTTCACCGACACCGGCATTCTGGATTTGTTCATTGACGAGGCCTTTGTGCAGTTCCGCGAGAAGGAGATGGGCAAAGGTGGTTTGATGAAGGGCCAGGACCTGGCCAGTACCTTCAGCTTCTTGCGTCCCAATGATCTGGTTTGGAACTATGTGGTGGGCAACTACCTGAAAGGCGAAACGCCGCCACCGTTTGATTTGCTGTATTGGAACTCCGACAGCACCAATTTGCCCGGCCCGTATTACACCTGGTATGTGCGCAACACCTATCTGGAAAACAACCTCATCAAGCCCGGCAAGACCATGGTCTGCGGCGAGAAGGTGGACCTGAGCGCTGTTGACATTCCAGTCTATATCTACGGCTCGCGTGAAGACCACATCGTGCCGATTGGCGGAGCTTATGCATCCACACAGGTGCTGCCGGGCAAGAAGCGTTTTGTGATGGGTGCATCCGGCCACATTGCCGGCGTCATCAACCCACCTGCCAAGAATAAGCGCAGCCACTGGATACGTGCCGATGGCAAGCTGCCCAAGACGCAGGCGGCTTGGCTGGAAGGCGCGGTGGAGCACCCGGGTAGCTGGTGGACGGACTGGTCCGCCTGGCTCAAGTCCCATGCGGGCAAGCAAGTTGCTGCGCCCAAAAACTACGGCAAAGGCAAATACAAAGCGACCGAAGCCGCACCCGGCAGTTACGTAAAAGCCAAAGCCTGATTGCGATTAATTTGACCCACTTGAAGGAAGAGAAAAATGGAAGACATCGTCATCGTTTCAGCAGCCCGCACCGCCGTCGGCAAGTTTGGCGGCACGCTGGCCAAGACACCCGCACCCGAATTGGGTGCAGCCGTCATCAAGGCCCTGCTAGCCCGCACCGGCTTGGGTGCCGACCAGATTGGTGAAGTCATCCTGGGCCAAGTGCTGACAGCAGGCTCCGGCCAGAACCCGGCCCGCCAGACCGTCATCAAAAGTGGCTTGGCCAAAGAGACCCCCGGCCTGACCATCAACGCCGTCTGTGGCTCCGGCCTGAAGGCCGTGATGCTGGCGGCGCAGTCCATCGCCTATGGCGACAGCGAAATTGTGATCGCTGGTGGCCAGGAGAACATGAGCGCCGCGCCCCACGTGTTGCTGGGCAGCCGTGACGGCCAGCGCATGGGTGACTGGAAGATGACCGACTCGATGATCGTCGACGGCCTGTGGGACGTCTACAACCAGTACCACATGGGCATCACCGCCGAGAATGTGGCCAAGGCCTACAGCATCAGCCGCGACATGCAGGACGCGCTGGCACTTGCCAGCCAGCAAAAGGCAGCTGCCGCGCAAGACGCCGGTAAGTTTGTTGACGAAATCGTGCCCTTCAGCATCGCGCAGAAGAAGGGTGACCCGATTGTGTTCGCAGCCGACGAATTCATCAACCGCAAGTCCAATGCCGACGCGCTGGCTGGCCTGCGCCCTGCGTTCGACAAGAGCGGTGGTGTGACCGCCGGCAATGCATCCGGCATCAACGACGGCGCCGCAGCGGTGATGGTGATGACGGCGAAGAAAGCTGCCGAACTGGGTCTGACGCCGATGGGTCGCATCGCCAGTTTTGCCACCAGCGGTCTGGACCCTGCACTGATGGGCATGGGCCCGGTGTCGGCGTCCAAGAAGGCCCTGGCCCGTGCCGGCTGGACGGCGCAAGAGCTGGACCTCTTGGAAATCAACGAAGCCTTTGCCGCACAGGCCTGCGCCGTCAACAACGAAATGGGTTGGGACACATCCAAGGTCAACGTCAACGGCGGCGCGATTGCCATTGGCCACCCGATTGGCGCGTCTGGTTGCCGTATTCTGGTGACGCTGTTGCACGAGATGCAGCGCCGCAATGCCAAGAAGGGTATTGCCAGCCTGTGTATAGGCGGTGGCATGGGCGTGGCCCTGACCATCGAACGGTAAGATTGATTTTTATAGAAACAGCTGCTAGCCCCTATGCAAATTGGGTTTGCAGCTACTGAATTTGTAGCAAGTAAAACCAAAGAGGAGACGACATGAGTAAAAAAGTAGCGTACGTAACCGGTGGTATGGGTGGTATAGGCACCGCCATCTGCCAACGCTTGCACAAAGAAGGCTTCACCGTCATCGCGGGCTGCGGTCCCACCCGTGACCATGCCAAATGGATTGCCGAGCAGGCAGCCTTGGGCTTCACCTTTTACGCGTCGGTGGGCAATGTCGGCAATTGGGATTCCACCGTCGAAGCCTTCACCAAGGCGAAAGCCGAGCATGGCAGCATCGATGTGCTGATCAATAACGCCGGCATCACCAAGGATCGCATGTTCCTGAAGATGACGCGTGAAGACTGGGATGCCGTGATCGAGACCAACCTCAACAGCATGTTCAACGTCACCAAACAGGTGGTGGGCGACATGGTCGAAAAGGGCTGGGGCCGCATCATCAATATCTCGTCGGTCAATGGAGTCAAGGGCCAGGCGGGCCAGACCAATTACTCTGCGGCCAAGGCCGGCATGCACGGCTTCTCGATGGCTTTGGCCCAGGAGCTGGCCACCAAGGGCGTGACCGTCAACACCGTGAGCCCGGGTTACATCGGTACCGACATGGTCAAGGCCATCCGCCAGGAGGTGTTGGACAAGATCATCGCCACTGTGCCGGTCAAACGCCTGGGTGAACCGGGTGAGATTGCGTCCATCATTGCGTGGCTGGCGTCGGATGAGGGCGGATATGCAACAGGTGCTGAATTCTCCGTGAATGGTGGCCTGCACATGGGTTGAGTTTTTTGCGGCCAGAAGCCGCCGGATGGAGTCAAAAAGAACCCGCTTTGGCGGGTTTTTTTATGCCTGACTTGTAACTGACATATTCATGGGATGTTGCGTACCCATAAGCCGCGTAGTATCAGATAAATCTGCCCAAAACATGGGGTATGCTTGTGTCAGACCAAGCGGAGTCCTCGCTTGCGGGGTAGTGAATACGCTTTGCCGCATCGCACTGCTATCGCAATACATTGCGGTAGTGGGCAAGCTTGGGTAGTGTGAATCGATGAAGGATCGCCCATGATAAGCAAGGACGACGGTGTCGAATTATTGGACAGCAAGTCCTTGCGCTTAGGCATGTTCGTGGAGCTCGACGTGGGCTGGTTGGCACACCCGTTTCCCGTAGGCAGTTTCAAACTCACTTCTACCAAGCAGATAGAGACCATACGTGGGCTGGGCCTGGAGCGCGTGCGCGTCAACCTGGCCAAAAGTGACCCGGATCCTTCAGAAGCCGTTGCCAGGCCAGTCGTAGACGCCATGGCCATCGCGCGTGCGCAGGCTGCCCAGCGCGATGCCCTGCAACGTCAGGAACATGCCGAGCAACTGTCCACGCAGCAGCGCAGCCTGGCAGCATGCGAGCGGCGTTTTGGCGATGCGGTGCGGCAGTACAAAAAGATGCTGGAGGCCATACCGACCCAGCCCAAAGCCGCGGCCGAGCATTGCCACACCCTGGTAAGCACCTTTGTGGCTGACATGTTGGGCGAGGGCGATTCGGCGATTCGCCTGTTGTCGGAAGCTGCGGGCGACAAGTCATCCATGCATCCGGTCAATGTCACTGTGGTCTCGTTGTTGCTGGGCAAGGCCATGGGTTTGGCGCAGGTCGATCTGATGGACCTGGGTATGGCCGCGTTTTTGCACGACGTGGGCAAGGCGCAGCTGCCCGACCGTGTGCGCTGGCTGGAGGAAAATTTCTCTACTGCAGAGTACAAGCTGTACCAGGAACATGTAGCCAAGAGTGTTCAGGCGGGCCAGGCCATGGAGTTGTCCAAGGGCGCTCTGCTGGCGATTGCGCACCACCACGAGTTGACCGATGGCAGCGGCTTTCCATCCCACGTCAAGGGCGGGTCCATGACAATGGGCGCGCGTATTCTGGCACTGGTCAACCGCTACGACAACCTGTGCAATCCCAGCCGCGCGGCAACGGCGATGACCCCCCACGAGTCCCTGTCGTTGATTTTTGCGCAGCTTAAGACCCGCTTCGATACCGCCGCCCTGAGCGCTTTTATCCGCATGATGGGTGTGTACCCCCCGGGCTCGGTGGTGCAACTGATTGATGAGCGTTACGGCATGGTGGTATCGGTCAACTCGAGCCGCCCCTTGAAGCCGCGCATCATCGTGCACGAGGCTGGTGTATCCAAACACGAGGCCTTGATCCTCGACTTGGAGCATGCCCCCCATCTCGGAATCCGTCGCAGCCTCAAGCCAGCCGGTCTGCCCAGTGCGGCCATGGAGTTCCTGGCACCGCGCCAGCGGGTGAGTTACTTCTTTGAACGCGTCGTCGATTCACAAATGGGATCACTTGCATGACACCTGCCTCATGCGGTCCGCTGCTCGATGCCATGATAGAGGCGGTCTGCCTGGTTGACCCCAAGACCCTGCGCATCCGGATGGCCAACCAGGTCATGGCAAAACTGGTGGGATTGTCTTACGCGGACTTTGATGGCAAACCCGTGGTGGAGCTGACCAGCTCACCGGAAGACCTGTTCTTTTGGGAAGATGTAGCCGCTGGCCTGGCCGACCACATCTTGTCGGAGACCCTGCTGCGCAGTACCGATGGTGTTGCGATACCGGTGGAGCGCAAGGTCAGCCGTGTCTGGCTCACGCCCGATGACCCGGTGTTCCTCGTCGGCCTGCGCGACCTGCGCGACCAGCGCATGGCCGAGGAGCAGCTTGAAAACCGCATGTCCGAGCTAAGTGCCACACTGGAGTCCACCGGTGACGGCATTCTGGTCTTGGGCATGAACGGTGAGGTGCAGCACTACAACCGCCGTTTTGTCGAATTGTGGAGTGTGCCGCCCGACATGCTTGACAAACAAGCCGATTCCGCCCTGTTGGGCCATATGCGCGTCTGCGTCAAGGACGAGAGTGCCTACCAGGAGCGCCTGCAAGCGATTGCCGGGGATCCTGAAATGGAGTGCTCTGACATCTTGTTATTGCGTTCCGGGCGCATGCTGGAGCGGGTGACCCTGCCGCAAACCAGTCGCAGCCGAGTGGTCGGCAGGGTGTATTCGTTTCGTGATTTGACCGAACGGCTGGATGCACAAAAACGCATCGAAGCCCTGGCCTACACCGATGTGTTGACGGGCCTGCCCAATCGCCTTTTATTGGGACAGCGAGTGGCAGTGGCCCTGCGTACGGCACAGCGCAACGGGTCCACCTTTGCGCTGTTATTCATTGACCTGGACCGGTTCAAGAACATCAATGATTCGCTGGGCCATGCGTTTGGCGACCGGGTGTTGATTGAAGCCGCTGCACGCATATTGCAGACCCTGCGCGAGGTCGATACCCTGTGCCGTGTGGGGGGTGATGAATTCATAGCCTTTCTGCAAGAGGCCGATGCTATCGGTGCCGAGATCGTGGCCCGGCGCATTCTGGAAAAACTGGCGCAACCCTTTGTGATGGACACCGTCAACTTCTCGCTGGGTTGCAGCATTGGTATCGCCATGTACCCGGCCGATGGCCGTACGCTGGACACCTTGATCCAGTGCGCCGACACCGCGATGTTCCGGGTGAAAGAGCGCGGGCGAGGCAACTTCCGCTTCTACCAGCCGCAGATGAATGTGGACCTGCTCTCAAGGGTCAAGATGGACCATGCCATGCGTTTGGCGATGGAGCATGGCTTGTTCCGGCTGCATTACCAACCGCAGATTGCGCTGCTGGACGGACGCCTGCTGGGCGTGGAAGCGCTGATCCGCTGGAGCGACGCCGAATTGGGTAATGTGTCGCCCGCCACCTTTATTCCGCTGGCTGAGGAGTCGGGTTTTATCATCAATATTGGTAACTGGGTACTGGCAGAAGCGGTACGCCAGTCCTACGTCTGGCAAGAGGCCGGTCGACCTGTGGTGGTCTCGGTCAACGTTTCGGCCTTGCAGTTCCAGCAGGGTGACTTTGTTGAGCGTGTGGCCAATGCCCTTGAAGATGCAGGACTTAACCCCGCCTTGCTGGAGTTGGAGCTGACCGAGTCCATCCTGATCAAGGATATCCATGAAACCCTGTCGCGCTTGGAGTCCTTGGCAGCCTTGGGTGTGAGCTTGGCGATTGATGACTTTGGCACTGGTTATTCCAGCCTGGCTTACCTGAAGAAATTCCCCATTTCCAAACTGAAGATCGACCGCGCTTTTGTGATGGGCCTGCCGGAGGATGAAGGTGACCGCGCCATTGTGGGCGCCACCATTGCGATGGCGCGTGCGCTGAAGATGTCGGTAGTGGCCGAGGGTGTGGAAACCGATGCCCAACGCGACTTTCTGCACGGCTTGCAGTGCGAGGCCTTTCAAGGTTTTCTGTGTGCACCCGGTCTGCCGGCGGGAGATTTTGAAGACCTGTACGCTACGTTGCCGATGGGGCTCACGACAAGTTAGCCTTGCAGCCCTTTCCAGAGCATGTAGCCAGCCAGACAGTACAGGATTAAAGCAAACACCTTCTTCAACTTTGCCACGGGCAAGCGGTGCGCCACTTTGGCGCCCAGTGGCGCGGTGAACACGCTGCAGCTGGCAATGACCAGCAAGGCAGGCAGCCACACATAGCCCAGCGAGTGCTCGGGCAGATTGGGCAGCGACGCACCGCTGACCACGTAACCCACGGTGTTGGCCAGCGCAATCGGAAACCCCAGCGCGGCGCTGGTGGCCACCGCATTGATGATGGAAATATTGTGGGCCACCATGAAGGGCACGCTGATAAAACCGCCGCCCGCGCCCACCAATCCTGACAGAAAACCGATGACGCTGCCCGCCGCAACTTGCCCCGCAATGCCCGGCATTTGCCGGCTGGGCTTGGGTTTTTTGTCCAGGAACATTTGTGTGGCCGAGAAGCCGACAAACAGCGCAAAGAAGATGGCCAGGTAGGTACCCTTGAGCAGCGCAAAAACACCGGCACTGGCAATGGCGCCGCCGATCACAATGCCAGGCGCCAGGCCTTTGACAATATCCCAGCGCACGGCACCGCGCTTGTGGTGGGCCCGCACGCTGGAGATGGAGGTGAACATGATGGTGGCCATCGACGTCGCGATTGCCATCTTGACCGCCAGGTCGGCTGGCACACCCAGCGCCGACAGGATGATGGTCATGAACGGCCCGATCAGCATGCCCCCGCCAATGCCCAGCAGACCGGCCAAAAAGCCGGTGGCCAGGCCCAGTGTGGCCAGTTCAATAATCAGAAGGGGGGAGAGCATGTAACAAGAATAAGGTGTCTGCAAATGCCACCGGACCGGCATCCTGAACCTGGGTTCAGGTGGGCTAGGTCAGCGCAGGCTTTGGGTTCATCTGACGCGAGATGATCACGCTAGCGAGGCAATATTCCAGGCCCTGGCTCAAAGAGCATTGGTTACAGGAAATATAAAGCCCGGCGAGCACTGCAGACAGTGCAATTGTAGGCTCTTCGGCGACGTTTAGAGCAATCTACCGTCTTCGCTAAGGGCTTCGTCCAGCCGTTCCAGCAAGGAGATCAGCAACACATCGGAATCTGGGTTGTGCTCGGCAGTGCGAGGTGTGTCGCCCACCGCCGGTGCTGCGTCATTGGTATCCGGCACAGCTGCGGCAGGGTTGGCGGCGGCCGCACGCTCGGGCACATCAAAGGCCAAGTTCAGCGCGGCCAGCACGGCGATGCGGTCGCGGGCGCGAACCTTGCCGGCATCGCGGATTTTGCACATGGCGGTGTCGACACGTTCCACGGCTTCGAGCAGGCGGGCATCACCGCCCTCCGGGCAACCCAGCAAATAGGTCTGCCCCATGATTTGAACTTCAAGCTGTTTCATGATGGATCTTTTTGTACCGCAGTCGTCGTGGTATCCGGCAGCCGTTCCAGCAGGGCGTCGACCCGGGCGCGTGCGGCGTTCAGGCGGGACTTGAGCGTGTCACGCTCATGCGTGAGCGCCTCCACCTGGCTGGTGAGCAGCACGTTGGTGCGCTGCAACTCAGCATAACGCACCAGCAAGCGCTCAACGCGCTCGGCAATTTGGTCGATGTGGTTCTGGTTCGCCATAGACTGGGCATTGTAGGGTTTAGCTCGGCAAAGTGACGTAAAATTCCTGCGTTGGTTCTCGCGGCGTGGTTCACACGCTGCAGTTCAACGGGAAGCAGGAGGGTGCGCTGTCCACAGCAAGCCTAACCTGCGCTGCCCCCGCAACGGTAAGTGGACGAGTCGCCCCGCGATTTCGCTCCCATCACAGCCACTGGGCGTTTTGAACACGCGCCTGGGAAGGCGATGGGAGTTGCTCCACCAGCCCGGATACCGGCCAATACGGTGGTTGCACGCCTGCGTGTAACCGTGATGCCCATGCGCTGTCGGGGAAGACGGCGAGGGCTACTTGTCGATGGTTTTCCTCTACTACTATGAAAAAAAGCACTTCTTGTGCGCGCTTAGCCACGTTATCGCTGGCGCTGGCCGCTGCATTCCCTATCCACGCCCAAATTCAACTCGCTGAAACGGTCGTCACCGCGTCGCGTGTTGCGACACCCATTACCGATGTGCTGGCCGATGTGTCGGTGATCGACCGTGCCTCGCTGGACCGGGCGGGCCAGTTGTCACTGCGCGACGTGCTGTACCAGTTGCCAGGGGTCCAGATCACTACCAACGGCAGCTACCGCTCCAGTTCCGGCATCTTTTTGCGCGGCGCCGGTTCAACCCAGACCCTGGTGCTGGTCGACGGTGTGCGTGTTGGCTCGGCCACATCCGGTGGTGCGTCGTTTGAGAACATGCCGCTTGCGCGCATCGAGCGTATTGAAGTGCTGCGCGGTGCTGCGTCCGCACTGTATGGCCCCGATGCGGTGGGCGGTGTGATCCAGATCTTCACGCGCGAAGCCGGTGATGGCCTGCAGGCGGACGCCAATATTGGCGTGGGTACCGATGGTCAGCAGCAAGCGGGCGCTTCGGTGCGTGGCACCAGCGGTGCTTTGGGCTACAGTTTTGGCGTGTCGCGTGAAAAGGCTACAGGCATCAGCGTGGTTTCCAACCCTGCGTCCGGCAGCTACAACCCGGACGAAGACGGCTTCAGCGCATCCAGCGTCGATGCCAAGCTGACGGCCAAGCTCAACAAAGAACACGGCCTGAGCCTGAGCCTGTTGCGCAGCGACACGGATCTGCAGTTTGACGGCACACCGTTTCCCAACCCGCTGGGTCTGACCAAACTCACGTCGGACGCCCGCTCACTGATCAAGCTTAACAACGCTACCTTCAAATGGGACGCGCAGTGGCTGGCGCAGTGGCACTCCACGCTGCTGGCTGGCACCAGTGACGAACAGTCGCTGGGTGACTACTTTCGCATGGCCGATGGCGCATATGGCGGCTCCACCAAATTCAACACCAACCGCCGCCAGCTGACCTGGCAGAACGACATCACGCTGGACAAGGATGTGTTGTCGCTGATGGTTGAAAACCGCAGTGAAAGCGTGGACAGCTCTACGGCTTATACCGTCACCAGCCGCGATATACGCAGTGCACTGGTGTCTTACGCCTTCAACCGGCCCCTGTGGAATGCGCTGCTGGTGGCCCGCAATGACGACAACTCCCAGTTTGGCAGCTTCAACAACTGGGCAGTCTCAGGCGGGTATCGCGTGACAGAGGCCTTGCGTGCAGTAGCCAGCGTGGGCACCAGCTTCCAGGCGCCATCCTTCAACCAGCTCTACTTCCCCGGTTTTGGCAATACGGCCCTGCAGCCGCAAAGAAACCGTGCGACAGAGCTGGGCTTGAAGTACCACACCGGCCCGTTGTCCCTGGGCGCGCTGGTCTACCACAACGACATCCAGGGCTTCATCATTCCGCCGAATGTGCAGAGTTCCATGTCCGTATTGCGCGGTATCACCCTCAGTGGTGATGTTCGCTCGGGCAATACCTCGTATTCCGTGTCGTATGACTACGCCGATCCCCGTTCGTACTCGACCAACCCGGCGTCCAACGATCTGCGTTTGGTGCGGATTGCACGCAATGTGTTCAATGCACGGGTCAACCACCGCTGGGGCGATGCCAATGTGTTTGGTGAAATCAAGCTTGCTAGTGACCGCGTGGACAACAACTTGTCCTTCAGCGGGCGCGAGGTTCTGCCGGGCTATACCTTGCTGAACATCGGTACCAATTGGCAGGTGCAGAAAAACGTGTCGCTACTGGCCCGTGTCAACAACGTGACCGACGAAAAATATTCGCTGGCCAATGCGTATTCGATGCCAGGCCGCAATGTGTTCGTCTCGGTGAACTGGTCCCTGTAAGCCATGGCGCACGCAAGCTGTCCTGCCATCCTGGTTACTGCCCCGGCTTCTGGCCAGGGCAAGACCACGGTGACCAGCGCCCTGGCGCGCCTGCACACGCGCCAGGGCAAGCGGGTGCGTGTGTTCAAGTGTGGGCCTGACTTTCTGGACCCGTATTGGCACAGTCTGGCCAGCGGTGCGCCGGTCTATCAGCTGGATTTGTGGATGACGGGTGAGGCTGATTGCCGTGCGCGGTTGTATGCAGCTGCGCAAGAGGCGGACCTGATCATTGTTGAAGGCGTCATGGGCCTGTTTGATGGCGATCCCAGTGCAGCCGATCTGGCGCAGCGTTTTGGCCTTCCGGTGCTGGCCGTGGTGGATGCGTCTGCGATGGCGGGCACCTTTGGGGCGTTGGCTTTTGGGCTGCAACACTACCGTGCGGGCATGCCGTGGGCGGGTGTGTTGGCCAACCGTGTGGCTGGGGAGCGCCATGCGGAGATGTTGAAAGTCAGCTTGCAGGATCCGGATTCATGGATGGGAGCGTTGATGCGCAATGCGGATCTGATGCTGCCTGAGCGGCATTTGGGTTTGACGATTGCCAGCGAGGTGCCGGATGCGATGGCGCGGCTGGATGCTGCTGCCGATGCGTTGGCTGATACGCCATTGGGGCGCATGTCTTTCGATGACCTGCAGCGGTGGGCTGTGGACTTTGCCGCGCCTGAAGTTGCTGTGTTCCTTGCCCCGGGAGTGCAGGTGGCAGAGCGTTCTGCTCCGTGTCCCCCGCCCGCTTTGCGGGCTCCTCCTTTACCTGCGCAGAACGCTCTGCCACCCGCACTCCCTAGCTTGGTTGGAAAGACGGTTGCTGTGGCGCGGGATGCGGCCTTTTGTTTTATCTATACCGCCAACCTGGAGTGCCTGAGTGCATTGGGGGCGGAGCTTGTTTTCTTCTCTCCACTGGCCGATGCTGAACTGCCGGTCTGCGACGCCGTTTGGATTCCCGGTGGCTATCCTGAATTGCATGCGGACACCATTGCTGCCAATACGGCATTGCGCGACAGCCTGGCCCAGCACATTGCTGCTGGCAAACCTGTGTGGGCCGAGTGTGGCGGCATGATGGCGCTGTTTGATATCCTGGTCACCTTGGATGGCCAACGCCACGCGCAATGGGGTCTGCTGCCGGGTGAGGTGACCATGCACAAGCGCCTGGCGGGCCTGGGGCCGCAGCAACTGGCGACGGCCAGCGGCACACTGCGTGGCCACACTTTCCATTACTCGACGACCAGCACACCGCTGCAAGCCGTGGCGCGAACGACCCGCCCGGATACAGCGGTGCAAGCCGATGCTGGTGAGGCCGTGTGGCAGCGGGGCGCATTGCGTGCCAGCTACTTCCACGCCTGGTTCCCATCCTGCCCGGCGGCTGTGGTGGAACTGTTTTCCCCGCCGCCGCGCGAGGGAATCGCTTGACCATGAACGACGATATGTTGAAGTTTTCCCGCGGCCCGCAGCGCGTCGTCTGCCTGACCGAAGAGACCACTGAATGGCTGTACCTGTTGGGCCAGGAGGCGCGCATCGTCGGCATCTCGGGCTACACCGTACGGCCGAAGCGGGCGCGAGAAGAGAAACCCAAGGTCAGTGCGTTCTTGAGCGCCAAGATCGACAAGATCATGGATTTGCGACCTGACTGTGTGTTGGGCTTCTCCGATCTGCAAGCCGACATTGCCGCCGAACTGGTGCGCAAGGGTGTGCAGGTCACCATCTTCAACCAGCGCAGCGTGTCCGAGATTTTTTCCATGCTGTACCAGGTGGCGGCGATGGTGGGGGAGGCGGAGCAGGGCTTGCAGCGCATCACCGCTATGCAGGCCGATCTGCGCGCCATGCAAGGCGCCGTGGCAGCGCGGGTGGCGGCGGGTGCGCGGCGACCCAAGGTGTTTTTTGAAGAGTGGGATACGCCCCATATCAGCGCCATACGCTGGGTGTCCGAGTTGATGGCGATTGCCGGTGGTGACGATTGTTTTGCTGAGCTGTCGCTGGAGTCGCTGGGCAAGAACCGCATCATTGCGGACGGCGCAGAGATTGTGCGGCGCAACCCGGACATTATTTTTGGCTCGTGGTGCGGCAAGAAGTTCCGGCCCGAGAACGTGGCGGCGCGGGAAGGCTGGGGGGCAGTAAACGCGGTGCGCGACCGGCAGCTGTTCGAAATCAAGTCGCCGGACATCCTGCAACCCGGCCCGGCGGCTCTGACAGACGGCGTGACCAAGATGCACACGATCATCCTGCAATGGATGGATATGGCCCCCACGCTTGTCGCTGCGCGTACTGCGCTGCCCCCCGAGGGGGCCGTCCGCGCCTTGGGGCGGCCCGGCGGCGCGGGAGGCGTTCAATGACCACACTCACCATCGTCAAAAGCGAATTTATCCTCGGCGGCCAGCGCAGCGGCAAGTCGCGCCGCGCCGAGATGCTGGCGCGTGCCTGGCTGGACCAGTCCGACGCCCACCGCGCGGTGCTGATCGCCACCGCCCAGCCCTGGGACGAGGAGATGCGCCTGCGCATCACACGCCACCAGGCGGACCGCGCCCTGCGCGTGCCGGGCATGGCCACGGTGGAGGAGCCGTTGGCTCTGGCGGAAGCGATTCGCCGGCACAGCCGGCCCGATACGCTGGTCGTTGTGGATTGCCTGACGTTGTGGCTGACCAATGCGCTGATGCCGGTCCAAGCCGATGCCTCTAAGGAAAATCAGCCTGCAGCCCCCGAGGAATATGCCCGCACTGCTTCACTTTTGATAGCAATACAGGATGGTCCCGGTCCTGTGGTGCTGGTGGGCAATGAGATTGGCCTGGGTGTGATCCCCATGGGGCGCGAGGTGCGCACCTTTGTCGACGCGCTGGGTCGCCTGAACCAGGATGTGGCCAGTGTGTGCCAGCGTGTGTGTTTGATGGCCGCCGGCCTGCCTTTGGTTTTGAAAGACTCCCCATGATGATGAAGCGTTTCTTGCGCTATGCGCTGTTGGCCTGGGCGCAGCTGGCCGGGGTCACCGTACAGGCCGCCCAGGTCATAGACGACCGCGGCATCACTGTCACGCTATCGAGCGCGCCGCAACGCATCGTCAGCATCCTGCCGTCGCTGACCGAGACGGTGTGCGAGCTGGGCCACTGCGCGCGCCTGGTCGGTGTGGACCGCTACTCCAACTACCCCGACAGCGTGCAAAAGCTTCCCCAGGTGGGCGGCGGGCTGGACCCGAATGTGGAAGCCATCGTGGCGCTGCGGCCCGACGTGGTGTTGATGGCCAAGTCCTCGCGCGTGGGCGACCGGCTGGAGGCCCTGGGTATCAAGGTTGTGGCGTTGGAACCCAAATCCCATGCCGACGTGCAGCGCGTGATGCTGAAGGTGGGGCAGTTGCTGGAGGTGGCGGATGCTCAGCGTATCTGGCGCGCCATCGACGCCGGTGTGTCGGCCGCGGCCCAGTCCATTCCGGCCAACGTGCGGGGCGCCAAAGTGTATTTCGAGGTGAACCAGGGGCCGTATGCGGCCGGTGAGGCGTCCTTCATTGGCGAGACACTGACGCGCCTGGGCGCCAAAAACATCGTGCCGGCCAAGCTGGGGCCTTTCCCCAAACTCAACCCTGAATACATAGTGCGCGCCAACCCGGACCTGATCATGATCGGCCAGCGCAGCGCCGAAGGGCTGCAGCAACGCCCGGGTTGGCAAAGCATACGTGCGCTGCGTGAGCAACGCCTGTGTATCTTCCCGACCGAAGACGCCAATGTGCTGGTTCGCCCTGGCCCCCGCATGGCGGAAGGCGCGCGCCTGATGGCCAAGTGTCTTGTGGACAAGGCCCCCAAGCCATGATGCAGGCACGTGTTCGTTGGATGTTGTGGTTCTCGGTTGTTGGTGCGTTGGCGCTGACAGCCTTGGGTATTTGCGTGGGCAGCGTGGGCTTCGAGAACCTGCTGCAGCCTTTGTTGAACCCCAAGTTGGACCCCGAGCGCGCGGCCATGGCCAAACAAATTGTGTGGGAGATTCGTTTGCCCCGCACCGTCGGCGCCTGGGCGGCGGGCGCTTTGCTGGGGCTGGCCGGTGCCGTTGCGCAGGGCCTGTTCCGCAATCCGCTGGCCGACCCGTATCTGCTGGGCAGCGCGTCGGGCGCCTCGCTGGGTGTGGCCGTGGCGCTGGCCGCCATGGGTGGTGGTGCCGGCATGCTGGGTGGCGGCGCCAACATGATGAACAGTGGTGTCGCGGTCAGCGTGTTTTCCAGCAGCCTGTGGGTGCGCTTGGGCTTGACCGGTGCGGCCTTTGCGGGCGCGGTGTTGGCGATTGTGTTGACGCTGGTGTTATCGCGCGGCGTCAGCCACACGCTGCGCCTGCTGTTGGCCGGTGTAGTGGTGGGCGCTGTGTTGGGCGCGGTGACACATCTGGTGCTGATGCTGTCGCCCGATTCGCTGCAGGCCATGTGGGCATTTATGCTGGGCTCTACCGCCTTTGTAGGCTGGGTGTCCGTTTCCATGATGGCCATCGCCTGGGTGGTGAGCATCATCGCCGCCTGGTTGCTGGCCCGTGTGTTGGACGGGCTCAGCCTGGGCGACGCCACCGCGCAGAGCCTGGGCCTGGCCGTGGTGCCCATGCGCGCCGCGCTGGTGGCCGTGCTGGCTTTGGCCACGGGCACTGCGGTGGCACAAACCGGCTTGATAGCCTTTGTGGGCCTGGCCGCGCCGCACCTGGTGCGCTCGGTGCTCAAGACCACCCATGGTCAACTGATTCTGCTGGCCAGTCTGGTCGGTGGTGTGTTACTGATGGCCGCCGACATGATGGCGCGCTGGTTGGTTGCGCCACAGGAATTGCCGGTGGGTGTGCTGACTGCGGTGCTGGGCGGTGGTTACCTGCTGTGGCTGATGCACCGCGGGCCGGCCAAGGTCGGGAGCGCGTTATGACAACGACCCTGCACAAGACCGGACCCGTGGCGTTGAAAGCCGACGCCGTCCACGCATCCATGGGCAGCGGCCCAGGCAAGACGGCCGTGTTGCACGGCTTGTCGGTGGATATAGCGGCCGGGCAGTGGACCAGCATCGTGGGCCCCAACGGCGCTGGTAAATCCACGTTGCTCAAGACATTGGCGGGTGTATTGCCGCACACCGGCACCGTGTCGCTGTGGGGCAAGCCGCTGTCTGCAGTGCCGCTGCGCGAACGCGCGCGGCAGATGGCGTGGCTGGGTCAAAACGAAACTTCGGCCGATGACTTGACCGTGTGGGACGTGGCCATGCTCGGCCGCCTGCCGCACCAGGCCTGGTTGGCACCTGCCAGCGCGGCCGATGAAGCCGCAGTCGAGCAAGCATTGCGCGCTACCCAGGCTTGGGAATGGCGCTTTCGTGCGCTGGGTCAGTTGTCGGGCGGTGAGCGGCAACGTGTATTGCTGGCCCGCGCATTGGCCGTGCAGGCCCAGGTGCTGTTGATGGACGAACCCTTGGCTAATCTGGACCCGCCGCACCAGGCCGACTGGCTGGCGGTGGTGCAATTATTGGTTGCACAGGGCAACACGGTCGTCAGCGTGCTGCACGAGATCGGCATGGCTTTGCATGCGGACCGTGTGGTGGTCATGGCCAACGGGCGCCTGTTGCACCACGGACCCAGCGGTGATCCGACCACCCACCAAGCACTGATCGACGTGTTCGACCAGCGCATCACCATTCACGCCATCGAGGGCCAGTGGGTTGCGTTGCCCAAGAACAAATGACCAGATGACCAATACCGTTGTTGCGCTTTGGGAACTCGCCGAGGAGACCGGGGTGGGCGTTCTGCTCCGTGTCCCCCGCCCGCTGCGCGGGCTCCTCCTTGACCTGCGCAGAACGCCCAC
>JAYSZJ010000026.1:0-2137 GCA_043738115.1 Rhodoferax sp. | reverse complement strand
CGAAAGTCGTTGTGAAGTCGCGATTGACGTTGCCGCCAGAGTGATAAAGATCATTCGCCAGATAGCCGAAGCCGTTATGAAACGGACCGACGCAAATTAGTGCCACGGCTTCGGTTGACTTTAATCGTCCGATTTTCTCGGGAACTTCTCGGAACAGTAGGTTCGTGGCTGCTAGCTTCGGAACGTGTCAATGACTTTGCTACACCTTGCGTCATAAATTTACTGTGCAGGGTTGTGTTGTTTCGGGCATTTTCCTTTCCTCGCGTGGTGGGTTGATCCAGGCCGCTGTTGGCATGGGTTTGAGGCAAGGGCGAACACCCTTGAATCGATGGGGTGTCGCATCAAACGCGGCGTTCAGCGTCGCTTGTCGAGTCTCGCGCATGACCTGCGCTTGCCCATAGTGAACGCTGTGCGGTGTCATGTGGCCAATCCCTGAGTGGCAATGCTGGCCGTTGTACCAGGCAAAGAATGTCTGGCAATGGCTTCTGGCGTCTTCAATGCTGCCAAAGCGCTCTGGGAAGTCCGGGCGGTATTTCATGGTCTTGAACTGCGACTCCGAATAAGGGTTGTCATCCGAGGTGTAGGGGCGGCTGTGGCTCTTGGCCACGTCCAGGTCAACCAACAAACTGGCCACCGGCTTGGAGCGCATGGAAGTGCCCCGATCTGCGTGCAGCGTGAGCGCACCGGGCATCACATCGTGACGCGCTACGGTATCGGCAATGAGTTGCTGGGCCAGCTCAGCGCTCTCGCGAGGCGCAATCAGCCAGCCGACGACATAGCGGCTAAAGATGTCCAGGATGACGTACAGGTGAAAGCAAGTCCATTTGGCGGGCCCCTTGAGCTTGGTGATATCCCACGACCAGACCTGGTTGGGCGCGATGGCCAGCAGCTCAGGCTTGACATAGGCGGGGTGGCTGCGCTGGCGGCGCCGCTCAGCACTGCTGGCGTTGGCCGCCAGCAAGCGATACATGGTGCGCACCGAACCCAGGTAGCAGCCCTCATCGAGCAGGGTGGCGTGCACTGCCGCTGGGGCGCTGTCACAGAAGCGCTCGCTGCACAGGGCTTGCAACACCAACGTCTGCTCCGTCTGACTCAAGGCCAGCGGTGAGCGTGGGCGCGGTGGCCGTGCCGAAGGCGGTGGCCCCACAAAGGTGGCGCGGTGTGCGCGCGCCTTGTGTCGAGCGGGGGCACCGCGCCATAGGCCCATGGCGCGACATGCTGCGGCATTGCCAAGCGTTGAGGTCAGTTCATGAGTGCCAGCCATTAAGGACTCGCGAACTTGGGTGATGGTTCGAGTTGCTCCAACAACTCGGCAACTTTTTTTTGGACTTCGATGACCAGCTGCGCATTGCTCAGTTGCACCCGCAGCTTGTCACGCTCACGCGTCATCAGCGCCAATTGCTTGAGTTCTTCACGGGCAGGGGCAGCTTTGGGGCCACGCTTTTTAGAATCGGCTCCATTGAGCTCACCTGCCGCATATTGGCGCCGCCATGTGGCCAGCGATGACGAGTACGCGCCTTCTCGGCGCATCAGTGCGCCGATTTCACCGGGTTTGGTGCACGCGGCGGTGGCAAGCACTATGCGGCGCTTGTCGGCATTGGTAAAGCGTCGACGTTTGGCGATGGCCACGACTTCGGAATCGACGCTGGGCGACAATGGTCGCATCGATACAGGCGCATCTTCAGTCGCCCTGCGGGCTCCTTGCGATGCGCCTGTATCGGCAGAATCTCCGGCTGCATGCATCTGTGCCTTGGGTTGTTTGTTGATCCTCATACCTACCTCTTTGCTCTCTAAACTAACAGGGGTAGGTGTAGCAGGTCATTCTGGCACGGGGGGACCGAAGACGCCAAAGCGCGTAAGCTTGTCATCGTCCTCTTCGAACCTGTCTGGCCAGGGTACTGATTGCTAACCTAATGGAAGAAACGCCAAGAATCCAGCGCAGGGTTTCCGGACACATGATCGAGGTGATCCACAATCCTGGTGTAGTTGCATTCTTTTGGAACTTGAACGGCCGTTGGCGCGAATCATCCTTTGCTGGATGTCGCGAGCGCTCTTGGTCCAGATAAATGGCTTGGGCTTGGTATTGTGGTGATCGACGTATTCGTCAATGGCCATGATCAGTTTCTGCACGCCGGTT
>JAYSZJ010000025.1:0-110526 GCA_043738115.1 Rhodoferax sp. | reverse complement strand
GAAAAGCTTGTAGATCGCTCCCGCATGGTTGTCGCCCAGCGCCGCAAACGGCGTCGCCAGTGTGATGACGGTGCGCACCGAATCGGGGGCTCGCTTGGCGATCTCGCGGGCGAAGATGCCGCCCAGGCTCCAGCCGACCAGGCTGACCTTGCGGCCGCCGTGTTGATCGCCGACCGCGCGGACGCTTTGCACCAGCACGTCCAGCCAGTCGTCAAACTCGCCGTCATGCCCGATGTTGACGCCGCCGCCCCAGTCGCTTGCCATGAAGCCGGCGCGCTTGAGGAAATTGCGCATCTGCGAGGTGTTCATGGAGCCGGCTCCCAGGCCCGGGTAGACGATGACCGGATGCCCGTCTCCGGTCGAATCGGGATGCGCCGCCACTTGCGCGCCGAGGGCGTCGAATATGGCCCGGAGCGGCTCGGCGAGCAGCAAAGCCAGCGAAGGCGAGCGCGGGGGAGAAATGAGGGTTTGGGTGGATGGCATCGAGCCAATGTGGTTGTCGCACCCACCCCTGCGTGTGAGCGTGCAAGGCGCTCCCTTGTAGGACAAGAGGCCGCAAATGCTGCACTGCACCATTTGCCAACAATTCCGGGTCAAAACGCCTTTTATTGGGGCAGGAAGTCGTAACCCCGCAGCGCCGCTTCGATCGCGGCGGCGGTCGCCACCGGCTTTTCCATCGGGAACAGGTGGCTGCCGTCCAGCATCATCATCCGGCCCCCGGTCACCTGCTCGGTCATCGCCATGCCGACCTGATGCATCTCCACCGACTGGCGCCCGCCGATGAATGCAGCAGGGCATTGCAAGGGATAGCGGCGCAGCATCCGGTCCAGGTTGTCCGGCAGGGTGTTGTAGATCGAGGTCTCGACGTCGCGGTCGAAGCTCAGGACGCGCTGGCCGTCGACCTCGTGCGTGCAATGGGTGACGTAGTCGATCAGCACCTGCTCATCCCATCTGGCGAAGACCTTCTTGTGGCGCAGGTGCTCGAGCACGTCTTCCTTCGCCGGCCAGCTGTTGCGGCGTTTGCGGCTGACGGCGCCCGGCGACAGCGAACCGACCAACGGGGTTCGCTTCATGGCACCTAACGCCGTCGCTTTCCAGCCGCCCAGCAGCGGCGAGTCCAGCAGCAGCACACCGCGCGCCAGCTCGGGGTGGCGGGTGGCGCACATCAGGCTGAGGAGGCCGCCCAGCGAATGGCCGACCAGGAAAGCCGCTTCGCCGGCCTTGTCGACTTCACGCTGGGCGAAAGCCGCCAGTTGCGCAACCAGGTGCGGCCAGTTGTTGGTGACCGGGTAGTCGGGATCGTGGCCGAATTTGTCCACGGCCTTGACCACGAACCCGCGCGAGCGCAGGTTCTTGAACAGGACGTTGTAGGTCGCCGCCGGAAAGCTGTTGCCGTGGGAGAAGACGATGAGCGCCAACTAGATCAACCTCTCCTCGGGCCGCGAGATCTTCTTCAGGGGCTTGCTGCGGCCGTCCTCCACTTTCAGCGGCGTATCGGTCTGGGCATCGTCCCAGACCGGGTCCTCCAGGCTGTCGAACACGTCGCGCAGCTTCTGCCCCCAGGAGGTGTGCAGCATGCGAAAGTAGGGATTGTTCATTCCGAGACAGACGATCTTGTCGGTCTCGAAGCGGTTGGCTTCGTACACCACCAGGTCCAGCGGCGGGCCCACCGACAGGTTGGACTTCATCGTCGAGTCCATCGAGACCAGCGCGCACTTGGCCGCCTCGTCCAGCGGCGTTTCGGGCGTGATCACGCGGTCCAGCACCGGCTTGCCGTACTTGGACTCGCCGATCTGGAAGTACGGTGTCTCGGCCGTGGCCTCGATGAAATTCCCGGCCGAATAGACGTGGAACAGCCGCATGCTCTCGCCGCGGATCTGGCCGCCGAAGATCAGCGAGACGTTGAACTCCACGCCGGAATATTTCAGCGACTCGGCATCGCGGTCATAGACATGCCGCACCGCTTGCCCGAGCACCCGCGCGGCGTCGAACATGCTGTCTGCATTCCAGATCGTGATCACACCGCTTTCGTCGGTCTCCTTCAGCTGCTCGACTTGCAGGAGCTCGCGCACCGACTGCGAGATGCTCAGGTTGCCGGCCGACAGCAGCACCATGAAGCGGTCGCCGGGGCGCTCGTACACAATCATTTTGCGGAAGGTGCTGATTTGGTCCAGCCCGGCGTTGGTGCGGGAGTCGGACAGGAACACCAAGCCGGCGTTGAGTTTGATGGCTACGCAATAGGTCATGGGTGGTCCAGGTCGCTTAGGGGAAATACCTAGAGTGTATCTAGCGTGTGTACCTGCGCTGGTGGGGGTGTCTTACTCAGGAAATTACCCTCCGTTCGCCAACGCCTTCAACTGGTACAGCGCCTCCAGCGCTTCCCGCGGGCTCAATACATCGGGGTTGATGGCCGCCAACCGCACATCCAGCGCCGAAGCCGCAATCGTTTCCGGGGCGGGCGCTGCGGCAAACAAATCCACTTGGGCTTGGGATTCCGTGGCCTGCAGTTCCAACGCGTCCAGCGTGTGGCGCGCCTGGTTCAGCACCGCTGCCGGCATGCCGGCCAGGCGGGCGACCTGGATGCCGTAACTCTTGCTGGCCGGGCCGCTCTGGATCTCGTGAAGGAACACGATATCGCGGCCCGACTCGGTGGCGCTGACGTGTACGTTCAGCGCGCTGTGGTGGGTGGCGGGGAATTCCGTCAGCTCGAAGTAGTGGGTGGCGAACAGCGTGAAGGCTTGCGTCTTGTCGTGCAACTGCGTGGCAATCGCACTGGCCAGCGCCAGACCGTCGAATGTGGAGGTGCCGCGGCCGATCTCGTCCATCAGCACCAGCGAGTTGGGGCTGGCCGCGTGCAGGATCTGTGCGGCCTCCGTCATCTCCAGCATGAAGGTGGACTGGGCATTGGCCAGGTCGTCGGCCGCACCTATGCGGGTGTGGATGGCGTCAATTGGTCCCAGGCGGCAGGCGCTGGCCGGCACATAACTGCCGACGGACGCCAGCAACACGATCAGCGCGACCTGGCGCATATAGGTGGATTTACCGCCCATGTTCGGGCCAGTGATGATTTGCAGGCGTTGCTTGGGCCCAAGGCGTGTGTCGTTAGCGATGAAGTTGCCACTGCTCAACTCGGCCAGCCGCGCCTGCACCACCGGGTGGCGGCCCTGCGTGATGTCTATGCAGGGTTCGACCACAAACTGCGGCGCACACCAGCCCAGCGTCAGCGATCGTTCGGCCAGCGCACACAGGGCGTCCAGCGCGGCCAGCGCGCGGGCCGTACGGGTCAGCATAGGCACGAAGGCTTGGAGACGGTCCAGCACCTGCTCGAACAACCACTTCTCGCGGGCCAAGGCGCGTTCCTGGGCGGAGAGCGCCTTGTCTTCAAAAGCCTTCAGCTCGGGCGTGATAAAGCGCTCGGCATTTTTGAGCGTCTGGCGGCGTCGGTAGTCATCGGGCACCTTGTCGGCCTGGCCCTGGGTCACTTCGATGTAGAAACCGTGCACCTTGTTGAACTGCACACGCAGGTTGCTGATGCCGGTGCGGGCGCGTTCGCGCACTTCCAGGTCCAGCAGGAAGTCATCGCAGTTGGTTTGTATGGCGCGCAGCTCGTCCAACTCGGCATCAAAGCCCGTGGCGATGACGCCACCGTCGCGCACCAGCGCTGCGGGCTCGGCGGCGATGGCCTGCAGCAACAGGTCCGAACATTCAATGGGGGGCTGCAAATCCAAGGCGATGGTAGCCAAATAGGCCTCTAGCCCCCGAATCGACTGGGCGAGTAGCTCTGTTTTTTGTAGCGTTACCACCAGGGCAACCAGCTCGCGCGGGCGCACCTGGCGCAGCGCGGTGCGGGCGGTGATGCGTTCCACGTCCGCGCTGCCCTTGAGTTGCTGGCGCAAGGCCTGCCACAGCGCGAGTGAAGACGACTGCAGGGTGCCGCTGCGCAGCGTGGCGATGGCGTCCAGCCGCGCTTGCGCTTGGGCGCGGTCACGCCGCGGCGTCAGCAGCCAACTTTTGAGCATACGGCTGCCCATGCCGGTCATGCAGGTGTCCAACAGCGAGAACAGGGTGGGGGAATCTTCGCCGCGCAGGGTCTGGGTCAGTTCCAGATTGCGCCGCGTCGTGGGCGGAAGGTCTATCAGTTCGCCATCGCGCTGCACTTGGACCGCGCTGATATGGGTCAGGGCGCGGCCCTGGGTGTGTTCTGCATAGCCCAAGAGTGCCGCGCAGGCGGCGTGCGCCAGCGGCAGGTCTTGGGCGTTCCAACTCGCCAAGCTTGCGGCTTGCAGGGCGTCCAGCAGTTTGCGCTGACCCAGTGCGGGGTCAAACTGCCATTCGGGCCTGGCTGTGGTGTACAGCGCGCTGGTGCCGCCGGTGTTCATACGCAGGCGTTTCAGCCGGTCTTCAAAGGCTTGCGTGGCACCGGCGCTGTAGGCCAGTTCGCTGGGGCTGACCCGGGCCACCCACTCGGGCACGGCGTCGGGCGCACATTCGGCCAGGTGCACCACGCCCTGGGTGACGCTGAGCCAGGCCAGGCCGCAGCGGTTGCGTGGGCCCTGGTGCACGGCCATCAGCACGGATTCGGACTTTTCGCTGAGCAACTCGGCATCCACCAGCGTGCCGGGGGTCACGACACGCACCACCTTGCGCTCCACCGGGCCCTTGCCGGTGACTTCGCCGACCTGTTCGCAGATGGCGACCGACTCGCCATGGCGTATCAGCTTGGCCAAATAACCTTCCATAGCGTGGAAGGGCACGCCAGCCATCACCACCGGCTCGCCGGCGGACTGGCCACGCTGGGTCAGTGTGATGTCCAGCAGGCGGGCGGCCTTCTCTGCGTCGGCGTAGAACATCTCGTAGAAATCACCCATGCGGTAGAAGAGCAGGGTGTTGGGGTGGGCAGCCTTGAGTCCAAGGTACTGCTGCATCATGGGGGTGTGTTGCTTGTCGGCGTCGCTCATGCCGGGGAGTCTATCAATTGCAGCAGGGAGCACACGCAGGTGCGCGACAGTGGGGGGATCAAAGACCACGGTGTCTTTTCACGGGATTCGGTGCTACGCTCGTATCTACCCGGCACCGCAGCCCGCGGTTGGGGTGTTTGATGGAAGTCTTTGGTGGACGCTCTTTTCCAAGCCATCTTCATGGAGAGCCCGCAGGCCATAGCGCTGATGCGGGCCGGCGACACCACCGTCATTGCGGTCAATGAGGAATGGCTCAAGCTGACCGGTTTCAACCGTGACCAGGTGTTGGGGCGTACAGCGGTGGAGATTGGCCACTGGCCAGATGAATTGACCCGGGTGAAGGCGCTAATGCCTTTGCAAACCACCAAGCGCGTACGCGACCTGGACCTCACCATGGTCCTGGCCAATGGTGTGCACCGCGTCATTTGCATGAACGCTGTGCAGGTGGACGCGCAGGGCGAGTCCTTCATCCTGTTTTATCTGCGTGATGTCACCGTTGACCGCATGTCCCAGGCTGCCGTGGTGGCCGGTGAACAACAATTGGCAGAAACCAATGAAAAGCTGAACCGGCAGGTGACCCTGCACGAAATGACCGAATCTGTCGCCAAAGTCGGGCACTGGGTGATGTACCCCGGGGACGACATGGTGCGCTTGTCCCGCGGTTACTGTGCCATCGGCAATCTGGGGGATGTGCAATCCGCGCCACTGGGTGCCCACATGCAAGGGGTGGATGAAGAGCACAAACCCCTGGTCAAACAAGCCATCAAACAGATGAACGGGGACATTGTGGAGTACCGGTGGCGCCGGCCCGATGGAAATGTCCTGTGGATTCGTTCGCGCATGCACCGGCAAATAGAGAATGGCGTGGTGAAGGCGGATTACGGTGTGGTGCAGGACATCACCAGCGAACGCGAGGCTTTACAGGCCGCCGCCGACCAGTTGGCCGCCGCCCAGCGAAGCGAGGCACGTTTTCGCGGCCTGACCGAGTTGAGCTCGGACTGGTATTGGGAACAAGACACCGAATACCGTTTTGTGCGTGTGGACGGGGACCTGGCAGGGCTGAATGCCTTGCCCGCGGAACACTTCATCGGCAAGACACGTTGGGAATCGGATGTGGAAGGTATCACCCCCGCCCAGTGGGCCGCACACCGGGCCGCGCTGGATGCCCGCGAAACCTTCCATGATCTGGAAATGATGCGCCGCCGCCCCGATGGCGGTGCGATGTGGATATCCATCAGCGGCGCGCCCATCTTCGACAACCAAGGCGTATTCACTGGCTACCGGGGGACGGGGCGCGAAATCAGCGCCCGCAAACAGGCCGAGGCCGATATCGAACGGCTGGCGTTTTATGACGCTCTGACCGGTTTGCCAAACCGGCGCCTGCTGATTGACCGGCTGAACCAGGCGGTGGCGTCCAGCGCCCGCCGGTCCTGTTACGGGGCTCTGTTGTTCATTGATCTAGACAATTTCAAGGTACTCAACGACACCCGTGGACACCATATGGGTGACGAACTGCTCAAGCAGGTGGCGACACGGCTCACCGAGTGTGTACGCGTGATCGATACCGTGGCCCGGCTGGGCGGCGACGAGTTTGTGGTGATGCTTGAGGACCTGGGCGCGGTCGAGATCGACGCCGCTGGGCAGGCCGAAGCAATCGCCAAGAAAATCCTGACGGCGATCAACCGACATTTTGTGCTGGGCGACCAGCCCCACCACAGTTCGCCCAGCATTGGCGTCACGCTGTTCTTCAACCACCAGCAAAGTGTGGACGAGTTGCTGCAGCGGGCCGACCTTGCCATGTACCAGTCCAAGGCGGCGGGGCGCAACACACTGCGCTTCTTTGACCCGGTGATGCAGGCCGCCGCCAGCGCCCGTGCCGTGTTGGAGATTGACCTGCGCCACGCCCTGCAGCACCAGGAGTTCATGCTGCATTACCAACCCGTGGTAGATGAAAACGGTGTGATGACCGGTGTGGAGGCCCTGCTGCGCTGGCAGCACCCGCAGCGTGGCATGGTGTCGCCAGCAGAGTTCATACCGGTGGCCGAGCAGGCCGGCCTGATCATTCCACTGGGCCAGTGGGTGCTGCAGGCGGCCTGTGCGCAACTGGTGGCCTGGAATACCAGCGCCGCCACGCGCAAGCTCACGATGGCGGTCAACGTCAGTGCACGCCAGTTCCGCCACCCCGAGTTCACCGACCAATTGCTGGATTTGCTGCGTGTCAGCGGTGCCAACCCCTACCGCCTGAAGCTGGAGCTGACCGAGAGCATGCTGCTCAGCGACTTTGATGACGTCATCGTCAAGATGGGGGAGTTGCGCTCGATTGGTGTCAACTTTGCGCTGGATGACTTCGGCACCGGTTATTCGTCGCTGTCTTACCTGAAGCGGCTACCGCTGGACCAGCTCAAGATCGACCAGTCTTTTGTGCGCGATGTGCTGAGTGACCCCAACGATGCGGCCATTGCCCGCACGATCCTGAGCTTGGCCCACAGCCTGGACCTTAGCGTGGTGGCCGAGGGGGTGGAGACGGCCGGGCAGCGCGACTTTTTGCTCAACATCGGCTGCCGGGCCTTTCAGGGGTATTACTTTGGCCGCCCTGTGGCCATCGAGACGCTGGACTTGCCCAGCTGAAATGTTGCCCCCACGCTCCGCCGCCGTGCGGGTCGCTGCCCCCCGAGGGGGCGTGTTTGGCAAAACCCCAAGTCCTCACCTTGGGGCGGCCCGGCGGTGAAACTTTCGCCTTTTACAGCGGGGCGCTGTCTACCTCGGGCGCCTGGTCGTCAGCACCTTCCGTGTTGGCAGCAGGCGCGTCCGTGGCGGCTGCGTGGCGGGCCTGGCGCAATGCGGCTTTTTCGCCGGCGCTGGCAAACTTGCTGTATTTGCCCAGGATGGTGATCAACTGGCCATAAATACGCGGGTTGCCGGCCAGGCATTCCTGCTGGTCCAGAAAATCGGCTTCACCGGTGAAGTTGCCAACCAAGCCACCGGCCTCGGTCACCAGCAAAGAGCCTGCGGCCACGTCCCAGGGCTGCAGACCAGTCTCAAAGAATCCTTCGGTGAAGCCAGCAGCCACATAGGCCAGATCCAGCGCGGCCGCACCTGGGCGGCGCAGGCCGGCCGTGCGCTTCATCACGTCGCCCATCATGGTCAGGTAGTTGGCGAAGTTGTCGCCCGGGCGGAAGGGGAAGCCGGTGGACAACAGCGCATCTTTTAGGTGGATGCGTTTGGAGACGCGGATGCGTCGGTCATTCAAAAACGCGCCGCGGCCCTTGGTGGCGGTGAACAGGTCGTTGCGGGTGGGGTCATAGACCACCGCCTGCTCGACCTTGCCCTTGACGGCCAGCGCGATGCTGACGCAGTACACGGGCAGGCCGTGGATGAAGTTGGTGGTGCCGTCCAGCGGATCGATGATCCAGACGAATTCAGAGTCTTTGGCGCCATGTTCGCGCCCGGATTCTTCGGCCCAGATGCCGTGGCCGGGGTAGGCCGTTAGCAGGGTTTCTATGATCGCCTGCTCTGCAGCATGGTCCACTTCGGTGACGAAATCGTTGGCCTTCTTTTGTGAAATACGAACGGCTTCAATATCAAGGGCGGCGCGGTTGATGATGGAACCGGCTGCGCGTGCGGCTTTAACGGCCACGTTGACCATGGGGTGCAGATTGAGCGACATAAATTGTTTTGGTTTGCGGGACAGACCTTTAGCTCTGTCCCCAACTGATTAAGAACGGGTATCCGTCTGGCGATGCAGACGGCGACAATAGCCGCTATTTTACTGGTTTACCTCAATCGCGCCATGCAAACCCGCTTTATTCTGATCAACACCAGCCACGCTGGCAACGTGGGTGCCGCCGCCCGGGCCATGAAAACCATGGGTTTTGACGACCTGGTGCTGGTGGCGCCGCGCTGGGCCAATGTGCTGCGTCGCGAAGAGACCATACAGCGCGCCAGTGGTGCGCTGGACGTGCTGGACAAGTGCCGCATCGTAACCACGTTGGATGAGGCGCTGGACGGCATGACCCACTTGTGCGCCACCGCCATGACCCCGCGCGACTTCGGGCCGCCCACGGTGGCACCCCGGGAACATTTCGAATCGCTATCAAAAACAGAGCGGACAAGCCATATTTCTCGGGGGCTACAGGCCGATTTGGCTCAAGAGCATCTGTCAGGGCAGCCTATGGAGCCTGCCCCGTGGGGGCAGCAGGGTGTCGCATTCCTGTTTGGCTCTGAGCGTTTTGGCATGCGCAACGAGGATGTCTACCGCTGCCATGCCTGCCTGAGCATTCCCAGCAACCCCACGTTTGGCTCGTTGAACATCGGCGCTGCGTTGCAGGTAATAGCCTATGAATGGCGCCTGGCCTTGGGTGGGTTTACCGGGCAAGCCGCCGCCGGGCCGTCCCAAGGCGGCTTAGCCCCCTCGGGGGGAAGCGACCCGCAGAGCGGCGGAGCGTGGGGGCTCGGCACGGCCGATGCTGCCCAGGTGGCCGGCATGTTGACCCATCTGGAGCAATCCCTGGTGGCGCTGGGTTTTCTGGACCCTGCGGCCCCCAAGAAGCTGATGCCGCGCCTGAACCAGCTGTTCAATCGCGCCGGCGTCACGCAGGAAGAAATCCACATCCTGCGTGGCATTGCCAAAGCCATATTGCAGCAGTCGGCTGGCAAGACGGGTGGTTGAGCGCGCGGGCTTAGCCTCGGCGACAACGTGCCTACAACGCAACAGTTAGACTCGTACGCATGTTTTCCCGCCTACGCTCCGACATCCAATGCATCCTGGACCGCGACCCCGCTGCGCGCACCACCTGGGAGGTGCTGACGTGTTATCCGGGTCTGCATGCCCTGGTGCTGCACCGCAGGGCGCACTGGTGCTGGACACATGGCTTCAAGTGGCTGGGGCGGTTTATCTCGCACCTGTCGCGCTGGTTCACGGGTATCGAAATCCACCCCGGTGCCGTGATTGGCGAGCGGGTTTTCTTTGACCACGCCATGGGCACGGTGGTGGGCGAAACGGCAGAGATCGGCGATGGATGCACGATTTACCAAGGCGTCACCCTGGGTGGTACCTCGCTGTACAAGGGCGCCAAACGCCATCCCACGCTGGGCAAAGGCGTGGTGGTCAGCGCCGGTGCCAAGGTGTTAGGCGGTTTCGTAGTCGGCGATGGTGCCCAAATCGGCAGCAATGCTGTGGTCATCAAACCCGTGCCGCCGGGCGCTACGGCGGTTGGCATTCCTGCCCGCATCCTCCCCAGCAAGACGGGCCAGAGCGCAGATGTGACGCATACCGAACCCAAATTCAGCGCCTATGGCATTACGCAGGAGGACGATCCGGTCAGCCAGGCACTGCGCGGCCTGATCGACTCGGCCTCGGGCCAGGAACACCAGATTGCGTTGCTGTGGAAGGCAATTGAAACCCTGTCAGCCCGTCGTGATAGCTCCGACTGCCTGCCAGATTGCGTACCCGGCGACGCCGCCCGCAAGGAGTGTTTCGAAGCTGAACGCCTCAACCAGCTGGTTGGGAAGTAGCGAAGGCGCGGATAGCGGTTTTGGGTCGGAAGGCCTTGCACACGGCATCCACCGTTTGCAGGTACGGCCCACCAATCAGGTCGATGCAATAGGGCACGGCGGCAAAAATCCCGTTGACCTGTTGCTGGCCGTCGGCACCCTTCAATCCCTCCAGCGTCTCGGCAATGGCCTTGGGCTGGCCGGGTAGGTTGATGATCAGGCTCTGGTTACGGATCACGGCCACCTGGCGCGACAAAATGGCAGTCGGCACAAAAGCCAGGCTGATCTGGCGCATTTGTTCACCAAAACCCGGCATTTCCTTGTGCGCCACGGCCAGCGTGGCTTCGGGTGTTACATCGCGCAGCGCGGGGCCAGTGCCGCCGGTGGTCAGCACCAGGCAACAGCCGGCGTCTACCAATTCAACCAAGCTTGCGCTGATGGTGGCCTGCTCGTCCGGGATCAGGCGCGCTTCGAACTGCAAGGGGTTTTGCAGCGCACGGCCCAGCCAGTCTTTCAGGGCTGGCAGCCCCTTGTCTTCGTACACGCCGGTGGAGGCGCGGTCGCTGATCGACACGATGCCGATCTTGACCAAATCCAGCGACGGCAGAGGCGCATCACCACTCACGCATCGGCTCCAGGGTTGTTGGGGAAATCATCCTCGGGCCCAATCGGGTCCGGCACGTCACTGCCATGCAGCAGATGTTCACGCACGAGTTGAAAAATGTCGCGGTAGGCGCGGCCATGGCGTATTGCCTCGCCGGGTTTTTCAGGCTTGGCGTCTTTGCGGGCCTGGCGAACCAGGGCACGCAATTGCTGGATGTCGGTCGCAGGGTTGATATTGACCCACTGGCCTACAGCGTCATCGTCGGCAATCAGGCGGTCACGCCACTGTTCGGCAGCGTGCAATGCCAGAGTCTCTTTGGCAGACGGGGCGTGTTGCTCTTCAAGCGAAACGCGGATGGCGTCCAGCGTCGCGGGCTCCAGTTGTCGCATCCGCTTGCCAATGAACTGTAGGAGGCGGCGGCGGCCCTCGAAGTTGGTGATGCGTTTATATTCCGCAATGGCTTCGAGCAGCTTGTCCGGCAGTTCCAGGCGATCCAGCAGTGCCGCACGCAGCGTCAATAAATCCTGACCCAGCTTTTGCAGTTCAGTGCTCTCGCGTTTGAGGTCGGTGCGGCTTTTATCGTCGGTTCCCTTGAGCTCGCGCTTGAGTTCCAGGTCCAGTTCACTGCCTTCCGCCACAAATTTACCTTTGACGAAATAGCCTTTTTTTAGTTTGCTCATATAGACAAGTATCATAGCCTCCGCTATGAAGACCCCCCAATCCTCCCTTCCTTCCTCGCCAGCAGGCGCTTCATCCACCAAGCCGGCCGATAGCGGCTTTGCCTTTAGCCGGCCTTTTTTCGAATCGCTGGTGGACAAAGCCCTGGCCCATGCCAAGAAGCTCGGCGCTACCGATGCAGGGGCCGAAGTGTCCGAGGGCTGTGGTCTGAGCGTGTCCGTGCGTAATGGCGAGCTGGAAAATGTGGAGCGCAACCGCGACAAGTCGTTGGGCGTTACGGTGTACGTGGGTCAGCGCCGTGGCAATGCCAGTACATCGGACTTTTCAGACGAAGCGATTGCGCAGACCGTGGGCGCGGCGTATGACATTGCCCGGTTTACCGCCGAAGACAGCTTTGCCAGCTTGCCAGACATAAAAGACATTGCTCCAGTGGCCGACCGTGAGCGCAATCTGGACCTGTTCTTCCCCTGGGCTTTGACCAGCGAGGAGGCTATGCGCCTGGCACTGGAGTGTGAAGCGGCAGCACTGGCCACCAGCAAAAAGATCACCAACAGCGAAGGCGCCGCCGTGTCGGCCCAGCAGTCACATTTTTTCAGCGCCCATACGCATGGCTTTCGCGGCGGTTACGCCAGCTCACGCCATTCCATGTCCGTGTCACCCATTGCCGGCAAGGGCAAGGACATGCAGCGCGACAGCTGGTACAGCTCCATGCGCCATCCTGACGCACTGGCATCACCCCAGGCCATAGGCCGTTATGCCGCCGAGCGGGCGCTGAGCCGCCTGAAGGCGCGCAAGATCGCCACGCTGGAGTGCCCTGTGTTGTTTGAATCGCCACTGGCTGCGGGCCTGGTCGGAGGCCTGGTGCAGGCCTTGAGTGGCGGCGCCATGTACCGCAAGAGCACGTTCCTGCTGGATTCGCTGGACAAGATCATCCTGCCCAAACACATCGACATGCAGGAAGACCCATTTGTGCTGCGCGGCAAAGGCAGCTCGCCGTTTGATGACGAAGGGGTCAGCGTCAAGCCCCGCCAAGTGATTGAGGGCGGACGGGTGAAGGGATACTTCTTGAGCAGCTACACGGCCCGCAAGCTGGGCATGCAGACCACCGGCAATTCAGGTGGCTCGCACAACCTGACATTCATGTCACGCCAGACACGTGCCAGTGACGACCTGGATGCGATGCTGCAAAAGCTGGGAACCGGACTGTTTGTGACCGAGCTGATGGGGCAGGGCGTGAACTATGTGACCGGCGATTATTCACGCGGCGCCAGCGGGTTCTGGGTGGAGAAGGGGCGTATTGCCTACCCGGTGCATGAGATCACGATTGCCGGCAACATGAAGACCATGCTCAAGGGCATTGATGCGGTGGGCGCAGATATCTACAACTACGGTGCCAAGACCGTGGGCTCTATCTTGATCAACCGCATGAAGGTTGCGGGTAGCTAAAAACCGTCCTACCCAAAAGAACGGGGCCGATCAGGCCCCGTTTTGCTTTAACCCGCCAGTGCGGTCTTGACGGCCGCCGAGACGGTACCCATTTCGGCTTTCCCGGCCAGGCGTGTCTTCACCACACCCATGACCTTGCCCATGTCGCCGGGGCCGGTGGCACCCAGTTCAGCGACGATGGCCTTGACCTCGGCCAGCACCTCGTCGGCACTTAGGCGTTGTGGCAGGTAAGCCTGCAAGACCTTGATCTCGGCGGTTTCCTTGTCCGCCAACTCCTGGCGCTCGGCCTTCACAAAGGCTTCAACACTGTCCTTGCGCTGTTTGATCAGCTTGTCCACGATGGCCACCACCGCTGCGTCGTCCAGTACGATGCGCTCGTCCACCTCACGCTGCTTGCAGGCAGCCAGCAGCAGGCGGATAGTGCCCAGGCGCTCGCTGTCCTTGGCGCGCATGGCGGTTTTCATGTCTTCGGTGATTTGGTCTTTGAGTGATGACATCGCAGGATTCCTGAAAGAGGGAAGGGTGCAAAAACTGGTGTGGGGAAATTAAAAAAAGCCCGCTGGAGCGTCCCCAAGCGAGCTTTTTTGGGCCTTGGAAGGCTGTTCTTTAGAACATCTTCTTGGGCAATTGCATGCTGCGGATGCGCTTGTAGTTACGCTTGACGGCGGCTGCCTTCTTGCGCTTGCGCTCTGCAGTGGGCTTCTCATAGAACTCGCGCGCACGCAAGTCAGTCAGCAAACCCAATTTTTCGATAGTGCGCTTGAAGCGACGCAGAGCGACGTCAAACGGCTCGTTTTCTTTTACACGGATGGTTGTCATTACGCAATGTTGTCCAAAAAGTGCTGCCGCCAGTCACGGGGGGAGATCGAGCCCCACATGCCACGTTCAGCGATTTTCCCGTCTGTAACTAGTATTTGGCCGACGGGGTAATGCCAGAAAAGCCTTGGATTATAGCGTTTTTGGCGTGATGAATCACTAATTTCTGTCTAAATGCACGCAAGACGGTTCACAGGCGCACCGTGAAGGTAGTTCCCTGCCCTGGTGTACTGGTAACACTGATGGTGCCGCCATGCAAATCTACGGAGTTCTTCACAATGGCCAGCCCCAAACCTGTGCCCGGAATGTCCCCCACATTGCTGGCCCGGTGAAACGATTCAAAAAGATGCGGGATTTCGTCCTGGGGTATGCCAATGCCGTGGTCGGACACCTCGAATACCGTGTGCGCCGCGTCCGACACCACCCTAAAGCCCACCTCTCCACCCTGGGGCGAGTACTTGAGCGCGTTGGACAGCAGGTTACTAAAGATATGGTGCAGCAATTTTTCATCAAAAACGCCGTGTGACGAGGCCTGGGAGAAGTTTGTCGTGATTTCGCTGCGGGACAGGGGGTGTTGGGTGCGTGTGTCGTCGACCAGGTCCTGGCAGATTTTGAGCAGATTGACCGACTGGGGGCGAAAGTCCAGCATATGCGCTTCCACCTTGCCCAGCAGCAGTACGCGGTCCAGCATGCGTTTCATGCGCTGCACGCCGTCTTCAATCGTTTTGATGATCTCCAGCTTTTCGGCTTTGGGCAGGCGTTCGTCGTAATACTTGAGCAATTCCGCAGACGAAAGGATGGTCGACAGTGGCGTGCGGAACTCGTGGCTGGTCATGGCAACGAAACGCGAACGCAGGGTATTGAGTTCTTTTTGTTGCTCCATTGCAACCTGGGTGTCGTGCTCGGCCTGAAGCCGCGCGGTGATGTCCAAAAAGGTCCAGATGACTCCCGCATCGGGGTCATTTTTTCGAACACATTGGCCTTCCATATGCACCCAAAACAGTTCCCCGTTGCGCCGCTTGAGTTGGCGAACGCTGGAGCTGGTGCTGGTGGCCAGCAGGGCAGCGCGTTGCTCGCGCCCCAATTGCGCCCAGACTTCGCGGTCGGGATGCAACATGGCCGATGATGCCCCTATCAGCTCTTCGCGGCTGTAGCCCACCATCTCTGCAAACTTGTCGTTGACCCACTGGTTGTGCCGGTCGACCGACAGAACAATACCCACCAGTGCGTTATGCAGAATCGCCTCGCGCTCAGAAGACGCACGCTGCAGTTCTTCGAGGGCTTGCTTGCGCTCGGTTACGTCCGAGAAAAAGGTCAGAGTGGCAGGCGCACCGCCCCAGGGGATCATCGTGACACCAATGTCCAGCCACCGAACATCGCCGTTGCCCAATAGGGCCCGCACCTCATACCGGCTGGGAACATCGTGTCCAGCAAGGCGCTGTTTGCGCCGTTCCTCGACCCAGGCGCGGTCATCCGGGTGGACGCGGTGAAGGTAGCCCTCTACCAACATTTCTTCGCGGGTGGTCTGCAGGAGCTCTGTCGCGCGGTTGTTGGCAAACACGAACTGGTCGTTCTGGATCACCACTAGGCCTTCGCCACAGCGCTCGACGATTGCACGCAGCCGGGCCAGTTCCGCCTGCTCAGGATGCATGGCTCAATTCCAGTGTGTACATACTGGCCCCCCTTCATGGCTGGATCTTATCCATTTCAGGGTCGTATGCGACGCTAATTTTGGTGATTGCCATAGCAACACCGCTCAGTACAATCCGCCCACCACCAACCGGAATCGCCATGCATGACACCCCGTTGAGCCGACGTAGCTTTGCCGCCGTTGCAACCCTGTCGACGGCTTCGCTCGCGGCGCCCGCACTGCTGGCGCAGACCCGGTTGGAAAAATCCAAAGTCGCCATCGCGGTGGGCGGCAAGTCCGCGTTTTATTACCTACCGCTGACCATCGCAGAGCAGTTGGGGTTTTTCAAGGCAGAGGGCCTGGAGGTGGAAATCAGCGACTTTGCCGGCGGCTCGCGTGCTCTGCAGGCAGTGGTGGGAGGGTCTGCAGACGTGGTGTCGGGTGCCTATGAACACACCATCAACCTCCAATCCAAAGGACAAAAGTTCCAGGCCTTTGTGTTGCAGGGCCGTGCACCGCAGATATCCGTGGGCATCTCTACCAAGACCATGCCGGACTACAAAACTGTGGCCGATCTCAGGGGCAAGAAGATCGGCGTTTCGGCGCCGGGTTCGTCGACCAATATGGTGGCTAACCTGATCCTGTCACGTGCGGGCCTCAAGCCGGCAGATGTCAGTTTTATCGGCGTGGGAACAGCGGCTGGTGCGCTGGCGGCCTTTCGCTCGGGCCAGATCGATGCCATGAGCAATACCGATCCGGTCATCACCATGCTGGAGCAAAAGGGCGAAATCCGCATCATTGCCGATACCCGCACCTTGAAGGGGACGGTCGACGTCTTTGGTGGAGCCATGCCTGCTGGTTGCCTGTACGCGCCGGTAGAGTTTGTACAGAAAAATCCGAACACCGTACAAGCGCTTACCAATGCCATCGTGCAGAGCCTGAAGTGGCTGCAGACTGCTGGCCCCAGCGATATCGTCAAGACCGTACCAGAAGCGTATCTGCTGGGGGACCGTGCGCTGTACCTGGCCGCATTTGACAAAGTGCGCGAGGCCATCTCGCCCGATGGTGTTATACCGGATGAAGGTGCACGCACGGCATTGCGCACGCTGGCCAGTTTTGACACAAGCATCAAAGCCGACAAAATTGACCTCCCCCTGACCTACACCAACATCTTCGCCCGCAAGGCCAAAGAGCGCTTCAAGGCTTGAGGCGTTGGTGTGCTGGGCACGGACTGCATGACTGATTACGCGCTGGAGTTCCTCAACGTTTCCTGCGTTTTCCGCTCGCCTGATGCGGCCGCCCAGCGTTATACCGCGGTGGCGGACACCACACTGCGGGTGAGTGCTGGGGAGTTTGTGTCCGTGGTCGGCCCCACCGGCTGCGGCAAATCCACACTGTTGAATATGGCTGCCGGGCTTTTAGCCCCGACCGCTGGAGAAGTGCGTGTGTTTGGACAGGCGTTGACTGGCATCAATTCACGGGCTGGGTATATGTTCCAGTCCGACGCGTTGATGCCCTGGAGCACCGCACTGCAGAACGTCATGCTGGGCCTGCAGTACCGTGGCCTGCCAGATGCCCTGGCGCGCGCGCAGGCGACGGAATGGCTGCAGCGCGTGGGCCTGGGCGGGTTCGCCGACAGCTACCCCCACCAGCTATCGGGCGGTATGCGCAAGCGCACTGCCTTGGCCCAGGTGCTGGCGCTGGACCCCGACATCATTCTGATGGACGAGCCCTTTAGCGCACTCGATATCCAGACCCGCCAGTTGATGGAAAACGAAGTGCTGGCCCTGTGGGCTGCCAAGCGCAAAGCGGTGCTGTTCATCACCCATGACCTTGATGAAGCCATTGCCCTGAGTGACCGCGTCGTGGTGTTGGCGGCAGGGCCCGCCACACGCCCCATAGGCGAGTTCGACATTGACCTGCCACGCCCGCGGGATGTGGCAGAGCAACGCGTGCACCCGCGGGCTATCGAACTACACACCCATATCTGGGCCGTGTTGCGGGAGGAGGTTCTGAAAGCCTACACCCAACAACTCAATAAGGCGGCTTGAGCGTGGGCCGCCTTCTGAACGCCCTGAAACCGTCTACGGCCAATCTGCGTGTCTGGCAAGTCGCGGTGCTGGTGTTGGTACTGCTGCTGTGGCAGTGGGCTTCGCGTGACCAGCAGGTGGCTTTTTTCATTGGTGAACCTGTTCAAGTATTGGGTCGCCTGTGGTCCTGGTTTCTGCCCTTTGGCCAGGGCGCCAGCATGCTGTTTCCGGACGGACTGGCGGGGCGTGCCGACATTTACCCGCACCTGGGCATCACTCTGTTGGAAACTGTGCTGGCCTTTGGTATCGGTACCGCGCTGGGTTTGGCCAGCGGACTGTGGCTGGCTTTGGCGCCCATGGCCAGCGCGATTCTGGAGCCCTATGTCAAGGCTGCCAATTCCATGCCACGGGTGATCTTGGCGCCCATTTTCGGGCTGTGGTTCGGATTGGGGATTTGGAGCAAGGTGGCCTTGGCCATCACGCTGGTGTTTTTTGTCGTGTTCTTCAACGTCTATCAGGGCGTCAAAGAGGTGAGCCCGGGCGTGCTAGCCAACGCGCGTATGCTGGGTGCCAACCGGCGGCAACTGCTACGCACGGTGTACCTGCCCAGCGCTATGGCCTGGGTGTTCTCCAGCTTGCACACCTCGGTGGGGCTGGCCTTTGTGGGCGCTGTGGTGGGTGAGTACTTGGGCTCTGCCCGGGGCGTGGGTTACCTGATCCTGCAGGCGGAGGGAACCTTTGATGTCAATACCGTCTTTGCCGGCATCGTGGTGCTGACCGCCTGCGCATTGCTGCTCGACAGTGCCGTGGGCAAGCTGGAGCAGCACTTGATGAAGTGGCAACCGCGCCAGGGCGAGTCGGAAAAACTATAGGCTCTTGGCCCATTGTTTGAGCTGGTCGGTTGTTGCGGTGGCGCCACCACATACCACCACCAGCACGGTCTTGAATGCTTCCAGCGCGGGCGAATTCTCATAGGCTAGTGCAAGGCTGGCGCCGCAGGCCGGTTCCACCAACACCCGGTGGTCGGCCAGAAAACGCTCACATGCCGCCACCGCGCTTTTGTCCGACACCAGGACGCTATGTATGGTGTGTTTCAAGGACCATTGCACGGCCTGGTCACACACCCGTTTTGCGCCCAACGATGTGGCGATGCTGTTGATCGTGTCCAACTGCACTGCATGCCCAGCCTTTGCCGCAGCGTGGAAGGATGCTGCGCCCTCGGTCTCTACTGCGATGATGGGGATGTGTCCCCAAGCGTTGCGGTGCAGGCCTTCGGCCACACCCGAGAGCAAACCACCCCCACCCACGGACAACACCACCGCATCCGGCTGGAGCCCAGCACGGGCTACCTCGTCAATGACGGTCGCATGGCCCTGCCACAACAAGGGGTCATCAAAGGGGTGCAGGAAGGCGTCCGCCGGGCCGACCATAGACAGCGCCAGTTCGTTTGCCTCCTGCCAACTGGCTCCGTGGACGATAACTTCGGCGTCCTCCAGTCGCAACAACTCTTTGGCGCGCTCGGATGTGGTTTGCGGCACCACCACGGTCACGGGCACCCCCATGGACCGCCCCGCATAGGCTACCGCAAGACCCGCGTTGCCACCTGAGGATGACACCAACCGGCGCGCACCGCGGCTGACATATTGTGTACAGGCATGGCCCACTCCGCGAATCTTGAACGAGCCCGGTGGCTGTAGCGCATCCATCTTTAGCCAGATGGCGCGGCCGGACAACTGGCTCAACTGGCGGGATTGCAGGAGTGGGGTTTCAATGTGCAGGGGCATGTTTGAGCGCAAAGTCCATTAGGGTTTCGGAATGCGGATGCGGCTGATCATCAGCGAGCCCGAGACGCCGAACAGCAGCGCCAGCGGGTGCAGCGTAAAGCCTGCAATGGTCATGACGCCGAACCACAGGTTTTCGCCCACGGCGCCATAGGCCGCTGCAACCGCCAGCAATATCACGAGCAAGAAGGACGTAGGGATGGGCGTGCCCTCGAAATAGGTGACCTTGCCGGTACCCTGCGATATCTCTTCGGCGGTGACGTTGTAGCGGGCCAAGCGTGATACACCGCAGGCCACAAAATAGGCCAGCAATACGCGGTCGTAGAGACCACGCATGCCGCAGCCGTAGGCCAATATGGCTGGCGCCACGCCAAACGAGATGATGTCCGCCAGCGAATCCAGTTCGCGGCCCATGGCCGAAGACTTGTTGCGCCAGCGGGCGATGCGGCCATCCAGCACGTCAAACACCAACGCCGCAAACACCAGCGCCGCAGCGTAGTAGACGTGTTTGATGTCGTCGCTCAACACATAGGTCATCGTGGAGAAAATGGAGCCTATACCGCATACGGCGTTGCCCAGTGTGAACCAATCGGCCAGATGGAACTCGCGGATCATGGAGAAGGGTTTCATGCTATTCCTTATGAGAGATGGGGCGGTTTGGAAGTGCCGAGCAGCTGTGCGACACAGGGATGAATAGCCGTCGCAAACTGCTGGTGCTGGAGTTCGTCCCAATGCACACCGTCGACGATGCTGGGTCGCACCACTTCGGCGGCATCGAAAAAGCTGCACCCATGTTCATCGGCCACACGCCGGTACCAGTGGGTGAATTCTGCGGATTTCTCTTCGGCACCGCGGAATTTTTCAACCATCGCGTCATTGGGCTGGATGATGCGCGAAGGCGAGACCAGCAATACTGCGGGTGGATTCTGCATGGGCTCCGCTCGGCACGCCAGGATGGTGTCCACCAATAGGCCGGCGCCCAATGACGATGCATAGGCATTGACACCGTATACGGTCTGCATGTCGTTGGTGCCTAAAAAGAGAATGACCAGGTCCAACGGCGCATGGCTCTGTAACGCTGGCGCCAATTGGTCCTTGCCATTGCGGTTGGAGCGAAACGGGTCGTCCCATGCGGTGGTGCGGCCATTCAGGCACTCTTCGACAACGCGCACCTTGGGCCCCAACAGTCCTTGCAAAATGCCGGGCCAGCGCTTCTCAAAAAGATGGCGTTGCCGGGTGCCGGGAATGATGCCCCAGGACACGGAGTCGCCGTAACACAGTAGGTGTTGCTCAATCATGTCGGTTGCGAATTTCTACAGTCCCGCTGTGGATGGAAAGAACCTTATGCCATGCTGTCTAGCCTTTGTCCACCTGCTGGCGCGCATAGGCCGCGCCGCTGCCATTGGGGGCCAGTTCCAGATAGGTGCCAAAGGCATTCTTGGCTTTATCCGCATTGCCAGCCTTGGCATAGGCGTCGCCCAGATTCAGGTAGGCCACCGCCCGTGAGGGATCGATCTTGACGGTGTTTTCAAACCAGCGTGCCGCTTCGGCAAACTTGTCCTGCTTGTAGTACACAAAACCCAGGTTGTTGGCCGCCAATGCAAAGTCGGGGCGCAGCTTCAGCGCTTCGGTGAACTGGGCCTCGGAGTGCGCGTACTGTTTCTCTTTGTAGAGCTGCAAGCCCCGGTCATTGGCGCGCTGGGCCAGCTGGCGCGCGGAACTGGGCACGGCCACGGGAGTCACGATTTTCTGCTCACCGCCCTGCAGGTCTTTGACGACTACCGTGGCAGAGGGGGCTGGCATGGCCGGTTTGTCGCCACCCGTGGGGGCAGCAGCGGCAGCGATCGGTCGCGTCGCATCCAGCTTGGTATTCATCGCGATGGCATCACCCGACAACTGGCTGGACTGGCCACTCAAGAATTCATCATTCGCGGCCAGCTCAAACACGAAGTCCCCTCCTTCCGATCCGGGCAGGCTGCCAAAGGCCGGGGTCTGGCGGGAAACGGCGGACACTGCAGGCGCTACATAGGCCGCCAGTTCGGTCGCGGTGATGATGCCGTCGCCGTTCAAATCCCCCTTGCCGGACAGGCCCTGCAACAGCGTCCAGGTGAAGACCGAGTGGCCATTCGGCCCGCCATCTGCCACCAGCTGGTCGGCACCGCCCGCGGTCAGCATCTGGCGGCCCATGCGTTTGGCGTTGTCACGCAGGAAGTTGCCGGAGTTTCCACCTCCGCCGCCGCGCGTCAGCCCCAAGCCGCTGTAACAAGCATCCATCACAAACAGTGCGTGTTTGGCGGTCAGGCTCTCGGCGATGTTCTGCAGTTCGGTCATCGGGATGGCGTCGGTGGCGATCTGGTTCGGGTCCGAGTCCACGGGGATGATGTAGCCCAAATCACGTCCGGAGCTGAGTTTGCGGGTGGCCCCGTGGCCGGCAAAAAACACAAACAGCCGGTCATTCTTCTTCATGCCACTGTGGGCCAGCTTGTCATGGAAGGCAGCCAGTATGCCGGTGCGCGTGGCCTCCTTGTTGCTCAGCGACACGATGTGTTCGGGCGCAAAGCTGAACTTCTGTATCAGTGCTTCGCGTATGGCTTGCGCATCGCGCGCCGCGTATTGCAATTTGGGCCATTTCGCGTAATCGTCAATGCCGATGACGATAGCCCAGGAATCGCTATACCCGGGGCTGACCGCCAATGGCGGGCCCGCTGGCGCAGCGCCGACGACACCCTTGGCCACCGCGAAGCCTTTGCCATCCCAACTGGCAAACTGGTAGCCGTCGGCTACCAGCCGGTCCAAAATCGCGGGCAGGGCCTTTACCGTACGTTCATGGATATCATGGAACAGCACAATGCCGCGGCCTTCTTTTTCGACCGTGCGCAGCACACGCTCGGCAATCGAACTGGGCACAGGGTCGGCCCAGTCCAGCGAGTCGATGTTCCACATGACTGAGCGCAGTTGCGCAGCGTCCAGCACTGCCAAGCCTTCTTCGTTGCGGGCGCCATACGGAAAACGGAACAGCGGCGAGCGGCGGGCATCCACCGCCTTCAGCAATTCGTCGGTACCCACAATTTCGGTCTTCAGCGCGTCGCCGGTGCGCTTGGACAATTGCGCGTGTGTCATGCTGTGGTTGGCCAGTGTGTGACCACCGTCCAGCAGCTTGCGGCTGACATCGGCTTTTGGGGCAAGCTTGGTCTTGCCATCCGCACCGACAGTACCCAGGTTGGTTCCTACTTGGAAGAAGATGGCCGGTGCGCTGTACTGCTTGAGGATGGCCGCGATGTCTGCGGTGTAGCTCCCGTGCGGGCCGTCGTCAAAGGTCAGCACAATGGTCTTGGCGGGCAAGCTGTGGCCAAAGATTTCGCCTTCGTCTTCGGACTTACCCTTGCGCGCGACTTCTTTGGGCGCTGGGTAGGGCAACACCACGCCATAGTCCTTGAGGATTTGCTCGCGGGTGTAGAGTTTCTTCAGGCTGGTGATGTAGACCTGCCAACGTTCCCGTTTCAGCTCGATGGCACGTGTCTCAAAGCGGCCAAACACCAGTCGGATTTCCTTCTCGTAATTGCGTTCGATTTCGGCCATTGCGTCCAAGTCGTCACCAATGCGTTTGTGCAGCTTGATGGCGGGCAGGGACGAATCGCGCGCCACCGCAGTCTGTAGGCTGTGCAGCAACTCGCGAAAGGCCAGACGGTCGGCGTCCAACAGGTCGGCACTACTTTCCACATAGTCCAACAAGCTGGCAACGGCCTCCAGTCGTTGTGGGTTTCTGGAACTGATCAAGGCCTCCAACTTGCTCTCTAGGTCTGCGATGCGCTGGCGGTTTTCATGGAATAGGCCCTGGCCTACCTGATTGGCCTGCGCGCGCTCGTTGGCCGCCAAGGTCTTCTCGTCAGCAAACAGCACAATGATCTTGCGGTAGGCCGCCAGCACGTCCTTGAAACCGGTCAGGATGGCGCTGGTATCGGGCGCAGGCGCTGCGGCGGGTACTACCACAGCCGCGGGTGGCTCTGTTGGGGTGCGGAAGTAGGCGATGCCTGCGGCTGCGGTGATAGCTGTGGCGGCTGCGGCCACAAACAGAAGGTTGCGTTGCTTGGTCATGGAGATGGTTTCAAAGGCCATGCTCCATCGGCAGGCCTAAACGGGGGCTTGGCGGGGGGTGTTGGGCCCCGCCCTAAAACTTGCTGCTTTCGCTGTTCTCGTTTTCCTTGCTGCGCTGCAAATTCTTTTGCAGCTCAACACAGGTCGCCGTTCCGGCAAGGTCTGGCCGCTGGCAGGCGCGAAACATACACATGGGGCGTGACAGGAAATTCGCGTCCGAACACAGCTTGTCAGGCGTGACCGCCGCAGGCACGGGTTTGGGCTCGGAGGCAGGCGCGGCCGCCACTACCGGGGCTGGTGTACTGGTTGTTTCAGCACTGGCAGGAGATCGGGGCGCTTCCACTTTGGCAGGTTTGGAGGCAGCGCTGCGGGGACGGTCCAGGGCTTTCACCGTTTTGTTGTCTGTGGTGGCCGAGGCAGCGCGTACCGGCGTGCTGCTCTCGATGATGGTTTCTACAGGCTCGCTAACGACAGCGGGTTCGCTACTGGCCACCAGTGGTGCAACCGGGGTGCTTGCCAGAATGACTTCTTCCGCTGGCTGTGCCACTGCAGCCGGGGCAACGATCTTGTCCTTGGCGGACCAGTTGCGCCAGCCCAATCCCGCGGCCACCACGGTCAACAAAGCCAGTGACGCAACCAGCATCCACACCACAGCAGGCTTCAGCTGCCGCGTTGGGTTTGCGCGTCTATCAGCGCTGTGGGAGGGTTTATTGCGACGGGCGGTGGAATGGCGCTCGATGGCCGCTGGCATTCCAAGCGGTTCGCGGGGCCTATGCCTGCGTTCCGATGGTTTGGCGTCCTGGCCCGCTGGAGTGCTGTCCGGCCCCCAATTCGCTGCCGCGGAGACCGATTCATCCGAGTCATCGTCAGCCCCTATGAACTGGGTGGGCGCGTAGTCGGGGTTGGTTGAATTGGGCCGGGTGTGTTCTGCAACAGTCGAGCGCTCAGCGCCACCGGCCGGCAGGTTACCGGTAGGCAAACATGCGGGACCCAGTTCGGCACGCCAGTCAAAAGACGACATGCCTTGGGGGGTGACCAACCCAAGGCTGCGTGCAAACTCCCGTACCGACTGTGGCCGGTCTTGCGGTTGGATGTTCAGGGCCCAAGTGATGCCTTGGGTGAACTGTTCGGAATAACCCTGTCCGAATTCGGAAGCCACCGTTCTGACGACATTGCCAAAGGGCGGCATCTTGTCGTTGACGACGCGGATCATGGCGGGCAAGGGCGCCTCGTTACACAGCAGACCATGCACCACCGCGGCCAACGCGTAAAAATCCGTCCACGGGCCCTGTGGCAAGCCCTGGCTATCGGCATACTGCTCTATGGGGGCGTAATTGATTTTGAGAATGGCAGTGTGCTGCTTGGCGTTGTCGCCAATGGCAAGTCGCGCGGCGCCCAAATCCAATAACACCGGTGGGCCGCAGTCTTGCAGAAAGATGTTGTCGGGTGATACGTCGCGGTGCAAGGCGGTGCCACGGTGCAGAACCTTGAGCGCGCCCAAAATACACCACAACACCTTGCGCAACCAAGCCTCGGTGGGGGGTAGGCGCATGACTTGGCGGGCCTGCTTCAAGGTCATGCCACGGTACAGGGGCATGACCATATAGGCCGTATCGTTAGCTTCCCAGAACCGGAACACACGGACCAGTGACGGATGCTCGAACTTGGCCAGCAAACGGGCCTCTGCCACAAAAGAGCGCAGGCCTTTCTGGTAGGTTTCGTGGTCGTTCGAGGTGCGGACGGAAATATGCAAACCCCCGTCGGCGCGGCCGGCCAGGGCCGTGGGCATGTATTCCTTGATCGCAACATCCCGCTGCAGGGAGTGGTCGTAGGCCTTGTACACCATGCCAAACCCGCCCACCCCGATCAGGCCACGGATCTCAAACTCGCCCAATCGGGTCCCGTCGGCCAATGCATCCACATGGCTTACGGTTGGAGCAGCTACGCTAATCGGCAATTCAATCATGTGTCCTATATCTGGAAAACACCCGCGGACCACCGATCGAGGAACTCGATCATCGAGATTTACATTCTATGGCAGTAGTTTCGCGTTGCGGGCGCCAGGACACGTAACAAGTTGCAGGCGGGTGCAAACCCTTCGCACTTATGTGGCGCCCTGTACACGTTGCAGGCCCAGTACCAGACTAACACCCGCTTCAGCGTTGTGCGCGGCAATCGTGCCCCCCATCTTGGCCATATAGGTCTTGGCGACAAACAGGCCCTGGCCCCGGCTGCCATCGGCGCCCGCTTGCCCCTGGCCGGACACGCCATATTCAAAAATCTGCTCGAGCAATTCTGTGGGGATAGGGGGCCCCACGTTGTGGATCGTGACCGTGGCGTCCGTCTCGGTGGCCTGCAGCGCCAGCGTGATGACGCTGCCCGCCAAGCGGTGGCGCTCGGCATTGCGCAGCACATGGGTCACTACGTCTTCCAGCGCGTATTCTTCGGCACGCACTAACACAGCATGGTTAGCTGCGCTCACATACTGCACGCCGTCCAGCCCTACGCTTGCCGCGTTGGCCGCAATATTGTGCAGGAAGCCGTTGATCTCCACAGTCTGCACCGCCAGCGTCGTGGACTGGAAGGCTTCGCTGGGGCTTGCGCTGCCGTAGAGGACGCGCACCGCCTGCTGCATGCGGCGGATGTAGCGCAGGCTTGGATCGTCCTCGGCGCCGTGCAACACCATTAGCGACTGTAGTGGTGACATGATCTCGTGGCCCACCGCATGCCACATGTCCTTTTCTTGCTCAGCGCGGATCTGCTCGCGCTCGGCATCTTCTTTGACGCGGCGCAGCAGATCGTTCAAGCAATTGGCCAAGATGCCCAGCTCGTCACTGCCACGCAGGTCGGCCAGGTCAAACTGGCCTAGCCCGGCGGTGGTTTTGACGGTTTTAGACAACTGCTTGGAACGCTTGGTGAGCCGCGCGATGCGTCGGATGATGCCGACCTCGATCACCAACCAGGCCAAGGCGATGGCCAGCAGCATGGCCGCTACAAACCATGAGAGGCGCGTAGCCACCACGCTCAGGCTTTTATTGACGCTGCGGGCGTCACCCTTTAGATGGATGGTGTAGTTGCCCAGTGGCGTGGCAACTTCTTCGGTTAGTTCGATGGGCGCGTCGTAGCTGTCCACTGGCAGCCGGCGGATCAAGCGTGTCAGCAGTGGGGATGACTCAGCGCTTGTCGCCTCGCTACCGCTCAGGCGCACCAGGTCAGCGCCGGCGATCTGGCCGGCTTTGCGGATGCGCAGAGTCTCACCTGGCAGCAACTGGGCGCGTAAATCTCCCAACGAGAACGGAGCGACCGCGCCGTCGGCATTGCTGTCGAAAAGCGCTGCGCCATCGCCGGGCGGCAGTACCTCCACACGCACCTGCATGTCGTTCAAATCGACTGGCGGCCATACGGGTTTTTCTTTGTGGAACAACGCGTCGCGCAGCACTTCGACCGGGAGGCGCAGCGAGAAGAATGACTTTTTCTCGCAGCCGTCGGCCTGCGCAGCGTCACTGGGCGTGGCGTCGTTGATGCACCCTGCAGCTTGCCAGACCCAGCCGCGGAAGTCGCGCACCGTGCGGGCATTGGTGTAGTCGCGCCCGCCGATGTCGACATAACCAGTGAAGCGACCACGCACACCTTCGCGCTGTGAATTGCCAGATTGCGCCGGCGTCTCGAACGGTGCAATCCAGCGGTAGGTCTGACCACGCATCCTGACCTCTACACGGAGGCGGTGGGCCGTATCCAGATACTTGTCGCCGATGGCGTGTGGCACCAGCGCCGCGCTGGCAAACGTGCCCGCTGCGTAAATAAAGCCCCCCGCCCATGGGTTGCTGCCAATGGCCACGCACAAACTGCCATAGTGCGGGTACTGCACCAGGCAGCCGGTCATCTCCACCGCATTGCGCACCTTGCTCTGGTCGTCGAAGTCAATGGCCGAGAACGGTAACACCACCGGGTGCAGCGGTGTGGTCGGTGTGCTTGCGTCTGATGGGTTGAGCAGCGCCAGTTGACCTGTAGGGTGGCGCAACAGAGCCGCGATTTGCCCCCTGGTCTTGGCAAAACTCTGCTGGTAGTTATCGTAGCTGCGCTGCTTTTCCTCCTGCAGAACGTAGACCGTCATCACCAGGGTCGCCAGGGCCAGCGACAAGAACGCGGTGCGAAACAACACCCGCAATCTGAACGAGGCCAGCCATGCAAGAGCGGCATCTGCAGAGGCGCTGGTGAAGGCGCTCACTTGTGCACCTGTGCAAGATCGTCCGACCATCGGAAGCCGCGCATCGGGATGTTTTCGATCCGCTCAAAATGCTCGTCCAGCTCTCGAAAGGCCTCGCGTATGGTGCTGATGTGTTTGCGGATGTTGTCGCGGTTTCGCCCGCTTTTGACCACGTCAAACAACTCGTCATAGGTGACCACCTGGCCGCGCTTTTGGTAGAGTGCCGCCAGAATACGCTGGGCCGTCAGCGGCAGGTTGATGCGTTTGCCGCACCACAGTGCGCTGCGTTGTCGTAGCGGGTCTATGGACAATTCGTCGTTGGCAGGGGCCGCGGTCGGAGCCACGTCGCGTTCCTTTGCAGCTCGCAGTATCTCCAGAAACGTGTCTACGAAATCGCTTTCCTCAAACGTGGTTTTTTGCAGGTAGTCCCAAGCGTCCAGCGCCTTCATGATGCTGCGGTAGATGGCAGCTGGCATGGCCGAAACCACTAGCACCGGCGTGCCTTTGCGGCTCTTGTTGATGGCATTGATGATGGCAATGCCTGCGTTGCGTTCGCGGCCCAGTTCAATGTCCAGCACGACCACGTCATAGGTCTCGCGGGTTATGGCTGCTTCTGCATCGTCTCGGGTGAACCAGTTGTCGACTTGTATGCCGGGGCGGGCACCCAGTATCCACGCGGTAAGTTGCTGGCTGGTGGGAATGTCGTCTTCAATGACGGCGACCTTGAACATGGGCTGTTTCCTTGGGCTTCTCGGATGGATGGCCCCGAGTATCCCCCGTCTGCGGTGCCGCGGCGGAAGGTTGGTGTGAGTGTTTCTTCACGCCCGGTGAGCAGTTTCGCCCCATGGCGCCATTGTTTGCTCGTGGGGTCGGCGCGCACGATTGCACCCATCCCAACCCACCACAAGGAAGCCAGCATGTCAGACCGTTTGAACCATATCGCCAGAGCCATTGCCACCCAGTTTCGCCGGATCACACGGCGCTCGGCCAGTCAGGTAGGTGCTCTGTCGCGCAACACCGCAGCGCGTCTGCCGGGCAGCGCCAGCCTGATAGCCTTGGGGGTGCTTGCAGCCGGTGGTTACGCGCTCTACACCCATCCCCCCATGCAAAGCATTGGGCGCGGCGAAATCGGCATGCGCCTGAATCAGGTGACCGGTGCATCCACCGAACTACGCGACGGTGCTGTGTTGGTCATCCCCGGCTTACACGAACTGCGCCGCTTCTCGCTGCGTGACCAGGTCTACCGCCCCATTGCCAATGCCAGCGCCAGCGGCCCATCGCCTTTCCAGTCGGTAGAAGGTTTATCGATTGGCGTGGACATCTCGGTGCGTTATGCGTTGGACGCTACCAAGATTGCCGCCATGGCCCGTGATTTGCCCGAGGATATCAACCGCGAAATCATGGAACCCGTGGTGCAGGGCGTGCTCCACAAAACCCTGTCTCGTTACACGGTGCGTGAAATCTTCTCCAGCAAACGGGCCGAAATCCAGCAACAGATAGAAGCTGAGCTCAAACCCCGCCTGGCCAAAGACGGCATCAAGCTCGAAGCCGTGACCATTGGCCAGATCGATCTGCCGCGTGACTACAAGGCGGGCATGGAAACTTTGTTGGCTGAAGGACTGGCCACCGAGAAGATGCGCTACACGCTGGAGCTGAAGGAAAAGCAGGTCAAACAAACCGAGCTGGAAGCCCAGGCCGACAAGGTGCGCCGCGAGACATCGGCCCAGGCCGCCGGTGAAGAACAAATCATTGCAGCCAAGGCACAGGCCGAAGCTATGAAACACGTATTGCCTTTTAAGCAAAAACAGATCGAACAGCGCGCGCTGGAAGCCGAGGCCGAAAAGGTGTCACGTATCAAGACCGCCGAAGGCACTGCCCAGGCTCGGCGCATTGAAGCCTCTGGCGAAGCCGACTCCCGCAAGAACCTGGCCGACGCTGAGGCCTACCGCCAAGACCGCATCGGCAAGATCGCCAGTGAGCAGTTGGCCCGTGATGGTGCCTTGATCTCCAAAAACCCGCTGCTGATCCAGAAGACTATGGCCGACAAGTTGTCGGACAAGATCACCGTCATCATCGCGCCGCCACCGGCCGACGGTGGATTTATTGGCTCCGCGCTGTTGGGTGCGGGCAAGCAGAACACCGCGCATGCTGTCCGCGCCGTGCAGGCGCCGGATACCGGTTCGGAAACGGCCCAGACCGAGCAGGACAGCACAACTGAAGGAGTCAAATAACATGATCGCTACCTCCCTATTGCTGGTCGCCATCGTTACCCAGGATCAATCGTCGCTGCGCTCTGCACCGCGGGACTCGGCACCCCAGCAAGCCGTGCTGGCCCAGGGCGACAGCCTGGAGATCCGTGGCCAGAAAGGCGATTACCTGCAGGTCTATGACCACCGCCGCGAGCGTGCCGGCTTTATCCGCGCCACGCAAGTACGCAGCCAATCACTGAAACCCGAGGCCGCGCCCGAGTTGTTGTCGGTGGTGCGCTTCCTGCGTGACACACCTGGTTCCGAATCCTTGGGCATTGGCTACGCAGCCGCCTACTTGCGGGCCGCGCCGGGGGACGCTATCACCGGCGAAGTCTTTGACGCGCTGGGTGCGATGGCCGATCGCCTAGCACGTCGCGCATCCGCCCGACAAGGAAAGCCCGGCGGGGATGCCCTGGCGGCGCACCTGGAGGTGGCGGCTGCCTACGGTGTGGAGATGTTGAGTTTTGAGCGTGAAGGTCAGGTGCAGCTTTGTTACAACGGTGACGCACACCGTCGGGTGTTGGCCTTGCCGGCCACTGATGGTCAAAAGGCCTTGGCTGCCCTAGCGCTGACCAAGCATGAATGTGTCGCTCCGGATGTAAATCCTGTCGCGCGTTTTGCCCAAGACAATTGGCGCGCTGACGTGCTGGACCGCGTTGAAACGCGTGATCTGCCCGCGGTGTTGAAGAACCGGCTGCATCTGCGCATGGCTGGCGTTTGGGCCAGCCTTGCCTTTCAACGCGCACGCAGGGCAGAGTTCGCACCAGCCGCCGTGCAAGCGGCAGCGGCCCGCGCTATGCAGGAACTGGCTGCTGTGAACAAGTCAGAGTTAGCGGACGCAGATGCCGCCGCCTACAGCGAAGCAGCCATCCGGGTCGGTGCGTCGCGATGGGGCGCGGAGCCCACGTGGGCGGACGGGTCGGCTGGCAACGCGGCGCAACCCATTACCAAATTGTCAGTACGTGTTAGCACCGGCCAGCCGGGCGAGACCTGCGTGCATGTGGTCGATGCCAAACACGACACCAAGAACCCGCTGTTTACCCGCTGCACCTACGGCGTGGTGTGGGCGGCGTCCGCCAGTGCCAACCGCCAGGGCACTGCCTTGGCACTGGCCGTGCAGCCCCTGGACAGCTGGCGCGAGATGTGGGTGTTTCAGCAAGGTCGCAAGGGTTGGGGTGTAGACGTGTTACCACCCGCTTTGGACAACCCCAACCTGGGTTATGTGGAGTTTGCCGGTTGGGTGCCGGGCACAACCCAAATACTTGCCGCGCGCGAAGCAAGGATCGACGGCCGCTACAAAACAAGCTTTGAAGTATTGCGCATGGCCAATCTTGAAGTGGAAAAACAAGCGGATCAGCCCCGAAACCTGAGCCTGTTCTACCGTTGGCAAGACCCGGTGTGGAAGGGGCAGACGGTGAGCCTGCGTTAGCCCAATTCTGCTAAGTTGATTTACCCATGTGCTGGTAGGCGTAGGTGACTGCTCCTGCGGCCAGGCAGACCAAGGCCATGACGTCCGCCATGAAGACGCGGGCCAGTTGTGGGTTGTAGCCGCCTACCAACCATGCCAGCCACAGAAACGATGTGACGCTGGCAAAGCCCGCTACTAAGGCAAGCACCTGCAGCCTGGGTTGAAAAGCTGCGTAGACCAGAAACGCACCAAGCAGCCCGAACAGCACGGCACGGTGGCGCATCAGTATGGCCAGGTTGGGCTCGGTGAAAGACATGCCGTAGAGCGCCGCCAGCCGTTCCGCGCCGAGCACGCCAGCGAGTGGTAACAAGTGGATGATGCCAACGACTACCAGCGTGGCGGAGATGAGGTGGTGCATGGCTTTGGATGCGTCGGCGGCAGTCATGGTGCGGGGTGCAGCAGAGCGGCCACGCTGGACCACGCAAAACGCATCTCGGAGACGCGGTTGCCATCGGGTGCATCCCAATCGGTTTGCTCCACGGCGCTGGCCCCCATTCGTTGGTAAAACCCCTGCGCCGCAACATTGGCCGCCAGCACCCACAGGTGCAAGACATCCGACGAGTGGCTGCGAACGCACCGCTGCGCAATATGCCTGACCATCTGCGCGCCAATACCGCCGCCCTTGTGTTCTGGCGCCACGTGTATGTTCTCCAGCAGGGTGCCCCAGCGTGCGTCATGGTCGCCAAATGCGCAGGCCAGGCCTACTATTGCGTGGTCGACCTCCGCCACGGCTATGTATTGGTTGGCAGTGGGTGTGCTGAACCGCTGCTGCCACAAGGCTCTGCGGTCGGCCAGCAGGTCGCCATCCAGGTAGGCATCGCTGAGCATGCCCCGGTAGGCGAGGCGCCAGCTTCGCGTATGCAGGCTCGCAATGGCTTCGAGGTCGGAGGGAGTAGCTTCACGTATTTCCATGGTGCGGCTACTGTAAACACTATTGCCGGCTTTGAAGCGTTTTGGGCTTTACGCCAGAGGTAATGGCAACGTACACGGCGCCGGTCTCAGGCGCCAGAGTGCAGCACGGGTGCGCTCAACCTGGCATCAGCTTCGCCGCCAGCCCATGTGCACACGCAAACCCGCTGGCCCAGGCCCACTGGAAGTTGTAGCCGCCCAGCCATCCGGTCACATCCACCACCTCTCCAATGAAATACAGGCCGGGTTGTTTGGATTCCATGGTCTGGGACGACAGGTTGCGTGTGTCCACACCACCGGCCGTCACCTCGGCCTTTTTGTAACCCTCGGTGCCGGTTGGTATCAGCTCCCATTGGCTCAGGCGCTCGCCCAATACGGTCAGGGCCTTGTCGGATGCCTCGTTGATGGGGCGTGTCCAGTTGTGGCCCAGCGCGGCGCCTTGGGCGACCCAGGTGTCGGCCAGGCGTGATGGAACCAGAGCAGCCAACTCGTTGGCGATCAGTTTGCGGGATGTGGCTTTGCCGTGCGTCAACAATTCGGCGATGTTGGTATCCGGCGCCAGGTTTAGGCGGATAGCGGTGCCGGGTTGCCAGTAGCTGGATATCTGCAGTACGCCGGGGCCACTCAAGCCCCGGTGGGTGAACAACAGGTCTTCCAGAAAAGCGACTTTGTCTTTCTTGCTGCCGGTTTCTATTTTCACTGGCAACGACAGACCTGACAGTTGGGCAAACGGCGTCCAGGCCGCCTCGTCAAAGGTCAGAGGCACCAGGGCCGGCCGCGGTGTGACTAGGGGTAGGTCGAACTGTTTGGCCACACGGTAGCCAAAATCGGTTGCCCCCATCTTGGGAATGGACAGTCCGCCCGTGGCGATGACGACGGATGAACAGTGGATGGTTCCGCGGTCACTATCAATTTCATAGCTACTTGTGCTTATTCCACGGCGGCTAGAGGCTGAAAATCGTATGGACGATACGCTGCAGGGCTGCCACCGGGTGACGTTGCCGGACGCTGCGCATTCGGCCAGCAGCATCTGGATGATGTCGTCGGCCGAGTGGTCGCAAAACAGCTGGCCCTTGTGCTTTTCGTGGAAGGCGATCTTGTGCTTTTCCACCAACGCGATGAAGTCACGCGACGGGTAGCGCGACAGGGCCGAGCGGCAAAAACGTGGGTTGTCGCTGATGAAATTGTTTGGCCCCACGTCGCGGTTGGTGAAGTTGCAGCGGCCACCGCCCGAGATGCGGATCTTGTCTGCCACCTTCTCGCTGTGGTCCACCACGAGAACCGTCAGGCCCAACTGGCCGGCCACACCGGCGCAAAACAGGCCGGCTGCGCCGGCGCCAACGATCACAACGTCAAAACTATGCATGGCCCAAGTTTAGACGGTGCCTGCGGCGAGGCAGGGCCATTGCGGCCCTATCAAAACGGTTGAACCGCCGAATCAGGCAGCGCGGGTGTGTGGCGCGGAGTCTGTGGTTTGCAAACCAGCGGCCAGCAGGCCCTGCAGCACATCCCCCACCACGATGACGCTGGGGCTGGCCAATTGTTCGCGAACGATGGTGGACTGCAGCGCGGCCAGCGTACACACGGCGTGGCGCTGGGTGGGCAGGCTGGCGTTCTGGATGATGGCCACCGGCGTGTCGGCATGCAAGCCGTGCAGCAATTCGTTTTGTATGGTCGCTGCGCCGCTGACACCCATGTAGATAACCAAGGTTAGCCGTGCCTGATGGGCCGTGGCTGCGAGGGCCCGCCAGTCGGTGCCGGCCGAGCCGGGCTTGGCGTGGCCGGTGACAAACACCACGCCATGCGCGTGCTCGCGGTGGGTCAGTGGCACGCCCAGCGACGACACGGCTGCCATACCGGCGGTGATGCCGTTAATGACGCTGACGCGCACACCAGCCTCTTGCAATGCTTCCATCTCTTCACCACCCCGGCCAAAGATGAAGGGGTCGCCGCCTTTGAGGCGCACCACAGTTTCACCTTCCAACGCGGCCGTGACCATCAGCTTTTCAATAAACGACTGCGGGGTTGATTTGCAACCGCCCCGCTTGCCCACATAGACGATGCGGGCGGTGGGGGAGGCGAAGGCCACGACGGCCTCGTTCACCAGATCATCCACCAACACCACGGTGGCCTGCTGGATGGCCTTCAGGGCCTTGAGTGTCAGCAGCTCAGGGTCACCGGGGCCGGCGCCCACCAGAGTGACGTGGCCGCGTGCGCTGGAATTGGAAAGATCGTGTTTCATAGTAAATCCACCAGATGCAAGATGTGCGCCACCTGCTGGGCAATGGGCGTGGGCACGGGTTGTGTGCCGTCCAGCACACTGCGAATATAGGCAGCGGTGCTGGCTGCGTCCAGCCCGGAGGGCAGCTCGGGAAGACTGGTCAGCGTGCCATCCTGGTGGGCTTGCTGGTCTACCACTTCGCCGTTGATAAAGCCCTGCATCTTGGGCGTACGCCGGGGGTCGGCTACGGCTTCGCCTTCGGTGCCGCGCAGCAGCAGGGCATTGCCGCCCATCACCGCCAGGGTCTCTGCCATCGAGATTGCATATTCGGGGTGTGTGTAGCTGCTGACCAGCAGGCTCTTGCCCTCTACCGGGCTCATCAGCTTGACCAGGCTGTGCGCTGGGTTGCGCAGGCCGACCACGCGACGCACGTCAAGCAGGCGCTGCAGGCCGCCGTGGAGCAGGGCAGTGGGCACAAAAGCCACGGTGCCGGGTGCTATGGATTCAATAGCTTCCTGAGCAGGAATGGAGAGGGCTAGCAGCACTTCTGACGTATAGACCCGGCGGGATTCGGTAGCCGTGCCGTGCACCAGAACCGGCAAACCTTCGCGGGCCAACAACAGCGCCAGCAGGGGGGTCAGCACTGGCAGCTTGCGCGCGCCGTTGTAGCTTGGGATGACGATGGTGGGCCGTGTGGTGCTGGCTGGCAGGCGGTGCAGGCGCTGTTGTGTGGCATCCAGAAAACCGGCCATCTCTTGCGCGGTTTCGCCCTTGATACGCATGGCCAGGCAGAAGGCACCCACTTCGAGGTCGGTCACCGCGCCATCCAGCACCTGGCCAAACAGATCAGCCGCTTGCTCGCGGTTCAACGGCCGGGCGCCCTGGCTGCCGCGGCCAATTTCCTTGATGTAGTGTGCGATGCCCATATACCGTCATTGTCCCGCAGGCTTGATAACTTAGGGTAATTAGCTCAGATCAAGAATTCAAGGCTGCAACGCTGGGACGCCTGAGTTGGTCGGCATGGACATGCGCACCATGCGCTTCACCTCCGGCAGGCAGGATCCGCAGTTGGTGCCGCACTTGAGCGTGCCCTGCAGCTGCGCCAGGCGCTGGTCCTCGTTGCCCTTGCATTGGCCCAACTGCGTGTTGATGTCGGCGTCTGTCACATTGAAGCAGGTGCAGACCTGTTTGCCACGCGACTGCACTGCTACCGGGGCTTTGGCGCCTGGCACCAGCAGCATGCGCCCATACGCCTGGGCGGGCAGATCGTCTTGCAGCAGGGTCTTGATCCAGCTTTGCGCGCTGGTGTCGCCGGCCAGCAAGAATGCGTTGAGCCGGCTTTCTCCCTGGGTATTGCCCTTGGCATCGCCGCCAGGGCTGGCGGGCACCAGTTGCACGGCGCGACGCTGGCCGCGTTTCTTGTCGGCATACCGTAGCACATGGGCGCCGCCCATGCCCAGTAAGGTTTCGATACGGGCCAGCACCGCGTCGTCCGGCGTGTCATACGCGGCGGCGCGGAACAGCAGGCCGCTGCGTTCGCGGCCAAAGGGTGTGCAACTGGCAAAGGCAAACTGGCCCATCAGCTCCTTCAACTCTTCGCGCGCCTGCAGCGCCGCGTCGTCGGGGAGCCAGGCGATGCCCAAGAGCGACCAGGGCAACTCTGCCTTCAGCACCTTGATGGCCGCGTGTTTCAACTCGGGTTGTTTGGATGCGGGGCAGTAGGCTGGGCTGGTCAGTGCGTTGACGCCAGCCAGCCGTTCGCCGGTGGTGCTGGTACCGCTCAAAAACTCTTCGCCCCAGTGCATGGCCATAAAGGTTTGCTGCGGCGCCAGGGACGCACTGGCCAGCGCCGGCACCACGATGGAGCCGCGTTTGCCGGTCACGTGGACCAGGTCGCCGTCCTTCAGCTGGCGGCGCTCCATGTCTTGCGCATTCATCTCAATACAGGGCTCGGCCACGTGACCGAACAGGCGGCCCAGCGTGCCGGTGCGGCTCATGCCATGCCATTGGTCACGCAGGCGGCCGGTGTTCAGCGACAGCGGGTAACGTGCCTCGCGCGGCTCGGCCACGGCCTTGTATACGGTGTTGGCAAACTTGGCTTTGCCGTCTGCGGTGGGGAAGATGCCGTCTTCGTACAGGCGCAGCTTGCCGGTGCTTTGGCCTGCGGGCAGTGGCCATTGTTGGGGGCCCTGATGGTCCAGCATGCCGTAGGACATGCCGGTGATGTCCAGGTCGCGGCCGCGGGTGGATTCGCGGTGCTCGTTCCACACCGACTCGGGGGTGGGGTAGGGAAATAACGTGTCCCTGGATGGGGACAACAGGGCTTCGAGCCGCTGCGCAAAATCCACCGCGATGGACCAGTCATGGCGCGGCCCGTTGCCCAGTGGCCCCGGCGTGGGCACGGCGGCGCGCACGCGGGAGATACGGCGTTCGCTGTTGGTGACCGTGCCTTCTTTTTCGCCCCAGGTGGTGGCGGGCAGCAGCAGGTCGGCATACCGGCAGGTGGCCGTGGTGGAGAAGGCCTCTTGCACGATGACCAGTTCGGCCCGCTCCAGTGCGCGGCGCACGGTGGCCTGGTCGGGCATGCTTTGGGCGGGGTTGGTGCAGGCAATCCACAGCGCCTTGATCTCACCGTCGGCCGCGGCCTGGAACATCTCTACCGCCGTCTTGCCCGGCTTGTCGGGCACCGATGCCAGGCCCCACAGCGTGGCCACTTCGGCGCGGTGGGCGGGGTTGGCCATGTCGCGGTGGGCGCTGATCAGGTTGGCCAGGCCACCCACTTCGCGCCCGCCCATGGCGTTGGGCTGGCCGGTCAGCGAGAACGGACCGGCGCCCGGCTTGCCAATCTGACCGGTGGCCAGGTGCAGGTTGACCAGCGCGGCGTTTTTGGCCGTGCCGCTGCTGCTCTGGTTCAGGCCCTGGCAGTACAGGCTGAGCGTGGGCGCACGTGCGCCATTGCTCTGCATGCCGGCAAACAGGCGTGTGGCCTGCAGCAGCGCCTCTTTGGTGATGCCGCAGGTCTGCGCCACCACATCGGGCGTGTAGTCGCGCACCGTGGCCTTGAGCGCGTCAAATCCTGATGTGTGTTGGTCTATGTAGGCCTGGTCCAGCCAGCCCTCCCAGGCCATGAGGTGCAGCATGCCGTTGAACAGCGCCACATCGGTGCCGGGTTGTATGGCCAGGTGCAGGTCTGCAATGCTGGTGGTGTCGGTGGCGCGCGGGTCGGCAACGATGATCTTCAGCCGCGGATTGGCCTTTTTGGCATCCTCAATGCGGCGAAACAGGATGGGGTGGGCAAACGCCGTGTTGGAGCCGGTGATGAAGATGCACTGGGCGTGGTTGACATCGTCGTAACAGGCGGGTGGTGCATCGGCACCCAGCGTCTGTTTGTAGCCGGCCACGGCGCTGCTCATGCACAGGCGCGAGTTGGTGTCGATGTTGTTGGTGCCGATCAGGCCCTTGGCCAACTTGTTGAAGACGTAATAGTCTTCGGTCAACAACTGGCCCGATACATAAAACCCCACCGCGTCCGGACCATGGTCGCGGATGATGCGGGCAAATCCTTCACTGGCCTGTGTCAACGCAGCATCCCAGCCCACGGCCTGCGGTGCGGTGTTGCGCTGCAGGCGCTGCATGGGTTGCAGCAGCCGCGTTTGCATCGTCACCGCCGCGCTGGCGGTCAGGTGCAGCGTAGAGCCCTTGGTGCACAGGCGCCCAAAGTTGGCGGGGTGGTCCGGGTCGCCCCGCACACCGGTGATTTGGCTGCCTGCCGATTCAATGATGACGCCGCAGCCGACGCCGCAATAGGGGCAAGTCGATTTGGTTTCTTGGGTGACCGTCATGGGTGCTGCGGATGGCGCTGAGGGGTTTGTCGTTTAGGCGGATTGGCTTATGCGGCTTGGGCGTCGGCGTTGGCCAGGCGGCCGTTTTTGGGGCCGGCGATGGGGCGGGTCTGGTCTATGGCATGGCCGGCCAGCTCGGCCGTTTTCAGCGACACCTGGCCGTCCACCACCTGCACCGCAAACTTCGGGGTGCAGCCCTCGTCGGGCGCAGAGGCCTGGCCGTCGCACAGGCCAATGGTCCAGTTGTGCAGCGGGCAGGCCACGCTGGTGCCAAACACAATGCCCTGGCTCAAGGGGCCACCCTTGTGTGGGCAGCGGTCCAGCAGCGCAAACACCTCACCCGCGTCGTTGCGGAACACGGCCACATCCAGGCCCTGGCTGCGGGCGACGCGCCGCGCACCCAGTACGGGGATGTCGTCCACTTTGCAAATCGGGGTCCACTCGTTCATTTTGCTATTCCTTTTGTAGCGATACAGTTAGCTTGCACGGGGGCTACAGCCTGGTTTTTCATATGGGTTAGGTCTTCAGGGCCGAATACAGGCCGGTCACCCGGTCCATCACAGACAGCAGGTTTTCGCTGGCCATGAAGATCTCGCCCAAAGCCCGGGCGGAGCCGGCATCACTGGCGTTGCTGCGTTTCAGTGCGGCGTCAAAAAACACCCATTGCCCATCGGCCAGTTGCAGCTGCTCCTGGATTTGTGTGGTGGTTTCGGGTGCCTGGCGCAGAACGGCCATGGCGCTGATAAAGTCAGTGCGCGCCTTGTTGATCTCTGCGGTGGCCACCGGGGCGTCCACCGGCAGGCGGGCGGCCAGGTAATACATGGCCATACGCTGGCTCAGCATGCGCTGGCGCCCTGCAACGTTGACCAGCTTGCCCACCGGCTTGCTCTGCACCGCCTCGAACTGTTGTGTGCCCTGGTGGGCCAGTGCCAGTACACCGGCGTTGAGCTGCAGCATGGTGGCCGCGTTCTCGCGTGACGGGGTGTTCCCAACCAGCGCTGCCTTGTAGCTGCTCCACGACGCCTCCAGCTTGTTGTAGGTGCTCAGTATGTCGGGGGCATTGGCAAAGGCCTTGAGCTCCACCAACTGGCGGTCAAACAGCGCCAGGGATTTGTCCAGCACCTGTTGGGCCATGGATTTCTCCACCCCGTGCACCAGCGCCAGCCAGGCCTTGCCCATGCGCTGGCTCAGCATGCGCTGACGGCCTGCCTTGTTGATGGCGTCGCCCATGTCGTGCACCTGGGCATGTGCGCTGAGCAGTGGCAGGCCCGCGGTGGCCAGCAATAGCGTTCGGCGGTTAAACACTGGGTGTTTCATGGCGTGCTCCCGTGGTTAGGTGGGATCAAACGGGCAGGGCGGCGAACTGGCGGGTATCGACAGACGCTTCCTTGAAGTCGAACCATGGGTCGGGCTCGCCCTCCAACGCAAATTGCAGTTGCTCCCACAGCGCCTTGCGGCCTTCGTGGTCTTCCAGGATGCGTTTCTTCACATGGTCCAGGCCCACGCGGTTCACGTAGTGCACGGTGCGCTCCAGGTACCAACCCTCCTGGCGGTACAACTCGCAGAAGGCGCCGGTGTATTCCAGCACCTCGGCAGCTGTCTTGACCTTGACCAGGAAGTGCGCTACCTCGGTCTTGATGCCGCCGTTCCCGGCGATGTACATCTCCCAGCCGCTGTCTACACCAATAACACCAACGTCCTTGATGCCAGATTCGGCGCAGTTGCGCGGGCAGCCGCTGACTGCGAACTTGACCTTGTGGGGTGCATACATGCGCCACATGGCGCGTTCCAGGTCCTTGCCCATTTGGGTGCTGTCCTGTGTGCCCATGCGGCACCACTCACTGCCCACGCAGGTCTTGACCGTGCGCAGCGCCTTGGCATAGGCGTGCCCCGACGGCATGCCAATGTCTTTCCACACGTTTTGCAGGTCTTCTTTCTTGACGCCCAGCAAGTCGATACGCTGGCCGCCGGTTACCTTGACGGTGGGGATCTTGTACTTGTCCACCACATCGGCAATGCGGCGCAGTTCGCTGGCCGTGGTCTCACCGCCCCACATGCGCGGGATCACGCTGTAAGTGCCATCCTTCTGGATGTTGGCGTGGCTGCGTTCGTTGATGAAGCGGCTTTGTGGATCGTCCTTGGCATCCTTGGGCCAAGTGGAGATCAGGTAGTAGTTGACGGCCGGGCGGCAGCTTGCGCAACCATTGGGCGTCTTCCACTCCATGAACTTGAAGGTATCGGCAATCGTCAAAAGCTTGTTGGTACGGATGGCGTCGCGCACAGCCTGGTGGCCGTGGTCGGTGCAACTGCACATGGCCTTGGTCTTGGGCGTGGCGGAGTAGTCGCCACCGGCGGTGAACATGATGATCTGTTCCACCAGGCCGGTACAGGAGCCGCAGGAGGCGCTGGCCTTGGTGTGTTTCTTGACCTCGTCCAGCGTGAACAAACCTTTTTCGCGGATGGCCTTGCAGATGGTGCCCTTGTTGACACCGTTGCAGCCGCAGACTTCTGCGTCATCGGGCATGGTCGCGGCCTTGCTATGACCTTCGTGGCCGGCATCACCAATATTGGATTCGCCAAACATCAGCTTGTCGCGGATGTCGCTGATCGAGCGGCCGTCGCGCAGCAGCTTGAAGTACCAGCTGCCGTCCACGGTGTCGCCATAGAGGCAGGCGCCGACCAGCTTGTCGTCTTTGATGACCAGCTTTTTGTAGACACCGCCATAGGGGTCGCTCATGACCAGCTCTTCGGTGCCTTCGCCGCCGGCGAAGTCACCCGCGCTGAACAGGTCGATGCCGGTGACCTTGAGTTTGGTCGATGTCAACGAGCCTTGGTAACGGCCGATGCCGTATTGCGCCAGATGGTTGGCCGCCACCTTGGCCTGCTCAAATAGCGGTGCCACCAGACCGTAAGCAATGCCGCGGTGGGCCGCGCATTCACCCACACTGTAGATGCGCGCGTCGGTCGTGGTCTGCATGGTGTCGTTGACCACAATGCCCTTGTTGCAGTGCAGGCGCATGGATTCGGCCAACGCGGTATTGGGGCGAATGCCCACGGCCATGACGACGAGATCGGCGGCGGCCTCCGTGCCATCCTTGAACTTGATGGCGGTGACGCGGCCATCGGCGCCACCGACCAGCTCTTGCGTTTGCGCGCCGATCAGGAACTTCAGGCCCCGGTCTTCCAGCGACTTTTGCAGCATCTTGCCGGCCACGGTGTCCAGCTGGCGCTCCATCAGCGTGGGCATCACATGCACCACGGTCACGTTCATGCCGCGCAGCATCAGGCCATTGGCCGCTTCCAGGCCCAAGAGGCCACCACCGATGACGACGGCATTCTTGTACTGCGTGGCCGCTTCGATCATCGCGTTGGTGTCGGCAATGTCGCGGTAGGCGATCACGCCCTTCAGGTCTTTGCCGGGCACGGGCAATATGAAGGCGTTGGAGCCGGTGCACATCAGCAGGCGGTCATATTCAGTGCTGATTTTTTCGCCGGCGGCATTGGTGGCGTGCACCACGCGTTTGACGCGGTCCACTTCGGTCACGGTCCAGCCGGCATGCAGGGTGATGTGGTTGTCGGTGTACCACTCCCAGGAGTTCAGCACGATTTCTTCAATCGTCTGCTCACCGGCCAGCACGGGGGACAGCAGGATGCGGTTGTAGTTGGGGTGGGGCTCAGCGCCGAACACGGTGATGTCGTACAGCTCGGGTGCAATCTTCAACAGCTCTTCCAGCGTGCGAACGCCCGCCATGCCATTGCCTATCATTACCAACTTGGATTTTTTCATTGCGGCCACTCCTGGTATCGAAAACCTTCAGCACGTGGATGCGCCACCTGCCAAATAAAAAGAGAAAAGGGAATAGTTCGAACACGGCCCATGTGGCCGGTACACCAAACTCACCATGCATACGTCGTTGTATGCAGAACCCGCAGTGCAGTCGCTAAGGTCAAAGGCGCGCCGTTACGCCCGCTACCCTTTACGCAAGAGCTGTGCCATATCATGGTGTTAACCCTTGTTATGTAGTGCGCATTCCTGGGGCCTGGTGTGCGTCTTGCATGCCTGGCACCTGTTTCTCCTCTCAAAACCGTGTTTTTATGACGTCTGCCCTGGTCCATGTGAATGGTTTGAAAACAGCCCACCCGCTGGCGGCTGATCTGGCCGCTGCCGGTATTGAAGTACTGGCCACGGTGCAGGACCGCGCCAAGTTGCTGCAGGAAGTGGTGCGCCATGCACCAGATGTGCTCATTTGTGATGCGCCGGTGCCCGATGAGGCGCTGTTCAAGGCCACGGCCGCCATTGCTGAAACAGCGCCGTGCGCCGTCATCGTGTTCACTGCGGATGCGGATGTGGGCCATATGGACCGCGCCCTGGCATCCGGCATCCATGGTTATGAGGTCAATGGTTATGGTGCAGCGCGGCTGCGCGCCCTGGTGCACTTGGCCCAGGCCCGCTTTCGCCAGGCCCAGGCACACGCCCAGGCCCTGGCCGATATCTCCACCCGTTTTGAAGAACGCAAGCTGGTGGAGCGGGCCAAGGGCATATTGATGCAGACCCAGCAGCTGTCGGACGACGACGCCTTCCACATCCTGCGCACCGCCTCCATGCACACGAATCAGCGGCTGGGCCAGGTGTCGCAACACATCGTGCAGTCCGCCCGTTTTGCCGAAGACGTGAACCGCTGCGGCCAGTTGCGCATGTTGTCGCAGCGCCTGGTCACACTGCAGGTGTTGCAACGCGCGGGGCTGCAGGCCGGGCCCTGGGTGCAGCTGCTGCGGGAATCCGTGCAACGCATCGACGCCAACCTGGCCTATTTGGGCAAAAGCCTGTCCCAGGCCACCTATGGCGACTTGCTGGGCCAGGTGCAACAAACCTGGGCGCAGCTGCAACAGGCCTTACAGATGAGCCCCACGCCCGATGCAGCCGCCAGCGCCTATGCACGTATCGACGAACTGGCCGAGAGCCTGCTGCAAGGCGCCGAACGCTTGACAACCCAGTTGGAGAGCGCCGGTCTGGCGCCGCCGTTGCGCGTGCTCAACCTGGCCGGTCGCCAGCGCATGTTGTCCCAGCGTTTTGCCAAATACGCCGTGCTCAAGCAGCTGGGCGAGGGCACATTGCTGGCACGTTGCGACAGCGGCATGGCCGCATCGCGCGCCGCGTTTGAAGAAGCACTGACCTACCTCAACGGCCTGCCGCTGAGCACGCCCGAGATCCACACCGCATTGGAGTCGGCTGGCATTGGCTGGCTGCAACTGTTGGCGGTGGCCAAAGAGGCCCAGAGTTTGCACAGCCTCGCCCAGGCAAGCGAAAGCTTGCTGGCAGTGCTGGAGCAGCTGTCCGCCCACTACGAACACAGCATGCAGATGCTGACCGGGGCATAGGAGGCTGGGTGGCAAAGCGTTTTGCGCAGGTCAAGGCGGAGCCCGCGCAGCGGGCGGGGGACACGGAGCAAAACGCTTTGCCGCCCAGCCTCCCAACGCAAGCACCGCAATAGCGCGCTTCCTGCTGCAATGCACCAAACTAGGGAATACCCGCCCTAAAGCTCCCCATGTACGGGCATTGATATTGCTTACCCTTGGTGCATATGGCATTTGAACTCGACATAGGCTTCGCCTCCGGCGCGGGCACCAAGGACAGCAACGAAGACTTTTGCGGCGCCCTGATGCCCGAGCCCGGGTTAGAGGGCATGGGTGTTATCGCCGCCGTGGCCGATGGCGTCAGCCGCGGTGGCATGGGTAAAGAGGCGGCGCAGACCACCGTGGTCAGCCTGCTGCGCGATTACTTCGGCACCCCCGAGACCTGGGACGCCACTGTGGCGCTGGACCGCATCATCAGCAGCCAGAACGCCTGGCTGTGCGGCATCAACCGCCGCCGCCAGCCCGCAGTGGGCATGACCACACTCACCGCGGTGGTGCTGCGCGGCCAGTCGTACGCGCTGGCCCACGTGGGCGACTCACGCGCTTACCTGCTGCGCGGCGGGCAAATCCAGCAGATCACCCACGACCACGTGGTCAACCACCCCGACTTCAAGCACCAGTTGGTGCGCGCCGTGGGCTTGGAAGAACGCGTGGTGGTGGACTATGTGCAGGGTGACCTGCAGGTGGGTGATGTGTTTGTACTGCTGACCGATGGTGTCTACGGCTCCCTTAGCGACAAACGCCTGCAAGCAATGGCCGAGGGCGACAACGCCCAGGCCGCGTGTGAGGCATTGCTAGACGCCGCACTCAAGGCTGGCAGCAAAGACAATGTGACCGCGCTGGTGGTGCGGGTGCTGGGCCTGTTGGACGCTACGCTGCAAGACGAGAATCGCGCCGCCCAGAGCCTGCCCGTGCCGCCGCTGCTCAAAGTGGGCGATGTGCTGGATGGCTTAACCATCACCGCCGCCGTGGCCGACAACGGCATCAGCGTCGTTTACCAAGCCAAGGTAGCCGCGCCCCAAGCGGGTGAGGAGGGCGACAAACGCTACATCATCAAAGCCCTGCACCCCGCCCGTGCCCATGACCGCGAAGAACTGGCCATGCTGGCCCACGAGGCCTGGCTGGCCAAACGCATGCAGTCGTCCCGCGTGGCGGACAACCTGGTCCACATCCACACCGATTTGTCCAGCGGCCGCTCGCGCAGTGCCTTTTACCTGGTGTACGACTGGCACGGTGGCGAGACGCTGCAACACGCGTTGGCCCAGCAGAAACGATTCAAGCTGCCCCAAGCCTTGGCCGTGGGCCTGCAAGCCCTCAAAGCCTTAGGTCGCCTGCACCGCCAGGGCGTGATCCACCGCGACATCAAACCTGACAACCTGCACCAGGGCGAAGACGGCGTGTTGCGCCTGCTGGATCTGGGCGTGGCGCTGAGCGGACGAGAGCCGCAGTCCATGCGCGAGTTACACGCCGGCACACCCAGTTATGTGAACCCCGAGCAATGGGGTTTTAACTGCAAAACCGGCGCCCGCAGCGGCGGCCAACGCACCGATGTGCCTAAAGAGCTGCCTGATACCCAAAGCGACCTGTTTGCGCTGGGTGTCACGCTGTACCAGCTGCTGACCGGCCGGCTGCCCTATGGCGAGGTGCTGCCCTACCAGGTGGGTCGTTACTACCGCGACCCGGTGGCCCCCAGCCGCCACAACCCCGAAATTCCCATCTGGCTGGACCACGTGCTGATGAAGGCCGTGGCCCGCGACAAACGCCAGCGCTTTGAGACCGCCGAAGAGTTCCGCCTGGCGCTGGAGCGGGGTGCATCACGCCCCTTGTCTGCTCCGTCGGCCACGCCGCTGTTGCAGCGCGACCCCACGGCGCTGTGGAAGGTAGGCTTGGCCGTGTCGGTGTTGTTAAATCTGTTATTGGTTTACTGGTTGCTGTTTTTACCAAAATAGGCTGTAGCCCCCGTCGGATATGCTAGTTACGCTCCTCTATTGATAGCGTATTTGGGAAGTAGCTTCGTTCCCGTTGGTACGGCATCGAACGGACCGGCTTGCGCCGCGTGCATAAGCTGGTTGCTGCTTTTTGTCTATCCACGCATCACGGGAATCCCATGGCTACTACACCCACTTACCACGACGCAGACTCGCGCCCGGCCCAGCCGCTGCCGATCAAAGGCCCGGCCAATGTGAGCAACTCGCCCGTAGCGCCCGGCTCGGCTTCACCAACAGGCGGTGAGGACCTTCCGCTGCCCCATGAGCGTGACGAATCTGCCGCCACCGCGGTGGCCACGGAGCCTGACCCGGTCATGCAGCAGGCCAAGCGCGACCTGGATGCCGGCATGGTCGACACCGACATGCATGCAACCCCCGGACTGGACGCCGCACGGCGCAAGGAAATGGTGCCCGGCCCTGGCGGGGTTCCGCCTGCCGGGCGTGGTGACACCTAAGTCCGCGGGGTCCGATGGCGCGGCGCGCAAGCGGTAGCAAGGCGTGGTCACGCATGGTCCAGCGGCAAACCCGCTGGCTCATGCGCAAGGCCGTCAGCGAGGGCAAAAAGGTACTCAAACGGTCAACCCGTGCGCCCACCACCACGCGCAGCACTGCGCGCACTTTGCCTGCAGCGGCGTCCAAAGGCGGTACCTGGGGGATAGGCCTAGCGACTGGCCCGGCTGGTGTGCGACGCTACCGGCTTTTTAAACCTGCCGGTTTACCGAAGGCCGAGTTGTGCCCGCTGATCATCATGTTGCACGGCTGCGGCCAGAGCGCCAACGACTTCGCGGCCAGCACCCGCATGAATAGGCTGGCGGCCCTGTACGGATTTATGGTGCTCTACCCCGAGCAGGACCGGCTGGCCAATGCACAGGCCTGCTGGAACTGGTTCGACACCCGCAGCGGCAGCGCCTTGCGTGAGGCCACCAGCATCGTGGCGGCGCTGGACCACGCCCGTGCCTTGCACGCCATAGACCCCAAACGCGTCGCTATTGCCGGCCTGTCTGCCGGGGCCAGCATGGCGGCGCTGGTGGCGCTGCATTTTCCGCATCGGTTTGCCGCCGTAGTCATGCATTCGGGTGTGGAACCTACATCTGCCAACTCGTCCGCCACAGCATTGGCCGCCATGCGCGGGCGGTACCGCCTAGCAAGCGCCACGCCGCAGTCCACATTGGCGCAGGCATTGCCCGCTTTACTGGTGATACAGGGCAGTGCCGACCGTGTGGTGGCCCGATCCAACGGCATGCGCGCCGCACAGGCCTGGGCCGCGCGCACCCACGCAGAACCCAAGGCCGCCAAGGTGGTGCGCCGCGGTAACCGCTACCCATTCACCACGATGGACTGGTTTGCGCCCAAGCGGCGTTTGCAAGTGACCTTGAGCGAGGTGAATGGCCTGGGACACGCGTGGAGCGGGGGCACTGCATCGCAGGCTTATTCAGACCCGAAGGGGCCGGATGCGTCGCGTATGGTTTGGGCGTTTGCGCAGAGGGAGTTTGGACGTTTGGTCTAGGGGGTTGAGCGGTATGACCGCTTCACGTTTTCCCCTGCTGCGCGCCTATCACGCAGTCCGCGCGCGTCCACCTTTCTCCGCCCACGTCCTAGTCCACCGAATCTGCATCACCCGCAGCATCACCAGCATCACCACCGACAGCGCGGCAAACACAAAGAAGCCGCCCGAATAACTACCCATGTATTGCTTGGACAAGCCCATGGCATTGGGCACCAGGCCGCCGCCCAGCGCGCCGATCTCGCCAATCATGGAGCCGGCCACGGCGGTGGACATGGGCCAGCGCAGGGGCACCAGTTGGAACACGGCGCCGTTGCCGGCACCCAGGGCGGCAAAACACACAATGATCAGCAGGGTGGTCGCAGCCAGCGAACCGGTGGACATGCCGCACAGTACCAGCGTGACAGCCACTGTGCACAGCACCAGGTTCAACGTGTTGACGCCGCCCCAGCGGTCCGATATCCATCCGCCCAACACACGTACGGCTGCGCCCATGAAGGCGGCCAGCATGGTCAGCTGACCGGCCTGCACCTTGCTGACGCCGAACTGGTCGTAGTAGTAGGTCGGCAAGAAGGTGCACAGACCGATGAAGCCGCCAAAGGTCACCGCATAGATCAGGCTGAAGGCCCATCCGTCTTTCTCAAACAGGCAGGCAATGTGTTCCTTGAAGGATGCGTGGGCATCGCGGTCGTCTGGCTCCTTGGCAAAGATGACCATCACCACCATGGGGATGCTGATGGCCACAGCCGCTATGCCGTACACCGCCACCCAGCCAAAGGCCTGGGCCAGCGGCGGCGCAATCAGCACCGACACCGCAGTCCCCACATTGCCCGCGCCCACCAGGCCCATGGCAAGGCCCTTGTGCCGTGGCGGGAACGAGCCCGAACCCAGCGACAGCGCCACACCAAAGCTGGCGCCGGCAATACCGAGCAACACGCCCATGGCCAGCAGGTCGTTAAAGCTCTTCACAAAGAAGAAGCCAAACAACATGGCCACCATGATCAGGCCCATCTCGACCAGCGTGGCGTTTTTGCGGCCGATGTACTGCGACAGCAGCCCCAACGGAAACCGCATCAGCGCCCCGGCAATGATGGGGATGGACAGCATCAGCCCCTTTTCGGCGGGGCTGAGGTTAAAGGTCTCCGAAATAAAGGGCGCCATGGCGCCGTTGAGCACCCAGATGCAGCACGAGAACGCGAAGTACAAAAAGGAGGCGTAGAGCGTGGGCGCGTGGCCGCTCTTCAGAAAACTACCAAATCCCGACATGGTGCAGAGTTCCTAAAAATAAGGGTTAACCCATGCACCAAAGCGAAACCCGTGCCAGCTACCTCACAAATTGGTGCGCACTGCTGGTGTGCGGTATCAGAAATCGGCTGAACTCCTCTATGGGCACCGGGTTGCCAAACAAAAACCCTTGGTAGGCGTAGCACCCTATGCTGGCCAGAAAGTCGCGTTGGGCCGGGGTTTCCACGCCTTCGGCCACCACATTGAGGCCCAAAGTGGTGCCAAGCGCCACGATGGTGCGTGCAATGGCCGCATCGTTGGGGTCGTTGAGCACGTCGCACACAAAAGACCGGTCGATCTTGAGCAGGTCCAGTGGCAACTGCTTGAGGTAGCTCAGCGACGAGTAGCCAGTACCAAAATCGTCCAGTGAAAAGCCCACGCCATGGGCCTTGAGTTCTTTCATCTTGCCGATGATGTCGTCCGTCCGGTGGGCCAGCACACTTTCGGTTAGCTCGATGCGCAGCAGGTTGGGTTGTACATCCCACTGCTCCAGAAGCTTCAGCACATCGGGCACAAAACCGGGCTCGCGCAGCTCCCGCGCGCTTACGTTCACGGCCAGGCTCAGGTGCGCCGTGTTGGGCAGTAGCGCCCAGGTGGCGAGTTGTTGGCAGGCCATGCCCATGACCCAGCGGCCCAGCGGCACGATGAGTCCAGTGGACTCGGCAAGGGCGATGAAGTTCTCCGGCATGACCAAGCCGCGTGTGGGCTGCAGCCAGCGCACTAGGGCCTCGGCTCCGGTGACCTGGCCCGCTGCGTCCACGGTGGGCTGGAAATACAGCACCAGCTCTTCACCGCCCTGCAGGCCGTCGCGCAGGTCAAACTCCATGGCCACCCAGCTCTCCAGCTCAGTCTGCATGCTCACATCAAAAAAGCGCAGCGTGTTGCGGCCCGCAGCCTTGGCCTGGTACATGGCCAGGTCGGCCTGTTTCAGCAGGTCGTCCACACTGGTGCTATGTGCATCAAACAGCGTGATGCCCATGCTGGGGGAGCTGTGGTGCTCGCGCCCGTCCAGATCGTAGGGCTGGTTCAGCGTGGCCAGTATTTTTTTGCCTACGCTGTCCGCTTGCAGTGCAGCGGCGTGGGCTTCGACCTCCAGGTCTTCGAGCACCAGCACAAACTCGTCTCCGCCCAGACGGGCCACCGTGTCGGACTCACGCACGCAGGCGGTCAGGCGCTGGGCCACCTGTTGCAACAGCAGGTCGCCCACGTCATGGCCCAAGGTGTCGTTCAAGGTCTTGAAGTTGTCCAGGTCTAGGAAGAGTAGGGCGCCACGCATGTGGTGGCGGGCGTTGGTGTGCAACGCGCGCTTGAGTTGCTCCAGCAGCAGGCGGCGGTTGGGCAGGCCGGTCAGGGCGTCATAAAAGGCCAAGCGGTGGATCTCATCACCGGCCTGCTTTTGTTGCGAGATGTCGCGCCCTATGCCGTGGTAGCCGCGAAAGCGCCCCTGCGTATCGAACATGGGTGAACCGCTGACGCTTGCCCAGTGCACACCGGTGGCGGTGTCGGCGCGGCGGATCTCCAGGTCGCGAAAGGACTCGTGTGCGTTCAGAATCTTGCGGTGCGCATCCCAGTCGGCCTCGCTCAAGTTCAGGCAGGGGATCTCCCAGCGCGTCTTGCCCAGGTGCTGGTCCATGGTCAGGCCCGTGCTGTTGTGCACCTTGCCACCCAGCACGGTGAAGCGGAAGTGTTCGTCCTGCTCCCAGTACCAGTCGGACGACAGCTCGGTCAATGCGCGAAACCGTGCCTCGCTTTCGCGCAGCGTGGCCTCGGTCTTCTCGCGCTCGGTCACATCCACGAAACTGACCTGTATGGCGGGCTGGCCTCTGTGGGTTACGGGGGATGCCTGGATCTCGACGTCGATGGAGCGGCCATCGCGGCGGATGAATTTTTCCACCTGCACCGGCAAGGGTGTACCGCTGGACAGGCTCCAGGCCACCCGGTCGGCCACGGTGCTGCGGTAGCGCGGGTCCACCAGGTCGTTGATGGGAAGGCCAATCAACTCGGCTTCGTTCTTGGCGCCCAGTATGGAGATGGCGGCCGGGTTGGCAAACACCACCAGACCATTCTGGTGCACGCCAATACCTATGGGTGACCACTCCACCAGGGCGCGGTAGCGGGCCTCACTGTCTTGCAGCTTGGTCTCGACCTGCGTGCGCTCGGTCAGGTCGGTGTTGGTGCCGGACAGGCGCAGTGCCTGGCCCTGGGCGTTGCGCTGGATATGGGCCCGCAGCGCGATGGGCACGTAATAGCCCTGTTTGTGGCGCAGGTGGCAATCGATCTGCCAGATGCTCCCCCTGCCTTGCAGCGCAGAGGTGAAGGTCTCGTCCACGGCCGCCGCCTCTTCGGGGTGGCACAGGCTGGCGATCAAGCGTGAGGTGGCGGGCAGTTCTCCATCCACATAACCCAACATGTTCCACCAGTTGGGGGAGAGGTAGACCTCACCGGTGAGCAGATCCCAGTCCCAGGGTGCTGCATCCATGCCGCGCAGGATCAAGTCCCAACGCTGCTGTGGCACGCTTTGCTGTTGTGGCCCCGCCAGGGTGTTCTCCTCCATAGCGTGACATTATGGCGTCTCCTGCGCGGGCACCGACGCCTGGTGAAACGGCGCCGCGATTGCGTCAATAACTCATGCGGCTGTCTTTTCCACGTGGGCCTGGCGGGTGTATAAAAAGTCGATGACGGCCTTGCGGTAGCCCAGGTACTGCGCGCTGTCTGCCAGGGCCACGCGGTTGCGCGGGCGCTCCAGCTCCACACTCAGCACTTCGCCAATCGTGGCGGCCGGACCGTTGGTCAGCATCACGATTTTGTCGGACAGCAGCACGGCTTCGTCCACATCGTGGGTCACCATCACCACGGTGCTTTTGGTGCGGGCCACGATGTCCAGCAGCTCGTCCTGCAGCTTGGCGCGGGTCAATGCGTCGAGCGCGCCAAAGGGTTCGTCCATCAGCAAAACCTTGGGCTCCATGGCCAGCGCACGGGCAATGCCCACACGCTGCTTCATGCCGCCGCTGATTTCACCAGGGCGCTTTTGTGCGGCCGGTGTCAGGCCCACCATGGCCAGCGCGGCGTCGGTGCGGGCGATCAGCTGTGCCTTGTTCTCTGACGGGGCGCCCGCGTTTTTGGAGCCCGCGCCAAACACACGCTCCACGCCCAGGTAGACGTTCTCAAAGCAGGTGAGCCACGGCAGCAGCGAATGGTTCTGGAACACCACCGCTCGTTCAGGGCCAGGGCCTGCGATCTCGCGGTTGGCGCACAAGAGCGCGCCCTCGGTCGGTGTGGTCAAGCCGGCGATAAGGTTCAGCAGTGTGGATTTGCCACACCCGCTGTGACCGATCAGCGTCACAAACTCGCCCTTGGCAACAGTCAGGTTGATGTCGCGCAGCGCAGGGAACGGGCCCTTCTTGGTCTTGAAGGTTTGGGCGACGTTCTGGATCTCGATGTATTTCAGGTTATTCATGACTTGACCTCTTCAAACGTAAATGCGGTAGCAATCTTGATCAGCGCGTATTCCAGAACCAGCCCAACGATGCCGATCACAAAAATCGCGATGATGATGTTCTTGACGTTCAGGTTGTTCCACTCGTCCCACACCCAGAAGCCAATGCCCACACCACCGGTCAGCATCTCGGCAGCCACGATGACCAGCCAGGCGGTGCCGACGGCCAAGCGCACACCGGTCAGCATGTAGGGCAGCACGGCGGGGAACAGAATCTTGGTGACGATCTTCCACTCCGACAGGTTCAGCACCCGGGCCACGTTCATGTAGTCCTGTGGCACACGCTGCACACCCACTGCGGTGTTAATAACCATGGGCCAGATCGAGCAGATGAAGATGGTCCAGATGGCGGCGGGGTTGGCACCTTTGAACACCAGCAAACCTATCGGCAGCCAGGCCAGCGGTGACACCGGTCGCAACAGGCTGATCAGCGGATTGAACATGCGGCCCAGAAACTCGAACCGGCCAATCGCAAAACCTGCGGGGATGCCGACCGCAGCCGCCAGGCCAAAGCCCAGCGCCACCCGTTCCAGCGACATCAGAACATTCCAGCCCACGCCCTGGTCGTTGGGCCCCTTGCGGTAGAAGGGGTCGCTAAACAGCACCACGGCCTGTTTCCAGGTCTCCCAGGGGCTGGGGATGCTGCTGGCGGTGCTGATGCTGACCAGCGCCCAGATGCCGACCAACAGGCCCAAGCCCATCAGCGGTGGCAGCACCGCCATGACCAGGCCACGCCAGTCGCGGCCTGTGCCGGGTGTTGCTACTACTACGGTTATCGGGGCCGCCAGGGCCGAAGGGCTTAAGGCTTTTGAGGCTGTAGCCCCCGTCGACGCTGCGTGAGCCGCTTCTTTTTTCATAGCAATGCTCTCGCTGGCGGCGGCTAGGGGTGAGTGGAATACTGCGCTGACCATGGTGATCTCCTTAGGCCTTGATCTTGAAACCGTCGGCATATTTCTTGGGGTCCTTGCCGTCCCACACGACGCCGTCCATCAGCTTGGCCGAACGCAAAACGTCCTTGGGAACGGGCGCCTTGGCGGCGGTGGCCGCCTGTTTGTAGATGTCGATCTGGTTGATCTGCTTGGCCACTGCCAGGTAATCGGGATGGTCTTTGAGCAAGCCCCAGCGCTTGTGCTGGGTCATGAACCACATGCCGTCCGACAGGTAGGGGAAAGTCACTGTGCCATCGTTGAAGAACTTCATGTGGTTGGGGTCGTCCCAGGTCTTGCCCATGCCGTTTTGGTAGCGGCCCAAAATGCGCTGGTTGATGGCGTCCACGCCGGTGTTCACATAACTCTTGTCGGCAATGGTCTCGGCCATCTTGTTCTTGTTGGACAGGCTGGCGTCGATCCACTGGCCGGCTTCGATGATGGCGGCGGTCACTGCGCGTGCCGTGTTGGGGTATTTCTTCACAAACTCGGCCGTGGTGCCCAGCACCTTTTCGGGGTGGTCTTTCCAGATGTCCTGGGTCGTGGTGGCGGTGACGCCAATGCCGTCGATGATGGCGCGGTGGTTCCAGGGCTCACCCACGCAGAAACCATCCATATTGCCGACGCGCATGTTGGCCACCATCTGCGGTGGCGGCACGGTGATGACCTTGGCATCCTGCATGGGATTGATGCCGTTGGCAGCCAGCCAGTAGTACAGCCACATCGCGTGGGTGCCGGTTGGGAAGGTCTGGGCAAAGGTGTATTCGCGCTTCTCGGCGGCCATCAGTTTGGCCAGGCCGGGGCCGTCCACCGCGCCTTTGTCGGCCAGCTTTTTGGACAGCGTGATAGCCTGGCCGTTTTGGTTCAGCGTCATCATCACGGCCATGTCTTTCTTGGGGCCGCTGATGCCCAGATGCACGCCGTAGATCAGGCCATACAAGGAGTGGGCAAAGTCCAACTCACCATTGACCAGCTTGTCTCGCACACCGGCCCAGCTGGCTTCTTTATTGGGGATGATCTTGACGCCGTATTTTTTGTCCAGGCCCAGCACCGAGGCCATGACCACGCTGGCGCAATCGGTCAGCGGGATGAAGCCGATCTTGACCTCGGTCTTCTCGGGTGCATCGGAACCCGCGGCATAGACGACGGAACGCAGTGCGGGCGTGATCCCCACGGCACCCAGAGCGGCGGACTGCAGCACTTTGCGGCGGCTGAGGTTGTTGTGCAAGAAATCAGTCATGGCAAACAGCTTTCAAAAATGTTGACATTTAGGAACGAAAAAAGGCGTCCTCACTCGGCACACGGCTTGTTAAAAAGCCGCGTACCGGTGGGGACGCCTTTGTCCGGGGTTTGACGCGCGGCACCCGCCGTTGGGTGCTGCTTGTCTACGACCATCCTTGGTCTCGCAGGGATATACGCAATGAGCGTGCCAGTTAATTTTTACGCCGCTGAATTAATTCCCAAAGGCATAAAACTCCTGTTTTGATAGCGATGATGGCAGAGTGCACGGGGGCTACGGGCCTATCTCTTGAAAAGGCACCGGTGCAGGGTGCCATCAGCACCAAGCTTGTGCAGTGCACCAAAAAGTGCACAGGGCTCAAGAAATGCATGTTGTTGGTCGACAAATACTCTATGACCTCATCTACCGAAACCTCCAGGGCGCACACCAATCGAAAAGTTCCGGTTGAGCAGTGGCCTGAATCCCTTGAAATACTGCGCCACTTGGCCACACAAAACAGGGCGCTAACGATCCGGGAACTGGCGCACGACGTCAGCGCACCCGAAATCTCCACGCGCAACCGCCTGGCGCGGTTGGAAGCACTGGGTGCGGTAGAGGCCTCGCGGTCCACGGCCAGCCTGGGGCCGGGCAAGAACGTCACTTGCGCCCACTACGCGATCACCCAGTACGGGCGGGACTGCGCGGTGTCGCGTGGCAAACCGGTGGACACCATGTCCAGGTTGTGTGTCAACAGCGTGTTTGCGCTGGCACGCGCGATGAATCTAGCCTAACAAATCCATCGCATCCAGCATGCGTTGTGACACGTCCACCACCTTGAGCCCCTTGTCCATCGCGGACTTGCGCAGCTTCTCGTAAGCGGCCTGTTCACTCAGGCCCTGGCGCTGCATCAGCAGCCCCTTGGCGCGGTCGATGATGCGGCGGTTCTTCAGCTCGGTATTCAGGTCCTGTACTTCGGTCTTGGCATCGGCCAGCTCGGCGCGCAAGGCCTGGTCCTGCTCGAACCGGGCCATGGCCACGTCCAGAATGGGGCGTATGCGTTCGGGCGACAGGCCCGCCACGATGTAGGCCGACACACCGGCCGCTACGGCGGCCCGCGCGTTGGACGCATCGCTGTCGTTGGTGAACATGACGATGGGGCGGCGCGCGTCCCGCGTGGCCATGACCACATGCTCCAGCGCGTCACGGGCCTCGCTTTCGGCATCCAAAATGATGATGTCGGGCTGCAGCTGCGCCAGCCGTTCGTGCAGAAATGTGTCGGCGGGCAGCACCGCAATCAGGTTGAAGCCGCTCTCCAGCAGCCCAATGCGCAGGCTACGCGAACGTTCGGCCTGGTCCAGCGCCTGGGTGTCACCGGCGTCGGCAATGTCCAGGTCTGGGGCAATAACAACGATGCGGAGAGCTACATGCATGGTGTTTTCCATGCAATATTCGCGCCAATCTAGGGTTTACGCCAGTAGTGGTAGCGCCACGCGGTGCTGAATCCTGCCCGGCTGTACAGGGCCAGCGCGGAACGATTGTCTTCTTCCACCTGCAGGAAGGCGCGTTCCAAGCCCTGCCGGCTTGCCGCATCAGCCAATCCGGCCAGCACCCGGGCCGCTAATCCGCGGCCGCGGCAGTTGGCTGCGGTGCGCATGCCGTGGATGCTGGCCCACCCCTGGCTCAGCGATGCCGTGCCCGCTGCGACTGCTTGGCCATCTTCTGGTACGCTGGCATAGACCACATGCGGGCTGCGGCTCAGCGCCTGTATGCGGTGGGCGCCATCGACAGGGTCAAAGCCGTCGCTCAGGTAGACCGCAGACCAGGCCGAGGTAGGTGTTGTGCTCACTTCAGCGGGCGTGGCTTGGCAGATCTGGCGCATCTGCTGCACCGTGCCCACCTGCACCAGCGTGGGCTGGTCTGCCCGGTAGCCGCGGCGCTGCAGTTCGGCATGGATGTTGGCCAGTCCAGGCACATCGGCCACGCGAAAGGCAGCTTGCAGGCCGCGCGCGGCGTAGATGCTTTCAATATGTGCCAGCTGTGTGGCATCCAGTTGGTGGTGGCGCAGGGGCACGGCGCTTTTGGCGCGCCCAATCGTGGAGTTGTCCAGGGGCAGCAGCCAGTTGTCGGTTTCTTCAACCGCGGGTGGCGCCACGGCGTCCAATGTGGCGCGCTCCATATTGGCGATGTCTGTGTCGGTCAGGGTGGGGGTGTGGGAAGGCATGGGCCCATTTTGCCTGTAGTGCCATGTGGAAATCGGTTAGTTGGCAGTGAGACTGCAGCGCCAAAATATTCTCGGATTGGCATAGCAGCCTAAACTCGGTGCCTATGGTTGATGAAAATTTTTTGGTTCTGGGAATTGAGTCGTCGTGTGATGAAACCGGCGTGGCCCTGGTGCAGGCCAATGCCACGGGGATGCCCGTATTGTTGAGCCATGCCTTGTATAGCCAGGTGGAGATGCACCAGGCATTTGGCGGCGTGGTGCCCGAGCTGGCCAGCCGTGACCATATCCGCCGGGTGTTGCCGCTGACCCAGGAGGTACTGCAGAGCGGTGGCCGGTCATTGGCCGATGTGGATGTGGTGGCCTATACCCGGGGCCCGGGTCTTGCCGGTGCCCTGCTGGTAGGGGCCGGTGTGGCCTGTGCGCTGGGCGCAGCGCTGGACAAGCCGGTGCTGGGTGTGCACCACCTGGAGGGACATCTGCTGTCGCCTTTTCTGAGTGCCGATCCGCCGCAGTTTCCGTTTGTAGCCCTGCTGGTATCCGGCGGGCATACACAGCTGATGCAGGTGGACGGGGTAGGGCGCTACGCGCTGCTGGGCGAAACGATTGACGATGCCGCCGGCGAGGCCTTTGACAAGTCCGCCAAGCTGATGGGCCTGGGTTATCCGGGAGGTCCCGCACTCGCCAAAATGGCGGAGCAGGGGGACCCCGCTGCGTACAAACTGCCGCGGCCTTTGTTGCACAGTGGCAATCTGGATTTTTCGTTTGCCGGCCTCAAGACCGCAGTATTGGTGCAAGCGCAACGCATGGTTGCGTCTGAGGCAGCATTGGCAGCGGGTCTGCCCGCGCCGACTGCACAGCCCAATGGCGGCAGCACTGAAGGCTTCGGTGCTGTGCCCCTGCAGCAGCGCAATGATCTGGCCGCTTCTACACAGGCTGCAATCGTCGAAGTGCTGGTGAAAAAATCCATGGTGGCGCTGAAGCAAACGGGTTTGCAACGCCTGGTTGTTGCTGGGGGTGTAGGCGCGAATCGCAGCCTGCGGGTACAATTAAACGCGGCTTGCGCCAAGCGCCATGTGCGGGTGCATTACCCGGAGCTGCATCTGTGCACCGACAACGGCGCCATGATTGCCATGGCCGCGGCGATGCGCCTGCAAAGCGGCCTCCAGCAGGCTACCAGGACCTACGCGTTTGATGTCAAACCGCGTTGGCCGCTGGATAGCCTGTAAGCAAGCTTTATTGAATGGTCAATTCGGCGGCGTTGCTGACGGGGACTTTCTTGACGAGCTTCAAGGTCAACACACCATGTTCCAGCTTGGCTTCGCTGGTGGCGGTATCGATGTCCAGTGGCAATTCATACGCAGCGTTGTAACGGCGTGGCGCGCCTTCCTTGCTGCTGATGCGCACCACGGCGCCTTCGATGGCGATGCTCACCTGGTCCTTGGCAATGCCGGGCATGTCCAGGGTGAGTGTGAAACTGGTTTCATCCTGCGTATAGGTAACCGCTTTGTTGGCGCTGGTGCGCAGTGCTTCCTCCATGAAGCGTTCCAGCGTGCGGCCGGTGTTTACGTGGGCGTGGCGGTGCAGATGGGGGTGGGCGGTGGTAGCGAAAAACATGGTCAGTACTCCTAGTACACTGCGCGGCTCTCACATCGATCGCCGCATGGATCTAAGCTGCGACTCTTCCTCTATTTTTCAAGAAAAAAATCACATGTTTATTCTCAATCGTTGGGTCTTGAAAACCGTGTCGGCGGCGTTATGTGTGTTGCCCTTTGCCTTGCCATTCGCCAGCGGAACGGCCTCCGCGCAGGCACCTGCAGTACCCCCGATCAAGCTTGCGATGGTGGAGGCCCTGAGCGGGCCGAACGCCAATGCGGGTGAGGCGGTGTTTCGCAACCTGGCGTGGGCCGTGGAGCGCGTCAATGCGCGCGGAGGGGTGAAGCTGTCCGCATCTGCCGGTGGCAACCAGATGCTGGTGCTGGAGCGTTACGACAGCAAGGGCCAGAACGAAGAGGCCTTGTCGGTGTTGCGTTCGGCCATCGACAACGGCGCGCGTATCGTGTTGCAGGGCAATTCGTCTGCCAATGCCGCCGCCCTGATCGATGCCATCAACAAACACAATGAACGCGATCCGGCGCGCCGCGTACTGTTTCTGAACTATTCCGCGGTGGACCCGATACTGACGAATGAAAAGTGCAGCTATTGGCACTTCCGCTTCGATGCACACGCCGACATGCGCATGGCCGCGCTGATGGATGTCATCAAGGATGACAAGGCGCTCAAAGGTGTGTACCTGATCGGCCAGGACTACAGCTTTGGCCAGTCCGTGCTGCGCGAGGCGCGCCGCCAGTTGGGCGTGCAAAGGCCAGACGTGGCCATCGTCGGTGAAGAGTTGCACCCCATGGCACGTGTGAAAGACTTCTTGCCCTATGCCAACAAGATCAAGGCCAGCGGGGCAGGGGCGGTCATCACCGGCAATTGGGGCAATGACCTGACGCTGCTGGTCAAGGCTGCCAAGGATGTCGGTTTTGAAGGCAAGTTCTACACCTTCTACGGCAATGCCCTCGGTGCGCCCGCGGCCATTGGGGATGCTGGCATTGGCAAGGTGGTGGCCGTAGCCGATTGGTTGCCCAATGTGCAGACAGCGGGAAGCGAAGCGTTTTACAAGTCGTTCCGCGTGCGCTACCCCCTGGCGGCAGACGACTATGTGCACATGCGCATGCAATTGTTGATTGAGGCATTGGCGCAGTCCTTGGAAGCGGCTGGCAAGCAGGGCGCTGGTGGATCGCCCGGCAGCCCGGACATTGCGGCCCTGGCAGCACAACTGGAGAAAGTCAAGGTTAGCCTGGGCGGCCAATCGGGCAGCATGCGGGCCACGGACCACCAGTTCCAGCAGCCACTGGTCGTGGGGGTTATGGACCGCCAGGGTACGGCGGGGGTGAAGTTTGACGTGGAAGGCTCTGGCTACGGCTTTCGGGTCATCAAAACCTTGGCGCCCGAGGCTGCAGAGCTGCCTAGCAGCTGCAAAATGCAGCGTCCCTGAGCTTGCGTGAAAGCGGCGGTGGGGCTGTTGTACACACTTTCGCGTATCGGGCTATAATCGATAGGCTTTGCATTCGGCAAGGCGCACGCCAGGAGCAGTTCCAGCACCTGGCGCAAGTTCAAAAACCGGGACCGGTAGCCAATAGTTGGCAGTGCTGGTCTCATATGACAGGAAAATCGACATGATCGCATCCAGCATCAAAGCAGCAGTTGTCAAAGACAACGCCCGCAGCCCATCCGATACCGGCAGCCCAGAAGTGCAAGTTGCATTGCTGACCGCCCGCATCAACGAACTCATGCCCCACTTCAAGACCCACGCCAAGGACCACCACGGTCGTCGCGGCCTGGTTCGCATGGTGAACACACGTAAGAGCCTGTTGGCCTACCTGAACCGCGTAGACCACGACCGTTATGTTGCTCTGATCGCCAAGTTGGGTCTGCGTAAGTAAGCTGCGTACATTAGCGCTGCACCAAATGACAGACGCCTGAGTTAGTTCACTAGCTCAGGCGTTTTTTACTTCGGAGACGGCAAAAACAGGGCGAAGCTGTGTCATTCCACGGAAATTGGCGGTTTTTTGAACCGGACCTTGAGTTTCTTTGGAATGGCATCGTGTTCTGCGTTGTTGCCTCCGGGCTTGGCAGGTGGCCTTTACCTGCCAGCGGGTTCCCGCACTATCAGGAGATAAAACAATGAGCATTTTCAACAAAGTCACCAAGACCTTCCAATGGGGTCAACACACCGTCACGATGGAAACCGGCGAAATCGCGCGGCAATCCACCGGCGCCGTGCTGTTGGACATGGACGGCACAGTCGTTTTGGCCACCGTTGTTGCCAAGACAGAAGGCAAGCCTGGCCAGGACTTCTTCCCCCTGACCGTTGATTACCTCGAAAAGAGCTATGCCGCAGGCAAGATCCCCGGCAGCTTTTTCAAACGCGAAGGCCGCCCTAGCGAGTTCGAAACGCTGACCAGCCGTCTGATCGACCGTCCGATCCGTCCGTTGTTCCCCGAAGGTTTCTTCAACGAAGTGCATGTGGTCATCCACACTGTGTCGTTGAACCCCGAAGTCGATGCCGACATCGCTGCGATGATCGCTGTGAGCGCCGCCTTGTCCATCTCTGGTGTGCCATTCAACGGCCCCATCGGCGCAGCCCGCGTGGGTTACGTCAATGGTGAATACGTGTTGAACCCAGGCCAGACCGCACGCAAAGATTCCATCATGGATCTGGTTGTTGCTGGTACCGAAGCCGCTGTGCTGATGGTGGAGTCTGAAGCACAACAACTGTCCGAAGAAATCATGCTGGGTGGTATCGTTTACGGCCACGCACAAGGCAATATCGCCATCAACGCCATCCACGAACTGGTGCGCGAAGCTGGTAAGCCCGTTTGGGACTGGAAAGCTCCTGCCAAAGACGAAACACTGATCGCCAAGATCGACGGCCTGGCCAAAGCCAAGCTGGAAGCCGCTTACCAAATCCGCAACAAACAAGCCCGTACACAAGCCTGCCGCTCCGCTTATTCCGAAGTGATGGCCGCATTGAAAGCCGACGGCGCCGCGTTTGACAACGTGGCCATCGAAGGCCTGCTGTTCGAAATCGAAGCCAAGATCGTTCGCGGCCAGATTCTGGCGGGCGAGCCCCGTATCGACGGCCGCGACACACGCACTGTGCGCGCCATTGAAATCCGCAACAGCGTTTTGCCCCGTACCCACGGTTCTGCACTGTTCACGCGTGGTGAAACACAAGCCTTGGTGGTCACCACCCTGGGCACCGAGCGCGATGCACAACGTATCGACGCTTTGAGTGGCGACTACGAAGACCGCTTCATGATGCACTACAACATGCCTCCGTTCGCCACTGGCGAAACCGGTCGTGTGGGTACGCCCAAGCGCCGCGAAATCGGCCACGGCCGTCTGGCCAAGCGCGCCCTGGTTGCAGTGTTGCCTTCGAAAGAAGACTTCCCTTACACGATGCGTGTGGTGTCGGAAATCACCGAATCCAATGGCTCCTCTTCGATGGCTTCGGTCTGCGGCGGCTGCCTGTCATTGATGGACGCTGGTGTGCCCATGAAAGCCCACGTGGCCGGTATCGCCATGGGCCTGATCAAGGAAGACAACCGCTTTGCGGTGTTGACCGATATCCTGGGTGACGAAGACCACCTGGGCGATATGGACTTCAAGGTTGCCGGTACCACCAACGGTATCACCGCACTGCAGATGGACATCAAGATCCAGGGCATCACCAAGGAAATCATGCAAGTCGCTTTGGCCCAGGCCAAGGAAGCGCGTATGCACATCCTGGGCAAGATGCAAGAGGCGATGAGCGAAGCCAAGACCGAAGTGTCCAACTTCGCCCCCCGCCTGTTCACGATGAAGATCAACCCCGAGAAGATCCGTGACGTGATCGGCAAAGGCGGCTCCGTGATCCGTGCGCTGACCGAAGAAACCGGTACACAAATCAACATCGACGAAGACGGCACGATCACCATTGCGTCCGCTGATCCCGCCAAGGCCGAAGAAGCCAAGCGCCGCATCGAGCAGATCACGGCCGAAGTCGAAATCGGCAAGGTTTACGAAGGCCCCATCACCAAGCTGCTGGACTTCGGCGCACTGGTCAACCTGCTGCCCGGCAAGGACGGCCTGTTGCACATCAGCCAGATCGCACACGAACGTGTCGAGAAGGTGTCCGACTACCTGACCGAAGGCCAGATCATCAAGGTCAAGGTCATGGAAACGGACGAGAAGGGCCGCATCAAGCTGTCCATGAAGGCTTTGCTGGATCGCCCAGCACAATCTTCTGACCAAGGCTAAACAACGATCTGCTAGCAATTTGATAGCTCCTCAGGTAATACCGACGGGGGCTATCGGTTGAAATGGCTATGAGAGTTATTGAAATCCCATCCTTTGGCGGCCCGGACGTTCTGCGTCTGGGAGATCGTCCGTTGCCGGTAGCCGGTGCGGGCGAGGTGCTGGTGCGCGTAAGCGCGAGCGGCATCAACCGGCCAGACGTGTTGCAGCGCGCGGGCATGTACCCTGCGCCCGCCGGTGCTTCGGACATCCCGGGGCTGGAAATAGCTGGCGTGATCGAGGGTGGCGATGAACAGGCCATGGCGCAAGCCGGGCTGAGCGTTGGTGACCGCATATGTGCGCTGGTGGCAGGTGGTGGTTACGCAGAGTATTGCGTGGCACCCATTGGCCAATGCTTGCCGGTTCCACAAGGCTTGAGCGATGTCGAGGCGGCTTCGCTGCCCGAGACATTCTTCACGGTCTGGAGCAATGTGTTTGACCGCGGCGGTTTACAAAGCGGTGAAACCCTGTTGGTGCAGGGCGGGACCAGCGGCATCGGTGTGACGGCCATCCAGATCGCCAAGGCCATGGGTGCCAAAGTGATTGCCACGGCTGGCAGTGATGAAAAATGCGCGGCTTGCCTGGTACTCGGCGCCGACCATGCCATCAACTACAAGACCCAAGACTTTCAGGTCGAGGCTTTGCGCCTGACTGACGGCCGTGGCGTTGATGTGGTGCTGGATATGGTGGCCGGCAGTTACGTCGCCAAGGAAGTGCAGTGCTTGGCCGAAGATGGCCGTTTGGTCATCATCGCCGTGCAAGGTGGTGTGCAAGCGGAGTTCAATGCCGCGCTGGTCATGCGCAAGCGATTGACCATTACCGGTTCAACCCTGCGTGCGCGTCCTGTTGCCTTCAAGGCCGCGATTGCTAAGGCCTGCTTGCAAAAGGTGTGGCCTTCGTTGGTCGCAGGACGCGTCAAACCGGTAGTGCACAGCGTGTTCCAGGCGTTGGACGCTGACCACACCAGCGGTAGCGGCGCATCGCGGGCCCATGCCTTGATGGAGTCCAACCAGCACGTGGGCAAAATTGTTTTGACTTGGGGAGAGCAAGTATGAAAAAACAGCTGATTGCTGGCAACTGGAAGATGAACGGCTCTTCGCAGTCCAACGCGGCCTTGGTGTCAGCGTTGGCGGCGGGTGCTAACAGCGCCCAGTGCCTGGTCGCGGTCTGTGTACCCGCTCCGTATTTGGCGCAGGTGCAAACGCTGGTTGCGGGTAGTCGTATCGACCTGGGCGCACAAGATGTGTCCCAGCACGAATCAGGTGCCTTCACGGGTGAAGTGTCGGCGGGTATGTTGCGCGAGTTTGCAACACGCTATTGCCTGGTGGGTCACTCGGAACGTCGCCAATACCACGGTGAAACCGATGCTGTGGTGGCAACCAAGGCGCAGCGTGCGTTGGCAGCCGGTATCACACCCATCGTTTGCGTGGGTGAGACACTTGCTGAGCGTGAAGCTGGGCGTACCGAGGAAGTGGTCAAGCGCCAACTGGCAGCTGTGATCCATACCAATGGCCATTGCATCAGTGAAATCGTCGTGGCGTATGAGCCGGTGTGGGCGATTGGTACCGGCAAGACAGCGAGCCCGGAAGAGGCGCAGCAGGTCCACGCGGTGTTGCGCGCCCAGTTGCATGCAGCCACCGAGCATTCTGATCGGATGCTGATTTTGTACGGCGGCAGCATGAACGCGGCCAATGCTGCGCAATTGCTGTCGCAGCCAGACATTGACGGCGGCTTGGTCGGGGGAGCATCCCTCAAGGCCGCAGACTTTTTATCCATCATTGCTGCGGCGCGCTGAATAGATCAGTGCCCACTGCGAGTTACACGTTTTTAGGAGTAGAGAATGAGTGCTGTTTTGACAATTATTTTGACGATTCAAATGCTGTCCGCTTTGGCCATGATTGGTTTGATTTTGGTGCAGCACGGCAAAGGTGCTGATATGGGAGCAGCGTTCGGCAGTGGTGGCTCTGGCAGCTTATTTGGTGCCAGTGGCAGCGCCAACTTCTTGTCCCGTACCACGGCTGTTTTGGCCACCGTGTTTTTTGTGTGTACGCTGGCGTTGGCCTACTTCGGCAACCTGCGTCCTACCACTTCTTCCAGCGTTTTGGAGAGCGCTGCTGCAGTTGCACCGGCTGCTGCAGAGGCAGCTTCCGCACCCGCGGTTGCGGCTTCGGGCGTGGGACAAATCCCCGCCAAGTAATTGCTGAGTAAACCCTGTTTTAATTGCCTTGCCCCTAGTGGGCGAGGGGTAAATTCAGGGTAAACTCTATGCTTGTCTGAAAAGCAAAACACCTTCGGGTTCCTCATGCAACGCAGACACATAAAAGCCGCCGTCGTGGTGAAATTGGTAGACACGCTATCTTGAGGGGGTAGTGGCGAGAGCTGTGCGAGTTCGAGTCTCGCCGACGGCACCAAATGGTATTTGACCGGCCTGGCATTTTTTGAGCAGGCCTGAAATGGTGATAAGAAACGCAAAAGATGAACCTCGATCAATATCTTCCTGCACTCTTGTTCATCTTAGTAGGCATCGCTGTCGGCGTTGCACCACAAGTCATTGGTTACATCCTCGGGCCCAACAAGCCGGATGCGGCTAAAAACTCCCCCTACGAATGCGGCTTTGAGGCGTTTGAAGACGCCCGTATGAAGTTTGACGTCCGTTATTACCTCATCGCGATTCTGTTCATTCTGTTTGACCTTGAAACAGCCTTCCTGTTTCCGTGGGCAGTTGCGCTCAAGGAGCTGGGTATGTTCGGTTTCCTGATTGGTTTGGAGTTTGTGGGTGTGCTGACCATTGGCTTTGTGTACATGTGGAAAAAGGGTGCCCTGGACTGGGAGTAACAAATGATTGAAGGTGTACTAAAAGAAGGCTTTGTCACCACCAGTTACGACTCGGTGATGAATTGGGCCCGGACCGGTTCGGTATGGCCCATGACATTTGGTCTGGCATGTTGTGCTGTGGAGATGATGCACTCGGCCACCGCGCGCTATGACCTGGCCCGCTTTGGTGCTGAAGTGTTCCGTGCCAGCCCGCGCCAATCCGATTTGATGATTGTGGCGGGTACGTTGACCAACAAGATGGCGCCCGCGTTTCGCAAGGTCTACGACCAGATGTCTGAGCCACGCCGCGTGATCAGCATGGGCTCCTGTGCCAACGGCGGCGGCTATTACCACTACAGCTATTCCGTGGTGCGTGGCTGCGACCGTATCGTGCCGGTGGATGTATACGTGCCGGGCTGCCCACCAACAGCCGAGGCGCTGATTTACGGCATCATGCAATTGCAACTCAAGATTCGCCGCACAGAAACCATCGCGCGGGCCTGAAGGGGTTTATGACAACATTTTCCGTAACGCCTGAGACCATTCAGGCGGCCGTTGTTGCGGCCTTGGGTGACAAACTGAAACGTACCTCCATTGCCCTTGGTGAGGTCGAGGCTGTAGTGTCTTCCGATGACTACCATGCTGCCGCGCAGATCCTGCGTGATGCGACCGGTTGCAAGTTTGAGCAGTTGATCGATCTCTGCGGTGTGGATTACTCCGAATACCGGGGGGGCGCCTACGATGGTCCACGTTTCTGCGTGGTTGTCCAGTTGTTGTCCGTCAGCCTGAATCAGCGTTTGCGCCTGAAGGTGTTTGCCACCGACGACGCCATGCCCATGCTGAAATCGCTGACCGATGTGTGGGCTGCTGCCGATTGGTACGAGCGTGAAGCTTTCGACCTGTTCGGCATCATGTTTGATGGCCATAGTGACCTGCGCCGCATTCTGACCGACTACGGTTTCATTGGCCACCCGTTCCGCAAAGACTTCCCCACCAGTGGCTACGTGGAAATGCGCTACGACGCCGAACAGGGGCGTGTCGTGTACCAGCCAGTCACCATCGAAAGCCGCGAGATCACGCCGCGCATCATCCGTGAAGACAACTATGGGGGCCTGAACTAGGTTTGATCCATGGCTGAAATAAAGAACTACACCCTCAATTTCGGACCGCAGCACCCTGCAGCACACGGCGTGTTGCGCCTGGTGCTGGAGTTGGACGGCGAGGTGATACAGCGCGCCGATCCGCACATCGGCAACTTGCACCGCGCCACTGAAAAGCTGGCCGAAACAAAGACCTACATCCAGAGTTTGCCGTACATGGACCGCCTGGACTATGTGTCCATGATGTGCAGCGAGCATGCGTATTGCCTGGCCCTTGAGCGCATGTTGGGCATTGAAGTGCCCATTCGCGCGCAGTACATCCGCGTGATGTACGCGGAGATCACACGGCTGCTGAACCACCTGATGTACCTGGGTTCACACGGCAACGATTGTGGCAGTTCCACCATCCTCATCTACACCTTCCGCGAGCGCGAAGACCTGTTCGACATGTACGAGGCGGCCAGTGGTGCGCGCATGCACGCGGCCTATATCCGTCCGGGTGGTGTGTACCGCGACCTGCCGGACGCCATGAACCAGCACAAGGCCAGCAAGGTGCGCAACGCAAAGGCAGTTGAGGAACTCAACCGCAACCGCAAGGGTTCGCTTTTGGACTTCATTGAAGACTTCACGCAGCGCTTCCCAAAGTGCCTGGAGGAGTACCACACACTGCTGACGGAAAACCGCATTTGGAAGCAACGCTGCGTTGGTATCAGTCCCGTGACTCCCGAGCGCGCCTTGAACTTAGGTTTTACCGGTGCCATGTTGCGTGCTACCGGTCTGGCTTGGGATCTGCGCAAGCAGCAGCCTTACGACGTGTACGACAAGTTGGACTTTGACATCCCAGTCGGCAACACGGGTGACGTGTACGACCGTTACCTCGTCCGCATGGAAGAGATGAAGCAGTCCAACCGCATCATCAAGCAGTGTGTCGACTGGCTGCGTGTCAATCCCGGCCCGGTGATTACCGACAACCACAAGGTTGCACCACCGTCACGCGAATCCATGAAGACCAGTATGGAAGAGTTGATTCACCACTTCAAGCTGTTCACCGAAGGCTTTCACGTGTCCGAGGGCGAGGCTTACGCGGCGGTGGAACACCCCAAGGGAGAGTTCGGTGTTTACATCATCAGCGAAGGTGCCAACAAGCCTTATCGCCTGAAAATTCGGGCACCCGGTTTTCCGCATCTGGCGGGTCTCAATGAACTGGCCAAGGGCCACATGATTGCCGATGTGGTGTCCATCATCGGTACCCTGGATATCGTTTTTGGAGAGATTGATCGATGATCTCTGAATCTACCAAGGCACGTTTTGCCAAAGAAGTAGCCAAGTACCCGGCCGAACAAGCCCAATCCGCTGTGATGGCCTGTCTGGCTATCGTGCAGCAAGAGTTGGGATATGTCAGCACCGACAGCGAAGCTGAAGTGGCGCAATACCTGGGCATGGCGCCCATGGCAGTGCACGAGGTCACAACCTTCTACAACATGTACAACCAGCGTCCGGTCGGCAAGTACAAACTCAATGTGTGCACCAATCTGCCGTGCCAGTTGCGCGAAGGCCAGAGCACACTGCAGTACCTGGAAACCAAGCTCGGTATCTCGATGGGGCAAACCACGCCTGACGGCATGTTCACGCTGCAGCAAAGCGAGTGCCTGGGCGCTTGCGCGGACTCTCCCGTCATGCTGGTCAATGACCGTTCCATGTGCAGCTTCATGACGCCAGAGAAGCTGGACCAGTTGGTTGACGGCTTGCGGGCAGTGGAGAACAAATGATGACGGCCCAGCATATTCTTTCCCAGTTTCGCGCCACCGGCGTGCAGACCTGTTTCCATGACCGCCACATCAATCCGCAAATTTTTGCAGGTTTGAATGGTGCGAATTGGCGCTTGAAGGATTACGAAGCGCGCGGTGGCTACCAGGCCTTGCGCAAGGTCTTGGGTATTGGCGGTGGCGAGCCCATGACGCAAGACCAGGTCATTGCAACGGTCAAGGAATCGGCTTTGCGTGGACGTGGCGGCGCCGGTTTTCCCACCGGATTGAAGTGGAGCTTCATGCCCCGCCAGTTTCCCGGTCAAAAGTACTTGGTGTGCAATTCGGACGAAGGTGAACCCGGAACGTGCAAAGACCGTGACATCATGGAGTTCAACCCCCATATCGTCATCGAAGGCATGGCCATTGCCGCTTTTGCGATGGGTATTTCCGTGGGGTACAACTACATCCACGGCGAGATTTTTTCGACTTACGACCGTTTCGAAGAGGCTTTGGAAGAAGCGCGCGCAGCCGGGCTGTTGGGTAACAACATCCTGGGCAGCAACTTCAGCTTTCAGCTGCATGCGGCCCACGGCTTCGGCGCTTACATCTGCGGTGAAGAAACGGCCTTGCTGGAATCGCTGGAAGGCAAAAAAGGCCAGCCGCGCTTCAAGCCGCCATTTCCTGCGAGCTTTGGCTTGTATGGCAAGCCAACCACGATCAACAACACAGAAACCTTTGCGGCGGTTCCCTGGATCATTCGCAACGGTGGCCAGGCTTATCTGGAATGCGGCAAGCCCAATAACGGCGGTACCAAGATCTATTCGGTCAGTGGTGACGTGGAAATGCCTGGCAACTTTGAAGTGCCTATGGGTACACCGTTTTCCAAGTTGCTGGAGTTGGCAGGTGGCGTGCGCGCTGGTCGCCGATTGAAGGCCGTCATCCCTGGTGGGTCGTCATCGCCCATCTTGCCGGCGTCCATCATGATGGACTGCACCATGGATTACGACTCCATCGCAAAGGCTGGCTCCATGCTGGGCTCGGGCGCGGTGATTGTGCTGGATGACAGCCGTTGCATGGTCAAGAGTCTGCAGCGCCTGAGCTACTTCTACATGCACGAGTCCTGCGGGCAGTGCACACCATGCCGCGAAGGCACGGGGTGGTTGTCGCGTGTGGTGGATCGCATCGAAACTGGCCACGGCCGGCCGGCCGACATGGATTTGCTGGACAGCGTTGCCAACGACATCATGGGCCGCACGATCTGCGCATTGGGTGACGCAGCGGCCATGCCGGTCCGCGCCATGATCAAGCACTTCAGACACGAATTTGAGCACCACGTTACGCACAAGACCTGTATGGTCCCAGCCTACGTTTGAGCGAGAAAAATATGACCCCCACGCTCACTATTTGTTCGCTGCCCCCCATGGGGGCGTCCGCCTTTTTTGGGGCGGCCCGGCAAAAGGCTATCCGATGATCCAAATCGAACTCGACGGTAAACAGGTTGACATTGTCGAAGGCAGCATGATCATGCATGCGGCCGAGAAGGCTGGCACCTATATTCCCCATTTCTGTTACCACAAGAAGCTCAGCATCGCGGCCAATTGCCGTATGTGCCTGGTCGATGTGGAGAAGATGCCCAAGCCCATGCCGGCATGTGCAACGCCCGTTACGCAGGGCATGATTGTTCGCACCAAGAGCGACAAGGCGATCAAGGCGCAAAAGTCCGTCATGGAGTTTTTGCTGATCAACCATCCTCTGGATTGCCCCATTTGTGACCAGGGCGGAGAGTGCCAGTTGCAAGATCTGGCCGTCGGCTACGGTGGCTCCTCGTCGCGTTACGACGAAGAAAAGCGTGTAGTGTTCCAAAAGGACATCGGCCCGCTGGTCTCCATGGCCGAGATGAGCCGTTGCATTCACTGCACACGCTGCGTTCGTTTTGGGCAGGAGATTGCTGGCGCCATGGAGTTGGGCATGTCCCATCGCGGCGAACATGCCGAGATCGAGGCCTTTGTGGGCCTGACGGTGGATTCGGAGTTGTCGGGCAACATGATCGATATTTGCCCAGTCGGCGCGCTCACCAGCAAACCGTTCCGTTACAGCGCACGCACCTGGGAATTGTCCCGCCGCAAGTCCATCAGCCCACACGATTCCACCGGAGCCAATCTGGTGATCCAGGTAAAGAACAACACGGTGATGCGGGTTGTTCCCCTTGAAAACGAAGCCGTGAATGAATGCTGGATCGCAGATCGTGACCGCTTTTCGTATGAAGCGCTGAACAGTAGTGATCGACTGACCACCCCCATGGTCAAGCAGGGCGGTGAATGGAAGAGTGTTGACTGGCAGACCGCACTGGAATACGTGGCCCATGGTTTGCAAGGCATCAAATCGTCCCATGGCGCTGGGGCCATCGGTGCTTTGGTCAGTCCACACAGCACCTTGGAAGAGTTGTACCTTGCCGGTGCTTTGGTGCGCGGCCTGGGCAGCGAAAACATCGACTACCGCTTGCGCAATGCGGAGTTTTCCACTGGCCAAGAGGGTGCCCGGTATCTGGGGCTGCCTATCGCCGAACTGTCCTACCTGGAACGCGTTTTAGTGGTCGGATCCAACCTGCGCAAAGACCATCCACTGTTTGCCCAGCGCATACGCCAAGCGAACAAGCGCGGATGCGCTATCAATGTGATCAGCGCGAATGGTGTTGATTGGGGTATGCCAGTACGCAACAGTTTGTTGGCTCCCGCTGCCCAATGGGTTCAAGCCTTGGCCGATATTGTGGCTGTCATCGCAGCAGAGAAGGGCGTTGCGGCGCCTCTGAGCGGTCAGGCAACGGATGCAGCGAAGAGTATTGCCCAGTCTTTGCTGGGTGGCGAGCGTAAAGCTATTTTGTTGGGCAATGCTGCAGCCCACCATGCGCAAGCCAGCCAGATTCTGGCCCTTGCCAATTGGATTGGTGTGCAGACCGGTGCGTGCTTTGGTTACCTGACCGAGGCTGCCAACACCGTGGGTGCGCAGTTGGTCGGTGCGCTGCCGGGTAATAAAGGTCTGAATGCGGGACAAATGTTGTCCGGCGGATTAAAGGCAGCTATTTTGCTGAACAACGAACCCGAGTTCGATTCGGCGGCCGGCGCGGCAGCCGTAGCTGCGCTGAAGCAGTGCGAGATGGTTGTGACGCTGAGTCCTTTCAAGGCCAATATGGAATGCAGCGACGTGTTGCTGCCCATTGCACCGTTCACCGAAACTCCTGGCACATTTGTCAGCGCAGAAGGACGGGTGCAGAGTTTTTATGCTGTCGTCAAACCCTTGGGCGAGACGCGTCCGGCCTGGAAGGTGTTGCGCGCATTGGCCAATGTGTTGGGCTTGCCCGGATTCGAATTTGAGTCAGCGCAAGAGGTTTTGCAGCATATGCATGCGCACAATGAAGCTGGTGTGCCAACCCAAGTGCCGGCCCACCGTTTGAGCAACACTTGCGCATTACAGGCCATATCGGAAGCTGGTTCTGTAGAACCATGTGTCGCCAGTATCTACCAGTTGGATAGCATCGTCCGACGCGCTTCGTCCTTGCAACTGACAGCGGATGGCCGCGCCGGTGCAAAAGCGGGCGCGGCGCAGGAGGTGTTGGCATGATCGACGCACTGTTCAACTTTGGTTTGGGCCTAGTCGCCGCGCCATGGTGGGGTGAAATGGCTTGGCCTGTCCTCTGGGCGCTGATCAAGATTCTGGCCATCGTGCTTCCGCTGATGGGCGTGATTGCCTATACAACGCTCTGGGAGCGCAAACTGCTGGGCTATGTCCAAGTTCGCCACGGCCCCAATCGGGTTGGGCCGTTTGGCATGTTGCAGCCTATTGCCGATGCCTTGAAGTTGATGACCAAGGAGATACTGGTCCCGGCCGCGGCCAACAAGGGCTTGTACTTTTTAGGCCCCGTAATGACGATTACGCCGGCCTTGGCTGCATGGGTCGTTATCCCCTTTGGCCCCGATGTGGCCTTGTCCAACATCAACGCAGGGTTGCTGTTCTTGATGGCGATTGCAGGTATGGAGGTCTATGGGATCATCATTTCCGGCTGGGCTTCGAATTCGAAATACGCCTTCTTGGGTGCCATGCGGGCTTCCGCACAAATGGTCAGTTATGAGATCGCGATGGGCTTCTGCTTTGTGGTCGTCCTGATGGTGTCGTCCAGCATGAACCTGACTGACATTGTGATGGGTCAGGGTCAGGGGCACTTTGCCGGGATGGGCCTGACCTTCCTGTCCTGGAATTGGTTGCCTTTGCTACCCATTTTTGTCGTCTATGTGATATCGAGCATGGCCGAAACCAACCGCCATCCTTTCGACGTGGTCGAGGGAGAGGCTGAAATTGTTGCAGGCCACATGGTCGAGTACTCGGGCATGTCTTTCGCGATGTTCCAGTTGGCCGAGTACGCCAATTTTTACTTGGTATCCCTGCTAGGCACTCTTTTGTTCCTCGGCGGTTGGATGTCTCCCATCGACACACCGCTGTTGAACTGGATTCCCGGCTGGATCTGGCTGGGTCTCAAGGCGTTCATGTTCATGTCGTTCTTTATTTGGGTGCGGGCAACGTTTCCGCGTTTTCGCTACGACCAGATCATGCGCTTGGGTTGGAAAGTATTCATACCCGTGACTCTGGTTTGGTTGGTCGTTGTAGGCGCGTGGATGCAGTTGCCTGCTCCGTACAACATTTGGAAGTAAGAGCACATTTATGTCTGCAAATACCGTTGCCCACAAGCCTGTGGCGTTTTCGCTGAAGGATTTTCTGAGTAGCTTCTTGATGTGGGAACTGTTCAAGGGCCTGGCTCTGACAGGGCGTTATGCTTTCCGTCGCAAAGTCACGCTCCAGTATCCGGAAGAAAAAACTCCGTTGTCCCCACGTTTTCGCGGCCTGCATGCCTTGCGTCGTTATGAAAACGGTGAGGAGCGTTGTATTGCCTGCAAGTTGTGCGAGGCGGTCTGCCCTGCAATGGCCATCACGATCGAGTCCGAAATGCGGGATGACGGTTCACGCCGCACTACGCGTTATGACATCGACCTGAACAAGTGCATTTTCTGCGGCTTTTGTGAAGAAAGCTGCCCGGTGGACTCGATCGTGGAAACACAAATTTTCGAATACCACGGGGAGTCCCGCGCAGACTTGTATTTCACCAAGGACATGCTGCTCGCAGTGGGTGATCGGTATGAAGGCCAGATTGCGGCCAACCGTCAGATTGACGCCAAGTACCGTTGATCTGTCGCAAGAAAGAATCTGAATCATGAGTGTCACGACTGGTCTGTTTTATGTGTTTTCCGCGATCATGCTGCTGGCGGCATTTCGCGTGATCACTGCCCGTAACCCAGTACACGCTGTACTGTTCCTGGTGTTGACGTTTTTTCAGGCTGCCATGATTTGGATGCTGCTGAAGGCCGAATTTTTGTCCATTACCCTGGTATTAGTCTACGTTGGTGCGGTGATGGTGCTTTTCCTGTTTGTGGTCATGATGATGGACATCAACTTGGAGAATATGCGGCGCGATTTCTGGAAGCATTTTCCGTTTGCTGCCGTTGTCGGAGTGGTCATCGCACTTGAGATGTCGGCCGTGTTGATGGGTGGCTTTCGTGTGGTGGATGAGCCTAGTGCGCCGGTGGTTGCGGGTGCCTCGAACACCAAAGACCTCGGTAAATTGTTGTACACCCAGTACGTCTACCCGCTAGAGGTCGCCGCCGCTATTCTGCTCGTGGCAATGATTGCCGCGATTGCGCTGACGCTGCGTGCGCGCAAGGATTCCAAATTCATCAGTGTGTCGGACCAAGTGCGTGTCAAGGCCAAAGACCGGCTCACGGTGGTCAAGTACACAGCGACCCAGGCGGCAGTGCCGAGCCCTGCAGTTGACGCAGCATCAGAGGAGAAAAAAGCATGATATTGACACTGGGTCACTTCCTGTCCTTGGGCGCCATTCTGTTTGCCTTGTCCGTTGTGGGTATTTTCCTGAACCGGCGTAACCTGATCGTGTTGCTGATGTCCATAGAGCTCATGCTTCTGGCAGTAAACACGAATTTTGTCGCGTTCTCCCATTACCTGAATGACATGCACGGCCAGATATTCGTGTTCTTTATTCTGACTGTGGCTGCTGCCGAATCTGCCATTGGTCTGGCAATCCTCGTGCTGTTGTTCCGTAACAAGTCCAGCATCAGCGTCGACGAACTCAATACGCTCAAGGGTTAATAAGAATATGAGTCAAACCCTGTCTGCTTCTACGTTGTTGTGGGTGCCATTGGCACCCCTGGTGGGTTCAATCCTGGCGGGCGTACTGGGGACCCAGTTCGGCGGCAACGTGATAGGCCGCCGTGCGAGCCACTCCGTCACCATCCTGGGTGTGTTGGTCGCCTTTGTTCTGTCTGCCATGACCCTGAAGTCGGTCGCACTGGACGGCGCCCGTCTGAATGAAACCCTCTACACCTGGATGGTTATAGGCGGTTTGAAGATGGAGATCGGTTTTCTGGTTGATGGTCTGACAGCCATGATGATGTGTGTCGTCACCTTCGTGTCGCTGATGGTGCACCTGTACACCATTGGCTACATGGAAGAAGACGAGGGTTACAACCGGTTCTTCTCCTACATCTCGCTGTTTACCTTCTCCATGTTGATGCTGGTCATGAGCAACAACATGTTGCAATTGTTCTTCGGCTGGGAAGCGGTGGGCTTGGTGTCCTACCTGCTGATCGGGTTCTGGTACAACAAGCCAACGGCCATTTTTGCCAACATGAAAGCTTTTTTGGTCAACCGGGTGGGGGACTTTGGCTTCATCCTGGGTATTGGCCTGATTGCTGCGTATGCCGGCACACTGAATTACACCGAGGCCTTTGCCAAGTCGTCTGAGCTGGCCAGTTTGACGCTGCCGGGCACGGAGTGGATGCTGATCACGGTTATCTGCATTTGCTTGTTTATTGGTGCCATGGGCAAGTCGGCCCAGTTTCCGTTGCATGTGTGGCTGCCAGACTCCATGGAAGGTCCTACTCCGATCTCTGCGTTGATCCATGCTGCAACCATGGTGACCGCCGGTATTTTCATGGTGGCGCGTATGTCGCCACTGTTTGAATTGAGCGACACGGCTCTGAGCTTCATCATGGTTGTCGGTGCTATCACTGCACTCTTCATGGGATTTTTAGGCATCATCCAGAACGACATCAAGCGTGTTGTGGCGTATTCCACGTTGTCGCAACTGGGTTACATGACAGTTGCTCTGGGTGCCTCCGCGTACTCGGTAGCGGTCTTTCACCTGATGACACACGCCTTCTTCAAGGCGCTGTTATTCCTTGGTGCCGGCTCGGTCATCATGGGTTGCCACCACAACCAGGACATCCGCTGGATGGGCGGGCTGCGCAAGTACATGCCGATCACCTGGATTACCTCCTTGCTGGGCTCTTTGGCGCTGATTGGTACACCGCTGTTTGCAGGTTTCTATTCCAAAGACAGCATCATCGAAGCGGTGATGGAAAGCCATTTGCCAGGAGCGGGCTTCGCCAAATTTGCGGTCATGGCCGGCGTATTTGTGACGGCGTTCTATTCCTTCCGTATGTACTTCCTGGTGTTCCACGGCAAAGAGCGTTTTGACCAAAATCCTGATGCCCACCACGACGATCACCATGGCGACCATGGGCACCACGGTGACCACCACGTGCCGCATGAGTCTCCTTGGGTGGTGACCGTGCCCCTGATCCTGTTGGCCATACCGTCAGTGTTGATAGGTTATCTGACCATCCAGCCCATGTTATTTGGCGACTTTTTCAAAGATGCCATTTTTGTGAACGCGCAATTGCATCCCGCGATGAAAGAGTTGGCTGAGGCATTCCACGGTCCTGCCGCTATGGCACTGCACGGGCTTTCCACCTTGCCATTCTGGCTGGCGGTGGCTGGTGTTGCGCTGTCTTATGTTTTCTACATGCTCAGGCCCGAGTGGCCTGTGGCAATCAAGAAGACTTTCATGCCGGTCTTTAACCTGCTGGAAAACAAGTACTACCTTGACTGGTTTAACGAGAACATCCTGGCCCGTGGTGCACGGGCTCTGGGTACCGGTTTGTGGAAGGGCGGAGACCAGGCCATCATTGATGGCACCGTGGTGAACGGTTCCTGGAAGCTGGTGGGCTGGATTTCAGGTTCGGTGCGCAAGGTCCAGTCCGGGTTCCTGTACCACTACGCCCTGGTCATGATCCTGGGCATCTTTGTGCTCATGACGTATTTTGTTTGGCTCAAGTAGGAGAAGAAGAACATGGGATTGTTGAGCCTGGCGATTTGGACGCCGATTGCGTTCGGTCTGGTTTTGCTGGCGCTGGGGCGTGATGAACAGGCGCGGGCCGTGCGTTGGCTTGCGCTGGTGGGGGCCGTGATCAGTTTTCTCGTGACCCTGCCGTTGTACACACAATTTGATACGTCAACCGCTGCGATGCAGTTTGTCGAAAACGCCGCCTGGATCGACCGCTTCAATGTGAAATACCACCTGGGTGTGGATGGCATCTCGCTGTGGTTTGTGCTGTTGACGGCGTTTATCAATGTGATTGTGGTTATTGCCGGCTGGGAGGTTATTACCCGCCGCGTCAACCAGTACATGGCGGCGTTCCTGATTCTCAGCGGCTTGATGATCGGCGTGTTTTCGGCTTTGGACGGTTTGCTGTTCTACGTGTTCTTCGAAGCCACGCTGATACCGATGTACCTCATCATTGGTATCTGGGGTGGTCCGAACAAGATTTACGCGGCGTTCAAATTCTTCCTGTACACGCTTCTGGGCTCACTGCTGATGCTGGTCGCCCTGATATTCCTGTACACCAAGTCGGGTGGCAGTTTTGATCTGGCGACTTGGCATGCCATGCGCCTGGACAGCAGCAGCCAGACCTTGTTGTTCTTTGCCTTCTTTGCGGCCTTTGCCGTCAAGGTTCCGATGTGGCCTGTACATACCTGGTTACCCGATGTGCACGTTGAAGCCCCCACGGGCGGCTCTGCCGTGCTGGCAGCCATCATGTTGAAACTGGGTGCCTATGGTTTCCTGCGTTTCTCCCTGCCGATTGCGCCCGACGCCGCCCATGAGTGGGCCTGGTTAATGATTGCTTTGTCACTGACTGCTGTGGTCTACGTCGGTCTGGTGGCCATGGTCCAGGAGGATATGAAGAAGCTTGTGGCCTATTCGTCCGTCGCGCACATGGGTTTTGTAACGTTGGGCTTCTTCATTTTCATTGACCTGGGCATGTCTGGTGGCTTGGTGCAAATGATTGCCCACGGTTTTGTGTCAGGTGCCATGTTTTTGTCCATTGGTGTGTTGTATGACCGTGTGCACTCGCGCGAGATCGCAAGTTATGGCGGTGTGGTCAACACCATGCCCAAGTTTGCGGCCTTCTCGCTGTTCTTTGCGATGGCCAATTGCGGCTTGCCAGGAACGGCCGGGTTTGTCGGCGAATGGATGGTGATTTTGGCCGCTGTCAAATTCAATTTCTGGATTGGTGCCGCCGCTGCCTCAGCCCTGATTTTTGGTGCTGCGTACACCTTGTGGATGTTCAAACGCGTGTATCTGGGCCCGGTTGTCAACGACGACGTGAAGGCCCTGAAAGACATCGACGCTCGCGAGTTTCTGATGCTGGCGCTGCTTGCGGCCGCCGTATTGTGGATGGGCGTGTATCCCAAGCCTTTTACCGACGTCATGGACGCCTCGGTTGCGCAACTGCTCAAGCATGTTGCGATTTCCAAGTTGTGAACTGATCAAACTGAATTGAGAGACGAAAGATGATTGACAAAATCAGTTGGATCGTAGCCTTGCCCGATTTGGTCCTGTTGGTGATGGCCTGTGTCATTGCCCTGATGGACCTCGGCGTCAAGACCGCCATGCGGGGTAAGACGTATGTGTTGACACTGGCGACTCTGGCCGTCGTGGCTTACCTGCAGGCCGACCGTGCACTCAGCGGCGCTACCTTGTACGGCTTTGGCAACATGGTGGTCAGCGATGCCATGGGCAGCTGGCTCAAGTGTTTTACAACGATATCCGTCATGGTGACCCTGGTGTATGCGCGGGGTTATTCGGCGCACCGCGGCATGCTCCGCGGTGGCGAGCTCTTCACGCTCAGTATTTTTGCATTGTTGGGCATGTCGGTCATGATCTCCGGCAACAACCTGTTGGTGATCTACATGGGTCTGGAACTGTTGACCCTGTCAAGCTATGCACTGGTTGCACTGCGGCGTGATAACGCGACGGCTACCGAAGCCGCTATGAAATATTTTGTGCTGGGTGCCATGGCTTCGGGCTTCCTGCTGTACGGCATGTCCATGCTCTATGGGGCAACAGGTTCCCTGGATATCACCGCCATTTTCAAGGCCATTGCGTCAGGGCAAATTCGCCACCAGGTATTGGTGTTTGGTCTGGTTTTTGTTGTCGCGGGCCTGGCTTTCAAGCTCGGTGTGGTTCCTTTCCACATGTGGATTCCCGACGTCTACCAGGGCGCACCGACAGCCATCACGTTGATGATCGGCGGCGCGCCCAAGCTGGCCGCTTTTGCGATAACCATGCGCTTGTTGGTGGAAGGCATGCTGCCCCTGGCCATGGACTGGCAGCAGATGCTGCTGATGCTTTCGGTCGGGTCTTTGGTGGTCGGCAATCTGGCCGCCATTGCGCAGACCAATGTAAAGCGCATGCTGGCGTTTTCCACCATCTCGCAAATGGGCTTTGTGTTGCTGGGCATCATGTCGGGTGTGGTCGGTGGTGACGCGCTGAGTTTTGCCCCCAACGCCTACAGCTCGGCCATGTTTTATGTGATCACCTATGTGTTGACCACATTGGCTAGTTTTGGAATTTTGTTGCTGTTGTCCCAAGAGGGGTTCGAGAGCGAAGAGATTGCCGACTTGGCGGGCCTGAACCAGCGCAGCCCGCTGTACGCGGCTGTGATGGCTGTTTGTCTGTTGTCCCTGGCCGGCATCCCTCCCTTGGTGGGCTTCTTTGCCAAGCTGGCAGTTTTGCAGGCTTTAGTGGCATCCGGCCAAGCCTTCCATGTGGGCATAGCCGTGTTTGCGGTGCTGATGTCGCTGATTGGCGCCTTCTACTACCTGCGTGTGATCAAGGTTATGTATTTTGACGATCCCATCACCGCCAGTAGCGTGGTGGCACCGTTGGATGTGCGTGTGGTCTTGTGTATCAACGGTGGTCTGGTGCTGGTGCTGGGTATGTTGCCGGGCGGCCTCCTGGCGCTGTGCGGCAATGCCATCCGCCAGATGCTGGGCACCTGATAGCAGTCCTGCTCCATGAAAGTGCTGGATCTGCAGTGCACCTTGGGGCACGTCTTTGAAGGCTGGTTTGGTTCTGAGGCCGACTTTGTGGAGCAACACCAGAAGGCTCTGGTGCAATGCCCACTGTGCGGCGATCCGTCGGTATCCAAAAAGCTGAGCGCGCCACGCCTTTCACTTTCTGGAAGCCGTAGTGCCCCTAAGGAACCTGACGGTAACACCGTACCCCCAGTCGCCATCCCCAACAGCCCAACGCCAGCTGATGTGTGGCTCGCATTGGCCAAGAAGCTGGTTTCCGAAACAACTGACGTGGGCAGTGATTTTGCCGAAGAGGTGCGCAAGATTCACTATGGGGAGACGCAGGCGCGTGGCATACGTGGCACTGCGACAGTGGATGAGGCACACGCATTGGCCGACGAAGGCATTGAAGTATTGTCTTTCCCGCTGCCTGCTGCGTCTAAAGAGCGACTGCAGTAACGCTTCAGGCGGTTACGTTAACGATGCGGCCAGTCGCCTGACCCTGCGTGTTGACTACAGGCGCCGCGTGCATGTCGGTCTTCAGGACATTGCCACTCACGGCGCGTTTTTCACTGGTGGCGCTGTACATCTGCTCAATAAACTTTTGCACCTTCAACGGGACTTCACTAGTACTGCCGGCACGCGGTTGGGAATAGGTGGGCGCGTCTTGCTGGGTGCTGGCAGAGACCCTGCGCACATTCTCGCGGCTGTCTTGCGCCTGGCGTTCTGCATCATCGGCTTGGGCGCGCAGGTCCCGTGCATTCGCTTCGGCCTGGTCGGCTTCGCGTCGGGCTTGTGCCAGCCGTGCCCCCCCCGAACCCGCTTGAATAGACGGGGTTGTGCTGTTGGTGGCTGTGATGGCGGCCATGGCAAGCCCTCGAGGCTGTGCGCGCGAGTCAGGCGGTTACGTTCAGGGTGCGCCCTGTTACCTGACCCTGCGCATTGATGACGGGTTTGGGTGGAGGCTGGACTTCTTTGCGGGCCTCGGTTTCGCGGGGTTTATTCTCACGCTCTGGGTCCGGGCGGATCTCCGCGGTACGCTTGGGCGGGGGCGCGGCTTGGACGGCAGGCTTGTTGACCGAGTTGACTTCCATAGCGATCTCCCAGTGTGGATAAGTGCATTCTACGGGTGCGGTGCAGCATTTTCAACCCCGATTTCCGCGCTGCAACCCGCAGCTAGCCGCCCTCAGGCGTTGAACTGCAGCGCCGCAAGCCCAGCATAAACACCGCCGTGTGTGACCAGCTCGGCGTGGGTGCCCTGTTCCACCAGCCGCCCGTGGTCCAGCACCACGATCAGATCGGCCTTTTGCACCGTTGCCAGCCGGTGCGCAATGACCAGGGTAGTGCGGTCGCGCATGGCCGACTCCAGCGCGGCTTGCACCATGCGTTCACTTTCGGCGTCCAGTGCGCTGGTGGCTTCGTCCAGCAGCAGCAGCGGCGGGTTCTTCAGCATGGCGCGTGCAATGGCGATGCGCTGGCGCTGGCCGCCGGACAAACGTACACCCCGTTCGCCCAAAAAGGTGTTGTAGCCCTCTGGCAGGGCGGCAATGAATTCATCGGCAAAAGCCGCCTTGGCCGCAGCTTTGACCTCGTCGTCCGACGCCGTAGGTTTGCCATAACGGATGTTTTCCAAAGCGCTGTTGGAAAAGATCACCGCGTCCTGGGGCACGATGCCGATACGATGGCGCAGGGCCTCCAACGACATGTCCCGGGTACTCACCCCGTCGAGCACGATGCGCCCTTGCGCTGGGTCGTAGAAACGCAGCAGTAACTGGAATACCGTGCTCTTGCCGGCGCCGCTAGGGCCGACGATGGCCACCGTCTGGCCCGGCTGGACGGACAGTGAGAAGTTGGACAGTGCTTTCTGCAGGGGCCTGGACGGGTAGTTGAAGTCAATTGCTTCAAATTTAATAGCGCTACCAGTAGAGGGGACGGGGGCTAGGGCTGGATTTGATGGGGACCTTATAGGGGACTGGGTGGCCAGTAGCTCCATCAGACGCTCAGTGGCACCCGCGGCACGCAGCAGGTCACCATACACTTCGCCCAGTATTGCGAACGCGCTAGCCAGGATGATCACGTAGACCACGGTCTGACCCAGATGCCCGGCCGTGATCCGGCCTGCCACGACAGCCTGGGTGCCCAGGAACAGGCCCCACAGCAGCGCGGCCGACGTGGCAATGATGATGAAGGCCACCAGCACCGAACGCGCCCGGGCGCGGCGCACGGCGGTGTCAAAGGCCTCCTCGGTGGAGTTGGTGAAGCGCTGCGTTTCCCGCCCCTCGGCCGTATAACTTTGCACCACAGGAATGGCGTTCAAAATCTCGGCGGCAATGGAGCTGGAGTCGGCAATGCGGTCCTGGCTGGCGCGTGACAGCCTGCGCACCCGCCGGCCAAACCATACGCTGGGCAACACAATGAGCACCAGCACGCCCAGCACCTGGAACATGACATACGGGTTGGTCCACACCAGGATGGCCAGCGCACCCACACCCATGACCAGGTTGCGCAGGCCCATGCTCAGTGAAGAGCCCACGACGGTTTGCACCAGCGTGGTGTCGGCGCTCAGGCGTGACAACACCTCGCCGGTTTGTGTGGTCTCAAAAAATTCCGGGCTTTGTTTCAGCACATGGCTGTACACCGCGTTGCGCAGGTCGGCCGTGACGCGATCGCCCAGCCAACTGACCATGTAAAACCGTGCGGCAGACGACAACCCCAGCGCAACGGCAACACCGAACAGCAGCGCGAAATGCTCGCGCATGGCCATGATCTGCTCACCTTTGTCGCCGGTGACCAGCCCGCCGTCTATCAGGCTGCGCAAGGCCAGCGGGAAGGCCAGCGTAGCAAGTGCGGCCGTGACCAGGAACACAAAAGCAAGAGCAATGCGGCCCCGGTAAGGACGCAAAAAGGGGAGCAGGCCAGACAGAGACTTGGGATTTTGTGATTTGGCGCGTTCTGTGGTCATGGGGAGCTATATGGGGTCGAGAGCTGTGGATGCAATCACCCACCGAAAGCCCCGATGATAGGTGGCCCCGCCGGCGTGACTGGGCGACTCTGCTATTCTTGGACAGCGCAGAGGTCAACCACAAGACCCTGCATCCCGTTGAGGGATTGCGGCGCGTGCACAAGAGCCCCCCTCTAACCCAAAGGAAAACAAATGAAACGTATTGTTCTGGCTGTTTTGTCAGCTGCTGCCACCCTCGCGGTGACCAGCCCAGCTTTTGCTGACGAGGCGTTGGCGAAGTCCAAGAATTGCATGGCCTGCCACGCTGTTGACAAGAAGGTCGTGGGACCGGCTTACAAGGAAGTTGCCAAAAAGTATGCGGGTGATGCCAAGGCTACCGATGGGCTGGCCGCCAAGATCATCAAGGGTGGTTCCGGTGTTTGGGGCCCAGTGCCCATGCCAGCCAATGCGCAGGTCAACGATGCAGAAGCCAAGAAGCTGGTTTCCTGGATCATGTCCATGAAATAAGCCCCATCGGCATCCGAAAAGCCCGCAGCCTGCGGGCTTTTTTGCGGGCGCTCGCGGGTCCCCACTGGCATTACAGGCGCATCGGCGACGCGTATCCTGTCATTTCCAGGTAACCACGCCCCACGTGGCGGTTATTGCTGTCCCATACCTCGCACAATCCTTCCCAGTAAATGGCACCCGTGGACATGCGGCTGTCCAATTCCTGGTTGTCCAGCACGGCGCGCACGGTGTAGAAGTCTGCTGGGGTGCGCACCACCCATTCCACCGGATAACTTGCCTGGCTCACAGGACTCTTCCACACCCGCTGGGGTTTGAACACCACCTCACCGCGGCGGAAGGTGAACAATTGGTCTTTCACCCGGAACGAACCGCCATCCCAAACTGCGTTACCAGCCTTGTCCCGCAGTCGAAACGCCGTCAGCGCGCTGCCATCGAACAGGTTGATGCCCATCCAGTCCCAGCCCACGGCCTGGGGCGGCATGACCTGCTGGCTCCACTCATGGTCCAGCCAGGCGGTGCTACCAATACCTACGACATGGCGGTTGCCGCGCAGGACCACCTCACCGCTGACCCGCAAATGGGGCAGGCTGTAGTAATAACTGCTGTGTTGGGGTTCTGGCCCTTTTTGTGACAAGCCCTGCGCACCCTGCAACAACACGGGTTGTGTGGCGGCCAGCGTTAACGCCAATGAGAAATCTGTACCTTTAATGCTGGCTTGCAAGTGGCCATCGGCCTGGCGCAGCAGCGACCAGTCTTGCAACGTGATACCGGTGTCCGCGGTGCTGGCCGATGCCATATCCAGCGGATTCTGGCCCGGCTCGGCGCCCGAGGCGCGGGCCATGCGTTGGTCGTGCCACAGTTTTTTCCCTTTGATGTCGGTGACGGCAGCATGCGCAAAGATCAACTGCCGCGCCGCCAGTTTGGACACCATGCCCTGGGTCTTGGCGACTCGGCTGCGAAAAAAAGTGACCTGAAAACCGAACAGCGGGTCGTTACCGTTACCGTTGATATAGCCCGTGGCATACCACCACTCGGTCGTGTAGTCGGGGTGGGCACCGGCATCCCGGGGAAAATGTAGCCGTGCGGGCGGCAGTGCATGGACGCTGGGAGCCAAGGCCAATCCCATACCCGCACCCAGAAAGCTGCGTCGCGGCCATGCCGACAGGATAATGCTCACGCTACTGACTCCTCGCCAATGGCGCGTTGCACCCACCGTTCGGCTGGCATGCAGTCGCCCAGATGGCTGCTGACCCATTCGGCGCTGTGGTAGCTGGGCAAGTAACGTTCGCCGGCATCACACAACAGCGACAGTATGGAGCCTGCCTCACCCGCATCGCGCATTTCCTGGGCCAGCGTCAGCATGCCAATGAAGTTGGTGCCGGTGGACGGCCCGACCTTGCGCCCCAGCAGGTTGGAGAGCGCGCGCATGGCCGCAATCGACTCCACGTTGGGTACCTCGATCATGCGATCCACGAGTGTTCGGATGAAGCTGGCCTCTACCCGAGGGCGGCCTATGCCCTCGATGCGCGAGCCCACCCCGGTCAGGCTGGAGTCGCCACTGCGGTAATACGCCCCGAACACTGAGCCCGTGGGGTCCGGCACGCAGACCTGCGTTGCAAAACGCTGGTAGCGTATGTAGCGGCCAATCGTGGCACTGGTGCCACCTGTGCCCGCACCCACCACTACCCAGCGGGGAATAGGGTGGCGTTCACGCGCCATCTGGCTGAACATGCTTTGCGCGATATTGTTATTGCCCCGCCAGTCAGTGGCGCGCTCCGCATAGGTGAACTGGTCCATGTAATGGCCGCCGGTTTGTTGTGCCAGCGCCTGGGCTTGGGCATAGACCTCGGCCGCGCTGTCTACCAAGTGGCAGCGGCCACCGTAGAACGCAATCTGCGCAATTTTTTCGGGCGATGTGCTGCGTGTCATCACCGCAATAAAGGGCAGGCCCAACAGCCGCGCGAAGTAGGCCTCGCTGACCGCTGTGGAGCCGCTGGAGGCTTCCACAATGGTCGAACCCTCACGCACCCAGCCATTGCACAACGCATACAAAAATAACGAGCGGGCCAGCCGGTGTTTCAGGCTGCCGGTGGGGTGGGTGGACTCGTCCTTCAGGTACAGGTCTATGCCGTGGCGCGCAAAGGCGGGCAGGGGCAGCGGGATCAGGTGTGTGTCCGCGCTGCGCAGGTAGTCCGCCTCAATCAAAGCGATAGCCTGGTTCAGCCAACTGGTGTGGGGTGTGGCGGTTTGCATGGCTTGGAGTTCCTAGGGTGAAGGGGCGGCGTAGGCGTCGCAGTTTCTGCTGGCAGAGGTATGTACGGTAGCTGACAGACCATGCCGAACTCGCGCCATAGTGTGCAAGTTGTTGCCACGCAGACCCTGTGTCCAACTTTACAAGATTTCATCTGTGTGCATATTGCAGACATGCGACCCAAGAACAATAAGGCCGTGAAACATTCTTTATCTGTGATCGTCTTTGCGTTGGCATTGTCGGGCTGCGCTAGCCAGTCCCTGGCGCCAGTGTCCTTGCCGGACACACCCGTTCCCACACAATGGCACGCATCGGCGCTGCGGCCTGGTCTGCAAACCGACGCGTCCTCGCTGGCTGCATGGTGGCAGCGCTTTAACGATCCCACTTTGACCGCCTTGGTCAACCAGGGCTTGTTGCGCAACACGGATGTGCGCTCCGCGCAAGCGGCGTTGCAGCAAGCACGCGCCATGCGGGACGTCCGCAGTGCCGGCTTGGGGCCCAATGTTGGCGGGTCTGCCTCCGCACAAACCAGCAAATCTGGCGGCAATGTAGCCACCGACTCTTTCCAGTTGGGTTTCGATGCGAGTTGGGAGCCCGATGTATTCGGCGGCAAACGCAGCGCATTGCGTGCGGCCCAGGCCGATACACAGGCCGCCCAGACCAGCCTGGCCCAAGTGCAGGTGTCCATGGCCGCCGAGATTGCAGTCACTTATATTGAGCTGCGCGGCTTGCAGGCGCGTCTGGCCATTGCACGCAGCAACCTGGCGGCACAAACCGAGACGCTGCAGATTGCCCAGTGGCGCGCCCAGGCCGGCCTGGTGTCGTCGCTGGACGTGGAGCAGGCCGTAGCGGCCAGCGAGCAGACAGCTGCGCAAATCCCGGGCTTGTACACCAGCTTGGCCCAGTCCATCAGTAGCCTGGCCGTGCTAACTGGCCAAGCGCCCGGCACGCTCCAGAGCAGCCTGATGGCAGATGCAGCGACCACCGTTGCCGTTGCAGCCGTCGCCATCCCACTGGCTCCCGCAGGTGTAGCGGTATCCATACCCGCGCAAACCCTGAGACAGCGCCCGGACATCCGCGCTGCCGAGTACCGTATTGCGTCGGCACTGGCCCAGGTGGCACAGGCGGATGCGCAACGGTACCCCAGCTTCCAGATATCGGGCTCGATAGGCCTGCGTGCGCTGACACTGGGCGCGCTGACCGGCGGTGCCTCCGTGATGCAGTCGCTGCTGGCAGGCATATCGGTTCCGTTGTTCGATGGGGGCGCGGCGCGGGCACAGGTGCGCGCCCAAGAGGCGGGTCTGGAGCAGGCGCGTGTGGCCTACGAGGCTACGGTGTTGCTGGCGCTGAAAGATGTAGAAGATGCTCTGGTGGCCCTGCAGGGTGATACCGAACGCGCCATCCGCCTGCAGGCCGCATCCACGGCTGCAGCCAACGCAGACCTGCTGGCCCGCCAGCGGTATTCCAGCGGCCTGATCGACTTTCGCGCGGTGCTCGATGCGCAGCGCACACTGCTCTCCACACAAGACAGTGTTGCCGCCACCCGTGCCAGCTTGAGCGCCGACCACGTGCGCCTGTACAAGGCCCTGGGCGGTGGTTGGACGCCTGAAACAGATTCCTCCGCACCGTGAAGCGCGATACCCCATGAATACCCCTGACAACACCCCCCCAAGCGGTCCTACGCCGACCGACCTGAAGGCCATCCTGGGCGATGACCACACGCGCCGCTGGTGGCAAAAGTCCACGTTGTGGATCAGCATTGCCGCTCTGGGTTTGCTGGCCGCCGGTGTGGCCTATTGGCAAATGCAAAAAGATGCCGATGCCCAGCCCGTTTACGTGACCGTGCCCGTGCGCAAGGGCGATCTGACCTTGACCGTGCTGGCCAATGGCACGCTGCAACCCACACGCGCCGTCAATATCGGCAGTGAACTCTCCGGCACCGTCAAACGTGTGGCCGTAGACGTGAACGACCGAGTAACCAAGGGCCAGGTCTTAGTGGAGCTGGACACTGCCAAGCTGTCGGACCAGGTGCTGCGCTCGCGCGCCGGCTTGGCTGCGGCACAGGCCCAGCAGGCACTGAGCACGGCTTCCCGCAAAGAGGCCCAGGCCGGATTGGCACGGTTTGAAGAGGTGTTCCGCCTGTCGGGTGGCAAGGTTCCTTCCGCTACGGAGCTGGATGCCGCGCGCGCCAATGTGGAGCGTGCGGTAGCGTCTGAGGCCAGTGCCATCGCCAACGTGACGGAAGCGCGTGCAACCGTGTCCACCGATGAGACCAATCTGTCTAAGGCTTCTATCCGTTCACCTATAGACGGCGTGGTGCTGACCCGCACGGTAGACCCGGGCAATGCGGTTGCTGCCTCTTTGCAAGCCGTGACGCTGTTCAGTATTGCCGAAGATATCGCCAAGCTGCGCCTGGAGGTCAGTGTGGATGAGGCCGATGTGGGCTCCGTGCAGCCGGACCAGAAGGCCAGCTTCACCGTCAGCGCCTACCCGACGCGGCGTTACCCCGCCAAGACCACCCGTGTGGCCATTGGCTCCACCAAGACCGACAATGTGGTGACCTACACCACCACCCTGGCCGTGGACAACGGCGACCTGAGCCTCCGCCCAGGCATGACGGCTTCGGCCACCATCATCTCCACCGAGCGTACCGGCGTGCTGCTGGTGCCCAATACCGCGCTGCGGTTTTCACCGTCGCGTGATAAAGAAGCTGGTGCCGGCGCACGTGCAGCCTCGTCTGGTGGCGGCGTGGTGTCCAAACTGGTGCCGCGCATGCCACGGGGCGGAGGTGGGCGCAAATCTGCTGGTGGTGCAGGCGTAGCGGCCAAACAGGTCTGGGTTGTGAGAGACGGGCAAGCGGTTGCGATCCCGGTCACTGTGGGTATCACGGATGGCCGCATGACCGAGATCAGTGGTGAGGGCATACAGGAAGGCCTGGCCGTTGTCACCGATCAACGTGCAGCAGGGGCTGAAAAGTGAGTGAACCCGCTACCGAACCGCTAATCCGGCTGCGCGGAATCACCAAGACCTATGGTGAGGGCACGACTGCATTCCAGGCACTGAAGGGCGTCAACCTCGATATTGAGGCCGGTGATTTTGTCGCCGTCATGGGCCCCAGCGGCTCGGGCAAATCCACGGCGATGAACACACTGGGTGGTCTGGACACACCCACTACGGGTGAGTATCTGTTCCAGGGCATGCATGTGGAAACGCTGACCCGCGACCAGCGCGCACGGCTGCGCCGGCGCTTCCTGGGTTTTGTGTTCCAGGGCTTCAACCTGCTGGCGCGCACATCGGCGCAAGAGAATGTGGAGCTACCCCTGTTGTACCGTGGCGAATCCGCGGCCAACCGCCATGCAATGGCGGCCAAGGCTCTGGAGTCCGTCGGCCTGAAGGGCTGGGAGCACCACACTCCGGCCGAACTCTCGGGCGGGCAGCAGCAGCGCGTGGCCATTGCCCGGGCCATCGTCACCGAACCCGCCGTGCTGCTTGCCGACGAGCCCACCGGCAACCTGGACACGCAGCGCAGCCGCGAGATTATGGAGCTGCTGTGGGGCTTGAATGTCAACCATGGCATCACCGTGCTGATGGTCACGCACGAGCCCGACATGGCGGCATACGCCCGGCGTATCGTGCGGTTTGTCGATGGTGTGGTGGCCAGTGATGAACGCAACCCCAATCCGATTGGTCTGCAAAACGCGGCCAACGCAGAAGCGCAGGCTTCAGGCCCCCAGGTGCACTGATGCTGCTCAACACCCTGATGCTGGCCTTGCGCTCGATCCGGCGCAACCTGATGCGCTCCTTCCTGACGATACTGGGCATCGTGATCGGCGTCAGCGCCGTGATAACGATGGTGACGCTGGGCAATGGCGCCACGCTGGCCGTGCAAAACCAGATCTCTGGTCTGGGCACCAACCTGCTGCAGGTGCGCCCCGGTCAGCGCATGGGGCCGGGCGGCGGTGGCACGGCGCTGTCCTTCAAGGAGTCTGACGCTGAAGCGGTTGCCAGCCAGATTGGTGGCATCGCCGCCGTGGCGCCTGAAGCGCGTACCAATGCGACGCTGGTGGCCAGTGGCCGCAACTGGAGCAGCAATGTCATTGGCAGCACCAACGACTGGCTGCTTACCGGCAACTGGAAACTGGCCAGCGGCCGCGAGTTTTCCGAAGCCGAATTGCGCGGTGGTGCGGCGGTGTGCCTGATTGGCGAGACCGTGCGGCGCGAGTTATTTGCCGGCCAGGCCGTGATCGGTGCACAGTTGCGCGTCAAACAAATTTCGTGCGAAATCATCGGCATGCTGGCGTCCAAAGGGCAGGGCGCTTTTGGCAACGACCAGGACGATGTGGTGCTGCTGCCCATCCGCACACTGCAGCGGCGCATCACCGGCAACAACCGCGTCAACTCGCTGCTGGTATCCATGCAGGACGGCAGCGACGCCACGCGTGTGTCGGCCGGTATCACCCAACTGCTGCGTGAGCGGCGCAAGCTGGCCAGTGGTGACGAAGACAACTTCAATGTGCTGGACACCAAACAGCTGGCCGACACGCTGTCGGGCACCACCAAGGTGTTGACCATGCTGCTGGGCGCAGTGGCTGCGGTGAGCCTGCTGGTGGGCGGCATTGGCATCATGAACATCATGTTGGTCAGTGTGACCGAGCGCACGCGTGAGATTGGCCTGCGCCTGGCCATTGGTGCGCTGGAGCGCGAGGTGCTGTTGCAATTTTTGATTGAAGCCGTGGTGCTGGCCGCGCTGGGCGGGCTGATCGGCATCGTGATTGCCACCGGCGCATCCATTGGACTGGCCGCCTTGATGGAGGTGCCCTACACCTTCAATCTGGCGGTGAATGTGATGTCGTTTGTGTTCTCGGCCGTCATCGGTGTGGTGTTTGGCTACTTCCCGGCCCAGCGGGCGGCGCGTATGGACCCGATAGACGCACTGCGCCACGAATAAACTGCTACTGTATTTGTAGCGTAATAGGTATATTTTTAGGGGGCTACAGCCGAGTTTTGTCAAGATTGATTTGCATGAAGGTATCAAATGCCGCTACCGCCAGCGGCCGTGCAAACCAATAACCCTGACCAAAATCGCAGCCGGCAGCCATCAACAAGTCGCGCTGCTCGGCGGTCTCCACCCCTTCGGCCACCACCTGCATGCCCAGGTCATGGGCCAGCAAAATAATGGCCTTGCACAGAGCCAGGTCGGTGGAGGCCGTTTTCAGATTGCGCACAAAGGACTGGTCGATCTTGATGAAGTCGATGTCGAATTTTTGCAGGTAGGTCAGCGACGAATAACCGGTACCGAAGTCGTCGAGCGAGACGGCTATGCCCGCCGCGCGCAGCGCCCGCAATTGCTGGGTTACATCCTCATTGGTATCCAGCAGCAGGCCCTCGGTAATCTCCACCGCAATGCTTGATCCGGTCAAGCCCATGGCATGCAGGTGTGTGCTCCAGGCGTCGCGGGCTTTCTCCGGCCGGTGGAACTGCACGGGTGAGGCGTTGACGCTGATCTGAAAATCGTGGCCGTAGCGTGCACGCCACTGCGCCACCTGTTGGGCCGCTTGCTCAAACACCCATTCCCCAATGCCAATGATCAGGCCGGTGGATTCTGCTATCGGTATGAACTGGGCCGGGCTCACCGTGCCCCGCTGCGGGTGGTGCCAGCGCAGCAGGGCCTCGGCCTTATGGACCTGGCCCGTGGCCAAGTGGACGATGGGCTGGTACAGCAGCTCAAACTGCTGCTGTTGCAATGCCACGCGCATATCGGCCGCCAGCCGCGCGCGCAACTGGGCCGCTTCCTGCAGCGCGGGTGTGAAAAAACTGAAGCGGTTGCGCCCCGCGCCCTTGGCCACATACAGCGCCTGGTCGGCGTGTTTGAACAACTCCTCGACCAGTGTGGCGTTGTGCGGGTACTGGGCCACACCAATGCTGGCGGACACAAACACCTGTTCGCTGCCGAGCTGGAAAGCGCTGGCCAGTCTGGCCAGGATGTCGTGCAACACGGCTTCGACCCGCCGGGCATCGTGTGCGTCACACAGCACCACGGTGAATTCGTCGCCACCCATACGCGCCACGGTGTCGTCGGTGCCCACGCAGTCCAGAATGCGCTGTGCTGCCTGCACCAGCAACAGGTCGCCGTTGTCATGCCCCAGCGTGTCGTTGACCTCCTTGAAGTGGTCCAGGTCGATGAACAGGATCGCCAACTCCTGCTGCGACTGCTGGCTGTGCTGTATGGCAGCGTCCAGCCGCTGGCGCAACATACGGCGGTTGGGCAGGCCGGTCAGGGAGTCGAAATGGGCTTGTTTCCACACCAGCGTTTCGGCGTCTTTGCGGTCCGAGATGTCGGTGTGGGTACCAATCATGCGCAGCGGCTTGCCGCCTGCATCGCGGCTGATGACCATGCCACGGGTCAGCACCCATTTCCAGCTACCGTCCTTGCACAGAATGCGGTGTTCGTTGGTATAGGTTTCGGTCTCGCCCCTGAAATGTGCGTCGCGGTCGCGCTGCATCTGGTCCACGTCGGCGGGGTGGGTGCGCCCGTCCAGCGCGTCGGCGCGGTCGGCGATTTCGTCTTCGGCAAAGCCATAAATCTCCTTGCAGCGGCGTGAGTAAAACTCCACACCGGTCTGCACATACCAGTCCCACACACCGTCGCCCGTGCTCTCCAGTGCCAGCTTCCAGCGTTCCTCGCTTTGTGTCAGCGCGATCTGGGCCAGGTGGTTGGCGGTGATGTCTTCTATCGTGCCTTCGTAGTAGAGCAGGGTGTCGTCGGCGTCGCGCACCGCATGGGCAGCCTCGCGCACCCACATGCGCTCGTCGCGGCGGGCGCTGCGCACTTCAGACACGAAGTCGGTTACCGCGTTGTCCCGGTCCAGCAGTTCCCGCAGATGTTTGCGCCGCTGGGGGTCTACGTACCAGGCCTGTGCACTGGTGTTGATGACAGTCAGCCACTCGGCCTCGGTGTCATAACCGTTCATGCGGACCAGGGCTGCGTTGGCCCGCAGGACCACACCCGTGGGGCTGGTGCGGTAGGCCCCTATGGGCAAAAACTCAAACAGTGTCGACATGCCGGTTACCAATCCTCCTTTACCGCAAGCACGGCGTCACGCCCGGCTGCTGCACGCCCCGCCAGCCAGGCGGTCAGCGTGCCGGCCACCACCACCGCGGCGGCAAGTGCCAGCAGTCTAAGCATGGGCAGCGTCAATTCCATGCTCCAGTGGAAGCTTTGCGGGTTGACCACATGGACTAATACTACGGCCACCGCCAGCCCCAGACCTATACCCGCGATCGCGCCCAGTGTGGTCCAGGCCATGCCCTCGGCGGCCACCACACGCAGCACCTGGCGGCGTGTCAGGCCCAGGTGCACCAGCAGGCCAAACTCTTTGCGCCGCGCCAGCACCTGGGCGCTGAAGGACGCGGCCACACCAAACAGACCTATGCCTATGGCTATGGCCTGCAGCCAGTAGGTCACGGCAAAGCTGCGGTCAAAGATGCGCAGCGTGGTGGCGCGCAACTCGCGTGCCGAACCAAATTCCATCAGGCGGCCGGCCTCGCCATTGGGTGTGCCGGCCTGGGTGTCTGCCAGCTGGCGCAGGGCCTTTTGCACGGCGGGTAAGTCTACGCTGGGCTCCAGCCACAGGGCCAGGTCGTTGACACGGGTGTCGCCGCTGAGCCGCTCAAAGTCGGCCTGGTCGATGGCAATGGTGCCAAACTGGCGGGCATAGTCGCGCCATACGCCTGCTATGAAAAACGTAGCGTTACCGTTATATTTATCGGGGGCTAGAGCCTTGAAATGCTCAGAGAGTGCTGGGTAAACCGTGCCGGGCCGGGCGCTATGCAAGTCTGCCATGGCCTCGCTGACATAGATGCCGATCTGCCCTGTCGGTACGGGCAGTGATTCCCCCACCATTGGCAAACCATGGTCAGCACCAGTCTGTGGGCCCAGCGGCCGGGCTATCAGCGCCACCGCGGGCTGAGTAGGGTCAGGCAGGAACTGCTGGTTGCGTTGCGTGGTCAGCCGCACCACACCGGGCAGGCGGGCCGCGGCCTGCACAAAGGCGGGCTCGAAGTAGGCCGTGTCTTGTGTGCTGGCGCTGCCGGCGCTGCGCACATACAGCTCGGCAGGCAGCACGGTGTCCAGCCACTGCGTGATGGATGTCCTGAAGCTGGCCACCATCACGGTCAGCGCCACAGCCAGGCTGAGTGCCGCCACCACGCCGCTCACCGCCACCGCAGCACTGCCGCGCACGCGGCGTGCTCGCTCCACTGCCAGCAACGGCAGGGCCTGGCGCGCCACCAGTGGCGCCACACGGTCCAGCACACCACCGACCAACCAGGGCAGGCCGGTGATGCCACCCACCAGGATCAGACCCACACTCACATATGCGGCCAGCGGCACGCCCCCCACAGGCGGCATCAGGGCAAGCAATCCACCGACCAGCAGCATGCCGGCCGCCAGCACCACATGGTTGGGGTTGGACTGGGCCGTGCCCAGGCCCTTGAGTGTTTGTGCCGCCGGCAGGCCCTGCGCCCAGCGCGCCGGCCACCACGCGCCTACCAGCGCGGCCGCCACGCCCAGGGAGGCAAACACCAGTGCCGCCAGCGGGTTCCATTGGAGGGCCGGCGTGGCGCCTGAGAAATAACCACCGCCCAAATCCCCACCCAAAAGCCGCAGTGCCAATGCCGCCAGGCCACTCCCCAGCGCAATGCCCAGGGCGCTGCCCACCAGGCCCAGCACCAGCGCCTCCAGCAACACCAAATGCAGACGCTGCCGACCCGTAAGGCCCAACACGCCCAGCAGCGCCAATTGCGGCGCACGCCGGCTCACGCTCAGCGCCAGCACCGAGAACACCAAGAAGCCACCCGTAAACAAGGCTACCAACGCCAGCACCGTCAGGTTGACCCGGTAGGCGCGCGACAGCGTGGACATACGCTCCAGCGTGTCGCCCGGCTCCACCAGTTGGGCATTGGCTGGCCAGTCGGGCGCGGCCTGCACCGTGCGCACAAAAGCGGCACGGTCCACGCCGGCACGCAGGCGTATGTCCAGCCGGGTCAGGCGGCCGGGTTTCTCAAACAGGTCTTGTGCCGCGGCAATGTCCATCACGGCCAGCGGCGGGCCAGCAGCGCGCACCGTGCCGGCCACCCGCACTGTCTTTGTCTGCAGGCCCCACTGCAATTGCACGGTATCGCCCTGGATGCGGCTGCGGGCACTGGCATTCAAAAACACGGTGTCCGGCGCAAAAATGTCCAAGCGGTCCGCGGTGGGTGCGGGCAGGGGGATTAGATCCGGGTTGAGCTGTCCCACCTGGATGGCATCCACACCGACCAAACGCAGTTGCACGCGGGAGGATTCGCCGGGTGTGGAGGGTGCTGCTTTGGCGTTCTTTGCGTTCAGCGCATAACTGCTGAGCTCCAGCACCGGGCTGGCCAACGCCACATCGGAGTGGCGGGCCAACCGCGCCAGCAGGGCTTCGTCTATTCCCGCGGTGGCGCCGGTGCGGGCGCGCAGCTCCAGATCAGGCTGGCCACCCACCGATCGCACGGCCTGCGCAAACTCGTCCAGGGCAGAGGCATTGATCACATGCACCGCAAAAGCCAGCGCCACACCCAGCATCACCGACACCACGGCCGCGGCATTGCGCCACGGGTGTTTGCGCAGTTCTTGCCAGGAGAAGGTGATTAGCAGGGGCCAAAGCGGTGAAGACATGGCGTGATTGTGATGGGAATGCAGGGACGGCAGGCGCGGCGCACTATAGTGCGGGCTGGTCAAAAAGGCGTTGGCAAGGATAAAAAGACGATGAAGGTCATGGTACTGGGGGGTTATGGGAATTTTGGGGCGCGCATCAGCCGCGCCTTGGGCGGTGATGACCGCATCGAATTGCTGGTGGCCGGGCGCGATGGCAAGCAGGCTGCGGCCTTTGCCGCCGCGCTGCCGGGCCGTGCGCAGGGCGTGGCGGTGGATATGCACAGCGCGGGTTTTGCGCAATCACTGCAAGACCACGACGTAGGCTTGCTGATCCACACGGCCGGGCCATTCCAGGGGCAGGACTATGCGGTAGCCCAGGCCTGCGCGCGGGCTGGTGTGCATTACATAGACCTTGCCGATGGCCGTAGGTTTGTCTGCGATTTCCCCCGCGCACTCCACGCTGCGTTTGTGGATACGGGCCGTGTGGCCATAAGTGGTGCCAGCACCGTGCCCGCCTTGTCATCGGCCGTGGTTGATAAGCTGTGCGCGGGTTGGCAGCGTCTGGATACGCTGGACATCTGTATCGCCCCGGCACAGACTGCGCCACGCGGCGTGGCCACACTGCGTGCGGTGCTGAGTTATTGCGGCGGCCCCATCCAGGTCTGGAGTGGCGGGCAGTGGCAGACCCACATCGGCTGGGCCGCGCCCAAACGTGTGGCGTTTCAACGCTTGCGCCCTCGGCTGGGTGCCCTGTGTGATATCCCCGATCTGGAGCTTTTTCCGGCGCGTTACCAGGTGCGGGAGCGTATGGAGTTTCGCGCGGCGGTAGAGGTTGGGCTGGCCCAGCGGGCGTTTGCCGTGCTGGCCTGGCTGCGGCAAGTGGGGCTACTCAAGAATCCCTCCAGCTTGGCCGGTCTTCTCAACACTACCGCCAGACTGTTTGACCCATTGGGTTCTGCATTGGGTGGCATGGTGGTGCGTGTGGCGGGCTTGGATGCTGCTGGCAAGCCGGCCAAGCGTGCCTGGCACATCGCCGCAGACAACGACCATGGCCCCGAGATCCCTTGCATGGCCGCCATTCTGCTGGCCCGGCGCCTGGCGGCAGGTGAGCCCATGGCCAGCGGTGCTTACCCCTGCGTGGGCTTGAACAAGCTGGCGGATTTTGCGCCTGAGTTTGCCAAGTGGGGCATGGTGACCGACGTGGTGGAAGAGGGCTGAGCCCATGTCGCACCGCAGTTTTGACTTTGCCATGCCCGCGACCGCTGCGGTAGTGTTTGACGCCTTCCACTACCACCACTGGCGCCACCGCTGGGACAGCCTGGTCAGTGCCACGGCAGTGGAGGGCGGTGCGCAGTGCCCTTCTGTGGGAGCGGTTACGCAGAACGCGGGCGGTGGCTGGATGCGCAGCCTGTCCATGCGCACACAGTTCGTGGCGTATGACAGGCCGCGCCTGGCCGCCGCGTCCATGCTGGGCCAGTCCTTTCCTTTTACACGCTGGGCCGCGTCCATGCGCCACAAGGACCTGGACAATGGGCAGTCTGTGCTGCTCTACACCTACACCTTTGCCGTGGGTCCGCGTTGGATGGCCTGGATCATCCGGCCCTTTGTGGAACGTATTTTTGAGTACCAGACGCGCAAACGTTTCGGGCGCTTGAGCACTTATTTGGCAAGCCACGCGCAAGAGATCATGCGTTGGCAGCAGGAGCAATAAAACATGGTGAATAACGCTGTGCCTGTAGAGCCGTTGGAGAAACGGTATCTGCGTCTGAGCCTGGTTTTTGTCTGGCTGTGGACAGCCGTTGTGAGTGTGTGGGAGCTGCAAGGCCAAAGCCGCGAACTGCTGGTGGCCAGCGGCGTTTCCGACACCGGAGTGGCCACAATGCTGATACTTGCCGGCGCCGCGTTGGACGCGATCTTGGGCCTATGGCTGTTGCTGCGGCCCACGCGTCCAGTCTACCTGCTGGCGTTGGCCACCATGGTGTTGATGACAGTGGTCGCTACGGTTTTGAGCCCTTACCTGTGGCTGCACCCGCTGGGCCCCTTGAGTAAAAACATACCCATAGCCGTGGCGCTGTGGGTGCTGGCGCGCAGACCTGTATGAACACCTATTTGATTGTTAAGTGGCTGCATATCCTGTCCAGCGTGGTGCTGGTGGGCACGGGTTTTGGCACCGCGTTTTACCTGTTTTTTGCCAACCGCAGTGGCGTGGTTGCGGCGCAGGCCGTGGTGTCGCGCCTGGTGGTGCGGGCCGACTGGTGGTTCACCACGCCGGCCATTGTGTTGCAGCCTGCTACCGGCCTGTGGCTCATGCACCTGATGGGTTTGCCCCTGAGTACGCCGTGGATTGTGTGGACTCTGGCCTTGTACGGCATGGCAGGCCTGTGCTGGATTCCGGTGGTGTGGCTGCAGCTGCGCATGACCGCCATGGCGCAGGCCGCACACGCCTCTGGTCAGGAATTGCCCGCTTTGTACTGGCGTTATGCCCGCTGGTGGGAGTGCCTGGGTTACCCTGCGTTTGTGGCCATGCTGGCCATCTTCTACCTGATGGTCGCCAAGCCCGACCTGTAAGTTCCACACGCCTCATCTCAAAATCGGAAACCGCATGAAGCACAGCATTCAATCGTTGATGGTTGCAGCCCGGGTTGGCTTGTTGCTGGCCTTTGGCTGGGGCACCGCCCAGGCGGCTGAGCTGCGCGTGTTGACCCACGCCTCGTTTGCCTTGCCCAAACCCTTGCTCGCGCAGTTCGAAAAAGAGACGGGCGTTACATTGCGCATCACCAAGGCAGGTGACGCGGGTGAGATGCTGAACAAGCTGATACTGACCCGCGCCAACCCTGTGGCCGATGTGGTGTTTGGCATAGACAACGTTCTGGCGGCTAAGGCCCTGAGTGCGCAGGTGCTGGATGCTTTTGAGAGCCCACCAGCCAAGCCGCTTGGCGGCACCAATACCGTCACGCTGCCTGCGGGCTTGATGCCGGTGGACTATGGTTACGTCACGCTGAACTATGACAAAGCCTGGTTTGCCAAGAAGGGCCTGGCCTTGCCACGTTCCTTGGATGACCTGACCCAGCCCGCTTATGCCAAGTTGCTGGTCGTGCAGAACCCCGCCACATCCAGCCCCGGCAATGCCTTCCTGCTGGCCACCATAGGCGCCATGGGTGAAGACAAGGCCTTTGCCTGGTGGGCACAGATGCGTGCCAATGGTGTCAAAGTGGCCAAGGGCTGGAGCGAGGCCTACTACACGGAGTTCACGCACAGCGGCGGCGCCCGCCCGCTGGTGGTGAGTTATGCCAGCAGCCCGGCGGCGGAGATGTTTTTCAGCAAGACCAAGTTGAGCGAGCCGCCCACGGCCAGCCTAGCCCTGGCCGGCGCTGTGTTTCGGCAGGTGGAAGGAGTGGCCCTGGTCAAGGGTGGTAAGGAGCGCGCGGCAGCCGTCAAGTTCATCGAGTTTTTGCGCTCACCCGCTGCGCAGCAGGGCCTACAGACCGAGATGTGGATGTTCCCCGCCGATGCCAGCGTGCAGCGTGTGGAAGCGCTGCGCCACGCGGCGGAGCCCACCCGGCACGACAGCCCCGGTGCGCAAGCCATTGCCGACAAAGGCTCCGAATGGGTGCGACGGTGGACCAAGGTTGTGCTGAAGTAAATACAACCCATGCTGTCGACGACCCGCACACGCCTCGCCCTGGCTGCATTTCCACTGCTATTTCTGCTCGTGGTGCTGGTGGCGCCTGCGCTGCGCCTGTTGCTGGAGGGGGGACAAGTTTCGCTGTGGGCGCCGCTGCAAGACGCCTATTTGCGCTGGCGCCTGGCCTGGTCTTTTTTGCAGGCAGCTGTGTGCTGCGTGGTGGCGCTGGGCCTGGGTCTGCCAGTGGCTTGGGTACTGGCGCGGTTTGAATTTGCCGGCCGCACCCTGGTGCTGCGTGCGCTGATGCTGCCCTTTGTGGTGCCCACGCTGGTGGCGGCCATGGGTGTGCTGACGCTGCTGGGGCCGCAGGGTCTGCTGCGCAGTTGGGGCGGGCCGGATTTGCAGGGTGGCCCGTGGCTGCTGATCTACGGCAATCTGTTTTTTAACCTGTGCCTGGTGGTGCGCGCCGCCACCGAGGCGCTGGGCCAGGTCAGCGCATCGCGCGTGGCGGCTGCGCGCACACTCGGGGCCACGCCGTGGCGTGTGTTTGTGCGTATCGAGTGGCCGGCTATTGCGCCGTGGTTGGCCTCAAGCATGTGCCTGGTATTTTTGTACTGCGCCTGTGGCTTTGGACTGGCACTGGTGCTGGGCGGGCAGGACTACGCCACGGTGGAGGTAGAAATTTACACCTTGGTCGCGCACGAACTGCAGTTGGCACAGGCGGCATCACTTGCGCTGTGGATGCTGGCACTGACCGGCTTGGTGGCACTGGCCTATGCCTTGATCGAACGGCGTCTGGCCGCGCCAGTGCGTGCGGACACCATCGCAAGGCGCAGGCCGCAGGGTTTGGTCCAGTGGGCTAGCCTTTGTTCGGCCCTGGCCGTGTTGGTATTGTTTTGCGCGGCGCCGTTGCTGGCTATTGTGTGGCGCGCCCTGGCCGCCGGTGCAGGGGCCTGGAGCGTGTTGGGGGAGGGTGCCACGCTGGCCGCGCTGTGGAACAGCCTGCGCTTCACCGTGCTGGCCGTGGTGTTGGCCACTGCGCTGGGACTGGCCCATGCGCTGGCTGCGCGCAGGTCCTTGCTGCTGCGCACGCTGGTGTTCCTGCCCTTTGTCGTGTCACCAGTCATGGTGGCCTTTGGCCTGCTGCTGCTGTACCCCACATGGACGGCCAGCTTTGGCCTGCTGGTCTGCGCCTATGCCTTGTTGGCCTACCCGTTTGTGGCCAAGTCGATTGCCGCGGGGCTGGACAGCATGCCCGTGCACCTGGCCCAGGCCGCGCGCACCTTGGGCGCCACGCCCTGGCATGTATTCCGGCGCGTAACACTGCCGCTGCTGCGCCCAGCCCTGCGCCGTGGAATGGCATTTGCGGCCGCCACAGCAGTGGGTGAGTTTGCGGTGACGCTTTTTTTGTCGCGCCCCGAGTGGGCCACGCTGACCACCCTGGTGTACGAATACCTGGGCCGCCCCGGCGCCACCAACCGCGACGCGGCGCTGGTGCTGTCCTGCCTGTTGATGGGGCTGGCGCTGCTGGCTTTTGTAGTCATCGAGTGGGCGGCACCGCCCCGCGACAAGGATTTATTGCTCCATGCTTGAGTTGTTTTCCATTTCCAAAGACTGGCAGGCCCGCGTGCTGCTGCGGGATGTGAGCCTGACCGTGGCGCCCGGCGAAACAGTGGCCATCTTGGGCCCGTCCGGCAGTGGCAAAAGCACGCTGCTCAAAATCATTGCCGGGCTGGAGCCGCTGGATGCCGGCCGTGTCGTGTTTGACAGTGAAGACATCACCCGCCAATCACCCGAGCGCCGCCGCTTCGCGCTGATGTTCCAGGACTTTGCTCTGTTCCCGCACCTGGATGTGCAGGACAACGTGGCCTTTGGCCTGGTGGAGCAGGGCCTGCGCAAGGCGGACGCTCGCATCCAAGCCCGCGCCATGCTGGAGCGTTTTGGCTTGCAGGACTTTGCCCATGCCCGCGTCACGCAGCTATCCGGCGGCGAGCAGCAGCGTGTGGCTCTGGCCCGCGCGCTCATCACCCGCCCGCGTGTGTTGCTGCTGGACGAACCCTTCTCCGCGCTGGACGCCGAGATGCGCCTGCAATTACGCGAAGAGTTTCGCGGGCGTATGGCGGAGTTCAATATGGCAACGGTGCTGGTCACACATGACGAGGCTGAGGCGCGGGCTATGGGTACGCGGGGGTATCGGGTGGTGCAGGGCGGGCTGCAGGCTGTTTGGTGATGTGCATCACACGCGGCGTGCGCGATCGCACAGATAGCGCTGGCGCCTAGCTCTACGATAGCGCCACCGCGCAGGGCTCCGTCCATCGCGCACGATCGAAGGAGCACTATGTCCAATCCCTGGCTGAAGAAGAACCCGTTCATGAGCATGTGGCTCAGTGCGGCTAACCGTGTCGCAGGGTCCTTGCGTGGCCAGGCAATGGCGCAGGCCAAGCGCGGGGTGAAGGCGGCGATCACCGAAGCCATCCCATCCGCAGCACCAGCACGAAAAACAAAGGCGAAGCCAAAGGCCAAGGCCAAACCCGTGCGCAAAACCTGACCCACCGGTTGTCGAATGCGAAACATGCGTTTGCGATCGCGGTGGTTGCTGGTAGCAGGTGGCGTCGCTATGCTGTGCCTGATCATTGGATTGCTGATTTCCAACTTCCTTGGCGGCGAAACGAAGATTGAGCGCCGTATACAGCGCCACTACGCGCTGGATGACCCGCACTTCATGCATGAACTCGGCGTATTGCTGGGGCCGCCCTTTACTCCGGGAGCCAAGGTACGTGCGCTGCTGAACGGGGATGAAATATTTCCTCCCATGCTGGCGGCCATCCGCAGTGCCAATACATCGATAACGTTCGAGACCTACATCTACTGGTCGGGTGACATCGGCCGGGAGTTTGCCAACGCGCTGGCCGAGCGGGCACGCAAAGGCGTAAAAGTGCATGTGCTGCTTGACTGGCTGGGCAGCGCCAAAATGGACGACGACCTGGTGGCAGTGATGGAACAGGCCGGGGTGCAAGTCAAACGTTTTCATCCACCGCACTGGTCTCACCTGGGGCGCTTTAACAACCGCACCCACCGCAAGCTGCTGGTCGTAGACGGCCGTGTAGGGTTCACTGGTGGTGTCGGTGTGGCTTCTCCGTGGACGGGCAATGCACAGGACCCCGAACACTGGCGTGACACCCATTTTGAGATCTTCGGCCCGGTTGTCGCACAGATGCAGTCGGTATTCATCGACAACTGGATCAAGGTCACCGGCGAGGTCTTGCACGGCCCGGACTACTTCCCCGCCTTGGCGCCCGCGGGCCCGGCATCGGCGCAGATGTTCAGCAGTTCCCCCAGCGGTGGCAGTGAGAGCATGCAATTGATGTATCTGCTGGCCGTTACCGCCGCATCGCGGACGATCGACCTGTCTGCCGCGTACTTTGTGCCAGATGCGCTGACACTGCAAGCCCTGGTGGAGGCCATGCGGCGGGGCGTCAAGTTGCGCATCGTGGTGCCGGGCAAACACATCGACAGCGAAACCGTGCGCAAAGCGTCGCGCGCCACCTGGGGACCGTTGCTGGCGGCGGGTGCCGTCATCGCGGAATACGAGCCCACCATGTACCACTGCAAAGTGTTAATCGTCGACGGCATACTGGTCTCGGTGGGCTCTACGAATTTCGACAACCGGTCCTTCAGGCTCAACGACGAAGCAACGCTGAATGTGATGGACAAGGCTTTCGCGACCGAGCAGACCGCCACCTTTGAGGCCGACCTGGCGAAGGCGCATCGGGTAACACATGCGGAGTGGCTTGCGCGCCCCCTTCAGGAACGCCTCACCGAAAAAATGGCTTCGCTGCTTGGCACACAACTGTGAGAGCATCCCACCATGTTCACCGCCCTGAAAGCCCAAGCCCGGCAACTCAAACAGTACACACTCACGGTGTACTACGTGGCGCGTGATCCGCGCACGCCTGCCTATGTGCGGCTGCTGGCCCTGCTGGTGGCGGCCTATGCACTCAGTCCCATTGACCTTATCCCGGACTTCATTCCGGTGATCGGGTACCTAGACGATTTGTTGATCGTGCCGCTGGGCTTGGCCCTGGTGGTTCGGCTCACGCCGCCGGATGTGCTGAAGGCGGCGCAGGCCAAGGCGGAACAGACCGCCAGCAGGCCTGTCAGTTACGCCGCTGCATTTTTTTTCGTGCTGCTGTGGCTTGCCGTGGCATGGCTTGCCGCCAGGTGGGCAATTAGCCTTTTTGGCCTCTAGCCCCTGTCCGCTATAGGGGGACCGCTACATATTTTGTAGCGCTTTCTGGTCGGGTGCTGCTTGCGCACGCCTGGAGCCAAAGGTATTCGCATAGATCCACGTGAACTCCGCCCCTATCAGGAATATCTGGGCCGAGTAATACACCCATAGCATCACCACCACCAGTGAACCTGCAGCCCCAAAGCCCGACACCACGCCGCTGCGGCCGATGTAGAGGCCTATCAGGGACTTGCCCAGCGTGAACAACAGGGCAGTGACCACCGCACCCACCCAGACGTCGCCCCATTTGATCTGGACGGTCGGCATGGTCTTGTAGATGAATGCAAACAGGATTGCCACCACGACGAAACTACTCATCGCGTCCGCGATGGTGGCCAGCATTTGCCATTCACCAAAAAACGGACCCCACCAGCGGCCAGCTACCGCCAGCGCGGCGCTAAACACCAGCGAGACGACCAGCAGAAACCCCAGCGCCATCACCATGCCAAATGACAGCAGGCGCGATCGGACCAGGGCGATCCAGCCGCCCACCTTGCTGCGTACAGGCACTTTCCAGATGCGGTTCAGGGTATCTTGCAGTTCGCCAAACACGGTTGTCGCCCCTATCAGCAACAAGCAGACACCGATGATGGTGGCGGTAATACCCTCTGCGGGCTTGCGCACACTGGTCAGCATCTCCTGCACGGCCAGTGCGCTGCCTTCTCCCATCAGGGATCGCAGTTGCGCTTCAATCTCACCGCGCGCTGCATCCTGGCCAAACACAAGGCCCGCAATGGCAATCACAATCAGCAACAGTGGCGCGAGCGAAAACAGGGTGTAGAAGGCCAGTGCAGCGCCCATGCTGGGCACGTAATCGTCAGACCAGGCCTCAAACATCTGCCGAAGCATCACCCATACTTTGTTCATGGGGGCAGATCATCCCCGCGTTGGGCTACTGCTTCAGTGCCCCGGCACACACAGCAGTGCGTTGGTGGATGAGGCAGTGGGTTTGACTCAGGGGGTTTCGGTAATCTCTTTGCGGGTCACCACGTAAATGTGCCAGACCGCCAGGAACATTGCCGCGATCACAGGGCCGATCACAAAACCGTTGATGCCAAACACCACCATGCCGCCCAGCGTGGTGATCATCACCACGTAGTCAGGCATACGTGTGTCTTTGCCCACCAGAATGGGCCGTAGCAGGTTGTCGATGAGGCCTATCACCAGCACGCCCCAGGCGCATAGCGCTATGGCTTGCCACGTGTCGCCGTTGGCAAATAGATATAGCGCCACCGGAAACCACACCAAGCCAGCGCCGATAGCTGGCAGCAGCGATAAAAACGCCATCAACACAGCCCACATCAGTGCGCCCCCCACGCCCAGCACCCAAAACGCCAGGCCGCCCAGCGCGCCTTGAATAACAGCCACCACCAGATTGCCCTTGACCGTGGCGCGGATCACGGTGGTGAATTTGTTGATCAATTCCTTCTTGTGCTCGGGTGCCAGCGGCACCGCATTGCGCATGGTGCGGGCAATGCTTTCGCCATCACGCAACAGAAAGAACGCCAGGTACAGGGTTATGAACAGGCTGGTGATGAATTCAACGGTCAACTGGCCAATGCCCAGCGCCTGTGTAGCCAGAAATTGGCTGCCTTGCGCCAGCGCAGCGCTGATGCGGCGTTGCAAGGCCGTGAAGTTGACCAGGCCGAAGCGGTCGAGCAGTGCCCCCACCCAGTCTGGCAGGGCGTTGAATACACCGCGGAAGTAGCGCGTGGGGTTGACCTCGCCCGACTGCACCAGCTGGTACAAATGGGCCACTTCTTGCGCCAGTGCGGCGGTTAGCAAGGCAAACGGCAGTATCAGCACCAGCAGTATCACCGTCATTGTCAACAGGGCAGCCAGTGTGCGCCGAAACTTAAGCCGTGCCAGCAAACGCCGGTACACCGGCGTGAACAGCAACGCAATGATGGCGCCCCACATGATGGCGCCATAAAACGGCACCAGTATCCAGCCCAGCGCCAGGGTCACCACCACCATCAGCGGCAGCAGGGCGCGATTCTCCATAACTGAGTGGGTCTGTTCGTTGATGTTGGTATTGTTGTCGTCGCCGGATGTCATGGTTTCTCTCGTATCGCCGAAATCACCTGCTGCAGTTCTGTCTGGTCCAGCGGTTTGACCAAGTGTCGGTCAAAGCCAGCCTCCTGGGAAATCCGGCGGTCGTTTGGCTGCCCCCAACCAGTGATCGCCACTATGGACCTCTGACTGCCGCCTGGCAGGGCGCGGATCTGTTGGCATGCCTCGTAGCCGTTGAGCTTGGGCATACCGATGTCCAGCAGGACCAGATGCGGATCGAAGTCAGTAACCTTAGCAACCGCTGCCGCGCCATCGTGCACCTGGCAAACCGTGTGGCCAAAAACCTCCATCAGGCAGGCCAGGGTGTCGGCACTGTCTACATTGTCATCGGCGATCAGAATGCGCAGTGGGCGATGGGTTGGCGCTGGTTCGGATTCCTGCAGCGCAGGTGTGGTGCCGTCTGGTGTGCCCGATGGCAGGCCAGCCAAAGGTAACTGCACCAGGAAGTCACTGCCATGCCCCAGGCCCAGGCTGTGGGCCGTAACCGTGCCACCGTGGAGCTCTATCAGGCGCCGCGTCAAGGTGAGGCCAATGCCCAGGCCGCCACGGGAACGCTTCAGCGCGGTCTCCTCCTGTGAAAACATCTCAAAAATGGAATGCAGACGGTTTGCCACGATACCGATGCCCGTATCCCGCACTGTTACGAACACCTTGTCGTCCACCGTTTGCACCACGACTTCAATACGGCCACCACGGTCGGTGTATTTCGCCGCGTTGTGCAGCAGGTTGTTGAAGGCCTGCGCGAGACGGATGGGGTCGGCATTGATAGATACGCGTGCAGTTTCGGGGTCAAACACCAACTGGTGCGCACTTTCATGGATGACCGGGCCGCAGGCTTCGGTGGCATCCTGCAACACGCGCGCAAGCTCCGTCCGCTCCAGCCGCAATTCGATCTTGCCCTGGTTGATTCTGGCCACGTCCATCAGGTCGTCAATCAAACGGCTCATGGCCCGGACCTGGCGGTCTATTACGTCAGACGCCCATTGGGAATCTGGCGCCAGTGATCCCTTCATCCTCAATATTTGCACCGCGTTGCGCACCGGTGCAAGCGGGTTGCGCAACTCATGCGCCAGCGTAGCCAAAAATTCGTCCTTGCGTCGATTGGCTTCCCGGAGCTTGGCCTCGCTGGCGTGTAGGGCTTCGGTCCGCTCGGTCACACGGCGATCCAGATTGGCATTGAGTTCACTCAGACGGTCTTCAGCGCGCATGCGTTCGGCGATCTCGCTGACCAAGGCGGCATTGGCATGCGCCAGTGCCAGGTTGTTACGGTGCAATTCTGCAAAGATGGCGACCTTGGACCGCAGCACGGCCGGGTTCACCGGTTTTTGCAAATAGTCCACTGCACCGCTGGTATAACCTTCCAGTATGTGTTGGTCTTCGTTGTAATAGGCGGACAGAAAAATAATGGGGATACGCGCCGTCTTGCGCCGGTCTTTGATCATTTGCGCCAGCTCAAACCCTGTCATGCCGGGCATGCGCACATCCAGAATCAGCACTGCAAAATCGTGCGCCATCAGTGCCAGCAAGGCTTCGTCACCCGAGGTGGCACGGATCAGCTGGTAGCCCGGGTCATCCAGTACGCTTTCCAGAACGGCCAGGTTCCTCGGTTCGTCATCAACGACCAATATTTTGACGGGGGATTCAGACATTGGCACCACTTTACCGGTACAACCACACCCGCATCAGCGAGAGCAGTTGGTTGGTGTTGACGGGCTTGGCGATGTAGTCGCTAGCCCCGGCATCCAGGCACTTTTCGCGGTCACCCTTCATGGCCTTGGCGGTCAATGCCAGGATGGGAAGGGTGCGGAACTGCGGCTTCTTGCGGATCTCCCGCATGGTCTCGTAACCATCCATCTCCGGCATCATGATGTCCATCAGCACCATGGACAGGCCAGCTGTATTTTCAAGAATATCGATGGCCTGGCGTCCATTGGTCGCGCTGATCACGTTTACATCGTGGTTCTCCAGCACCGAGGTCAGCGCAAAAATATTGCGCGCGTCATCGTCCACCACCAGCACATTGCGCCCGCGCAGTATCTCTGCTGAACTGTGCAGCCGGTCCAGCATGGCCTGCTTGTGCGGTGGCAGCTCGGTAACAACCCGGTGCAGGAAGAGGGCGGTTTCATCCAGCAGCCGCTCGGGCGACTTCACATCTTTCAGCACAATACTCTTGGCCACCGACTGCAATCGCACTTGTTCCTCTCGGCTGAGGTCTTTGCCAGTGAACACGACAATAGGCACTGTTGCAAGGGCGGGTTCTGCCTGAAACTTTTCCAGTAGTTCAAAGCCTGTCATATCGGGCAGGCGCAGGTCCAATACCACGCAGTCGAAATCTTTCTCACGCATGGCAGACAGAGCCGCGCGGCCGCTGCCGACCGCGACCGTTTCGATGTCGTCGTAACCCAGCAGCTCCACGACCGCGTCTCGCTCCACATCGTTGTCTTCCACAATCAGCAGGCGCTTGGTGCGTGGCGTGGTGAATGCCTTGATGCGGTCAAACGCGGCTTCCAGTGTGGCGGTGGTGGGCTCCTTGATCACGTAGGAGTAGGCACCGTGTGCCAGTCCATGCTGGCGCTCTTCCTCTTGTGTGACGATTTGCACTGGTATGTGGCGGGTGGCTGGGTCCAGCTTCAATTGGTTGAGCACGGTCCAGCCCAGCATGTCGGGCAAGAATATGTCCAGCGAGATGGCCGCCGGCAGGTATTGGCGGGCCAACGCCAACCCGTTGGCGCCTTTGGTTGCGACGAGGCCTTTAAAGCCCTTGTCCCGGGCCAAGCCCAGCAAGATCCGGGCGTAGTGGGGGTCATCCTCAATCACCAGAAATACCAGATCGCTTGACGACAAGTCATCGCGGTCGTCCGCTATATGCTCCTCGCGCGCCGCGGGCAATGTAACCACCGTATGGATGGTTTCCGATTGGGAGGTCTTGACCACCGTGGTGCCTTCTGGCCCCGTGTAATGCAGTGGCAGATAGAGCGTGAAGACGCTGCCCTCGCCATGCACGCTGGTCAGCCGGATCTCGCCCCCAAGCAAGGCCGCCAGCTCGCGGCTGATAGCCAGTCCCAGGCCCGTGCCCCCGTATTTGCGCGACGTACCCGCGTCGGCTTGCTGGAAGGCTTCAAAAATCAGCCGTTGCTTCTCGGGCGCCACACCAATGCCCGTGTCTTCCACCGCGAACGACACCACTTGTTGCGCCTGCTGCAACACGGGGTGGTCGGTTGTCCAGCCCCGCGTGGCCAGGCCGACACGCACTTCCACCTGGCCCTGGGACGTAAACTTGACGGCATTCGATAACAAGTTCTTCAGAATCTGCTGCAAACGCTTGGGGTCGCTGTCCATCGAACGCGGCAGGTTCTCCGCAAAGTTGATATGGAAGGGCAGATTCTTCGCTTCTGCCACGTGGCGGAAGTTGCGGTCGATGTTGTCGCGCAGGCCCGAGAACGAAATCTCTTCCACCTCAACGGTCACCGTGCCGGATTCGATTTTCGACAAGTCCAGAATGTCGTTGATCAAGTGCAGCAGGTCACTGCCCGATGAATTGATGTTGCGGGAAAACTCGACCTGTTTGCCAGACAGGTTGCCGGGTGCGTTCTCAGCCAGCTGTTGGCTCAGGATCAGGATCGAATTCAATGGTGTGCGCAGTTCGTGCGACATATTCGCCAGGAATTCTGATTTGTACTTGGATGTCAATGCCAGCTCGGACGCTTTTTCTTCCAGCGCGCCACGGGCCTGTTCCACTTCGGCGTTTTTGCGCTCCACCTCCGCATTTTGTTCGGCTAGTAGGCGCGCTTTGGTGCCCAGCTCTTCGTTGGTCTGTTGCAGTTCGCTCTGGCGTGACTGTAATTCGGCGGTCAGCTGCTGGGACTGTGTGAGCAGGCCTTCGGTACGCATCGTGGCTTCAATGGTGTTGAACACCGCGCCAATGCTTAGCGCCAACTGGTCCAAAAAGTTCAGATTGACCACCGAGAACGGGTGCAGCGATGCCAGTTCGATCACGGCCTTGGTTTGGTTCTCAAACAACACCGGCAACACCACTACGCTGACCCGGCGCGACCGGCCCAGGCTGGACGCGATGGTCACAAAATCCGGCGGCGCGTCCGCGAGCAAAATGCGCCGCTTCTCCAGCGCACACTGGCCCACCAGGCCGTCGCCCAGTTTGAGTTTGGTGGCCAGGGCGACACTGCCATCCTGTGCATAACTGGACAGCAGCGACAGCTCGCCAACTTTGTCCTCGGCAATGTTGAAGTGGTACACCGTGCCCTGGTGGGCACCGACCAGCACCGCCAGTTCGGACAGCAGCATTTGCCCCACGGTGTTAAGTTCGCGTTGCCCCTGCAACATGCCGGTAAACCGCGCCAGGTTGGTCTTCAGCCAATCCTGCTCGCGGTTACTTTCGGTGGTCTCGCGCAGGTTGGAGATCATGGTGTTGATGTTGTCCTTCAACTCGGACACTTCGCCCTTGGCGTCCACCTGGATGGAGCGTGTCAAGTCACCCTTGGTCACTGCGGTGGCCACCTCGGCAATCGCACGCACCTGTGTGGTCAGGTTGGCCGCCAACAGGTTCACGTTGCCCGTCAAATCTTTCCAGGTACCGGCTGCGCCCGGCACATTGGCCTGGCCGCCCAATCGGCCGTCCACACCCACTTCACGCGCCACGTTGGTCACCTGGTCGGCAAAGGTGGCCAGCGTGTCGGTCATGTTGTTGATGGTGTCGGCGAGCGCCGCCACTTCACCTTTCGCTTGCACGGTGAGGCGTTGGTTGAGGTTACCGTTGGCCACGGCGGTCACAACCTTCACGATACCGCGCACCTGCTCGGTAAGATTCGACGCCATGAAATTCACGTTATCGGTCAGATCTTTCCAGGTGCCGCCTACACCGGACACCTGCGCCTGTCCGCCGAGCTTGCCTTCGGTGCCGACTTCGCGTGCCACGCGCGTCACTTCACCGGCGAACGAGTTAAGCTGATCGACCATGGTGTTGATGGTGTTCTTCAGTTCCAGAATTTCGCCTTTCACGTCGGCGGTGATTTTGCGGTTAAGATCACCGCGCGCCACTGCGGTGGTCACTTCCGCGATGTTACGCACCTGGGCGGTGAGGTTGGCACCCATGGTGTTGACCGAGTCGGTGAGGTCTGTCCAGGTTCCGGCAACGCCCGGCACCTGCGCCTGCCCGCCGAGCTTGCCTTCGGTGCCGACCTCGCGCGCCACCCGCGTCACTTCGGACGCGAACGCGTTCAACTGGTCGACCAGGGTGTTGAGTGTGTTCTTGAGCTCGAGAATCTCGCCTTTCACGTCCACGGTGATCTTGCGCGACAGGTCGCCGCGCGCCACGGCCGTCGCCACCTCGGCGATGTTGCGGACCTGGGCGGTCAGGTTTCCCGCCATCCAGTTCACGTTGTCGGTCAGGTCTTTCCACGTGCCCGCGACGCCGCGCACCTGCGCCTGGCCGCCGAGCTTGCCTTCGGTGCCGACCTCGCGCGCGACGCGGGACACTTCACCCGCGAACGAGTTGAGCTGGTCGACCATCGTGTTGAGCGTGTTCTTGAGCTCGAGAATCTCGCCTTTCACGTCAACCGTGATCTTGCGCGACAAGTCGCCGCGCGCGACCGCTGTGGTCACCTCCGCGATGTTGCGCACCTGAACGGTCAGGTTCGTCGCCATCGCGTTCACCGAGTCGGTCAAGTCTTTCCACGTGCCCGCCACGCCCGGCACGATCGCCTGGCCGCCGAGTTTGCCTTCCGTGCCCACCTCGCGCGCCACCCGCGTCACTTCCGACGCGAACGAACGCAGCTGGTCGACCATCGTGTTGATGGCTTCCTTCAGCTGAAGAATCTCGCCGCGCACGTCTACCGTG
>JAYSZJ010000024.1:0-29614 GCA_043738115.1 Rhodoferax sp. | reverse complement strand
GCCTTGGCCAACAACTCCCGGGTACCGGGGTCTATGCACTCCACCACCGTGTTGACCTGGCGCGCACGCGATTCAATGGCCAATGCAATGCTGACATTGATGGCATCCGATGCGCTGTTGCTGGCATCGCGGGTGAGCACAATGGCATGGTGCGCACCGCTGATACCGGCGCGTTGCAAGGTTTCGTCGCGCGTGGGGTCGCCACGCACGTAGCGCACGTGGCGCGCACCCAGTTCGCTGGGCAATTCCTCCAGGTCCTTGTCCACCAGTACGACCTGGGTGTTGCGGCCTATGCGGGGGTCATTGGCCAGTTCATCCAGCAGGCGCAACAGCTTGGGCAGGCCGGGGAAGTTGATCAGCACCAGGTGCCCGGAAAATGTAACGCTGCTCATACCTTTTAGCTCCTTGGTCTTGGACGTGATCAACGCGGTGGCCACCACCGACAGGATAAAACCCAGCAGGCCAATGCCGATCACCATCAGCGGCATACCCACCAGAAAGCGCCCGCCTGTGGTTTTGGGGAAAAAGTCACCGTAACCTACCGTGGTCAGGGTTACGAGCGAATACCACAGGGCGTCGGTCCAGGTCAGGTCGGGGTTGGCCGGCAGCTCGAAGTACAGGAACCCGCTGGTGCCATAGGCCAGGATGGCCGTCAGCAAGACCAGCGTGCGCAACTGTATCGACGGGTTGAGGACCAGATTGCGCTGGAACAGGCGCAGTAGCACTTGCATCATGATCCTTGCCTCGCCCATTCGTTGATCATGGCCTCGGCCTTGGTACTGACATCCGGGTTGCCCCACAGGCCCAGGCTTTTGGAACGTGCAAGTGTTTGTGCTTGCAGGTAGACCGGCATGGACGCAAATGGGTACACCGAGTAGACCAGCGCATGGCCTTCACCTACCAGGCCCAAACCTATGTCCTGGTCACCGGCATACAGCGTGGCTATCGTGCGTCCGTGGCGGTCGCGGGGCGGGGTGTTGAGCAACACACGCAAGGGCTTGTCGCCCACGATGCGTTTCAGCGCGTCTTCGGCCGCCCGACCGTAGACTGCTACTTCGTCCTTGCCGTGTTTGGATTCCAGGGTTTTGATACCCAGCAAGCGCACAGTGGCGCTGCCCTGGCCTTCTTTGCTGACGACGACGGTGTCACCATCAATGACTTTCACCAGTTGCACCTGGTCGCCGCTCTCCAGTTTGGCCTCACGCTGTTGCTGGGTAGCCTGTTGACCATAAATGCCAGTCACGAAAAAGACCGTGGCAGCACACAGGCCCAGCACCAAAGACCAGAAAGCAAGGGTGATGCGGTCCATGTTCGAGTTTCAGGGCGGTGGCAGGGGTGTGTGCGAAGGCATCGCGACACTATAGAACGCAAGGTGTGGTTTTGTCCAGGCAACAAAAAAGCCGTTCAATGAACGGCTTTTTTGCTTTGCTGGCAGCGCACCCGGTGCAAACGGCGGGCCCCTAGAGGCCCGTGCGATGTGCCTGAGTGATCAGGCGTGCAGGTTTTACGCTGCTGCGAGGGCCAAGGCTTTCACCTTGGTAGACAAGCGGCTCTTGTCACGTGCTGCCTTGTTTTTGTGGAAGATGCCCTTGTCAGCCACGGTGTCAACCACGGCTTGCATCTTCGCAAACAGTTCAGTGGCCTTGGTCTTGTCACCGGCCAGAACTGCCTTCTCAACGTTCTTCACCGCGGTGCGGTATTTGGAACGCAAAGAGGTGTTTGCTGCATTGATTTTGACGTCCTGGCGGACGCGTTTACGGCCCGACGCCAGGCGCGGGTTCTTTTTCTTGGGTTTGGTAGATGCCATATTAAATATTCCTTGTGTCTGAGGATGATGCCAGCAAAGCCCGCGATTGTAGCATTTTGGTCCTGGACGGGCAATCCGGGGAGCCGCTTTGTCGGGCAGCGGGGATTGGGTAGGCGTCGCCGTTCGTGTCCTCCGGCCTTTGGCCTCCCCCCTTGACTTCACTTTGACGCCCACCGAAGCCCCGCTGCCCGCCAGCGCTGAGGCGCCATCCACGGGGCTACACTCCGTCGCGTGAGCCTCATCAAATCCGCCTCAATCGTTTCCTTGTTTACCCTGGCATCGCGCGTTACCGGCCTGGTGCGTGATTTGCTGATGGCCTCCACGTTTGGTGTCAGCGCCATGACCGATGCGTTTGGCGTAGCGTTTCGCATCCCGAATATGCTGCGCCGCATGTTTGCCGAAGGGGCTTTTAGCCAGGCCTTTGTGCCGGTGCTGGCAAGAAGTAAGGAAAAAGACGGGGAGGAGGCCACCCACGCGTTGATCAATGCCGTGGCAACGTTGCTAACCATGGTTTTGCTGGTGACCTGCGTGATAGGTATTGCAGGTGCGCCCGTCCTGGTCTACCTGTTGGCCAGTGGATTGAAGCCAGAAGGTTTTGAGGCGGCAGTGGTCATGACACGCTGGATGTTCCCGTACATCGCCTGCATGTCGCTGGTGGCGCTGGGTGCCGGGGTGCTCAACACCTGGAAGAACTTTGCCATTCCAGCCGCCACGCCCGTTCTGTTAAACGTGGCCATGATTCTGGCGGCCTGGTTAGGTGCTCCGTGGTTCCAGCAGTTGGGCATTGAACCGATTTACGCCATGGCCGGTGGTGTGATGCTGGGTGGCGTGTTGCAACTGGTGGCTATCCTGCTCGCCCTTTGGCGCATGGGCTTAGCCCCTAGAATTCGATTGAATATAGCTGCAGCCCGCACCGCTTGGGCACAACCTGCTACCAGAAAGATAGTGCATCTGATGGGGCCGGCATTGCTGGGCGTCAGCGTGTCGCAAATTTCACTGCTGATCAACACCCAAATTGCATCCCATTTGGGCGTTGGTTCGGTGTCATGGTTGAACAACGCCAGCTTGCTGATGGAATTTCCCACGGCCATGCTGGGTGTGGCGCTTGGCGTGGTGCTGATGCCGCAGCTTGCCGCCGCCAAGGCCGGCAACGATTCCGAAAAGTTCTCCAGCATGATTGACTGGGGTTTGCGCCTGGTGGTGTTGCTGGCCGTGCCCAGTGCCATCGCGCTGGTCACCTTTGCACAACCCCTCGTGGCAGTGATATTCCACAACGGCCTCTATAAAGATGTGGACGTGGTCCAGACTACGGGGGCGTTGATGGGCTACGGGGCGGGCCTGCTGGGCCTGGTTGCCATCAAGGTGCTGACGCCGGGGTACTTTGCAAGCCAGAACGTCAAGACCCCTGCCTTGATTGGTATCGCCGTTCTTGTGATTACCCAGGGGCTTAACTTTGTGTTCGTGCCCCTGCTGGCCCATGCCGGCCTGGCCTTAGCCATAGGCGTAGGTGCGATGGTCAATGCGCTGTGGTTGTTGATTGGACTTTTGCGCAATCGCACCTATATTCCCCTGCCAGGCTGGGGCCGCTTTGCACTGCAGGTGCTGGCGGCCAGTGCGCTGCTGGCGGTGTTTTTGATGTGGGCCAATGGCTCAGTACCCTGGCTGGCCCTGAAAGCCGAGAAGCTTCAGCGTATTGCGTGGCTAGCCCTCTACGTATCCAGCGCTATTGCTATATATTTTGTAGCTATTTGGGCTGCTGGGTTAAACCTGCGACAGCTGTTGCGGCGCTAGCACCTGAAAGGTTTGCCACCATGCACCTGTCTTTTGAGCAACCCACGCCGCTGGAATACTTCGCGTCCCTGGTGGAGAGTGATAGCGAATTCACGCTGTTTGAGGCGGCCATCAGCCTGGCCCAGGACGAATACCCCGAGATGGATGTGCAGACCGTGCTGGGTGAGGTGGACCAGCTGCTCGCCCGCCTGCGCAGGCGTCTGGCGGCGGACACGGCGCCGGTGCAAAAGCTGCGTATGTTGAACCAGTTCTTCTACCAGGATCTGGGATTTGGCGGCAATGCCAATGACTTTTACGACCCCGACAACAGTTTTATCCACCGGTTGTTGGATACCCGGCGTGGTATTCCTATCACGTTGGCCGTGTTGTGGATGGAGCTGGCACAGGGGCTGGGGTTGGCGGTGCGCGGCGTGGGTTTTCCAGGGCATTTCCTGGTCAAGGTCAACCTGCCCATGGGCCAGGTGGTGATCGACCCTTTGAGCGGCAAGTCGCTGGGCCGCGAAGAGCTGTCCGAGCGGCTGGAGCCCTACCGCAAGCGCAGCGGCCTGCTCGATGAGCTGGAAACTCCGCTGGGCCTGTATCTGCAGACAGCACCCTCGCGCGACATCATTGCCCGCATGCTGCGCAACCTGAAGGAAATCCACAGGTCCCAAAATGACTGGCAACGCCTGCTCTCGGTGCAGGAACGCCTGGTGATCCTGTTGCCGCAGTCCTGGCCGGAGTACCGGGACCGCGGCCTGGCCCATGCAGAACTGGGTCATATTGAACAGGCCTTGTCGGACCTGGAGTGTTACCTGGTGCATGCCGAAGACCAGGTCAATCTGGACGCCATTGCCGACTGGGTCGATGCCCTACGTCGCTCCTAAAAATGTAAGCCCCCACGCTCCACCGCTATGCGGGTCGCTGCCCCCCGAGGGGGACGTATTTCGCCTTGGGGCGGCCCTGCGGCCAAATATCCGCTGCCTATAATCCCGCAGCCCATCCGCCCAGAAGGCGGCCACGGGTCTGCCGGCAACTGCCAGTCAATCCCTTTCTCCACCCGATTCCAGGATTGCCATGAAGCTTCAAACCACGGTGCTCGCGACCCTTGCTACATGTTTTTTACCCCATGCCCTCGCGGCCTCCACACCCGCCTTGCGCGGTGTGATTGCACAGCCCACAGCGGCGGCCATTCCCAAGTTGTGCGAACAAGGTATTGCACAAGCCCGCACCCGTATTGAGCAGATCAAGGCAGTGCCCTTGAACCGCGTGAATGCCAAAACGGTATTGCATGCGTGGAATGCACTGGACATGGGCTTGCAGGATGTAGGCGGCCCCATTGGCCTGCTGGCAGAAACTAGCCCCGACCCCGAGGTGCGCAAGGCCGCTGAAGCCTGTGACTTGCTGCTGTCGGCCCTGCCCAATGAGTACCTGCAAAGCGAGGAGTTGTTCCAGCGCGTCCAGGCCATCAAGACTACTGACCCCGTGGATGCCATGGCGCGCCAAAGCATCTTGGATGACTTTGAAGAACGCGGCGTTAACCTGCCCACCGCCAAGCGCGACCGGGCCAAGGCTATCTTCGAGCGCCTGGACAAACTGTCGCAAGACTTTTCGCGCAATGTGCGCGACACCAAGACCACGCTGGCGTTCTCGGACGCCGAATTGTTGGGCGTATTGCCCAGAGCGCTGACTGGCCGTGCCAAGGATGCCCAAGGCAACTACGTGTTTGGCCTGGACTACCCCGAGTATGAAGCCATCATGAACAACGTGCAGGTGGAGGCCACCCGCAAGGCGTACTGGACCGCGTTCCAGCAACGGGGTGGTCAGGAAAACCTGGGCTTGCTGCAAGAGGCGGTCACGCTGCGGCTGGAGTTGGCGCAGCTGATGGGTGAGACCAATTTTGCAGACTGGACGATCAAACGCAGGATGGCCGGCAAGGCCGCTGCCGTGACCCGCTTTCTGGAAGACGTGCAGGGCAAAGTAGAGGCTTTGGAGCGCAAGGAGCTGGACGAGCTGCGCGCAGAGAAGGTGGCAACCACCGCTGACAAAAACGCGGTGCTCAAGCGCTGGGACGTGGTGTTTTACCAGCAGCGTCTGAAAAAGCTGCGTTATAGCGTGGACCAGAGCGAAGTGCGCGCCCAGTTTCCCGTCGACCCAACGATAGACTGGTTGATGCAGGTCACCAGCAAGTTGTACGGCGTACAATTCAAGGCCAACAAGAACTTGCCCGTGTGGCAGCCGGATGTGCGGGGCTACGACGTGTTTGACAAGGCCAGCGGCCAATACCTGTCCAGCTTCTACCTGGACCTGTTCCCGCGCGATGGCAAATACAAAGACGCTGCGGCCTTCCCAGTGCGTGGCGTTTCTACGGTGGGTGGGCGCACGCCGGTGTCGGTGCTGGTGACCAACTTCAATCGCCAGGGTTTAGACCAGAACGAGTTGGAAACCCTGTTCCATGAGTTTGGTCACATCATGCATGGCGTGTTGTCCAAAACTCGTTATGTGCTGAACGCCGGCACCGGCGTCAAGCGCGATTTTGTGGAGGCACCGTCGCAGATGTTTGAGGAGTGGTCGCGCCGACCCGAGACCGTGTCCCTGTTTGCCCAAGTCTGCCCGACCTGCAAACCGATTGACCCCAAACTGGTGGAGCGTATGAACGCATCGCGCGCCTTTGGCAAGGGAATCCTGTTTGCCCGCCAGCGCCTGTATGCCGCCTGGGACATGGCCTTGCACGCCCCCGCCGTCGTTGATGCCATGCAAACCTGGGCGGAGCTGGAAGGCAAGACGCCACTGGGCTTCGAGCCAGGCACCATGGTGCCCGCCAATTTCGGCCACGTGATGGGCGGTTACCAGGCGGGTTACTACGGCTACATGTGGTCTCAAGTGTTGGCGCTGGATATGCTTTCGGCCTTCGGAAGCAATGTGATGGATACCAAGCTGGGCACCCGTTATCGCAAGCTGATTTTGGAAAGTGGTGGTCAACGGGCCCCATCGGAACTGGTAGAGGCCTTCCTGCAGCGCAAGCCATCTCCCGAGGCGTTCTTCCGCGAAATATCTGGAAAACGATCGACCGATCGATAGGTTACGCACCGTGATAAAGACGACCCACCGCATTCCCGGCCTAGTGCTGCGCGACCATACCTTTGTGCTGCCGCTGGATTACGCCAGCTCCGGGCAGACCATCAACGTTTTTGCGCGCGAGGTGATTGCTCCAGGCAAGGAAGATGCAAACCTTCCTTACCTGGTCTACTTCCAGGGCGGGCCAGGCTCGGGTGCGCCGCGGCCAACCGATGGTGGTGGCTGGATAGGTCGTGCGTTGCAGGACTATCGGGTGCTGCTGTTGGACCAGCGAGGGACGGGTCGCTCTACGCCCATCACCGCGCAAACGCTGGCGGGGCTGGGTGACGCCCAAGCCCAGGCTGACTACCTGATGCACTTTCGGGCGGACAACATCGTGCGTGATGCCGAGGCGATTCGCCAGCAGTTGAGTGGCGACCAGCCATGGAGCATCCTGGGCCAGAGTTTTGGCGGCTTTTGCGCCATGCGTTACCTCAGCGCATCACCAGAGGGCCTGAAGCACGTATTGATCACCGGTGGCATTCCCTCTCTGACCCGGCCGGCAGACGATGTGTATCGCGCCACCTACCGCCGTGTCGCCGACAAAAATCGTCTGTACCACCAGCGTTACCCCGAGGATGCCGCACTGGTCTGCAGGATCGTGGACCATTTGCGCGAACATTCCGTTCAATTACCGGGTGGTGGCGATTTGACCGCACAGCGCTTTTTGCAGCTCGGCCTGCACTTGGGTATGAGTGGTGGTTTTGAGGCCGTGCATTACCTGTTGGAAGAAGCGTTTGTGACTGGTGCAGATGGTGATGCGGTGTTGAATTGGAATTTTCTGTTCCATCTGGAGCAGATGCAAAATTTCGACACTAACCCCATCTACACGCTGCTGCACGAAGCCTGCTACACGCAGGGCACAGCAAGCCAGTGGTCGGCCCAGCGCCTGCTGGCAGAGTTTCCTGAGTTTGCATTGGACGGTGCAGAGCCAGTGTTCTTCACCGGCGAAATGGTCTACCCGTGGATGCTGGACGCCTATACCCAGCTGCGCCCGCTCAAGGAGACTGCGAACATCCTGGCAGCCAGGGCGGACTGGCCACAGCTTTACGACGTGGAGCGCCTCAAGCGCAATACCGTGCCCGTAGCCGCAGCCGTGTATTACGACGACATGTATGTGCACCGCGAGTTCTCGGAAGAGACCGCCGCCGTGGTGCCGAACATCAAGCTGTGGATGACCAACGAGTATGAACACAACGGACTGCGCGCCGATGGCAGCGCAGTGTTGGGGCGCTTGTTAGGCATGGTGCGCGGCGAGATCTGAAAGATCAGACCGGTGGGCTGGCACCCAGTTGTTTGACACGACCGGAGCCCATCGTGGATGCCTCGCGCAGATTCCCTTCCCCGTAATAGCGCACATCTCCCGAGCCGGCGATGCTGACGCTCAGGGCCTTGCGGACCCACACTACGGCGTCGCCCGATCCGGCAATACTGACCGTTGCATCTTGCGTGGACAGTTTTGCGGCGCTGACATCACCAGAGCCTGCAATACTCACGTCCATGGCCTTGGCGGTGCCCTGTGCCTCAAAGCGCCCGCTCCCCGCGATAGACACGGAGAGGTCATCGCTTTGCAAATCCTTGATCGTGATGGTGCCCGAACCGGCAATATTGCTCGCCAATTTTGGTGACGACAGGCGTGCCGCCGTCATATCAGCAGAGCCTGCCATGGACAGCTTGTCGATGTTGCGCATATGAACCGTGACCTTGAGCTTCGCGCTGCCGGGCAGGTTGAACCCCTTCAGCGTGCGGATGCGCAGTTGGCCGTTCGTGACCACGGTCTCTATCAGCGGCAGATGGTTGTCGTCGGCCTCAACTACAACACTTTCGGCGTTGCCCTGGACCAATTCGATCTTGCCGTGCAAGTCGACTGCAATGCCGTGAAAGGGCGCCAGCTCGCGTTTCACGCTGCTGGGATTGCCCGAGCCGGCGACGGTTTTACTGCCAAACCAATCCCCAGCCTGGACAGGGGTGGCCGCCATGCCCAGTACACCTGCCAGTAGCAGGGTTGAGAGTGCGGAAAGGATGCGGGGGCTGGTGGCGTGCATGGTGGTGTGTTCCTGGGTAAGCATCAGGCCTGGCGTCCGTAGATGGTTACTGTTGGCAAGGTGATGGTGGGGGTGGGTGATACGGACGCTTGGGCCAGATCGTCAAAGTGCATCAACAGCGACCCGTTCACGGCCAGTGTCATGACCGCGGCAAAGGCGAGGGCAACAAGCTTGAATTGGGTGTGGTAGTTGTGCAGCATGGTCTTCTCCGGTTAACGAACCACAGCGGTCCGATGGGTGAAATGTAGGCATGCAGACGGCATATTTCACGCCGAATGTGACGAACGGCACCTTGACGTGAAACGCAGCTGTTTTTGGCCGACGAACGGGTGGCGGGCCTATGCACCACGCGCCGAATCGGATGGTGTGCCGGCTGTTTCAAACTGGTGCCAGGCGCGGCGCAACTGGGTGTCGGAGCTGAAGCCCGCCATTTCGGCGGCCTGGGTCACATTGCGGCCAGACTGCAGGGCCGCCTGCGCCACGGCTAGGCGGATGCGGCGCAGGTACTGCAGGGGCGCAATACCCCCATGGTCCAGAAACAAACGGGTCAGATGGCGCGGCGAGGTGTGGGCCACGGCCGCCATGCTGGGCACCGTCCAACCGGTTTCAGGGGCTTGGCTAACGGCGTCCTGCACGCGGTGCAGCGCCGGGTGCATATGGGCGCGGTAGGCCAGAAAGGGCGACAACTCGGGGTCGTTGGGGCCGCGGCGCAGGGCCACCACCATGGTTTGCGCCACCTGGGCGGCGAGTGCCGGACCGCACTCCGCGCTGATGCGGTGCAGGATCAGATCAAGCCCGGTTGTCACCCCGGCGCTGCTGTAGACCGCTCCGTCTTCCACAAACACGCGGTTGGCGACCACGTCACACTGCGGTTCAACCACGCGCAGCTCATCCAGGTGCTGGTGGTGCGTGGTGGCACGGCGCCCGGCCAGCAGGCCAGCGTGGGCTGCCAGCACGGCACCTGCGCAAACGGTCACCAATTCCAGCCGGCCAGCGGCCAGCCTCAGGCCCCGCAGCCAGTGCAGTACGGCGCGGGATGCGTCTGCGTCTACACGCAAGACACCATCGCCGGATTGGCCAACCAGCACGACCCAACTGGTGGCTGCAGGCTTGTCAGGGGTCTGCAGGTCGGGCAATGGTTGCAGTCCACCCAGCGCCACACCGACCGAGCTTTGCGCGCTGGGCAGTGGGCTGACAAAGTGGAGCATAAACCGCGGGCTCTCGCCCTTGGCAATCAAAGCCTGGTTGGCCATGCGCAGCGCCTCCGCGGGGCCGGCCCAGTCCAGTATCAGGCTGTTGGGCAGCAGCACAAAATAGACATGGACCATGGTGGCTGGGCGTGCGGGTTGGTTTGGGTTTAGGCGGTGCGGGCGCGGTTCAGAGCCTCGTCCACCGTGCACAGTGTGGCAAACCGGTCTTTCAATACGGTGGCGGTGCGGGCTTTGATGTCGGCGGCGCTTAATGGGCGGCCGTCTGGCTGTTCCATATCAAAGGTCAGCGTGGCGTCCACGCAGTAGTCCACGCTCCAGCCCAGGTCCGAGGCATGGCGGGTGGTGGTTTCACAGCACTGCTCAGTGCGAATGCCGCTGATGATGAGGCGCTGAATGCCGTGGGTGGTGAGCCACACATCCAGCCCGGTACCGACCAGCGCGCTGTGGCGGGTTTTGTAAATCGTGGCTGCGGCGTCGAAGTCTGCCAATCCTTTGAGTGGCACCACGTGGCCGGATTCGCGGGCAAATGCGTTGTCAGGGGTGGCAGGGCCCTCGGCGTGCAGGATGCGGATGACGGGTATGCCCTGGGCTACGCTGCCGGTAATCAGCGCGTTCTGTGCGGCCAGGTATGCTGGCATGTCGCGTTCGGTGGAGTAGGGGCGGTGGCGAAAAGATTCCTGGACATCGATCACAATCAGACAGGTATTCATGGCGTTGTTTCCTTGGAAAGCAGTGGTTGAAGCCTGTATTTTTGCTTATAAGCCAGATGCCAACCATTCCGATCTGGACGACATTCGATCATTTTAGGACATCATTGTGATGCCCCGCCGCCCGGGCTATTTGCCGTAACAGACCTGGGAAAACACCGACAGGCGGCTGCCATGCACCAGGGACTCCTGGGCCGGCATCAGGCTGGGCGCGCGGGGTGTGTGGGCTTGGGAGGGGATGGGGGCAGGTGCCGGGTCGGGGGCGGGCGGCTGCAATTGGGTCACGGGTTGCAGCCATTGCAGAATGGGCTCCCACTGGTCCAGATCAGCCTGCACCGCTGTGCTGCGCTGGTCAAAAATGGTCTGGCCGTTGTCCAGGCTGCGCACATATATCTGTGTCTCCCGCAAAACCCCCAGGAACGGCAGGTTCAGTTCTTGCGCCCATTCCTGCAGGCTTTGGGCGGCGCGGGTGCGGGCATCTATGCGCATGCCGACCACGCCCAGCTTGCAGCGACCGCTGGCCAAGCGGGGCAGGGCCATCAGCTCGGCAATACAGGCGGCGGCGGATTCACGGTCAAACACGGAGTGGCACACCGGGACCAGAATGGCGTGTGCCGACATCACCACCTTGGCCAGTTCGAAGCCATGTATGCCGCCTGGCGTATCCAGCACGACGTGGGTAACGCCCACCGGCACTTTCAGTACATTTTTCTGGTCTATGGCCCAGGGTGCGATGGCTGGCAGCGTGGGGCTGCGCCGTTTGAGCCAGGTGCGGGTGGATTGTTGGCGGTCTACATCACCCAGCATGACAGCCGCGCCCTGGCGGGCCAGCCAGGCTGCCAGGTGGGTGGCCATGGTACTTTTACCGCTGCCACCCTTGCGATTGATCACTGCGATTACCGGCATAGGATCCGTTTCACCACCAATGGATCGGCGGATTCTGGATCAAAAGGCGCGATATGTCCAGTAGCTACGGGCCTCGGCAGCTATAAATATCCTAGCAGCGGCTGGAACGCAACCCTAGCCTCGGGTTTGGCGGTTGGTCTTTTAGGCGACGACAACGGGTGTGGAATCACCGCGTTCGGCAATCACGCCAATGCTGTAAACCGTTTCGCCCGCAGCGCGCAGGGTCTGTGCGCAGGCTTCAGCGCTTGCGGCGTCAATGACTACCACCATGCCGATACCGTTGTTGAAAGTGCGGTTCATTTCGATGTCGTCGATGCCGGCCGTCTTTTGCAGCCACGCGAACAGCTCGGTTTGTGGCCAGCTGCCTTTTTTCAGGTGGGCCGCTGTTCCTTCGGGCAACACGCGGGGGATGTTTTCCAGCAAACCACCACCGGTGATGTGGGCCAGGGCTTTGATAGGGTGGGCGGCTAATGCGGCCAGTACGTTCTTCACATACAAGCGCGTGGGTTCCATCAGCGCTTGTTTGAACGGTTTCCCATCCAGCGTGGCCGGGGCGTTGGCGCCTGCCCGCTCGATACATTTGCGCACCAGGCTGAAACCGTTGGAGTGCACGCCGTGACTGGCCAGGCCCAGCACCACGTCGCCGGGTTTCACCTCTTTGCCGGTCAGGATCTTGGATTTTTCAACCGCGCCGACGGCAAAGCCCGCCAGGTCGTATTCGCCAGCCGGGTACATGCCGGGCATTTCGGCGGTTTCGCCGCCGATCAGCGCACAGCCGGACAGCTCGCAGCCCTTGGCTATGCCGCCGATGACGGCTGCCGCGGTGTCCACGTCCAGCTTGCCGCAGGCAAAGTAGTCCAGGAAGAACAGGGGTTCGGCGCCCTGTACCAGTACGTCGTTGACGCTCATGGCCACCAGGTCGATGCCCACCGTGTCGTGCATATTCCATTCAAACGCCAGTTTGAGCTTGGTGCCGACACCGTCGGTACCACTCACCAGCACGGGTTCCTTGTAGCGTTTGGGCACCTCAAACAGCGCACCAAATCCGCCGATACCGGCCAGCACGCCCTCGCGCATGGTTTTCTTGGCCAGGGGTTTGATGCGTTCAACCAGTGCGTCGCCAGCGTCAATATCAACGCCGGCAGCTTTGTAGGACAGGGGAGTGGGGGTGCTTGAATCGGTCATTTGGAAGGGTGGGCTGTGATCGCTTGGGCGAGCCCGATAGAATTTGCCTACATTTTAAGGGTTCACCCCGCCGTTTCTGTATGCAATTCACCCCTCCCCAAAAAACTTTTGCTGCCTGGGCCCTGATCGCTGCGCTGCTCGCCTGCGTGCTGTGGCTGCTCGCGCCGGTGCTGACGCCGTTTGTGGTGGCGGCCGTCTTGGCCTATGCGCTGACGCCCATGGTGGATTGGCTGGACGACCTGGGCCGCGGCCGCATTCCCCGAATGCTGGCCGTGATCGTGGTGGAGCTGGTTTTTATCATCGCGGTGTTGGCCGTGCTGCTGTTGATGGTGCCCATCGTGGCCAAAGAGCTTCCGCTGCTGCGTGAACAACTTCCGCTGCTGATGGATAGCCTGAGCACTACGCTCAAACCCTGGCTGGCGCAGTGGGGCATACACCTTGCATTGGATCTGGCCAGCATCAAGGCCTTTGTGGTGACCCACCTGAATGGCAATGTGGAAGACGTGGTGGGTTCGCTGCTGGCGTCACTCAAGTTGGGTGGCAGCGTGGCTTTCTCCGTCATGGGCAATGCCATCCTGATCCCCGTGGCGCTGTTTTACCTGCTGATGGATTGGGACCGCCTGGTGGGCCAGGTGCGGGACCTGATCCCGCCGCGTTTGCGCGGCTCCAGCGACAGTTTTATGGCCGAAGCGGACTCCGTGCTGGGCCAGTACCTGCGCGGCCAGTTGCTGGTGATGCTGATTCTGGCGGTGTTTTACAGCGTGGGTCTGGCGCTGTTTGGGCTGGATCTGGCGTTGCCGATTGGTATTTTTACCGGGCTTGCCATCTTTGTGCCCTATCTGGGCTTCGGCCTCGGGCTGGTGCTGGCAACCCTGGCGGGCTTGCTGGAGTTCTCTGCTACGTCCGGCCTGGGGTATACCGTCATCATGGTGGCGGTCGTATACGGCGCGGGGCAGGTGGTGGAGAGTCTGTTTTTGACACCCCGCCTGGTGGGTGAGCGCATTGGCCTGCATCCGCTGGCCGTGATATTTGCCTTGTTGGCCTTTGGCCAGCTGTTTGGTTTTGTCGGTGTGCTGATTGCATTGCCGGTCAGCGCCGTGTTGCTGGTGGCGATACGCCGCGTGCGCACCGGTTATCTGGCTAGCGGGCTGTACCAGGGCTGATTGTTTTTCACCATGATGAAACAATTGGCGCTGGACATTGGGCTCTCAACAGGCCCCACCCTGGCCAACTTCTGTGCCGGCCCCAATCTTGCGGCACTTCGCCACCTAGAGTTGTGGGTGGGGGCCAAGGCCAGTGCCAGCAACCGCTCACCCGTGCCCAGCTACCTGTGGGGCCCGTCGGGCAGTGGCAAGAGCCATTTGCTCAAGGCGGCGCGTGAAGCCCTGCGCGAGCAGGGTGCCCGCGTGGGCTGGCTGGACGCCTCGGTGCTGGAGGCGCCGGAGTTCAACGAATCCTGGGCTGCTGTGCTGCTGGACGATGTGCACCTTTACACCGCCGCACAGCAGCACACCGCCTTCAACTGGTTTGTGAATGCCCAGACCCACCAGCGCCCGGTGCTGGCGGCGGGTGAATTTGCGCCGGTGGAGCTGAAACTGCGCGACGACCTGCGCACCCGCCTGGGCTGGGGCCACGTATTCAGCCTGCAACCGCTGAGCGAGCCCGAGCGCCGTGCTGTGCTGCGCCAGGCGGCCGATGCGCGGGGTGTGTTTTTGAGCGACGAGGTGATGGACTACATGCTCACCCGCTTCAGCCGCGACCTGGGCAGCCTGATGGAACTGCTGAGGCTGCTGGACGGCTACGCCCTGCAAACCCAGCGCGCCATCACGATACCGCTGATCAAATCCATGATGGACAACCACTAATGCCAGACAAACCGAACATGAGCGCCGCCGGGCCGTCCCAAGGCGCGAAGGCCCCCTCGGGGGGCAGCGCAGTACGCGAAGCGACAAGCGTGGGGGTCAAAATCGCGCTTTTTGATTTAGACCACACCCTGATACCGATCGACTCGGACCACGCCTGGGGCGAATTCACTATTCGCCGCGGCTGGGTAGACCCCGTGGACTTCAAACGCCAGAACGACGACTTCTACGCCCATTACAAGGCCGGAACCCTGGACATACACGCCTATGCCCGTTTTGCCACGGAAGCCATTCGCCAGCAAGGTGCTACTAATTCAATAGCGGCACATGCAGATTTCATGGGGGCTACCGTCCAGAAATCCATAATGCCCCAGGCGTTGGAGCTGGTACACCAGCACCAAGCAGCAGGCGATCTTGTAGCCGTCGTCACCGCTACCAACGAGTTTGTGACCCGCCCGATCGCCAAGGCCTTTGGCGTGGACGAGCTGATCGCCGTGGAGCTGGAGCGTGAGCCCTCGGCCGACGGCTCCGGCTGGTATACCGGCGCCATACGGGGCGTGCCATCCTTCCGCGAGGGCAAGGTGGTGCGGGTCGAAGCCTGGCTGAAAGAGCGGGGTTTGACCTGGGACACGGTTCACACCACGTTTTATTCGGATTCCATGAACGACCTGCCGCTGCTCGAAAAGGCAACGGTTCCGGTCGCCACCAACCCCGACGAGCGCCTGCGCGCGTTGGCCCTCGCGCGCGGATGGCGCATACTTGACCTGTTTTGACTAAGAGAGAAGGGCGGGCGCAAGCCTGCTGTGAAAAGAACGGTAAACCGTTCTGCATGAGAAAAGAATGATCAAAAAATTTATCGATAAATTGATTAGCAAGTCGTCCGACGCGCTGACCCGCAAGAAGCCTAAGTTCGGCAAACGCGTGGATGTTCCGGTAACTGTGCATGGCATCGACCCCAATCTGGTGGACGAACGCGCTATCAACGTGGTGCGCACCCTGCAGGATGCAGGTTTTGAAGCCTACGTGGTCGGTGGGGCGGTGCGTGACTTACTGGTCGGCCTGCGCCCCAAGGACTTTGACGTGGCCACCAACGCCACACCCGAGCAGGTCAAGGGCTTGTTCCGCCGGGCCTTCATTATCGGCCGGCGCTTTCGCATCGTGCACGTGGTCTATGGCCGTGGCCGCGAACATGAAGTCATTGAAGTCTCCACCTTCCGCGCCTACTTGGACAATGCCGCCGCCGAACAAGTGGCCGGTAACGAAAAAACCAGCCGCAGCGAACTGGCCGGTATGAAACACGCTGTGGACAGCACCGGGCGCGTGTTGCGCGACAACGTCTGGGGCCCACAGGAAGAAGACGCGGTGCGCCGTGACTTCACGATCAACGCCATGTATTACGACCCGCAGACGCAGATCGTGGTGGACTACCACAATGGTTTCAAGGACGTGAAGAACCGCGTCATCCGCATGATTGGCGACCCGGCCACGCGTTACCGCGAAGACCCGGTGCGTATCATCCGTGCCGTGCGTTTTGCGGCCAAGCTCAGCCCGCTGGGTTTTGCACTGGAGTCCAAAACAGCTGCGCCGCTGGTCAAGTCACAAGAACTGCTGGCCGATGTACCGCAAAGCCGCCTGTTTGATGAGATGCTCAAGCTGCTGCAAACCGGGCACGCGCTGGCATCCATTGAGCAGTTGAAGAAGCTGGGCATGGCCCGCGGCATCTATCCGTTGTTGGATGTTGTGGTGGAGCGCGCCGAGCAGCCCTTTGTGAACGCTGCGCTGAAAGACACCGATCGCCGCGTGGGTGAAGGCAAACCCGTGGCACCCAGCTTCCTGCTGGCTTGTGTGTTGTGGGCCGATGTGCGAGACGGTTGGAACCGCCGCCTGGAGCAGCGCCAGCATTCACATCCGGCGCTGATGGACGCGATTGACGAAGTCTTCCACTCCCGCATAGGCGATGTGTCCGGCGGCGGCAAGCTGGCCGGTGACATGCGTGAGATCTGGGTCATGCAGCCACGCTTTGAAAAACGCGTTGGCAGCACACCCTTTGGCATGGTCGACCAGCCGCGTTTTCGCGCAGCGTTTGACTTCATGCGCCTGCGCTCCGACATTGGTGAGGTGGAAGAAGTTTTGGCCGATTGGTGGCAAGAGTTCAGCATGGCCGACGACAACCTGCGCCAGGACCTGGTGGACCAGGTGCGTGAAGAGCAGCAAAAGCGCCAGCGCCCAGCGCGCGTCGCGCGTGTGCCGCGTGCGGACGGTCCGGCCGGTGACGGCGCAACACAAGCCGCTGGTGCACCACAACATGGCGGGCAAGCTGCTTCCGAGTTTGAAGCGGCCCCCGCAGAGGGTGATGCCGGCGCGCCACGCAAACGCCGCCGTCGCCGTCGTACGGGTGCGGCCAAGGGTGCGGGCAACGGGGATGGCGGGGGCGACTCCGGCAGTTGAAATTGACGTGTTCACCAACCATGCGTGAACCTGTCACTGCCTACCTGGGACTGGGTGCCAATCTGGGGGACGCCGTTGCAGCGCTCAACCAAGCGGTGCAGCAGTTGGCGTCCAGCCACGGCATCACCGTGGTGGCGCAGTCGTCGTATTACCGCACGGCACCTATAGATTCCAGCGGGCCGGATTACATCAATGCCGTGGTCGCGGTGCAAACCACGTTGACGGCGCCCGCGCTGTTGGTCTGTCTGCTGGGCATTGAGGCCGCTGCAGGGCGCGAGCGCCCCTACCGCAACGCGCCCCGCACCTTGGACCTGGACATCCTGCTCTACGGCGAAGCCCAGGTCTACAGCCCAGCGCTGGAGATTCCCCACCCCCGCATGTGGCAGCGCGCTTTTGTGTTGCTGCCATTGGCGGAGCTTGCGCCTCAGCACGTCTCTGCGGCACAGTTGCGCACCGTCTCAGCGCAGGCTATTACGCGCCTGCCCTGAAAAAGGTCACAGGCCCTGGGCGGGGTTGGACCTCGCACAACTATGGTGCTATTCTCCGCGCAAGACCAAGTCCATTGGCAACTTACAGGAGTACAGACGCCATGAGTCTCAATCGCCTCAAAATTGCCAGCAAGTTATGGCTTTTCATTGGTCTGATCCTGGCGCTGCTGGTGGGTATTGCAGGGGTGGGCCTGGTGCGCAGCGCCAGCATCCTGGGCGAAGGGCGCGCCCAGCAACTGGTGGCTTACCAGATGGTGCAGGTCGCCACACGCTGGAACGGGCTGACCGAGACCAATGCAGCCCGTAACCACGCTCTCATTGTCAGCAGTGACCCTGTGCTCACCGATGCGTTCAAGGAGGCCGTCACCGCGACGACCAATGAAATCTCGGTGATGCAGAAGCAGTTGGAAGCCTTGCCGCTGACCGATGCCGACAAGACACAACTGCAGAAGATCGCCGACCTGCGCAAGTCCGTCATCGCCCTGCGCGAAAAAGCCCGGGCTGCCCGTACCGATGGTAAGCAGGACGAGGCCATGCAAATCCTCAGTACGCAATACCTGCCGACCATGGCCAGCTACATCGCGGCCCAAAAAGAGCTGGTGAAAATGCAGGAGCAGCGTGTGGTGGATGTGCAGGCCGACACCGAGCGCCGCCGCCAGGCTAATAGCGTGGGCATACTGGTCGGCCTTGCCGTGGTCGTAGTGCTAATCGCCACCGGCACCATCTGGCTGGTGCGATCCATACGCGACCCGCTGGACCAAGCCAACGACATCGCGGCGCGCATCGCCGAAGGGGATTTGAGTTCAAGCATCAGCACACAACGCGCGGATGAGTTTGGCAGCCTGTTGCGCTCGCTGGCGGCCATGAACGATTCCCTGGTGCGCATGGTGTCCGAGGTACGGCTGAGCACCGACAACATCGCCACGGCCAGTGCCGAGATTGCCAGCGGCAACAACGACCTGGCCCAGCGCACTGAGCAGACCTCCAGCAACCTGCAGTCCACTGCCAGCAGCATGGACGCGCTGACGGCCACTGTGCAGCACAGCAGCGACAACTCGCGCCAAGCCAGTGCGCTGGCGGCCAGTGCCTCCACCGTGGCGCAGCGTGGTGGCGCCGTCGTGACCCAGGTGGTGACCACCATGCAGGAGATCGATGCCAGCAGCAAGAAGATTGCCGACATCATTGGGGTCATCGACGGCATTGCCTTTCAGACCAACATCCTGGCGCTCAATGCCGCAGTGGAGGCGGCGCGGGCCGGCGAGCAGGGCCGTGGTTTTGCGGTGGTGGCCAGCGAGGTGCGCAGCCTGGCCCAGCGCAGCGCCGAAGCGGCCAAGGAGATCAAAGGCCTGATCAATACCTCGGTGGAGAAGGTGGAATCCGGCACGCGACTGGTGACCGATGCCGGCGCCACGATGGAAGAAATTGTGCAGTCCGTGCGCCGTGTGGCCGATGTGATCAGCGAGATCACCGAGGCCGCCCACTCCCAAAGCAGCGGTATTGCAGAGGTCAACAACGCCATCGGCAACCTGGACCAGATGACACAGCAGAATGCCGCCTTGGTCGAAGAAAGCGCGGCCGCTGCTGAGAGCCTGCGTGAACAGGCGGACCGCATGAAAGAGTCGGTGGCGGTGTTTCGGGTCAGCTGATGCTGGCGTGGCGCACGCAGTTGCGCCCGTCGTGTTTGGCTGCATACAGCGCGTGGTCAGCGGCAGCTACCAGGTCTTCCAGGCCGAGTGAGCCTTGGGGTATTGCTGACACCACACCAAAACTGGCCGTAAAACGCAGGGGCTTGCCGTCAAACTCCACGCGCAGGCGGTCGATGGCCTTGCGCAACTCTTCCGCCAGCATGAGCGCGCCAGCCTGGTCCACCCCGGTTAGTGCGATGACAAATTCCTCCCCGCCGTAACGCGCCAGGATGTCGCCCGCGCGGTCAATGCGGGGGCGCAACATGTCGGCCAGTGCGCGCAGGCAGGCATCTCCCGCCGGGTGGCCAAAGGTGTCGTTGATGGCCTTGAAGTGGTCAATATCCAGCAGGATGATGCTCATGTGGCCTTTTTGCCGCTCGGCCCTGCGCAGCTCGGTAAGTGCCGCGGCATCAAAATAGGCGCGGTTGCCGATCTGGGTCAGGCCGTCGGTGGTGGACAGCATTTGCAACCTGGCATTGGCTTGGCTGAGCTGCTCCATCGCCGCGTTCAGGTCATTGGTGCGCGACAACACACGCTGCTCTAGCTCTCGGTTGGCTTCCTCTTTGGTGCGTATCAGGGCTTCCTGGCTGGCCCGGGCCCGGCGGGCATGGCCCAGCGCCACGGCTTGGGCATTCAGGCGCAACGTGCGGTCGTTGTTGATGCGGTCGGCCAGTGTGAACGACAGCAGTATCACCAGCATGACGATGCCGATCTGCGAGGCGTTGGCGGTCCATACGCTGACGGGTATCCAGCCAAACTTGGTGGCGTTCAGTACCGCAATGCCGATCAGAATCGCCGTCCAGGCCAGGCAGTAGAAGCGCGCAAACTGTGCGCCCGCCCACCAGCGCCAATAACCCAGGAACAGCGCCGTGAGGGTAATTGGCAAGGTGATGGCCGCCGCCACCCGGATGGTCCAGCTATAGGGCAGCACAAAGCTCAGCAGTAGCAGGGCTGCGCAGCACACCATCATGCTGCGCACAACATAAAACGCGGGTCTGGAGAAGCTGCGCAGCTTCAGAAAACTGTCGGTAAACAGGCAGGTGAACAGCGCCGAGCTGGCGGCGAACGTGGAGATAGCAAAGCTATTCCAGTGCACGGCATGCGGCCATACATAGGCAAAGCTGTAACCGGTCAGCGTCAGGTGGAAGAGCAGGTAGCTGGCGACAAAACAGATGTAGTACAGGTAGTTGATGTCGCGGGTGGACACAAACACAAACAGGTTGTAGACCACCATGATCAGCAGGATGCCTATCACCGCACCCTGGGCCAGGTTCTCGTCGTTGCTGGCGGCGTGGAACTGCACCGGGTCCCACACCCGCAGCGGCGCCTCTATGGTGCCAGCGGACGCCAGGCGCAGGTAGATGTCGTTGCGGCCCGGGGCCAGTTGCACCGGCATGACGAAGTTGCGGTGGCGCACGGCCCGCTGGGCGAAGGGCTGTTCATCGCCCAGCCTGTACTGGGTGCGCAGTGCCTGGTCCACCACGTGGTACAGCCGCACATCGTCCAGGAAAGGGATGGGCAGCTCAATGAAACGGGCCAGCGGCTGCGCGCTGCGGTTGTACAACTGGAAGCGAAACCAGTAGCTGTGGTGCGTGAAGCCGAAATTGGGGGACTGCCGGGTGATGACTTCCCAGGCGCTGTCTGCGGTCACCGCTTGCTCCAGAGCCAGTACACGGCTGTTATCCACCAACACCCCCATGCGGGTGCCCAGGTCCAGGCGGCCGGGGCCGTCCTTGTCAACGTCAAAGACCGGAAAACTGGGGTTGGAAGCGGGTGGGGCTGCGGGTGTGGCGGCCGCGCCAGCCGGCGGTGTAAATGCCAGCGCCAGCGCATAGAGCAGCAGAGCCAAGCATTTCAAAAACATGGCTGCCAGTGTGCCAGTTTTGGCAGCAGAAAGAAATGACCGTGCAGCGGCCCGGGGCCGCCGGTCGTCGATTGGTGCGTGGGCGAGCGTGGGGGCGAAATTTGCCGCCGGGCCGCCCCAAGGCAAATTAGCCCCCTCGGGGGGCAGCAAGCCACACGCAGTGGGCGAGCGTGGGGGCGATCTTCTTCAGGCCAGTTCGGCGATCAGGTCGATTTCTACACAGGCACCCATGGGGTTTTGGGCCACGCCAAAGGCGCTGCGTGCGTGGGCGCCCTTGTCGCCAAAGACTTGCGCCAACAGCTCGCTGGCGCCATTGGTCACCAGGTGTTGTTCGGTAAAGTCGCCGGTGGAGTTGACCAGCGACATCAGCTTGACGATGCGCTTGATCTTGTTCAGGTCGCCCACGGCGGCGTGTAAGGTGCCCATCAGGTCGATGGCGATGGCACGGGCCGCGGCCTTGCCTTCTTCGGTGGCCATGGTTTTACCCAGTTGGCCCACCCAGGGTTTGCCGTCTTTCTTAGCGATATGGCCGCTCAGAAAGACCAGGTTGCCGGTTTGCACAAACGGTACATAGGCTGCCACCGGTACGGCGACGGGTGGCAGGGTGATGCCCAGGTTGGTGAGGGTGTCGTAAACGTTCATAGTGGCTCCTTGGCTGATAAGCTTATGGAAAAAATGCCGCTAGCCCCCGTAGAATATGATCTATTCGCTATATAAATTATAGCAAACCGGCAATCCTACAGGGTCTGGGACTGTGATTGTGACTGATTCTGGCTCTGCCCGGTCCAGGCCACGGTGTCCACGGGTTCTACGGTTACGCCTACGCTCAGGCGGTGGTTGGCGCCACCGTGGATGACACCGCGCAGCGGTGACACGTCAGCGTAGTCGCGGCCCAGGGCCAACGTCACATAGTCTTCGCCGGGGCTGCCCCAGCCGTCGCGGTTGTTGGTGGGGTCGAAGTCGCACCAGCAGCCGCCCACCGCGCCGTCCTCTGCATCGGGCAGGTAGACCGATACCCAGGCGTGGGAGGCGTCGCTGCCCACCAGGCGTGGCTGGCCGGGAGCAGGGTGGGTTAGCAAATAACCGCTGACGTAGCGCGCGGGCACTCCGTAGGCGCGCAGGCAGGCAATCATGATGTGGGCAAAGTCCTGGCACACGCCGGTTCGCTGGGCCAGGGCCTCGCGTGCCGGGGTGTTGATCTCGGTACTGTGGCTCTCGTACGTGAAGTCGTGGTAGATGCGCTGCATCAGGTCACGCGCGGCCAGCAGCAAGCTGTCGTGCGCGGTGAAACTGGGCCGTGCATAGTCTGCAAAATCCGCATGGCGTGGCACATAGGGCGATGCAAACACAAAGTCGGCCGCCGCATCAAACGGGTTTTTGGCGCAGTAGCGAAAACGTTCGCGCACCTGTTCCCACGGCACCGTGTTGTCCCACTGCGTTGGGGGTTGGGTTGCCACCAGGCTGCGGGCCACCACGTGGAGCTGGGTGTGGGCTGCCTGCAGCGAAAAGAATGCACGGGTGTTGCCATACACATCCAGTGTGGCGGTTTGTTGTGTAGGCTCGGGCGTGATCGACAAGCTGTGGCTCAGCACCTGCTGGTTGGCAGTGTTCAGCGGCTTGAGGTAGGCCATGTGCTGCGCAATACTCACCGCGGGCGAATAATCGTAACAGGTCTCGTGGGTGATGTGCAGTTGCATGGACAACTCCGCTTCAAGCGCCCAGGCTTTGCCCGGCCTCGCCGGAGTGGGTGAAATAGGTGGCGCTGATTTCTTCCGACACCTGATAGGCCGCCTCACTGCAGCCCTGCAACACGTCGCCCAGGGCGGTGTAGTCGGCATCTGGGCCGGCATCACACAGGGCTTCCAGCTGCCACAGGCCTGGGTCAGGCACGCTGTGGGACAACAGGCCCAACTGGTCGGGCGCACTGCCAGCCAGCTTGGCCAGGCGCCCGCGCAGCGTGTGCGCCACCCAGGCCAGCGCACGGGGGTTGTCGCGGTCCAGCACCAGCAGGTCTACCAGCGGTGCGATGTCGTGGCTTTGCTGGTACTGGCCGTGGAAGGTGATGGTGCTGTCAAACAGCGCCACCATGGCCTCAAAACCACCGTCATGGTGTACGGCGCCATGGTCAAAACCCGTGGCCAGCGCGTGGGACAAAAACCCCAGGCGTTCGACATGGCGGCCAATGCTGAGCAGGCGCCAGCCGTCGTCGCGCGTCATGCGGTCGGTCTGCAAGCCGGTGATGGCGGCCAGGTGGTCGCTGGCGCGTTTGAGCGCTGTGAGTGCATGCAGGGCAGAGTAGTCGGCACCTGTGGGGGTGTGGGCACAGCTCTGGAAGAACGCATCTTCGGTGCGCTGCATCAGGCTCCAGTGCTCTTGTGACAGGCGCTCACGCACGGCAGCACCGGCTAGGCGCACGGCGCGCAGGTTGTAGCCCACACTGGTGGCCTGTTTGCTGCTGCCCAGGCTGGCAATCAGCGAACGCTCAAAAACACGGCGTACCTGGGGTGAAGGGGTTAGCGTGGGCACACCGGCCAGCACCAGGTTGTTGCTCAGCGCCATCTGGCCCAGCCAGCTCAGCAAGGTGGGGGACGACTGGTCCTCACCGGCCAGGCTCTCCAGTGTGAGCCGCGCCAGGCGCACGGAGTTTTCGGCGCGCTCGGTATAACGCCCCAGCCAAAACAGGTTTTCCGCAGCGCGGCTGGTGACTTGGCGGGTGCGCTGGGCAATGACCGATGGCGTCAGCGGTGGACGCAGCAACGTGGTCTTGTCCACGTTGCCATGGGTCATGACCCAGACGTCAGCGCTGCTACCGCCATGCTGCATCGATGCCACGTCCACACCGGTACCACCGGCCACACGGGCCAAACCGCCGGGCAACACACACCAGGACTGCGGTCCTTGGGATACGGCAAACACCCGCAGCATGACCGAGCGCGGGGCTATGCCTTCGCCTTTGTCCGTCGTGTGCCAGGTGGGTATTTGCGACAGCGGCATGTAATCCTGCACCGTGTGGTCGTCGGGCTGCAGCGCGATACGGCCGGCCCATTCGGCCAGCTCGCGCTTGGACAACTTACGGCCCAGCACCGCATCAAAATTGCCATGCACAGCAGAGCCAGGGTAGGTGGGTTTGATGGCACAGGCGTGCAGGCGCGGCAACACGGCCTCCATGGCCGAGCGTTCGCCACACCACCAGGTGGGCAGCGCGGGCAGCAACAGCTCTTCATCAAACAGATGCCGCGACAACGCAGGCATAAAGCCCAGTAATGCAGGTGACTCCAAAAATGCCGAGCCCGGTGCATTGGCCACCAGCACATTGCCAGCGCGTATCACCTGCAGCAGACCGGGCACGCCCAGTGTGGAGTCAGAGCGCAATTCCAGCGGGTCCATGAACTGGTCGTCCAGCCGCTTGAGCAGGCCATGCACCGGCACCAAGCCGCGCAGGGTCTTGAGGAACAGGCACTGGTCGCGCACGATCAGGTCGCTGCCCTCTACCAGTGAGAGCCCGAGGTAACGCGCCAGGTAGGCGTGTTCGAAATAGGTTTCGTTGTAAGGGCCTGGGGTCAGCAGTGCAATGTGTGCGTGTTGACCCGCGGGGCTCATGGCCTTCATGCTGTCGATCAGCGCACGGTAGGTGCCGGCCAACCGCTGTACGTGCAGGTTCTCAAAGGCTTGTGGAAACAGGTGGGAAACGGCCAAGCGGTTTTCCATCAGATAACCGAGACCCGAGGGCGCCTGTGTGCGCTGCGACACCACCCACCAGTTGCCGTCTGGCCCACGGGCCAGGTCAAAGGCGGCCAAGTGTAAATGGCTGCCGCCCACAGGTTTGACCCCATGCATGGAACGCAAATAACCGGGGTGGCCCTGCACCAGTGCCGGCGGTATCAGCCCCTGGGCCAGCAGTTCTTGTGGGCCATACACATCGGCCATCACCCTGTCCAGCAGGCGCATGCGCTGGGTGATGCCGGCTTCGATGTGTTGCCAGTTGTCGGGCGAGATGATCAGCGGGAACAGGCCTAGCGACCAAGGGCGTTGCGCCCCGTTGGTGTCGGCATAAACGTTGTAGGTAACGCCGTTGTCACGGATCTGGCGTGCCAATGTCTCCGTGCGCAGGGTCATGTCGCCCAAGCCGTCGGACTCGGCCTGTGCAAAGAATAGGCGCCAAGCCCCCGTGATATCTGATGATTCTGCTATCGATTGAGTAGCAAGTTCAGGCGATTGTGGTCCGTCGGACATGCGCGCGCGCAGTTCGTCGAAGTGCCCGGCTGCGGCGTCCATGGAGGCCAGCGCATGGTCTAACGCGGTCTGGGGTGTGTCGGCCGCAGCTGGGCCAGAGGCAGGAATTTCGGAAAGGTGGCTCACGGCCCGAAGTATGCCGTAAACCGTTTACACGCCCCCAGCCTCGCCGCCTGATGGCGGCGCTAAAAACCTTATGGTTTGCGTGCAGTCAGCAGCAAAACGACGCCACCCACGATGGCAGCCACGCCCATCCACAGAGGGATGTTGACGCGTTCGGTTTCCTTGACCTGCAGGGTCAGGGGGCCGATTTTGGCGCTGGTGGATTCCTTGGTGTAGCTAAAGCCTCCGTACAACAAACCCAGGGCGCCACCGGCGATCAGAATAATGGCAACCAGTTTAATGGGGTTCATGTTCGAAGATCCTTAAATGGAGACGATTGTGCATTACCGCAGGCTGACCCTATGTGCGCAAACCCACAGAGACGATTCACGTTTACCCGCATACTGCGCCAACATGATCCGTATCGAACTCCAACTCGCCCTCAACTACCAAATCGATGCCCAGGGTGCCGATTTTGTGTTCAATATCCACGCCGCACAAACCGCCAGCCAGAAGGTTTCTTTTGAAAACCTGTGGATCAGCCAGCCGGTGCAACCGCAGATCCATACAGATGCCTTCAGCGGCACCCGTTACATGCGCCTGCATGCCCAGCAGGGCGAGCTGAACGTGAAGTACACGGCCACGGTGGACCTGATGCACCACTTTGCCGACCCCGCCACCATTGCCGAGGTGCCAGTGCAGGCTCTGCCACCGGAGGTGCTGGGCTACATCTACCCCAGCCGCTACTGCCAGTCTGACCGCCTGCTCAAGCTGGCCAACAACAACTTTGGCCACTTGCCCCAGGGCTATAGCCGGGTGCTGGCCGTGCGGGACTGGGTGCAGCGGCACGTGGCATTTACATCCAATAGCTCCACCGGCACCACGTCTGCCATCGATACGTTGATCGGCCAGGTTGGCATCTGCCGTGACTTTGCCCACCTGATGGTGGCGCTGTGCCGCGCGCTCAACATACCAGCCCGCTTCACCACCGGAACCGACTATGGCGCCGACCCGGTTTTAGGACCACCCGACTTCCATGCCTATGTGGAGGCCTTTGTAGGGGACCGCTGGTATCTTTTTGACCCATCGGGCACCGCCATTCCCATGGGCCTGATCCGTTTTGGCACCGGGCGCGATGCTGCCGACGTGGCTTTTGCCACCATCTTCGGCAATGTGCAGGCCCATGCTCCGGTGTTGCAGGCAACTGCGGCGGTGGACGCATCGGTTGGCGCTGTCTTGCCGCACCACACGCAACAGGCCTTGTCTACCGACGGCAACGCTGTGCGCTGGCAATAACGACGATGACGAACGACTAGGCTTCGGCCTTGGCCAGTTCTTTGTAGGCGTGCTGCAGCCACATGGTCAGGCGCTGGCGCTCCATCAGGCGCAGGCTGGCATCACCACCCGAGGTGTCACTTTTGGCGGCCCAGAAGCTGCTGTTGTTGGCATCAATTTTTTGCACCACGGCGTCGCTCAGGTGTTTGATGGAAATGACCTTGGCACCCAAGCCCAGCGCACGCTCCAACTGGCCCGAGCGCTCCAACTGGCCAAAATCATCACCACGCAGTTGGTTCAACACCAGCACGTAGTTCAGGTTTTTGCCATACCGGTCCAGCAAGCGTGTCAGCAAATCGACCGAGTCACGGCCCGAATCCATGACATGCCAGTAGTGCAGCGTAAAACCGGTGTCATCGGCCATGTTCAACACGCCCGAATCGTCAATCCACTTCACCAGCGGTTCATGGGTTTGCGCAGCCAGATCGACCAGCACCCGAACGCCAGGGATTTCTACCGCAGCCTCTACGATGTGGTCCAGCGCCTCGAAACGGTCAATCAACACCGGGGATGCGTAATCGCTATAAAAACGCAGCAGCGCGCCGTGCGAGCGGTCGGTATCGAATCCGACAAACGGAATGTCCTTGTCGATGAAATACTGGGCCAGCAAACGCGACACCATGGACTTGCCTACACCGCCTTTTTCGCCGCCAATCATGTGGATCTTGGAGGTGGCAGGGGGCATGCCGCCGATGGAATGAAGGGAAGACATTTTTGGATTTCCGTTGGTTGGGCTATAGGGATATCAAGCAATATGGGTGCCACAGAGCTTACTATGTTGGCGTGACCAACACATTTGTATAACGAGGCATAAATTTTGAAACCACGCTCCCGCACTTTTGGTTCTATGGCTGCTGGATGGATGTTCGGCCTGGCGCTGCTGGGCTCCACATTGCTAATGACCGCCTGCGACGACCAACGAATCAGCGAATTGGAAGAGGGCGTCGCCACGGAGGGCGATGTGCGGATGAAATTTGGCGAGCCCGAGAAGGTGTGGGACGGCGAAAACGGTGCCCGCATTTTTGAGTACAACCGCCAACCCGCCGGCGCCAAGAACTACATGATCACCATCGGGCCGGACGGCAAAATGACCGCGCTGCGCCAGGTATTGGCACCCCACGTCTTTGCCAAGATAGAACCCGGCATGCCCATGGAAACGGTGCGCAGAATGCTGGGCAAGCCCATGAAGATGACGCCTTATGAGTTGAAGAATGTTTGGCACTACGACTGGCGTTATATGGATGGACCCAATGGGTCGGACGCCAAGATATTTACGGTTGTGTTTAACAGTGATCTGAAGGTGTTGTCCACTGGTTCGGTGGCGGACCCGGCGCTTTCACCCAATTAATGCTTTGCGCCTAGCTCCGCTGGAAAACAAAATCTCGGATGTACACGATCGATGTGGCGCTCATCGTGGTTGGCAGTAAAGCGCCTGCACTGCTCGCGATGTAACGAGACGTCACCATGTTTCTGCCGCTGCGGTGCCCTGGTGGTAGCGAAGTTGCCAACCTGCGTTCGTTTGTACCCAAATGGATGAGCGCAGAGTGTGGTTTACCAAGACATTGCCGAGTTTAAGGTGTGCTGAACGATAGATGAGGAGGGCAATCCCAGAGCCAAGGTCCGCGACTGAAAATGTATCTGAGACCACGACGGGCTGAAGATCTTGGGTGGCCAAGAAGTTGACGATGGTTTCTCTGGTGTATGACCGACCGGAGCGACCCACCTCATGAAACTCAGGGTGCAGCAGTTGATTCAGACGTTCACGACTGCATCGAACTCCGGGGTGGTGGAGTTCGACTTCGAGTTTTTGGAGTTCTTGAAGGAGGGATGTCACGGAGCGTGTGTTTTGTGCAGTCTGGCGTTATGGCGCATGGTGGGGTCTCCTTCGGATTTGCATGGTGACCTGTATCCGCAACACAATTGACTTCCGCTGCGCGAGGAAATTCAATGGCTCAGACCCGGCGACCCACACCTGGGAAGCACAGAAACGAATGGTGATTCAGGAGTCCAGTCACTACAAAATAGATAGCTACTCAAATAGATTTTACGGGGGCTACAGGCCAGTTTCGCTTGAGACTCTCCGGTCCAAAAACCGCCGCAACTGAGGCGCGTACAGCAAGTGTCAGGCATCGGATGTCAGCCAAAACATCAGCGCTGTGCCGACAAGGACAGTGCAAGCTGATGCGAGAGACGACAGGACATAACATGATGGCGCTTGCCGACGCATGTAGAAAAACAAGTGAGCCGGTGTAGCAATAAGCCAGTAGATGGGCGCGAGCCACACACCCATGACCAAGTACAGCCCGACAAACTCACTGACCTTTCCATCCCTGAGTTCATACTGGATCTGTAGCAGCCCAACCACCAGAGAGAGCAATAAGCACAAGGCGCCCTGAACTGCGGCGAATCGTGCGAATTTCCAAATGCGTGTGAGTAGTCCCGGAGTCATCGAAGGAAAATTTCGCCCTTCGGCACTCGGACTGGGAAGCATCAGTTACTCCGCCGCAGATCCAGCGTAAACGGAAACTCCTTGCTCGCCGCCACATTGATCGTCGCTGGTGGCACGTGCATCACCCCCGGCGTATGGCCGGTAGCGGTGAAGCGGGTCAGGCGCCGGCTTTCGGCTTCCATGGAATTGACCGGGAAGTTCTCGTAACTCAATCCACCCGGGTGTGCCACGTGGTACTGGCAGCCGCCCAGCGAGCGTTTCATCCAGGTGTCCACAATGTCGAACGTCAGCGGCGCGTGTACGCCAATGGTGGGGTGCAGGCTGCTGGGTGGGTTCCAGGCTTTGAAACGCACACCGGCTACAAATTCACCGACCGTGCCGGTGCTCTGCATGGGCAAGG
>JAYSZJ010000023.1:0-4313 GCA_043738115.1 Rhodoferax sp. | reverse complement strand
TTTTCAATGTTCAAAAGCGTTATGAACTCGGGGTTTTTTTTGTAATATGCCACAACAAACCGGATGACTGCTTTGATCGATTCAACTGGCTGCGTCGTATCCAGTGTGAGCTTGAGCTCCGCCTGATTCATCTTTGCGTACATGCCTTCAAGCACGGCAATGAAGAGCCCTTCCTTGCTCCCGAAATAATAGTAAATCATTCGGTCAACCGACTTTGCGGCGCTGGAGATTTTTTCTATGCTGCCACCTTCATAGCCGTAACGTGCAAACACTTTGGTTGCAGCGCAGAGAATTTTGTCCCGAGTGGCAATTGAATTGGTCTTTGAGGCCATTGCTTATTTGATTTGGTAACAAACGCTGTTGCAACGCTGGTCAGGATACGCTACATTCGAAATAAATGTAGTGATTGCTACATATTTTCGCCGCACTTTTTCATCAATGTCAATCCAGGCCAAGACACTTTGAAACCCAGATGGTGGAACACACAAAGACCGACGGTTTGCCAGGATTAGACGGGAATCTCGTCGCCTCTGGGCTGGGCAGGTCGCGCCCTGGCAGCGACCGAATACGTACGGTAAAAATTGAGTGCAATGCCTGTCCGGTCCTGTGCCAGATTTCTGATGGCCGAAGCGGCGCTTGCGACAGGTACGCCAACGAGGGTGGTGCGCTCGTTCGTGTAGACCCATTGGTGTTGCTGCACCGCACGCTCGAAGGCAACCACGCCCAGCTTGTACCGTTCGATTCAACCAAAGATTGGGATGGCAAGCTGTTGGTTGGAGAAGAAATATTTGTCACTGGTGTCGGGTCATCCACCACCTACCCAGATTACAAGCCCGCACCGTTTATCGTATCGTCGCAGGTGGCGGGCGTGGATGTAGTTACGGTGGTGACTGAAGGAATTTTTAGCTACTGCAGCTTGAAGGTAAAAATTGACACTGATCGATTTATAGGCGAAGAACGCGCCCGCGTGCTCTGCAAGGGCGAGTTCGTTGGACACGTCACAACGGCTGAATATGGCTCGCAAATGCTATCACTTGGCGGTGTTCATCACCTGACTGGCGGCAGCAAAAGAGAAGGGCGCATTGCGGTAGAAATGATGCAGGCGCTAGGCAACAAGCAGCCCGCTGAACTCACGATTGAAGGCGGCTCGCAGCTTGTCATTCAGGCTGGAAAAGCACCAATAGTCAACGGTGTTGAGGAACAACGAATGCGGGTGGGGTGCGGCTCGGCTGCCATCGGTATTTTTGCCAAGCAGTTTCTGGGTTTGGCCGATGAGGTGGTGGTAGTGGACGACCACATCACCGGAGTACTAACGGAGCACCAGGCGGGGCGCTGCCTTGATATGCCTGCGTCGGGTATCAAAATGGTCGGACGAAAATCAACACCTGGGCGCTACTTTCAGGTGGCCAATCCAGGTATCGGTTGGGGCGGTACAGACATCAGTGACCCGCTGTCGATTATTGAAGGTTGGGACGTAAAAACCGCATGGCCCGGACTCAAGTTGTTGATGACTTCCACCACGGGCGAGCACGCTTGCTGGTACGTGCTGAATGACGCGCTGCTACCCGTGTCCTTTCCGATGCCCGAAGATGTGCAGAAAGTGGTTGACCGCATTGGCGAGAACTGCGAGCCTTCATTGACAACCGTGTTGTTTTTGGCGGGTGCTGGCGGCAGCTTGCGGGCCGGCGCAACTGAAAACCCGGTTCAGTTGACACGCGCCATCAAGCAGGCCCTGGTCAACGTCACTTGTGGTGGTGCGCCCGCCTACGTTTGGCCCGGAGGCGGCATCACGGTGATGGTGGATGTCATGGCCATGCCGGACAACAGTTTTGGCACGGTGCCCACACCCGCGATAGTCGCACCCATAGAATTCAGCATGTCGCTGCAAAACTACCAGGACCTTGGTGGGCACATGGAGTATGTGCGGTCATTGACTGAAACCCTGAAGGCCGGCGCGTGGCACCAAGACGGCGCGCCGCGTGCTTTACAGTGGTCTGCACATCAGGCTCGCAACCCATGGCCCCTTTCAGGCCTTGGTAAACCGGATGCAGAGCTGTGAGGGAAAGCATGGGCCCATGCCGCGCACAACTACCGGACGGTCGCTGGCATTTTCAACATGGGCCGATAGATATCGTGCTGGGCGCTACCGGTGACCGTGATGAAGTTGGCCTTGCCCATCAGCGCGCTTGGCGTCGGTTTACTACTGTTCTTGAGGAACTGGTGAGCGAGCTACCCGATTTGCGCTGCCCGATAGGCGTTGACTGCCCAGTGAGCGGCGTCATTGCCACGCGGATGTGGAGCGCGTGCGCGCCCTTTAACTCCGGATTCATTACTCCTATGGCGGCCGTGGCCGGATCAGTTGCACAGGAATTGGCAAGCCAGTACGACGCGCCGGGGATTGACCGCGCTTGGGTTAACAACGGCGGCGACATTGCGCTATTTTTAGCGTCAGAGCAGACCATCAGCGTGGGGCTGTACGCAGACGTTGATCAGTTTGATGCAGGCAGTTTGCAGCAGGGTTTGAGCGTCGATGGAAAGTTTGAAGTGCACGCCTCATCACAAGTCCGCGGTGTTGCCACCAGCGGATGGAAAGGCAGAAGCCTGTCGCTCGGAATCGCCGATAGTGTGACCGTTCTGGCAAAAACTGCGGCTGAGGCTGACGCCGCTGCAACCGTCATTGCAAACGCGGTGAATGTAGCGGATTCACGGATTATTCGGCTTCCCGCTGTTGACGTAAAAGACGCCTCTGACCTGGGGCTGTTGCTAGTCACTGTGTCCGTGCCCCCGCTGGGGTCTAAAGCTGTTCAAACCGCATTGCAAGCGGGGCTTGACTGCGCGATAGTACTGAGAAATAAAGGCTTGATTTGCTCAGCGGTTTTGGTCTGTCAGAATCAATACGTGGCCACCAACACTTTTGAAATTGCATTGCCCGCCATATCCACTGCGATGGAAACGGCCGCGGCACAACAATCGGTTTGTTATGAAAATTAAGCAACTTTTGGCCCAAGCGCAATGATTGAGATTCGCCGCATCTTCACCCAGATTGAAACGATTCACCACGAGTTTGGTCCTATGCCCGAGAGCGCTTTGGTGCGCGGCGCTATTGCTGCTGTGCTCACCAATCCATTTGCAGGCCGTTATGAACCCGATCTGCTCCCCATGATGGATTCGCTGGGGGCTGTAGGCATCGACATGGCTGAACGTTTGCGCGCGGCCATGAGCGTAGCTGCTTGCGAAATTGAAGGTTACGGCAAGGGCGCCATCGTAGGCGCCGGCGGGGAACTTGAACATGGCGCAATGTGGCACGTGCCGGGCGGCTACGCCATGCGTGAGCTGCTCGGCTGGAAGGGTGACCGCAATGCGTATAGAACAGGCGACATTGGGGCTAATTCATTGGTCAAATTAGCCGAAGCGGGGCAAACTGCCAATGCGTTGTCGATAGTGCCGTCGACCAAAAAAGTCGCCGGCCCAAGCGCAACGCTGGATGTACCCATGACGCACATTAACGCGAGCTACGTGCGCAGCCACTTTGACGCAATTGAAGTTCGGGTGCCGGGTGCGCCCAGGGCGGATGAGATTGTTTTTATTCTCGCCATGAGTACGGGCGCGCGCATCCATGCGCGGGTTGGTGGTCTGGCCGCCAGCGCGATCAGCAAATGGGACGGGCTGCGCTAGGCCAGGGCCTAAGCCTGCCGTAATGCTACAACGCACTTCTTTGAGGAATCCATGAAAACCGGTATTCGAAAAATTGTGGTTCAAGTCGATGAGGTTCATATCGAAATGGGCCGTGCAGTCAGCCCGCCAACGCGACGGGCTTTGGCCATGGCGGTGATTGAAAACCCGTACGCGGGCCGATACGCCGAAAACCTGGATGCGCTGATTGCCATCGGCGAAGAACTGGGTAAGTTGTTGGGCGATAGGTGTGTTCAGGCGCTGGGCATTGCGCCTGGCAGCGCCCACAGCTACGGCAAGGCCGCAATCGTTGGCGAGGCCGGTGAAATTGAGCATGCCGCTGCTGTGCTCCACCCAAAGTTGGGCGCGCCGCTGCGCGTTGCAGTTGAAAAAGGCGCAGCTTTGGTGCCGTCGAGCAAGAAGATGGGTACGCTGGGCACGGCGATTGACGTGCCGATCGGCCACAAAGATGCGGCGTTCGTTCGCAGCCACTTTGATGCGATGGAGGCGCGCATTTCTGATGCCCCGCGCGCCAATGAAATTTTGGTTGCCGTTGTCGTCACGGACAACGGGAGACCGCTGCCGCGCGTTGGAGGCTTGCAAGCAAAAGATATTGTTGGCACCGACGGTTTGCGCTAGGG
>JAYSZJ010000022.1:0-4345 GCA_043738115.1 Rhodoferax sp. | reverse complement strand
ATCAACAGGTAGGCGGTGATCAGCCAGGTCCAGCAGAACATCGGCATTTTCATCAGCGTCATGCCAGGTGCGCGCATGTTCAGGATGGTGACGATGATGTTGATGGAGCCCATGATGGAGCTGGCACCCAGGATGTGCATGGCAAAGATACCGGCATCCATGCTGGGTCCCATCTGCAGGGTCAGCGGCGCATACAGCGTCCAGCCGGCAGCCGGTGCGCCACCGGGCATGAAGAACGAACCCACCAGCATCAAACCGGCGGGAATCATCAGCCAGAACGAAAAATTGTTCATCCGCGCGAAGGCCATGTCCGCTGCGCCAATTTGCAACGGAATCATCCAGTTCGCAAAACCCACGAAGGCCGGCATGATGGCGCCGAACACCATGATCAGGCCGTGCATGGTGGTCAGGGAGTTGAAGAACTCGGGTTGCATCAGTTGCAAGCCGGGCTGGAACAGTTCGGCCCGAATCAGCAGCGCCAGAACGCCGCCGATCATCAACATCGTGAAGGCAAACAGCAAATACAGCGTGCCGATGTCCTTGTGGTTGGTCGCGTAGACCCAACGCCGCCAGCCCGCAGGGGCGTGGTGGTCATGGTGGTCGTCATGGGCGTGGTCGTGGTGGTCTAGAACGGCACTCATCCTGGTTTCCTTCTCAATTCACTAAATTCGGTCAACGGTCGGGTCTGGCAACGCTTATTTGCGCTGGGTCAGCACGTCCGCCGGTTGCACGACTTGACCGGTCTTGTTGGACCAGTTGTTCTTGGTATAGGTGATCACGGCAGCGATGTCGGTGTCGCTCAGCGACTTCCAGGCCGGCATGGCACCATTGTTCTGGCCGTTCAGCATGACGGCGATTTGCTTGTTCTTGTCGGCATCAAGCACCACAGCGGAGCCGTCCACAGGCTTGATGGGGCCAGCGCCCTTGCCGTTTGCCTGGTGGCAAGCCACGCAGTTGGCGGCGTATACCTTTTCGCCACGTGCAGACAGATCAGCCAGCGCCCAAACCTTGGATGGATCATCCGCTTTGGCTGCCAGCTTTTTCATCTCGCCCGCCACCCACTTGGAGTAGTCTTCTGCAGACAACACCTTCACATGGATGGGCATGTAGGCGTGTTCCTTGCCGCACAACTCCTGGCACTGGCCATAGAAGTCGCCTGTTTTCTCGGCACGGAACCAGGTGTCACGCACAAAACCGGGGATCGCATCCTGCTTGATACCGAACGAAGGCACGGCAAAAGCGTGGATCACGTCGTTGGCGGTCAGCACAATACGGATCTTTTTGTCAACTGGCACCACCAGCGGGTTGTCGACCTTCAGCAAATAATCATCGACACCAGAGATTTCCGTGAGATCGCCCTTGTCGGACATGATGCGCTGCTTGTTGTCCAGCGTGGAGATGAAACCAATGCCTTCGCCTTCACCGCGCAGGTAGTCATAGCCCCACTTCCACTGCATGCCGGTCGCCTTGATCGTCAAATCGGCATTGGTGGTGTCTTTCATGGCGATCACAACCTTGGTGGCTGGCAGTGCCATCAGGATCACAATGATGAAGGGAATGATGGTCCAGATCACCTCGACCAGCACGGATTCGTGGAAGGTGGCGGCCTTATGGCCTTTGGACTTGCGGTGCTTCCAGATGGAATAAAACATCACCGAGAACACACCAACAAAGATGATGCTGCACACAATCAGCATGAACCAGTGCAGCCAGGCCTGCTCTTTGGCGATGGCGGTAACTGCGGGGTGCAGGTTCAACTGGTTTACGGCCGGGCCGCCGGGGAGGTCGTTGACCGCATGCGCCAGGCTGAATGCCGCTGTACCGGCCCAGGCGCTTGCCGCGAGGAGCAGTGAAGCCAATTTATTGAAAATGCTCTTCATCTTGGTCATTTCTTCGTCGAATCAGATTAAACAGTGCCAAAACCTGCTCCCGCCCGCGCTGAGGCAGCGGGCAGACAGGAAGGGCAAGAACGCGGTTTGCCGGGTATTGTAGCCGACCAACCCTTTCGAAATCAGGGTCTAAGGCCTGCGGCAGAGCCATACTTCACCCGGAAGTGCCGTTTTTCCGGCCCTGGCGCAAGCTCGCCCGCATCGCATCCAGCGACACCGAGGTCTCGGTGGCCACTGTCAGCCGCGGCGGGGCCTTGAAGGCATGGCCGTAAACGATCTCAAAGGTGAGATGCAGCTGGCCCTCTCCATCGGCCTTGGCCAATAGCGCCAGTTGCGCCAGCAGTTGGGCATGCCAGGCGCGGCCCCGCAGCGCGTGGAAGCGTTGCGGATGCAGGTTGCGCCCCAGCTCGCGCAACTCCACCAGCAATCGCTCAGGCGTCGCAAATGTCAGCGTGATGCGCTCCATGTCCATGACCGGCTCTGAAAATCCGGCGTGCACCAGCATGTCACCCCAGTCGTGCATATCGGTAAAGGCATGTGAGGCCGGCGGCCAGCCTTGGGCCGCATACAGGGCACGCAATTCACGCAGCGTGTCCGGCCCCAGGCAGGAAAACATCAAAAAGCCCCGGGGCTGCAGCAGACGCTGCCACTCTGCGATCAGCGCCTGCGGGTCGGCCACCATATGCAGGGCCATATTCGCCCACACCATCTGCGTGGGCTGCGAAGGCAAACCGAAATGCACAGTCGGGCCGGTCCAACGGGACGGGCTCCACCATGCGGGTGCTATCAATTTTATAGCTACCTCTTCATGTTTTGCGGGGGCTTGCACCACAAAACACTGAGCCTTGGGGTAACGCACCGCCAGCAGCGCCTGGGCATTTAAGCCACCCCGCAGAGGCCCCCAATGCACCCAGCTTTCGGGCTGCAGGGTCATCCACTGCAGCCGGTCTTCCATGCGCCGTGCGACCTCTTCGTGCAACCACGGAGATGCGGCGGGCAGCCGTGCGGCCCAGCGGTCAGCGGCAACGGGGGCAATGGTGGGGGGCAAATCGGAGGGCATGGTGGCTGAGGGCATGGCTGGCACGGCGCGCGCAGGCGAAAGGGCGGCCCGAGTATATTGGTTCGGTGTTGCGCCGATTGCTACAAGGTCTCTCCAAACGCCTGCCCAGCCAGTGCGCGGTCTGCCACGCCTGGCCCGCCCACAGCATCTGCGAAGCTTGTGTGGCGACCTTTGCCCAGCCGGTGGCACGCTGCAGCACCTGCGCACTGCCAGTAACCGCCGACGTAAACCAGTGTGGCGCCTGCATCCTGAACCCACCACCGCTAGACGCCTGCCTGGCCGCCCTGCCCTATGCCTACCCGTGGTCCACACTGGTGGCAGACTTCAAATTCCGCCAGCACCCAGGCTGGGCCACCAGCTTTGCGGCGCTGCTGCGTGCCGCGCCCTGGGTCGAGCCCGCATTGGATGCGGCCGATCTGTTGCTGCCCATGCCACTGTCAAAAGAACGTCTGCGCGATCGTGGCTACAACCAAGCCCACGTGTTGGCCCGTGCACTGGATGCCCCTAAAGTTGCGCATGGTGTGTTGTTGCGGGTGCATGACACGCCGCCGCAACGCACCCTGCCCCGCAGCGAACGCCTGCGCACCGTGGAGGATGCGTTCGCCATTGACCCGCTGCAAGCCCACCGCCTAAAGGGCAAACGCGTGGTGCTGCTCGACGATGTGATGACCAGCGGAGCGTCCTTGCACGCCGCAGCACGCGTGCTGCGCGGCGCCGGCGTTGCGCACACCACCGCCCTGGTGCTCGCTCGCACAGAGTAGCGCCATATGCACAAAAACTATGATTTAAATAGCACAATGATGAGAACCGACGGGGGCTAGAGGCCGATTTAGTTTAAAGCGACAATAACCACCCTATGTTCCACATCGTCCTCGTCGAACCCGAAATCCCGCCCAACACGGGCAACGTCATCCGCCTGGCGGCGAACACTGGCTGCACGCTGCACCTGGTCGAGCCTCTGGGTTTCTCCATGGACGACAAACACATGCGCCGCGCCGGGCTGGACTACCACGAATACGCACAACTCAAATGCCATGCCAGCTGGCAGGCCTTCCTGACAACCGAACAGCCGGCACCCGAGCGCATGTTCGCCCTGAGCACGCGCGCCAGCCACATCGTGCATGACACAAAATTTGCGCCCGGCGACTGGCTGGTGTTTGGTTCGGAAACCCGGGGACTGGCGCCCGAGCTGCGCGACTCATTTGCGCCGCCGCAGTGCCTGAAGCTGCCTATGCGAAGCGGTCAACGCAGCCTGAACCTGTCCAACGCGGTGGCGGTGACGGTGTTTGAAGCCTGGCGCCAAAATCACTTTGCGCTGGCGCCCGCTGCCGGCGGCTAGCGCCGCCGTGCCCGGCCCACGGCCAGACAACTACGCGGCAGCGGCCCCGCTGTGGTC
>JAYSZJ010000021.1:0-31451 GCA_043738115.1 Rhodoferax sp. | reverse complement strand
TTGACAATGAAGGAGCAGTCCCGCGACTCAGTGTGGAGCAGCGCTGCACTTTCAGCATCCTCAAGAAATGTAGCCAACGAAAACATTTCCTCTTCGGTATCAAACGCTGCGGCTGCACGAACCTCCTCCAGGGCATGCTTTACCAAAAAAGACAGCGTAACAAGACTTCGTCTCAAAACTCCGCCAGTTGCTCCGGCTATCGGCAATTGGCCACGCTCAAGCACTGTAACCGCGAGCTTGGCCGTCATCAGCGAGTTGCGCAGTTCGTGCAGAAGAAAGCCGAGCCGTTCGTTTGATTCCGCCAAGTACCGGCGAGATGCCAGGACGTCGCGTTCTTTGCTGAAAGATGTAACAGCCTCAGCGATGGCGTTATCAAGGCACCTGTTTAAGGTCCTAAATTCCTCGACCATGAAGGGTGCATCGCGCTCAACAGCCAAGTCGCTAATCGCTTGGCACAAGTCTCCATAGCCGTAAACAACGTCATCCACCTTGTAGCCAAGGTCCAGCAACTGCTTTCCGTAGTCCTTGGCACTTAAGCCAATCTCCGACTCAACCCTTGTGAAGCCTTCAACCGAACCGCAGGAAATGCGAAGATTTCTGGCAGCCCGGCCTTGCGACTCAGCGCTGAGCGTTTGTATCAATTGCCCTATGAGCTGTGGGATACCGCTCTGCAATTGCGCAGCGGTCGCAGCATGCTGTGGCCGCTGAGCAACCTTTAACTTGCAGCGCTCTATGAGCTCGGAACGATTGTTGATGAGGAAGTCATGCACGTCGATACCCTAGGCAAAAGGTCAATACTGCACCCTCGCGGCACAGATAAGCTGAATCGATATGACAAAAGCATGCGCTAAATCAAGGAAACACGCAATCCGCAGCCAGATGTGTCATAAAAACTCCCCGTGCAAATTGACCCGGCGCAGCCGGATTTGTTGGCCAATAAGCATGATTCGGCAGTGTGTGCCGGCTTGTCCTGCACAATCATCGGGTTACGCATCAGGAGTGCCTATGACGAAGTTGAGCGAATACAGCGGACAGTATTTCAATGCGAAGTACCTGTCCAGGCTCGCAACCGTTGCCATGGTGATGCTGTTTATCGTCTTGAGCTGGTCCAAGGACATCAGCGAGATGGCCAACGCGCAGGTGGACGCCGGGCTCAAACGGTCTCTGGTCAGTTTTGCCTCGGCGCGGGCGCTTAACGCCGTTATCTCCGTGGTTCAAGGGACCGAAGTGGTAGTTCATCCACTGGGCGTGGGCATCACTTTGGCACTGGGGCAGGTGCTCGACCCCATCAACGATCTGGTGGAGCAATTCTCATCGGTCATGTTGATGGCCAGCGTGGCTTTTGGTGTTCAAAAGCTGCTGTTGACGGTCGCTTCCAGCTGGGCAGTGTCTGCAGGGGTGACGGCGCTGGCCGTGGCTTGGGCCAGCCTCTTCTGGATCAACAGAGCGCCGGAGTGGCTTTCGCGTCTGCTCGTGGTGGTGGTGTTCCTGCGTTTGGTGATGCCCGTCACGCTGATTGGAAGTGCCTTCATTTTTGAGAAGTTTCTGGCCTCGGACTACCAGACCAGTCTGCTGGCCCTTGACCAAACCGGTGCGGCCTTGAAAAAACTGAACGGTGGTGTAGCACCAATCGAACCGAACGCCCCAGCCTCCCCGGCCAACAAACCTGCAGCGTCCCCTGAAAAGAAAGGCTTCTTTTCTGGCGCGATGGAAGCCTTGAGCAGCGCAAAAGATGCGGTGGTGGTTTCTGCGGATCAGGCGCAGGCCAGGTTCGAGAACATACAAGCCATGGCAGAACGCACCGCGGAACGGATGGTCAGCTTGATCGTTGTATTCCTGATGCAAACGATCGTTGTGCCATTCATCTTGCTGTTTGTGCTGTACCGTCTGCTGGGCGGCTTGAAGTTGCACAGCAGGCCGGTTGTGGATGCAACGGACCGCCATCCGCTATCTATTTTATAGCTCAATAGTCATATCCGACGGAGGCTAGAGGCCGATTTAGCCAGAGCACTCTACCCCAACGCCCTAGGGGCAGCTAGGTGCGCTTACTTGTTGTGACTCAGCGCATTGCTGACCAGCTTGGACGTGATGTCCACAATCTGGATCATGCGGTCATAGGCCATGCGGGTCGGGCCGATGACGCCCAGCGTACCGACGATCTTGCCATCCACCTCATACGGACTGGTGACGATGGACAGGTCTTCAAACGGCACGACCTGGCTCTCGCCGCCAATGAAGATGCGCACACCTTCAGCCTGACCGGCCACATCCATCAGGCGCATCAGCTGGGCCTTTTGCTCGAACAGCTCAAAGGCGCGGCGCAGGTTGCCCATGTCGCTGGAGAAGTCGGACACGGACAGCAGGTTGCGTTCACCGGAGATGATGACCTCGTCCTGAGTCTCAATAATGGCCTCGGAGCTGACGGTGACGGCTGCCTGCATCAGCGTGGCGATCTCGGTGCGCAGCGATTCCACTTCGCTTTGCAGGCGTTCGCGCACATGCTCCATGTCCAAGCCCACGTAGTGACTGTTCAAAAAGTTGGCCGCCTCCACCAGCTGCGCCTGGGAATAGTCCTGCTCGGTGAAGATGACGCGGTTTTGCACATCGCCGTCGGGCGACACGATGATGACCAGCAAGCGCCGCTCGGACAGCCGCAAGAATTCAATATGTCGGAAAACCGAGGTGCGCTTGGGCGCAATCACCACACCGACAAACTGCGACAGGTTGGACAGTAGGTTGGCCGCGTTGGAGATCACCTTTTGCGGCTGGTCGGGCGCGAGGATGTGTGATCCGTACTGGCTGGGCTGCACGGTGAGCATGGTGTCCACAAACATGCGGTAGCCGCGTGCGGTAGGGATGCGCCCAGCGGAGGTGTGCGGGCTGACGATCAGACCCAGCTCCTCCAGGTCCGACATCACATTGCGTATGGTCGCCGGCGACAACTCCAGACCCGAGGCCCGCGACAAGGTGCGGCTGCCGATGGGTTGCCCGTCGGCTATATAGCGCTCAACCAGAGCTTTCAGCAACAACTTGGAACGTTCATCGAGCATCGACACATTTTAGTGATGTAATTTGCGAATGAAGTCCCAATTCCGCCAAGTCGCCTTGATTGGCAAATACCAAGCTGTGTCATCTGGTGCGATGGGCGCGTCTTCGCGGCTGACGCTGGAGCGCATCGCAAACTTTCTGATGGACCAGGGTTGCGAGGTGGTGGTGGAGGCCGATACCGCCGCCAATATGGGGCTGAACAACTACACAGCCATGGATGTTGCCACCATCGGCACAACCTGCGATGTGTGTGTGGTGGTGGGGGGCGACGGCACCATGCTGGGTATTGGCCGCAAGATGGCGCAGTATGGCGTGCCGTTGATTGGTATCAACCAGGGGCGCCTGGGCTTCATCACCGACATCCCGCTGGACAATTTTGAGGCCACGCTACAACCCATGCTGGCCGGCCTGTATGTAGAAGACCACCGCAGCCTGATGCAGGCGCATGTCATGCGCGGCGGGCAGTGTGTGTTCTCGGCACTGGCCATGAACGATGTGGTGGTCAACCGCGGCGCCACTGCCGGCATGGTCGAGTTGCGGGTGGAGGTGGATGGCAATTTTGTCGCCAACCAGCGTGCCGACGGCCTGATCATCGCCACACCCACGGGCTGCACCGCCTACGCACTGTCGGCCGGGGGGCCACTGATACATCCTTCCATCCCTGGCTGGGTGCTGGTGCCCATTGCACCGCACACGCTGTCCAACCGGCCCATCGTGCTCCCCAATGTGTCAGAGGTAGTGATTGAACTGGTGGCCGGACGCGACGCCAGCGCCAACTTTGACATGCAGTCGCTGGCCACGCTGATGCACGGCGACCGCATTGTGGTGACGCGGTCGCAGTACCAGGTTCGCTTTTTGCACCCCAGGGGCTGGACCTACTTTGACACCCTGCGGGAAAAATTACATTGGAATGAGGGAGTGGCTTGATGGCTTTGAAACGCATCGTTCTGCGCGATTTCGTCATCGTCAGCGAATTGGAGTTAGATCTGGATAGCGGCTTCACCGTACTGACCGGTGAGACGGGAGCAGGTAAATCGATACTGATAGACGCCCTGCAACTGGTCACCGGCGCACGAGCCGACACGGGCGTCATCCGCGAAGGGGCCAGCCGCACGGACGTGAGTGCCGAATTCGACACCCCCGCCAGCGTGCGCGACACGCTGCAAGAAGCAGGCTTCGACAATGATGGTGACACGCTGCTGCTGCGCCGCACCGTGGACACAGCCGGCAAAAGCCGCGCCTGGATCAACGGTAGCCCGGCTACCGCACAGCAGTTGCGCACCGTGGGTGAGCAGCTGTTGGACATCCATGGCCAACACGCCTGGCAGAGCCTGACCCGCCCGGACGCGGTGCGTGGCCTGCTGGATGCCTATGCCAAGGTCACCACCAGTACCCTATCGACCTTGTGGCACGACTGGCGCCAAACCCAAACAGCGTTAACCCAGGCTTTTGCTGCGCAAGACTCCTTGCAACGCGAACGTGAACGCCTGGCCTGGCAAATTGGTGAGGTCGAAAAACTCAATCCACAAATCGATGAGTGGGACGAGCTGCAAAGCAGCCACAGCCGCCTGGCCAATGGCCAGGCCTTGCTCGACGCGGCACAGGGTGCCTTGCAGCTGCTGGAAGACGACGAAAGCAATGCGCTGAGCCTGCTGAACAATGCCTTGCAACAGCTGCAGAGCCAGGCCCACCTGGAAAAAGACTTCACCGACCCGGTGGATGTCTTGGCCTCTAGCCTGGCGCAGGTGGAAGACACAGTGCGCACCCTGCGTGCTTATCTGCGCCACACCGAGCTGGACCCGCAACGCCTGGCCGAGCTGGATGAGCGCCTGTCCTTGTGGGTATCGCTGGCCCGACGCTACAAACGCACGCCCGATGAGTTGCCTGCCTTGTTGGCATCCTGGCGCTCTGAGCTCGCGCAGCTGGATGCGGCGGCTGATCTGGATGGCTTGCAGAATGCAGAGAAGAAAGCCCACGCTGCCTATCTGGCCGAGGCCAAGTTGTTAACCGAAGCGCGGACCAAAGCCGCGCCGCTTCTGGCGCAATCCATTACGCAGGCCATGCAGGGCCTGGGCATGCAAGGCGGTCAGTTCCAGGTGGTGCTGGAGACCAGTGCACAACCCATGCAAAGCGGCCTGGAAGAGGTGAGTTTTCTGGCGGCCGGCCATGCCGGCAGCACGCCGCGCCCTGTGGGCAAAGTGGCATCGGGCGGCGAGTTGTCGCGCATGGCGTTGGCCATTGCCGTCACCACCAGCCAGTTGGGCACGGCGCAGACCTTGATTTTCGACGAAGTGGATTCCGGTGTGGGCGGAGCGGTGGCCGAGACCGTGGGCCGCCTGATGCGCCAGCTGGGCGCAGACCGCCAGGTGTTGGCCGTCACCCACCTGCCGCAAGTGGCATCCTGCGCGGACCACCATCTGGTAGTTGCCAAACAGATGAGCGGCAAGGTGACCTTGAGCACCGTAGCCGCAGTGCTGGGTGAGCAGCGCGTTGCAGAAATTGCCCGCATGTTGGGCGGCGAAAAACTATCCAGCACCACCTTGGCACACGCCAAGGAAATGCTGCAGTCGGGGGCCTGACCGGATGAAGGACGGCGCGCAACCCATGGAGATGGTGCTGATCACCGGCATGTCGGGCTCGGGCAAGTCCGTCGCGCTGCACGCGCTGGAAGACGCCGGTTTTTACTGCGTGGACAACCTGCCACCCGAGCTGCTGTTGCCGTTTGTAGAGCTGGAGCAACAGCACCAGGCCCGGCGCATCGCCATTGCCATGGATGTGCGCAGCGCCACATCCCTGCCGCTAGTGCCACACCACCTGAACACCTTGCGCAGGCTGGGCGTCAACGTGAAGTCGCTGTTTCTGGACGCCGATACCGAGACCCTGGTGCGCCGCTACTCCGAGACGCGGCGCAAGCACCCTCTGTCGCAACCCGACCCCGGCAACCGCGCCCAGGATGCACGCCGCGCGCTGGTAGAGGCTATTGAGCTGGAGCGCACGCTACTGGCTACGCTGCGGGAAGAGGCCCACGTCATCGACTCCAGCATCATCCGCGCAGCCCAGTTGCAGGGTTATGTCAAGGCGCTAATCTCTGCGCCCAGTGGGCAACTCACGCTGGTGTTCGAGTCGTTTGCGTTCAAGCGGGGTGTGCCTAGTGATGCCGACTACGTGTTTGATGTGCGCATGTTGCCCAACCCGCATTACGAATCCGCGCTGCGGGCCTTGACCGGCCGTGACCAGCCCGTGGCCGAGTTTTTGCAGGCACAAGCTGAAGTGGAGTTGATGCTGAACCACATCGCCCACTTTCTGGAAAGCTGGCTGGACGCCCTGGCGCGCGACCACCGCAGTTACGTGACCGTGGGTATTGGATGCACCGGAGGGCAGCACCGCTCGGTCTACCTGGTGGAACAGCTCAGCCAGCGCTTCACGCCGAAGTGGGTCACACTCACGCGCCACCGGGAACTCGACGCGCGCTGAAACCCGGCCAAACGATCAGGCGGCAACGCCTTGTTGCAATAACTTGCGAATGGGCGCGGGCAAACCTACACCCGGCCAGGTGTCCGCATTGAGCCACTGACCGGTGCCCCATCTCATGGACTGGTCTGGCACATGCAGCTGCCAGGTATGCAAATACAAATCCTTGTGGGTCAACACATGGGTGAAGACTGGCAGGGCATGCAGGCTGGCGCGTAATGCCGCAGGCACCTGGCTGACCAAAGCATCTTCACTGTCAAACAGAGGCAGGCAATGCAGCCCTGCCCAGACACCCGGTGTGGGGCGCTTGTCCAGCCACACCGCGCCGTCTTCACTTTGCACCCACAGTAACCAGATAGCCTGGCTGCTGCGCTTGAGGGTGCGGGTGCGTACCGGGTAACGTTGCGGGTCCCCCGCTGCAGCGGCCACACAGTCCTGGCGCACCGGGCACACCAGGCAGGCGGTTTTTTTGGACATGCAAATGGTGGCGCCCAAGTCCATCATGCCCTGGGTGTAACGCGGCATGGCGGATGCGGCATCTTTGCCTACGGGCAGCAGTTGCGTAGCCGCATCCCACAGTGCACGCACGTTGGCGCCCTGCGCCAGATCGGCATCAAAACCCAGTACTCGGGTTACGACACGTTTGACATTCGCATCCAGTATGGCGACCCGTTCACCAAAACACAGCGATGCAATGGCCGCCGCCGTGGAGCGGCCAATGCCGGGCAGGGTTTCCAATACTTCGGCTTTTGCGGGGAAGGCGCCGCCATGCAGCGCCATGACCTGCTGTGCGCAGCGGTGCAGGTTGCGCGCGCGGCTGTAGTAACCCAGGCCGCTCCACAGGCCCAGCACGTCGTCCAGGCTGGCCTCTGCCAGAGAAGCAACATCGGGAAAGCGCGCCAGGAATCGGGCAAAGTAGTCACGGACCGTAACCACCTGCGTCTGCTGCAGCATGATTTCGGACAGCCAGACGCGGTAAGGGTCTTGCGTGTTTTGCCACGGCAAGTCGTTGCGTCCATGCGTGGCCTGCCACGCCACCACCCGCCTGGCGAAGGCACCTGGAGCCACTGCCAACACGCTCAGGCGAGGGCGACGTCGACTTCGGTACCAGAGGCCGGCCTGTGGGCGGCAATCAGGTAGTCGGTCAGCTCGATCAGCTTGAGTTCAATCTGGCTCAGGGCCGCTTCTTGCTGGTCCACATCCTGGATGCGATCCTCCAGGCCACCGGCAGCCTGCTGAATGCGGTCAATGGCTTCGATGCGGCGGCTGAAGTTGCGGCGGCGTTCGCGCAACTGGGCGTCCAATTGGGCTGCGGCCGACTTGCTCCACAACTCCACATCGCCCAGCGCCGCTTCATGGATACCACGCAAACGGGTTGAGAGCGCCCGCACCAGGCGGTCGGCAAACTCGGGCTGCGCCAGCTTGAAGGCATTGCCAATACCCAGGTACTGCACGTGGCTGCGCTCCACCATGTTCAGGTCCGTCAGGTATTGCGCCATTTGTGGTTCGGTCGGTGCCTGCAAGGAGAAACCGTGTTCCCCATTGAGCTGTCGGAAGGTAGCGGCCAGCATGGACTGGATCTCTGCACACAGGCTCTGCACCCGTTCCAGATTGGCACGCAGGCGGTCAAAGGTTTCACCGTAGGCGCGCTTCACGCCCAGCTTCAAGCCCTTTTGCAGCAGCGTGCCGGTCAGGTTGGTCATTTCCTTTTTCAAGGCGGTCGAGCCCAGAATGCCAAAAACTTCGCGCAGCAGCTTCAGGTGCACCGATCGCACTGCATGGATCTTGGCACCGCCCAAGTCGAACTCGGCCTGCTCTTGCGAGATGCGCGAGCGCATGTGTTTGATAACCGCCGCATTCTTGCCCTGCAGACCCTTGAGCTCCATCATCTGCTCGGTCATGTCGCGCTTGCGGATATTGATGACACGCCCGGTTTCGGCACGCAAATCGGTGATGCCAGCGGCCATGGCCTCGCCCAAAATGCGCTGGCGTTTGCCCATCATGCCGCGGCCCAGCGCATCTTCCAGCACGGGCAGGCAGCTGCGTTGCAGCAATTCTTCGTCTTCGGTGACCTTGGCCACCAGGCCCTTTTGGGCCGATACCGCAATCACGCGGTCGCGTGGAATGCCTAATATTTCTGCGGTGCTGGCCTTTTGCCGCTCAATCTGGGCCTGGATTTGGGCTGAGGTGCTCAGCTTGTCGTCCCACAGCGTATCGATCTTGTTCAACACCACCAGCCGTGCATCGGTGTCGCCGGATTCGGCAATCAGGTGTTCACGCCAGATTGACAGGTCAGACTTGGTGACGCCCGTATCAGCGCCCAGGATAAACACCACGGCATGGGCCTGGGGGATCAGGCTGACCGTCAATTCGGGCTCGGCGCCGATGGCGTTCAGACCCGGGGTGTCCAGAATGACCAAACCCTGCTTCAGCAAGGGGTGGGCGATATTGATCAGGGCATGGCGCCACTTGGGCACTTCAACCATGCCCTGCGCATCCACCATGGGGTTGTCTTCCGGGGCCTGGTTGTGCCAGAAGCCCAGGGCCCGGGCTTCGTCCTGGGTGACTTTGCGCACCTCGGCGACTTTTTCCAAAGCCCCGGCCAACTGTTGCGGATTGTTGACATCCAGGTCGATCCGGGTCCATTTTTCGGGGACCATGCGCCATTCCATCAGCGCCTGGGGCTGCAAACGGGTCTCGATGGGCAACAAGCGCAGGCAGGGCGGCACATCGGCGTCATAGCCCATTTCGGTAGGGCACATCGTGGTGCGGCCGGCACTGGCGGGCATGATACGGCGGCCATACCCGGCAAAAAATACCGCGTTGATCATCTCGGATTTACCGCGCGAAAACTCGGCAACAAACGCCACCATCACCTTGTCAGAGCGCACCTGTGTGCCCAGGCGACGCAACCGCTCTTCTACTGCGGCGTCCAGCAGTTCGTTGTCCTTCATCCACTCGCCAAGCAGCTTCAGGCGCAGCGCAAATTCGCGCCGCCAGGTGCCCAGTTGGTCAAATTGATCGTTAAATGAAGTAGTCAAAAGTTCCCCCGTCTAGCTATTCAATATAGCACTGCGCCCAGGTTTGTAGCTCAAGGTTTTTGGCACTGGACGCAGAAAAAGGTCGATCGCTGGCCCTGGCGCATGGCCCGAATGGGGCTCGCACAGACCTTGCAAGCCAGCCCGTCGCGGGCATAGACCATGGCGTCCAGCTGGAAATGCCCGGCCTCGCCCTGCGCATTTGAGAAGTCACGCAGCGTGCTGCCCCCACGCTCCACCGCCCTTGCCAGCACGTCGCGAATGGCCTGGTGCAAGCGCGCTGCGCGCGGCCGGCTCAGGCGGGACGCCGGTGTGCTGGGGCGAATGCCCGCCAGAAACAGCACCTCGGACGCGTAGATATTGCCGACCCCGACCACCACATCACCCGCCAACAGCACTTGTTTGATGGGAGACTTGCGTTTGACCAGCCCCTGGTGGAACAGTTTGGCGTCAAAGTCAGCGCCCAATGGCTCCATGCCCAGCTTGCCCAGTAGCTTCTGGGCCACCGGGTCCGCCTCGTCGGTGGCAAAAACAACGGCGCCAAAACGGCGAGGATCATTGAGCCGCAACACACCCTGCGACGTTTGCATCTCGAAATGGTCATGTTTGCCAAGCTCGGGCGGGTTGAGCGTGAAAGACAGGCTGCCCGACATCCCCAGGTGCACCAGCAATAGGCCACGGTCCAGATCCAGCAACAGGTACTTACCCCTGCGCCGCACCGCCAGCACATCCTGCCCTACCAGGGCCTCGGGCGGACACTCCAGCGGCCAGCGCAGGGGTTTTCCGATGCGCACGGCCACAATCTGCGCACCGGTAATGCGGTCGGAAAAACTGAGGCGTGTCACTTCAACTTCGGGTAATTCAGGCATGGTGCGTAAGGCTCTGCGGGTTGGATTATTATGGTCCGATGTCACGAATCCATCGCCTCTGCGCCATGACCCTGTTTGCCGCCAGCATCTGCGGCACGGCCATGGCAGCCCCACCCAAGACCGAGGCGCCCAACAACTCCAATCTGGACGGCGAGTTGTTCTACGAGATGCTGGTCGGCGAAATGACGGCGCAGGCCGGAGACCACGGCTCCGCCTTCGCGCTAATGCTGAATGCAGCCCGCAAATCCAACTCCGCCCGGCTGTACGAACGTGCCATCGAAATCGCGTACCGCGCGCGCAGCGGAGAGGCCGCATTGCAGGCGGCGCAGGCTTGGGCGCGCGCACAGCCTTCGTCCAAAGAGGCTAACCGTTACCAGTTCCAGATCCTGCTGGGGCTGAACAAGATCGCCGACACGCACGAACCCCTCAAGCGCGAGCTGGCCACCATGACCCCGACCGAGCGCGCACCGGCAATCAGCCTGATCCCACGCTACTTCGCCCGCACCACCGACAAGAGACTCGCCGCCCTGGTGGTCGAAAAAGCGTTGAGCACCGAGCTTGGCAATCGCACCACCGGCCCCGCCGCATGGGCGGCCATTGGCACCATGCGCCTGCAGGCAGACGATATCGACGGAGCTTTGGACGCCACCCGCCGCGGTGTGGCGCTGGACCCCGAATCAGAAGATGTGACGTTGCTTGCCGTTGCACTCATCGGGCCCAAGGCACCTGGTGCAAAAGACATTGTCCGCAAGTACCTAGATGGAAAACCCACAGCCGATGTACGCATGGCCTACGCGCGCCATGCAATCAATACCCAGCGATACGACGAAGCCTACGTACAGATGCAGCATCTGACGGCTGAGAAACCCGACTTCTCTGAAGCGTGGCTGTTACGTGGCTCGCTTGAATTACAAGACGCCAAACTTGCACTGGCCGAATCTTCCCTCAAAACTTATGTAGCGCTGAACCCACCGCCCAAGGAAGCTTCTGACCAGCACGCCACCATGGGACGCGGCTTGGTGCAGGCCTACCTGCTGCTGTCACAGGTGGCAGAACAGGGCAAACGGCTGGACGATGCCAAGGCTTACCTGGACCAGATCATCAGCCCCAAAGACGCACTGCGAATACAGCGGCGCCATGCCGCCATCCTGGTGCGCCAGGGCAAGCTGGCGGAGGCGCGCGAAACCATACGCAACATACCCGAGCAACAGGCGTCGGATGCGCTGGAAAAAATCAACGCCGAGGTGCAGTTGCTACGTGATGCCCAGGAATACGCCGCAGCCCACGCAATGTTGCTGCAGGCCAGCGCCCAGTACCCCGATGACATCGAACTGGTCTATGACCTGGCCATGATGGCCGAAAAACTGGGCAAGCTCGATGAAATGGAGAAACTGCTGCGCCAGGTGATAGCAACCAAGCCCGACTACCACCATGCCTACAACGCCCTGGGTTATTCGCTGGCCGATCGCAACATCCGGCTTGCGGAAGCCCGTCAACTGATCACCCAGGCATTGACATTTGCGCCCGATGATCCTTTCATCATGGACAGCTTGGCCTGGGTGGAATACCGCTCTGGCAACACGGCCGAGGCTATTCGCCTGCTGCAAGGGGCGTATAAGGCCCGGCCAGATGCAGAAATTGCCGCCCATCTGGGCGAAGTATTGTGGAGCGTGGGCCAGCAGGACCAAGCCAGCGCCATCTGGAAAGAAGGCGTGGGCCTGAACCCACAGAATGAGACGCTGCGCGAGACCATGCGACGTCTGCGTGGCGCACCGTGAAGGCCGGCATGAAATCTGCGCTGTATCTCGCCCGCAGAGCAGCTCTCTCAATCGCTATTATTTTTATAGCAGGTTGTGCAAGTACGACAAGGGCTACAGGCCCAACTGGCCAAAACGATGGGTATTGGCAAGGGCGTCTGGCACTCAAGGTGCACAACACCCCTGTCCAGGCGTTCTCGGCGGACTTTGAATTGCAGGGCAATGCCGAGGCTGGCACGCTGTCGTTTTTCACCCCCTTGGGCAGCACGGCCGCACGCCTGCAATGGGACGCCACAAGTGCCCAACTACAAACCACGGGTGAGCCCCAGCGCTTTGAATCGCTGGACGCCCTGACGCTGCACACCACTGGCGCCACACTGCCAGTGGCCAGCCTGTTTGCCTGGCTCAAGGGCAACGAGCCACCCACACCAGGCTGGCAAGTAGACTTGCGTGACTTGGCCAATGGCCGGCTCAACGCCCAACGCCTGGCACCCGAGGTTCCCGCCGATCTGAAAATCATTCTGCAGCGCTGAGCGACCGATAATCGCCGCATGCAGTCGCTCTACGACATACCCGCCCCCGCCAAGCTCAACCTGTTCCTGCACATCACCGGTCGCCGCCACGACGGCTACCACCTGCTGCAGTCCGTCTTCATGTTGATCGACTGGTATGACACGCTGCACTTCAACATCCGCACAGACGGACAGATCAGCCGAGAAGACCTGACATGGGCACTGCCCGCCGATGATCTAGTGGTGCGTGCCGCAAAAGCCCTGCAGCAAGCCACCGGTTGCACGCTGGGCGCCCATATCGGTATTGCCAAATCGGTTCCTGCACAGGCCGGCATGGGCGGTGGCTCGTCCGATGCAGCGTCCACCTTACTGGCATTGAACCGTTTGTGGAAGCTCCATCTGTCAGTGGACAAGCTCTCCACAATTGGTTTGGCATTGGGCGCGGACGTGCCGTTTTTCCTCTGTGGAAAGCACGCGTGGGTCGAAGGAATTGGTGAACAAATCACGCCGTTGGACTTGCCGTCCGAGCGCTTTGTGGTCGTCAAACCGGACGCAGGTTTGCAGACCCAGTTAATTTTTTCTGACCCAACGTTGAAGCGCGATTCTGAAACTGCTATAATTTCAGGCTTCGCTGCAAACACGGCAGAGCGTATTTTTAAATACGGTCGCAATGACTTGCAAGCCGTTGCCCAGAGGCTGTGCCCTGGTGTGAACCAAGCCCTAGAATGGCTGAATTCGCAAGGCTTGAATGGTCGAATGACAGGCTCTGGAAGCGCAGTGTTTGCGCAACTGTTGCACAGTATTGACGAGACTAGCGCGCCGGACGCGCTCCAAGTCAGACTCTGCAGCAACATGGATGCTCATCCTCTGGTGGGTTGGGCTCCAGCGATGGGTTGATGAAGGTTTGAATGAAGGTTTAAGGGTGGGCAGCTTTTAGCTGTCAACCGGTGTAGGGGAGTCGCCAAGTTGGTTAAGGCACTGGATTTTGATTCCAGCATGCGAAGGTTCGAATCCTTCTTCCCCTGCCAAATCTGTTGCCCGGTACTGATCCGGTCACAGCACGCGCAACGTACAGGCACAAACCCAAACTAATCGCTGGAATCCGTATGCAGGCCTCACCACCCCCAGATTTCATGGTTTTTACCGGCAATGCCAATCCCGGCATGGCTGCAGACATTGCGCGCCACCTGGGCATTTCGCTGGGGGCCGCAACAGTCGGACGATTCTCGGACGGTGAAGTCACCGTTGAGATCAACCAGAACGTGCGGGCCCGTGACGTGTTTGTGGTGCAAAGCACCTGCGCGCCCACCAACGAAAATTTGATGGAACTGCTGATCATGGTTGATGCGCTCAAGCGCGCATCGGCCGAACGCATCAGCGCCGTGATTCCGTATTTTGGTTATGCGCGGCAAGACCGCCGCCCCCGCTCCAGCCGCGTGCCCATCACGGCCAAGGTGGTGGCCAATATGCTGCAGACCGTGGGCGTGGCCCGCGTGCTGACCATGGACTTGCATGCCGACCAGATCCAGGGATTCTTTGATATCCCGGTGGACAATATTTATGCGTCGCCCGTGTTGTTGGGGGACCTGCGCCAGAAGAATTACGAAGACCTGATTGTGGTTTCGCCCGACGTAGGTGGTGTGGTGCGTGCCCGTGCACTGGCCAAGCAGTTGAACTGTGACCTGGCCATCATCGACAAGCGTCGCCCCAAGGCCAATGTGTCCGAAGTGATGCACGTCATCGGCGAGATCGATGGCCGCAACTGCGTCATCATGGACGACATGATTGACACGGCCGGCACGCTGGTCAAGGCCGCTGAGGTGCTCAAGGAGCGCGGCGCCAAGAAGGTGTACGCCTATTGCACACACCCCATTTTTTCGGGTCCCGCCATCGAGCGCATTGCGAATGGTGGAGCGCTGGATGAGGTGGTCGTGACCAATACGATTCCTTTGAGCGCTGCCGCATCGCAGTGCCAAAAAATACGCCAGCTCACCGTGGCACCGCTGATCGGCGAAACGATTCAGCGCATTGCCAAGGGTGAGTCGGTCATGAGTTTGTTCTCGGATCAAGAGAATCTTTTCTAAGATTCTTGCATTGCCCTACACAGGGTTTTGCTCGAGACAAAAAGCAAGCGCCGCTGCATAGGGCAGCGAACCAGCGCTTTTGTTAAACCGGAATCACACTGGTCGCGGTGGATTCTTTCAGGAGTAAGTTATGAATTTTGTCGCTTTTGAGCGCGCTAAGCAGGGCACGGGTGCGAGCCGCCGTCTCCGCAATTCCGGCCGCACGCCCGGTATCGTCTACGGTGGCACGGGTGAACCCCTTGTGATCGAACTGGACCACAACGCTTTGTGGCACGCCATCAAGAAGGAAGCCTTCCACGCATCCGTGCTGGACATGGAACTGGCTGGCAAGGTAAGCAAGGTTTTGCTGCGCAACGTGCAAATGCACCCCTACAAGCAATTGATCCTGCACATCGACTTCCAACGCGTCGATGCCAACACCAAGATGCACATGAAGGTGCCATTGCACTTCAAGGGCCAAGAAGAGTCGCCTGCATTCAAGATCGACCATTGCCTGATCACCCACGTGTTGAACGAAATCAACATCACCTGCCTGCCCGCCGATCTGCCCGAGTTCATCGAAGTAGACCTGAGCGACCTGAAGAAGGGTACATCCTTCCACCTGAGCGACGTCAAGTTGCCCAATGGCGTGAAGGCTTTGGTCAAGGGTCGCGAAAACCCGGTGCTGGTCTCCGTGGTGACGTCCGCTGCCGAAGCTTCTGCCGAAGCTACTGCAGAAGCCGCTGCTGCAGCTCCCGCTGGCAAGGGTGGCAAGGCCGCTCCTGCTGCCAAGGCTCCTGCCAAGGCACCTGCAGCCAAGAAGTAATCAGTTGCGCAAGCACTGAAACACAGCGCAAGCTGTTGATGACAACGGCCCACTTCGGTGGGCCGTTGTCGTTTTTGCCGCTGGGCAAGCATTTTGCCCTACCATCTGGTGCAACACCTTTCCCCTGTTTTCCATGATCAAACTGTTTGTCGGCCTGGGCAACCCGGGCCCGGAATACGAAGCCACCCGCCACAACGCTGGATTCTGGTGGGTCGATGCCCTGGCGCGTGAACTCAAGGTAAACCTGGCCATGGACAAGGGTTACCACGGCCTGTTGGCCCGCACCACGCTGTATGGTCAGACCGTGTGGCTGCTGGAGCCGCAGACCTTCATGAACCTGTCGGGTAAATCGGTGGGCGCCTTGGCACGCTTCTTCAAGATCGCCTTGAACGAAATCCTGGTCGCACACGATGAGCTCGACATCGCTCCCGGCCAGGTCAAGCTCAAATTTGGCGGCAGCCATGCGGGGCACAACGGTCTGCGCGACATCCATGCGCAACTGGGAAGTGGTGACTACTGGCGCCTGCGCCTGGGCATAGGGCACCCCGGTGACAAGGCCGAGGTGGCCAACTGGGTGCTGAAAAAACCGTCGCTGGACCACCGCATCGCGATGGACCAAAGTATCGACCGCTCGCTGAAAGCCCTGCCCGCCTTCCTGGCCGGAGACATGGAAAAAGCCACACTGCTAGTTCACACCAGCAAACCGCCCCGGGCACACACGCCACCCGCGCCACGCCCTGCCCCGCCCCATGCACCACTGGACACTCAAGTCACCCCATGAAAAACATCAGCTTCCTTACTATTATTTTGATAGCTATTTATTCAGTATCGACGGGGGCTAGCGGCCAGAATGTCTACCGATGTGGTAGCAGCTACAGCCAAAAACCCTGTCCGGATGCAGTTGTCGTAGACGTGGAGGACACCCGCTCCAAAGCCCAGAAGGCACAGGCCGACGCGAACACACGGCGTGAAACGGCCCAAGTCCAGGCGATAGAAAAAACACGTGAGAAAGAAGACGCCCAGCAGCGCGCCGCACAGGCCAAGTTGGCAGCTGCGGAGCAAAAAAAATCGTCCCCAAAAAACAAAAAGACCGGCGGGTCATCGGACGCAGCGGACGATAGCGCAGCCAAAGCCAAGAGCTCCAAAAGCGCATCCAAAACCAAACCGATGAAAAAAGAGCCCGAATTCTTCGTCGCCCGTACGCCGGCAGACACAGCCAAGCCCGCCCCGTCCACTGGCAAGAGCAAATAACTGCAGGGGGTCGCCAAACGGGGGCGTCTGGTTTATAGTGATTCGTGCAGCGCTGCACATGGGCGCAGCAAAACGGCGATAGACGTGGCAGACCTCATGACTTGGATGTATCCATGACAGACGCGTTTGACAGAGAAGTTTTCGAGCCCCAGGAGCTGGTTTTCCAGTGGGGTGACCCCGGAGACTCCGCCTACGTCATCGAAGAAGGTTGTGTGGAGGTGTTGAGCGGTGTGGGCAGTGAACACCGGCGCATTGCCATCCTGACCGAAGGTGCCATGTTTGGCGAGGTCGCCCTACTGGACCACCAACCCCGCACCGCCTCCGTTCGCGCCCTGGTGCCCACCCGACTAATCCGCATAGACCGCAGCCATGTGGAAGAACTGCTGCTGCGTTCGGACTCCGTTATCCAGTACCTGATGCACCTGCTTTTGGCACGCTTTCGCAGCACCCACGATGCCGCTGGCCTGCAAAAGCCACGACTGGGTACTGCGGGCGCCAAAGCAGACACTGAGGCGTCCTCCATGGACTTGCATAAGGCGGCCGTGCGAACGCTGTCGTTGGCGCAAGACCTGTCGGACGCGATTGAACGCCAGCAGCTCGAATTGTTTTACCAGCCCCTGATTGCCTTTGACCAGTTGACTGTGGTCGGCTTCGAGGCACTGATACGCTGGCACCACCCCAGCCTGGGTTTAATTAGCCCGGCCGAATTCATACCGCTGGCCGAAAAAACCGGACTGATACACCGCATAGGCCAGTGGGTGCTGCAAAGCGCCGTGGCCGACTGGGCGCAGCTGCGTCCCTTCTGCGTGGCCAATACACGCCACAAACCCTTCATGAGCATCAACCTGTCGGCGCCCGAATTGGGTGGAGGCGACATTGTGGCGGCCGTGCAGGCCTGCCTGGCCCGGCATGGCATGGACCCACAGGAACTGCGCATCGAGCTGACCGAAACCATCATCATCCAAAACATGGATGACGTGGCCAGTTCACTGCACCGGCTAAGGGCTCTAGGCATTGGCATTGCGCTGGACGATTTCGGCACCGGGTACGCGGGCCTGGACTACCTGCAGTCCCTCCCCTTCACCTGCCTCAAGATTGACAAGACCTTTGTGCAACAGGTCAACCAGTCGGAGCGCAGCCTGCACATCATCAAGGCGGCGCTGGAGCTGGCCCGCTCCATTGGCATGAGCACGATTGCCGAAGGCATTGAAGACGCGCAGATCGGTGTGCAGTTGAGCGCACTGGGTTGCAGCCACGCACAGGGTTACCACTACGGCAAACCCATGCCCAAGGAGCAGATGGCGGCCTGGGCCGCCAAGCACCAGGTAGCGCAGGCCGCATATTTGGCAGGGCCTAGACCTTAGCGTCGGCCGCCGCCTGCTGCAGGCGCCGGTATTTCTGCCACAGGGTTTCTTTGTCTTCTACAAACTCCGGGTTCACCGGAATGCAAGACACGGGGCACACCTGCACACACTGCGGCTCATCAAAATGGCCCACACATTCCGTGCACTTGTGCGGGTCGATCTCGTAGATCGCGACACCCATGTAGATGGCGTCGTTGGGGCATTCGGGTTCGCAGACGTCGCAGTTGATGCACTCGTCGGTTATCAGCAAGGCCATGGTGTGTGTTCAGACCTCATCCGGCTTGACGATGAGCACCGGGATCGCACTGGCATGCAGCACCTCGTTGGACACCGAGCCCATCAAGGCACTGCGGGTCGCACTGTTGCCGCGCGCGCCCATGACGATCAGGTCGCAGGCAAACCGCTCAGCGATGTCCACAATGGTGTGGGCCGGGTCGCCTTTGGCCACTTCACACTCATATTCCACGCCGGCCGCGTTCAGCAGTTCCTGCGCCGACAGCAGCGTGTGTTTGCCAGCCTCTTCGCTGACCTTGTTGATGACCTCAGGGTCGTGGGCCACCAGCAGCTCATACAGGTTGGCGGGCTCCTGCACATTGGCCAGCACGGCGTCGGCGCGCAGGCCTGCCAACACCATACGAATGGCAAAACGCACGGCCTCCAGCGACAACTCCGAACCATCCACGGGCAGCAGTATTTTCATGGGGTTTCCTTGGTTGTTTTTTATGCGGGTTTCAACTTTTGCATCAACCGCGTGTGTACGGCCGGCGCCACAAACTGCGCCACGTCGCCCTTCAGCGTTGCGATCTCGCGTACCAGCGTACTGGAAATGTGCTGGTAGCGCGCATCCGGCGTCAGAAACACCGTCTCCACACCAGGGGCTAAGGCGCGGTTCATGCCAGCGAGTTGGTTCTCAAAATCGAAGTCCGTTACCGAGCGCACGCCGCGCAACATGGCCTTGGCACCATGGTCCACCGCAAAATCCCGCACCAAGCCGCTGAACGACTCCACCTGCACGTTGGGGTAGGCCTGCAAAACCTCGCGCACCGTGTCCAGCCGCTCTTCGAGGCTGAACATGGTCTTCTTGTGGTGGGCGGCCGCCACCGCAACGATGACGGTGCCAAACAGGCTGGCGGCACGGCGAATCAGGTCCTGGTGGCCCAGGGTGATGGGGTCAAAGGTGCCGGGGTACACGGCAATCACGGGATTTGGCATCGAACACTCCCGGGCCACAGGGCCCAGCTATACCTGCAATTATGCAGCGGGGGTATCCGCCGGTGGGGTGGCTGCGCGCAGCACATGGGCATGCACTGCGCCCGCCTTGAGGTGACGGTAGACCACCAGGCCAAAAGGCTCCAGCAGGGCATCGGTCCAAGCCGTGGGGCCTTCCAGGTAGATGGAACCGTTGGTGGCCAGCGCACGTGCCGCAGCGGCCAGGGCGGGCTCGTACAACGCGCCGTCAAACGGCGGGTCCAGGAAGATGACGTGGTAACTGGCAGGCGCCAGCTGGCGCAGGGTGGCTACACCTTCGCCGCGCAGGATGTGGAGCTTTTGCGGTGCGGCGGCCTCGGGCAGTTCCAGGGCCAGCAGTTGGGCCTGTACCCGCTGCAACTGCACGACCAGGGCGCCGTCATGCTCGACCAGCAGCACCTCGGCCGCGCCGCGCGAGGCGGCCTCAAAACCCAGCGCGCCGGTGCCGGCAAAGGCATCCACGCAGCGCAGGCCGTGCATATCCTGGCCCAGCCAGTTGAACAGGGTCTCGCGCACACGGTCGGGCGTAGGGCGCAGGCCGGGGCGGTCGGCTACCTTGAGTTTGATGCGTTTCCAGTGGCCGCCAATCAGACGAATTTCGCCGGAGGGGCCTTTGTGTACGGGGATGCGGGCTGGCTTCTTGCCGGGCGCTTTGGCGCTGCCGCTGGCATTTTTGGAGGGGGACTTGCTGGGTTTCTTCATATCCCAAGCTTAACCGCCGCCGGGCCGCCCCAAGGCGGTTAGGGCCACCTCGGGGGGCAGCGCAGTACGCGCAGCGACAAGCGTGGGGGCTACATCCACGGACTGCAGCGCCAGCGCCTCGGTATCGGCTTGGTGCTCAATGCCCAGCCGCGTCAGCCACAGACCGACGTCCTGGGCCAACAGGGGCTTGGAGTACAGATACCCCTGCAGCTCGCCGCAGCCCGCGTCGCGTGCCGCCGTGGCCTGGGCCTCGGTTTCCACGCCTTCGGCAACCACATGCAGGTGCAGGGCATCGGCCAGCTGGCAAATGGCCCGCACCACGGCCACGGCGTCGGGCGACGGCAAGGGGTCTATCAGGCCGCGGTCAATCTTGACCGTATGCAGGCGCAGCTTGCGCAACATGTTGAGCGACGAAAAACCGGTTCCAAAATCATCCATGGCCACATGCACACCCATGGCGCGCAATTGCTCCACCTGCACCGTGGTCTGCTCCAGGTTTTGCACGGCCGAGCTCTCGGTAATCTCCAGCGTCAGCCACCGCGCGGCCACACCGCTGGATAACAAGGTGTCCGCCACCAGTTGGGGGAAACGCGGATCGAGCAATTGCAGCGGCGACACATTCACCGCCACCGGCACACAATGGGTGAACTGTGATTGCCAAAGCGCGATCTGCTGGCAGGCTTGCTTGAGCAATACCGTGCCCAGCTTGCCGATCAAACCGGTGCGTTCGGCCGCGGCGATGAATTCCACCGGGCTTACCTGTCCCACTCCCGGCCGGTTCCAGCGTGCCAGGGCTTCCAAGCTGGTCAAACGGCCGCTGCGGGCATGGACCTTGGGCTGGTACACCAGCTGAAACTCTGCGCGCTCGATGCCCGCACGCATGGCCTGCTCCTGCTCCAGCGCGTTGCTGGAGCCGCGCTCAAAGGCCTTTTCGGCCAGCTGGTGCGATGTGCCCGGTGTGCGCTTGGCCACATGCATAGCGGCATTGGCTGCGCGCAACAGCGAATCAGCATCACGTGCGCTGTTGGGGTACAGCGCAATGCCCAGCGAAGCGTCCAGAAAAAATTCCTGCCCGGCTACCAGCAGGGGTTTGGCCAGCAGTTGCCGCACCCGGGTCACCAGCTCCACGGATGTGTCCCCACTGCCCTGAGACGCCAATACCAGCGCAAATTCGTCCCCGGCAGAGCGCATGACCTCGCAGTTTGCGTCCATGGCCGTGCGCAGAGCCACCCCCATAACGCGCAAAACCTCGTCACCCATGGAGTGACCATGGGCCTCGTTGAACAGCTTGAAACGGTCGATGTTCATCAGCACCAGCACAAATCGCTGCAGCGGCTCCTGCGGCGCGCAGCGCTTGCGCAGGCTGGCAATCAGGGAGGCGCGGTTGGGCAGGGTGGTGAGTTCATCGTGCAACGCCTGGTGGATCAGCGCCTGGTTGGCCTCGTGGCGCCGGGTTTCGTCCGATATCAATACCTGCACGGCCGGTGCACCATCCCACTCCGTGGGGAAGTAATGGAAGTTCAGCCACATCGGCGTACCGTCAGCACGGTGGCGCAGGGCCTCATAACCGGCGTCCTGCAACTGGCCGGCCTGCATATCGCCAAGGATTTTCCCGACCTTGGCACGTTCGGCCTTGGGTATGGTCCGCGCTACGGTAACGACCCGCAGTTCGGCAAGGCTTTGCACACCGTAGATGGCCAGGCAGGCCGGATTGGCGTAGACGATGCTGCTTTCACCCAGGCTGATCATGATGCCCTGGTGCGAGCGTTCGGCCAGCCGTTCGAAGCGCTGCTGCAGCTTGCGTGTGGCGAGCGCGCCGCGGTCCAGCGCGGCATACACCAGCACCAACCCCAGGATGATGCGTAACAACGAGCCGAGGGTTGCCAGCAGCTCGGCGCCGGCATCCTGGTAGGCCACATAAATGAACTGGATCAAACCCAACATCACCAGCAGGGGGCCTACCAGCTTCTCCGAACTGAAACGTGCCGTGCCAGCGTTCCACAACCAGTAGCAGCACACCACACCCAACAAGGTGTTGATCGTCCCCATGCTTGCCTGGCCCACGCGCGGCCCACCCAAACCTACGGCCGAGGCCACGATGACGGTCAGCACCCCCAGGATCAACCAGATCGACTGGCGCGGCAAAGGCCGGTTCGCCAAATGCGCCGCACCCATCAACAACAACGTGGAGTAGCCGCCCGCCTCAACCGCCAGCACAAAATTGCCGACCACCTCGCCTGTGGCCCCACCCTGCACCTTGGCCCAATAGGTCAAGGGCACCAGCAGTTGGACCAGGTTGGCCAAACCTATGTAACACGTGAAGGCCTGGGAGGGATCGCGCCGCCACACCATTACCAAGGCGCAGCCCATGATGAGGCTGACAGCGGCGTTGGTGATCAGTACGTAATGCATCTAAAAGAGACGGAGACCAGGTTGTTACATTGTGCAACTGGACAGCCGCCTTATACGGAAGCAAACGCGCGGGATTACCCGTAGAGATTTGGCCCCCACGCTCCACCGCTATGCGGGTCGCTGCCCCCCGAGGGGGCTAAATCCGCTTGGGGCGGCCCGGCGCGGATTTGTTGCCTCCACGCCCTGCCACTGCGCGGGTCACTGCCCCCAAAACCGACCTGCGTGGTTACTCCGCGCCCAGAACCACGGTCACCATGCGCTCGGGCTGCAGCTTGCGGGCAAAGGCGGCGCGCAGGTCGGCTACGGTGAGCGCCTCTACACGTTGCGTCCACGTGTCCAGATAGTCCAGCGGAAGGCCATTCCACGCGATGTTGGCCACGTTGTCCAGCAACTTGAGGTTGCCATCCAGCAACAGCGGAAAGCCGCCCACCAGGTGCTCCTTGGCGGCCTGCAGTTCGTCCTCGGTCGGGCCCTGCGCAACAAAGTCCTGCACGATCTGGCGCACCAGTTGCAGGGCTTGGCGGGCCTGGTCCGGGCGGGTCTGCAGGCTGACCGTGAAGGCGCCTGCGTGCAGACCCGGCGCAAAGTGGCTGTCCACGCTGTAGGTCAGGCCACGTTTCTCGCGCACCTGCTCGCTCAGGCGCGACGACGGTCCGCGCCCCAAAATGTGGTTGCCCACCACCAGGGCCAGGTGGTCCGGGTCATTGCGCGGGTAGCCGGGCTGGCCCAGCAGGACGTGGGCCTGGGCGGAGGCAAAGGGCAAGCTTTGCTCGCGCGCCTGTTGCAGGGCCTGTACCTCGGGCAGCGGCGCCAGCGCAGGGCAGGTGCCCACGGGCAAACGTCCCAGCAACTGCGTGACCAGCGCGTCTGCCTGCGCACGGTCCAGTGCCCCCACCACACTCACCTTGGCATAACAGGGTCGCAGTACACGCCTGTGCAGCGCTACCATGTCTTGGACGCGAATACTCAGCAGTGATGCCGGCGTCATTTCAGCGCCATAGGGGTGCAGACCATATACGGCCTGAAAAAAAGCGCGTCTGGCCAGCGTGGCGGGGCGGGTGTCTGCCTCTTTCAACGCGGCCATCCATTTCTGGCGGTCGCGCTGCCACACAGTTGGCGGAAATGCGGGCTCGGCCAACTGGCGCGCGGCCAACGCAACGGCCTTGGGTAGCAACTCTGGCGCGGTCAGTGAACGCAGTGAAAAAATCATCCGGTCTGCATTGGCTCCGGCCGAGAAGGCGGCGCCCAGATCGGCCCAGGCTTGGCCCAGACCGTTTTCGTCCAGTGCCGGCTCGCGCCCGCTGGCGCGCACACCATCGGCCATGGACGCAGCCATGACACTGGCCAGCCCGGCTTGGCCCGCTGGGTCGCGCCGACCGCCCGCATCCAGCTCCACGCGCACATCGACCATGGGGATGGACGGGTTCTGCACCAGAAAGATCTGCGCGCCGGATGGTTGTGTCCATTGCTCTATGAGAATGCCCGCGCCAACCTCTCCTAAGGAGAAAATTGCTGTAGCCCCCGCCAGTATTAATTGAACAGCTCTACTTTTTATAGCAATCATGGTATTAGTGTCTGGTTCCGGCTGGGGGCGGACGTGGGGTGCGGGTGGGGTCCACCGGTTGCGGCAGCAGCGTGGCCACCGTCAGCGCATCGTCGCCAAAGTAGCGCGCGGCCACGGCTTGCACCTGGCGCGCGGTGACCGTGCGCAAGCGCGCAATCAAACGCTCCTCGCTGTCCAGCGCAAAACCCTGAACCCAGTTCCGCCCCAGTGCCTCGGCCTGGTTGAAGATGCTGTCACGTTTGTAGATTTCGCCGGCCTCCCACTGCACCTTGACGCGGCGCAGTTCGGACTCCCCTACACCGTCGCGGGCGATGCGTTTGATTTCGGCACGCAGTGCATGCTCCACCTGCGCTGGGGTCTTGCCCTGGGCCGGCACACCAAACAGCGTGAACAACTGCGGGCCGCGACCGGCCAAGCCGTAACTGGCGCCGGCCATGTCGGCCACGTGGCCCCGAGACTGGGTCAACGCGCGCTCCAGGCGGGCACCGTCATAACCGGACAACACAGCAGCCAACACGGTGAGCGCCAGCACATCATCCGCGGCTCTAGCCTCTGCGCTATCCGCCGAAGCGGCCAATGCTGCAGGGCTGAGGGCCGGCACCTTAAAGGCCAGCGCCACATAGGCCTGTTCGGCCGGGGCCTTGAAGACCAGGCGGCGCATGCCCAGCTGCGCGGGCTCCTCACGCGGCTTGCGCGCCGGCACCACGCGCGCGGGGATGGCGCCATAGGTCTGCTCGGCCCAGTCACGCACCTGCTGCACATCCACATCACCAGCCACCACGACCAGCGCATTGGCGGGCGTGTACCAACGCTGGTAGAAAGCACGGGCGTCGTCAGCGGTCATGGCCTCCAAATCGCTCATCCACCCCACCACGGGGCGGCGGTACGGGTGGGCCAGGAAGACGGTGGCCTCCAGCACCTCGTTCAGGCGGGCATGGGGCTCATCATCGGTGCGTAGGCGCCGCTCTTCCTTGACGACCTCCAGCTCCTTGGCGAACGCAGCCTCGCTCCACTGGCTGTTGGCAAAGCGGTCGGCTTCCAGGCGCATCATCTCGTGCAACCGGCGGGCCGGTATTTGCTGGTAGTAGCCGGTGTAGTCCTTGCTGGTGAAGGCGTTTTCGCTACCGCCCATGGCCGCCACCCGGCGCGAGAATTCGCCCTCGGGCACGGTGGGTGTGCCCTTGAACAGCAGATGCTCCAGCAAATGGGCTACGCCGGTCGTGCCATCCACCTCGTCCATGGAGCCCACGCGCAGCCAGACCATGTTGACGGCCGTCGGCGCGCGGTGGTCGGGCTTGACGATCAAGGTCATGCCATTGCGCAGCGTGAATTGCTGTGCGTCCCCCGCGGGCGTGGACGCGGCGGATGGCAGCGCCAGTAGCGAGACCAACCCCGCAACAGCGGCGTTGCGCAAGAAAAGGATGACGGCGACAGGGCGCAAAGCCCGCCACCAAGAGGGCAATAAGAGGTGTTTCATAGAATGCAGTCATTCTAAGAACCCAGCACATGTTCAGTTTTTTCAAAAAGAAGCCTCCTCCCGCCCCCCCGGTACCTGCCACACCTCCTGTAGCGGAGCCGCTTGCGCCATCCGCTGCGACCGAGGGCACGGCGGCCCCTGCAGTGCCCTCCCCAGCCCCCTGGGTGCGCCCTTCCTTTGCAGCACCCGCAACTGGAGGTTCTCTGATTGGCAGCGCGCTGGTCACACCCATCGACATCCCCGAGCCTGGCGCCACGCCGCCTGAGCGCCAGAAGTGGGTGGACAAGCTCAAGTCCAGCCTGGGCAAGACAGCGGGCAGCATCTCCACGGTATTTGGTGGCTCGCTGATCGACGAAGCCCTGTACGAAAAGCTGGAAGACGCACTGTTGATGGCCGACGCCGGCGTGCCCGCCACGCAGTACCTGCTGACCGAGCTGCGTCGCAAAGTCAATGACAGCGGCGTAACCCACCCGGTGGCGCTGAAAAATATCCTGACCGCACTGCTGACTGAGCTGCTGCAACCCCTGCAAAAGCCGTTGGTCATTGGAGAACACAAACCCACCGTGGTCATGGTGGCGGGGGTGAATGGCGCGGGAAAAACCACGTCCATTGGCAAGTTGACCAAACACCTGTGCGACAGCCAAGCCAGCGTGCTGCTGGCCGCGGCCGACACCTTCCGCGCCGCAGCGCGCGAGCAGTTGAGCGTATGGGCCGACCGCAATTTGGTGGAGATCGTCAGCCAAGAGGGCGGTGACCCGGCCGCAGTGAGTTTTGATGCGGTCAGTGCCGGCAAGGCCCGTGGAAAAGACGTGGTGCTGATCGACACAGCCGGGCGGCTGCCGACGCAGCTGCACCTGATGGAAGAGCTGAAGAAGATCAAGCGCGTGATCCAGAAGGCCGATGGCACGGCCCCGCACGAGGTGTTGTTGGTGATCGACGGCAACACCGGCCAGAACGCACTGACCCAGGTGCGGGCCTTTGACGACGCGCTGAAGCTGACCGGCCTGATCATCACCAAGCTGGATGGCACGGCCAAGGGGGGCGTGATTGCGGCCATTGCGCGCGAGCGGCCTATCCCGGTGTATTTCATTGGTGTGGGTGAAAAGCTGGAAGAGCTGGAGACGTTTAACGCGCGTGAATTTGCGCAGGCTTTGTTGGGGTGAAGAGTTTGCGACCCGCCGCAGGGCGGGGGTAAACACCGCCGTTCGTGTCCCCCGGCCTTTGGCCTCCTCCTTGACCTCACTTTGGTGTTCACCCCCGCCCTGCGGCTGGACGCCTGGACTTTGCGGCTATCCTTGCAAACCCATCAAGGAGACCCGCTGTGAAAAAAATCCTGTACGGGCTGGCCGCCCTCGTCGCTGTCGCTGTGGCCTATCTGCTGCTGTGGCCCGTACCCATCACACCGGCTGCCTTCACTCTGCCCACGGCGCCAGGATACGTGGGGCCGCACGCCGTCAACACCAAGCTGGCCAACCTGAAGCTCATTGACCTCAAGGGCGAGGTCGGGCCCGAACACATCATGGTTGGCCCCGACGGCAAGCTCTACACCACGGTGGCCAGCGGCAACATCCTGCGCATGAACCCCGACGGCACGGCCCAGGAGGTGTTTGCCAATACCGGCGGGCGCGTGCTGGGTTTTGATTTCGATGCCCAGGGCAATATGGTGGCCGCTGACGCCGTCAAAGGCCTGTTGTCCATCGCGCCGGACCGCAAAATCACGCTGCTGACCAACAGCGTGAATGGCGACCCCGTCCGGTATGCCGACGCCGTGGTCGTGGCCAAGAACGGCCGCATGTATTTCAGCGATGCGTCCGGCCGCTTTGCCCCTAAGGATTGGGGTGGCACGTTTGAGGCCAGTGTGTTGGACATCATTGAAGGCGCATCCACGGGCCGCCTGTTGGAGTACGACCCCGCCACCCAGGCCACCCGTGTGCTGGCCTATGGTCTGAGCTTTGCCAATGGCGTGGCGCTAAGCGCCGATGAACAATCCCTGTTCGTGACGGAAACCGGCAAATTCCGCCTGTGGAAAATTGCTACCAGCGCTAGCGGCCTGAGCGTTACCAAGCCCGGCCCCCAGGCCACCGTGGTGCTGGACAACCTGCCCGGCTACCCCGACAACCTGATGCGCGGCCTGGATGGCAAGATCTGGATGGGGTTTGCCAAGCCCCGCAACCCCACTGCCGACAACATGGCCGACAAACCCTGGCTGCGTCGCCTGACATTGCGCCTGCCCCGCGCCTTCTGGCCCGTGCCCAAGTCTTACGGCCACGTGGTGGCCTTCACCGAGGACGGCAAGATCGTCGCCGATCTGCAAGACCCTACCGGCGCCTACCCCGAGACCACGGCCATCACCGAAACCCGCGACCGGCTGTACGTCCAAAGCCTGCATGCGCATGGGCTGGGCTGGTTGCCCAACAAACCCTAGCGTCTGCGCCAACCTGCCCACACATTCCAATCCAAAACTTCCCCAGCAAGAAGGCTTCTCCATGGCAACGCAGCACACCCCTACAAGCTCTCGGCGCACTTTTCTGACGACCACCGCCGCAGCCGGTCTGGTGGCCACTACCTCCTCGGGTTGCCAAAAGGCGTCTGCAGCTGACCGCCAGCTGGTGTTTGCATCATTCAAGGACGCCCAGCGCGAAATTGACCGCCTGGCCAAGGCGGCAACACTGCGGTCCTCGACCCTGTGGTCCTGGCCACAGACACTGACCCACTGCGCCCAAAGCATCGAATATTCCTTGACCGGATTTCCGGTACCCAAATCAGCCCTGTTCCAGAACACGGCGGGCACCCTGGCCTTTCAGTTCTTTTACTGGCGCGGTCGCATGAGCCACGATTTGGCAGAGCCCATTCCCGGCGCACCCGCGCTGGACACCAGCAACGACGCGACTCTGGCCATGGCCCGTTTGCAAACGGCCATCGCCAACTTCCATAAGCGCACCACACCACTGCAACCGCATTTCGCCTATGGCGAGCTCAACAAGCCCGCCTATGAACACGCGCACGCTATGCACTTGGCCAACCACCTATCGGCCTTTGAAGTTCAAGGCTAGATAGCCCCTCCATTTTGAGTTGGTTCAGGATTGCAACCTGGCCCTTTAGTCTTGCGTTGGGCTGCCGATAGATACGGTGAGTCCTCCAACTAAAAAAGGCTTAGCGGTATGACAACATCCCTACTCCAACGACCGACGCCCCAGCTCGAACTTCTGCTGTGGAGCCATCAACTGCAAAAAGCGCGTTTCAGCGAAGTCGCAGCCTTGCGCTTCCTGTCCAACGCCATCGTCTCCACGCGGGATGCCAAAACGCGTGCGCTAAGCCCCATAGGCCGCTACCTGATGGCCCATGAAGGCATTTATGCCCTGTGCCTGGGCACCATCTACCTGCACGGACTGCTGCCGCGTGAGCAACAGGGCAGCCGGGCGATGGCGATACAGCTGGCCTTTGAACTGCTGGACATGACGGTGGATGACCTGCACAACATGCTGCTGGCCAACCGGCACCTGGAAGAGATTGCAGGCCTAGCCCACGCCCCTGTGGCTGAACACGATGTGCAAGACCTGGTAGCACTGGGCGACCGCGCCCTGGACCAGGCGCGGCTGGTCTACCCCGACTGCTTTTACTAAGCAGCCAACCCGGCACCCTGGCCGTGTACGACGCGGCCGGTGCCGCGTTCATGGACAATCGAGGGTTTCGCAATTGCCACCGAGCCCTCCGCCATGACCGCACTCCTTCCCCGCATCGAACTCGAATCCGCCCCCAACCCAACCGCCGCCGTCATCTGGATGCACGGCCTGGGTGCCGACGGCAATGACTTTGCCAGCCTGGTGCCACAGCTGGATTTGCGCGGCTGCCCCGCCATCCGTTTTGTGTTTCCCCACGCGCCCAGCATCCCGGTCACGCTGAACGGCGGTTATGTGATGCCCGCGTGGTACGACATCATGGGCCTGAACCTGGTGGACCGCCAAGACAGCGCTGGCATCCAGAAGTCTGAAAAAGACATCACCGCCCTGGTAGAGCATGAAGTAGCGCGTGGCATCCCGTATGAACGCATCGTGCTGGCAGGCTTCAGCCAGGGCTGCGCGATGGCCTTGCACACCGGCCTGCGCCTGCAGCACCGCATAGCCGGCATCATGGCCCTGTCGGGCTACCTGCCGCTGGCCGACCGTTTTGCCACCGAGCGCATGTTGGCCAACGCCACCACACCCATTTTTATTGCCCACGGCACACAAGACCCGGTCGTGGTGCTGGCGCGCGGCGAAGACTCGCGCAACGCGCTGGCCGCACTCGGCCACCCCGTGCAATGGCACACCTACCCCATGCCACACAGCGTGCACCCGCGTGAGGTGGCCGATATTTCTGCTTTCTTGAAGCAAGTGCTGGGAGCGTCCACCAGTGCCCAGTAAGCCCCTCGGCCTGACGCTGGGCATTGACTTCGGCACCTCCAATTCCGCAGCTGCGCTGGTCGGTGCGGATGGAAAGATGCACCCCATCGCACTCGACGGCGACCGCGCCGAGATGCCAACGGCCCTGTTCTTTGCCAGTGAAACCCATACCGTGCTCTACGGTTCCGAGGCCATGCAGGCTTACCTGACCGGCACCGAAGGCCGGCTGCTGCGCTCGCTGAAAAGCCTGCTGGGCACCCGCCTGATGGACGAATACACGGCGGTTAATGGCCAGAGCATACGGTTCTTCGACATCGTGGTGCTGTTCTTCAAGGAACTCAAACGCCGTTGCGAGGCCCAGGTCGGCCAGCCCCTGACCCGCGCCATGCTGGGCCGCCCGGTGCATTTTGTGGACGACGATGCCGACCGCGACGCACTGGCGCAGGAAACCCTGGGCCGGGCGGCGTTGGAGGCCGGCTTTACCGAGATAGCCTTCCAGCTCGAACCCATTGCTGCCGCGCTGGATTACGAGCAACGCGTCACGCAGGAAACCACCGCGCTGGTGGTCGACATTGGCGGCGGCACGTCCGACTTCACCGTCATCCGCCTGAACCCGGCGCGCAGCCAGACCCGCGACCGCACGGCCGACATCCTGGCCACCACCGGTGTACACATAGGCGGCACCGACTTTGACCGTATGCTGGATCTGTCCACCGTAATGCCGCTGCTGGGCTACCGGCACATTGGCACCGGTGGCCGCCCGGTGCCCAACAGCGTGTTTTTTGACCTGACCACCTGGCACCTGATCCACCAGGCCTACAGCCGCAAGGCCATGCACTTTGCGAAAGAACTGTGGACCGATTACACCGACCAGAGCCTGCACGCCCGCCTGATGGACGCGCTGGAGGGCCAACACGGCCACCGCATGCTGGCAGGAGTGGAGGCGGCCAAGATTGCCTGCTCCATCTCGGGTGATGACGCACTGGTCGACCTGGACTTTCTGGGTCACGGACCCAGCGAACACCTGGGCGCCACCGTCAGCGCAGCCGGTATGGCCGACACGTTGCAGCAGGTGCTGTCCCAGGTCGTGGAGTGTGCGCAGCTGTGTGTGCAGCGCTCGGGTCTGGGAGCCGTGGACGCCGTTTACCTGACCGGCGGTTCGTCCGCACTGCGCCCTCTGGTCGAGGCGCTGCGCACTGCGATGCCTGGCGCCACGCTGGTCGAGGGCAACCGGTTTGGCGGTGTGGCAGCAGGGCTGGGCTACGCCGGGGCGGCGGCGGGCGCCTGATCTGACATCGATTGCTACTGAATAGATAGCGCAATGTCCAATATGCACGGGGGCTAGGGGCCGATTTTCTATATATGCTTCCCGTGGAAGCCACGCTGTAGGCAGAGGTGCAAATAGGCAGGCGGTACGCTTTCGGTTCTGTCCGGCCCCACGCCAGCTCTTTTTGCAAGACCAAGACC
>JAYSZJ010000020.1:0-2203 GCA_043738115.1 Rhodoferax sp. | reverse complement strand
ACGCTTTGTCTAAGCGCACCGGCCTGTACTTTGGTGCCCAGGAGACCAAGGCTTTTGTCCCAACTGCTGCTACTGCTACTGTCGCCGCTGCTAACCTTTCACAAGTTGGTGAAACCAAAACCACGACCTACGGTCTGGGTGTTCGCCACTCGTTCTGATTTTTCAGCTGGCGCAAGCTAGCGGTTAAAGCAGAAAACAAAACCCCACCGTGGCGACATGGCGGGGTTTTTTTTATGGGTGGTATGCCAGGTGGCGCACTGATCTTTCTGGAGATCGTGATGGTGTCGGCATTGGGGCTGTGCGTTGTTCGTCTGTTTCTGTACACGGACTGTTGTTTGTACGCAAATACCGCTGGCACGGACGCCCTGATATTTACGCTACCAAAGTTTCGCCATAGGATTTACTACTTGCTGAAATCAGGATCAAACAGACATGCGCACCCCGGCTCTTCTAGAAAAAACCCTGTCGCCGCTGTCAGCGGACATGAGCGATTCGGTAACCCTGGGCCGGTCACGCCCGTTGCAGGTGAACGGCCGGGCCTTTGCGCAAATTTCCCAGTTCCACCCCGAACTGACGGCCTTCCGCCGAGACCTGCATGCGCATCCGGAACTGGGTTTTGAAGAGGTTTACACCGCCAGCCGCGTGACCCAGGCGCTCAAGCTGTGCGGGGTGGATGAAGTGCACACCGGCATCGGAAAAACCGGTGTGGTCGCAGTCATCAAGGGCCGCCATTCCGGTAGTGCTTCCCGCTTCACGCAGCCGAATTTCAGGCCCATGACCGGCCTGCGCGCCGACATGGATGCGCTGCCGATGACCGAGCACAACGAATTTGGCTGGAAATCGGCCAAGCCCGGCCTGATGCATGGCTGCGGCCACGACGGCCACACCACCATGCTGGTCGGTGCGGCGCGCTACCTGGCCGAAACCCGGAATTTTGCGGGCGATGCCGTGCTGGTCTTTCAGCCGGCGGAAGAAGGGCGCGGCGGCGCCGGGGCCATGATCAGCGACGGATTGTTCGAGCGCTTTCCAGTCCAGGCGATTTACGCCATGCACAACTGGCCGGCCATGCGGCCCGGCACCATCGGCATCAATTCCGGACCGATGATGGCGGCCGCCGACCGCATCACCATCGAGATCACCGGCAAGGGCGGCCATGGCGCCCATGCCTATCTGACCGTCGATCCGATCCTGGTGGCGGCGCACATCATCACGGCCGTCCAGAGCATCGTGTCGCGCAATGTCAAGGCGATGGACAATGTCGTGATCAGCCTGTGCGCCATGCAGGCAGGCGACCTGGCGGCCATGAGCGTGATGCCTGGAAGTGCGACGCTGGTCGGCACCGTCCGGACCTTCAAGCCCGAGATGCAGGATTTTGTCGAACAGCGCTTGAAACAGCTTTGCGCTGCGGTGGCTGGCGGTTTTGGCGCCACGGCCACGGTGAAATACGAACGCATCTATCCGGCCACGATCAACTCGCCGGCCGAATACCAGCTGGCGGCCCTGGTGGCCGAGCAACTGGTGGGCTTTGAGAACGTGGTGCGCAACCTGGAGCCCAGCATGGGGTCGGAAGACTTTTCCTTCATGCTCAAGGAAAAACCCGGCGCCTACCTGCGCCTGGGCCAGGGCGAGCAGCTTGCCGGCGGGCAGGGCGGCGCGGGCAGCCGCTTTTTGCACAACAGCTGCTACGACTTCAACGACAGCGTGCTGCCCTTGGGCGCGGCGCTGCTTGCGGGGATCGTGGAACGCTCGCTGCCGTTGGTGTGAATTTTTGTGCTATATAAATAGTAGCTAACTGTGCCCGTGCCTATTGCGCAAAAGGCATTATTTTCTTATGAAACGTAGGTCGGGTTACGCTGCGCTAACCCGACCTGCAGGGCAAAGCCGTTCAGGTGTAGCGCTTGTTGCGCAAATTGTTTTTCATTTCCTTGAGCAGCGGCTGCAGCTTGGGGCCGATGCGCAGCGCCACGCAGGTGGCCAGGATGTCGATGATCATCAGGTGCAGCAGGCGCGACACCATCGGGCTGTAGCGGTCGTAGCCTTCGGGATGGTCGGCTGCCAGGTGGATGTGGCCGGCGGCGGCCAGCGGTGACGCGGTGGCTGTGATCACGATGGTGGTGGCGCCGTTCTTGCGCGCGATGTCGCAGGCGTCCATCAGGTCGCGGGTGCGGCCCGAATTGGAAATCACCAGCACGCAGTCGCCCGG
>JAYSZJ010000019.1:0-9307 GCA_043738115.1 Rhodoferax sp. | reverse complement strand
CAGGCGCACACGGGCATAGGTCTCGCCATCGGCAAACTCGGTGTAACCGCCGGGCCACTCATAACGCTCGTATTTGTCATGCGCATGGCCCGGTGGCGGAATTGAAGGGCCGCACCCAGGGGGTGATGGTGACGCGGCGGGGAGGGGGCTCATGCATCAAATCAGCCTCTAGCCCCCGCGGAATATTCTCAATACGCTATACAAACAATAGCAGGCAGTATTGCGGCATTTTGCTGATCGGGAACAATGGTCGGCGCAGGGAGCGGGTTGTGCGGGTGTTCGTTTGTTTGTTTTGGCTGTGGTGGATAGTCCTGTATTGGTGGCGCATCTGGTTTGAAGCCGTAAGCGAATCCCGCCGCTTTGTGCGGAGCGCCACCACGGACACGGCTGCGCCACAACCTATGCACGCGTCCGACGCAAACCCGACTGGGTGAAACGAGAAGTACTGCGGCTCAAGGCACTCATGTGGATCGAGGGCTGCCGCTCCATTGCCAACACTTTCAATAAGCTGCATGCCGCCGAATCCGCCTGCACCGTTGGCAAGACCTTTGTATCCAACTGCCTCAAGGCGAATCAATACGCCCTGAGCTGCTTGCGCAAAGAGATGCGCAACAAACTCCCTCGTCCGGTGTCGATCAATGCCATATGGGCGATGGACCTGACCTTCTACACCGATGCCAGTGGCAAACAACAGATGGCGCTCGGCATCCTCGACCACGGTTCTCGCCTGGTCACTTGCTTGCAAACACTGACGAACAAGCGCAGTTGGACGCTACTGGGGCATTTGTGTTTGGCCATTGGTCGGCATGGCAAGCCAAGTCGTATTCGCACAGATAACGAAGTCATCTTTACCAGTTGGGTGTTCACCACGTTTCTGAAGCTGATCGGCATTCGGCACCAGCGCAAAAAAACGTAACCACTGCTGCGCCAACTGATGATCCCGTCCAAAACGGCGTTGCAGTCGGCCCTTGAAGAGTTCACGCTGTTCTACAACCATGCGCGTCCACACCAGAACCTCGATGGGCTGACGCTTGCGCAGAAGTGGGATGGGTTGAGCAAGGTTGATGTTTTGCAGAAACAACCAAAACGTGCTGTGTTGGTGCAGGCATTGGATGGATTACTGGTCGGCTATTGCACGCGCAGATAGCGCGGCGCGCTGTCCGGCTATTTGACTGCTGAAAAGAGACGGCCAGGTGGCGGCGGGAGTTGACACGTCTTGATGCTGGAAATTGCCTAAAAGGCGGGCAAACCGGCAATGAAGAAATGCAGCCCCGGTGAGGTTTGCGCCAAGAATGGCGCGCACTTTGTCAAGAAACGGGGTCGAAAGTTGATGCCGCCAGCTCGGCGGGTATGCGGACAGGACACCTGCGCCGAGGGTGTGCCAAGAAGAGCATATGCCAAATCAACATATAGCCCCCGTGAAATATGCTTAGTACGCTACATAAACAATAGCAATCGCGTTTCTCAATGCGCCACTTACCAGAGGTCTTTAGGGCAAGTCGCCCGGGCCAGCTTCGTCTTTGCCGGGATGTGACATCCGCAGGCGGTGCACAGGTTCAGCGTCTCGTTGCGCGCCTCACAGGTGGAACAAAGGTGCCGCCGGTGTTGGGCAACACTGTCATCGGCGATGTCCAGCCGGTTGTGAACCACGTCACTGACGATCTGGATGATGCCGTAGCGCTTGGGACTTGCGGTGGTGCCTGCCTGCCCTTCGGCCTTTGGCATCGGATGTGTGTCGAGCATGGGTGGAAAATCCAATCCTACGGCTGCGCCCCAAGCACCCATTCGCCACCGACCGCGCCCCGTGCCAGGCTCATAGTTTTGAGGGCACCCCTGCTGTCGTCAAACAGGCAGACCACTGACCAGGGCTGCCCGGCGACGCCGGGCGTGGTGAAGCACAGCATGCTGGGCGTGATGAGCGAGGCTTCGGGATCGGCTTCAAAGACCTGGGCAACGCTCGCCGCAGTGGCGTGGTTTGGGTCGATGCCATGCGGCCACTGGGCATGCCAGGCAGATGCGACTTCGGATTCTGTGCCGTGCAGGGTGAAACTCTGCAGGCCCCAGCATCTTTGCTCTTCTGCAGCCTCGGGGTTAACGCATTGCATCATCAAGTCCAGGCCATGGCTGTCAACGCTCACGAGGTAAGGCTTGCTGTCACGCGCTTGCAGAAGTTGAGCGCTGGGGACGCCCAAGTCTAGAAGCTCAGCGGCGAGTGCTGGATGGTGGGTGGCCTGGTCAAGACTGTGCAGCAGCGTTTGCAGGAGAGGGATTGCAGTGTTCATACGTTGAATTGGTGGTCTGAACTACTCGGACAACTACAACTTGATGCTGATTTGCTCGGAAGTCCATGTCTTGCCGTCGAAGCGGGTGAACCAGTTGCCGTCGTTGCCCCACATCGTCCCCACACCTATTAGCCCTGAAGTCGTTGCGCTAAGCCGCCCAACGAGCTTGGCTCCAACATCGGGCATCGTCGCAAACTTGTCGCCACAGAGTTTAGAAACTCCGTCGCGTCCGCACGCAGCGTAAATATCACCTTGGTATTCAACAAGATCCAAAAAATCAAACCGATTTTCATCACCTGCGAAGTCGGCGCTGAGTTTTTGCCACCTTCCATCGCCATCCCATCGCCAAACCAAACCACTACGCCCACCAATATATATTTCTTTCTCGTTGCGGCACCATACACCGTGCAAGTTGACATTGCTGGGGCACGCCACCTTTGCCCACTGACCATCTCTGAACACCGTAACCATACCAGCATCACCAACAGCGACCATGAAAGCAGAACCGATCCCATGGATGCGATTGATAAACTGAAAATTCTTGCCAGGTGGTATGGGTACGATCTTCTGACTTGTGAAAGCACTGCCATTCACATTGACGATTTCCCCTTTTCCGGTTCCGAAAAAGATGTCATTGTTGCTGCCAGCATAGGCGCAGAGAATAATACCTCCCGGCTGAACGGCGTTGCCCAGTTCGACTGCTTCAATTTTGCCTGCAGAATACTTGATGAATCCAGCAGATTCCCCCATATAAATACTGCCAGACGCGTTTCGCGCAACACAATGGGCAGTTGGAATGTCATCAGGCACATGGTCTAACGCATTGAATAGTACCGAATACTGTAAATTCTTTCCGTCAATCTTTACATGTACCAAAATGGCTTTTACACTCTCCAAAAATTCGTCATCATCATGGTTATTGCATACTAAAAATAACTCTCCAGGCACATTTCCTGAGCATACATCCACAACACTCGTTTCTTGATTTCTACGTATATTCATAATATTAATAGTGTTAAATGTTTCTATTTATCTCTTGTGCCCGGAATGCGCAGTTCAGTTTTTCCACTAAAGAGATCAGGACATAATCTCTTCATCATGTCATCAATCAAATCAATGACACATTCGATATCCCGCGCATCCATTGGTTTTGGAAGTTTAATTTCCGCCAATTCACTACGCATTTCGTTTTTAGTTTTATCGTAGGTAAATCTATATGAGGGATCCGCTGCTTTAACAGCCTTTATTCCTTTCGAAAATCCCTCCTGATGCGCTCTCATACCTGCGTGATCAATATACTTATCCAACGGAATGGCTATCCCATCATCCTCAGTGTAGTTTGGGCATATTTTTGAAGGTTGACCACGTTCGTCATTGCGTTGCAGAAAAGCATTCTGAAAAATGTGATGTGAATCCTCATTAATTCCTGAGGTCTTCCTCACATCACCATGCCTGCCAATTCGATATGGCTTTAGTCGCTCTTCGCAATCTTTCTTTTTCTCTTTGTCTTTATGTTCTTGTATCGTAGTGTTTGGCGGCGGCACCGGTACAGGTTTCGGATCCTTGTTGGGGTCTTTGTCGGGTTTTTTTTCCTTCTCCTTTGGCTTGCCCTTCATTTTTTCAAGAACATCGGTTATGTCCGGCGCTGGGAGCGGTTGACCTTTTGGAACGAAGGCAGCGATGCCCAGTAGGCCCAACAATCCCATAACACCTGCTGCTACTGCTCCCATGATTACTTATCCCCCCGCATGGTTATGGGTGGTTAAATCCATGTGGCGGCAAACGTTGTAGCCTTCCACAAAGACATTCATAGACCAGGATTTGAAGTAGCAGCGACCCTTGATGACGTTGGTCACCGCACCCTTCTTAAAGAGCTGCGTGGCGGGCTCGTTCCCAGTGCTGGTACTGAAGTAGCTTTTGTCGCGCTGCATGATTTCCTTGCCCTTGATAAACACCGTGCTCGAGCCATTGGTGGTGTGTTTAGCGAAGGCGGTGTTAGGGTACGGAACTGGAACCCCGATCTTGGCTGGCGAAGGCGGGCTGTGACACACATCAGGAAAGCACGCGGGCGACACACCGTCAGCACTTTTGGAAACAACGGAACGGCTGTTTGCATAGACTTCATGACCCATTTTGGATACTCCTTAAAACCGTAAGATGGCGGCGCCACGCACGGCGAAACCTTGTTGCGCAATGTCGTTACTTGCGTGGATAAGTACCCGATTGCCAGGAAGATACTGTTTGCGATTGGCATGGCAAGCCCACGCCAATGCGGCTAGTGTGGAGGCGGTTCCCACATCGCCCAGACATTCTGCGGGTTGCCAAACTGCGGGCATGGCTTCACCGTAGTTTCTAAACGCCAGAGCCTCAGCCTGCGCACTTTCTGCAAAGCGGGCATCCAGGCCATTGCAGTCGGCCATGCGCAGCGATATATCTGCGGGGTTACAACGGGCATCAGAACATGCGGCATGAATGGTTGCCGCCAACTCTCGCCCTGTCGGAGGGGGCGGCCTTTTAGGGGCGGCAGGAATGGGGATTCCACCAACGGCCACGCCTTCAACAATCGGCTGCTTGATGTCCGTGCTAGGTTTACCGAGCCACATGGCAACCGCTGCCTCACCGGGTATTAATCCGTGCGAATTGCTGGGTGTGAGCAAGCCCCCTTTTGCGTCCAAGTCAGCCAAGCCGTCCCCATTAATCAAAGAGTCGGCAGCCAATACAAGAACCCGGTGATAGCCACGTTCGTACAACATGGTCTGCGCCGCCTTGAGCGCCATGATCCCGCCCATGTGGCCGTAGGGCATGGGATCGCTGTCTTTGGCCTGAAACCGCACGCCCAGTCGGTCTTGCAACCGACGCAGCAAGACGCGGTCGTCTGTCGGTCTACCAATTCGGCTCGGCTCCGGCGTACATAGCCCAAGTGGAATGCCTGCACAGTCTTCCAACGTTGGCCTGATGGTGGTCTGCGTCAACGCGCTGACCAGCATCTCCACCAATCGCGCATCCCCCTGCAAGCTAGGGTCAACTGCAGCGCGCGAGCCGATGATGGGCTGGTGGCTGGCATCTCTGAAATCCGTCTCCTTATGGTTATTGAACCGGACCCGCATGGCCGCGCAGGTGGCCTCCATGTCGCCCATGGCGGTGACCATGCCCATGCTCAGAATCGCCAGCGGTTGGTGGGGCGGGGTTGTTGGGGTGGTTTTGGGTTTCACGCGGGCAATCGTTTCAAGGTCTATAAGTTCACATGTAGAGCCGTCATTACCGACCAATGCCGGACCTTGGGCGACGCAGCTGCTGCACAAAGTCGTCCAGCGCAATCACAGCCTGTGCGGGTGGGCGCAGCGGCTGGGGCCTATCGCCAAACTCCACTTCACGGATTTCATGCAAGCCCTCAACCAGCGCCACCTGCTTCCTGGCGATGATGCTAAAGCGCCCAGCATCAGGCTCCAGCACCAAGGTATCGGCACGCAGTTGCACGCGTGTGCTGTCACCCCGGCGCGGCATGACAGTGGCGACATAGTCCAGCGCGGGCAGTGTAAAGCGCACTTCAGAGCCATAGGCGCTGTTGGCTGGCGTCATGTTGAACAACTCCACGCTTTGGCCTGCCAGTTCGCCTTTTACCCACTGGTCTTGTGCTGCACTTTGGAAGTAGCGGGTATCAAAGTCCAGCGGTAAATCCGGCCAGCGCGTGTCTTGCCAAGCCTGGTCATAGGTGCCCGCCCAATCCTTGCGCGGTTTCCAGGCACGCCCCACTGGCCCCAACCCTAGCGATACAAAGCGCTTGCACGGATGTTTGAAGGCTTTGCCAATTGGTTCGAGTTGCGGCAGGCGCATGCCATCGGCCGCACTGGCATCGGGCTGCGCGCAAAAGCCGGTGCCGGCAAAGCTGGTCTCGCACCATTGCCGATTGCTCTCTGGGCTGGTGGGGTCGATACCGCCAAAGCCATAGGCATACGAAGCCGGCACGCACGGCGTAGGTGCTATGTCGCTGGCGCTGCCCATGAGCAGGCCCTTGTGCCAGGTACGGGCACCGACTGCGTTCATGCGCTTGGTGGTCTGGCCGACCGCCACGCCAAAGGGAAAGCGCGCAATTGGTTGACCTCTGGGCGCATGGGCGTGGCCCACCACCAGAAACTCAGCATGCGGCTTCTCGTAGGGCAGATCGGCTTCGTGCGCGGGGGCGCCGGTGCCGGTCTCATCCATCGGCTCGTCGGCGTAGAACCAGGGCATTTGCTCCTGCGCCACGGCGGGCAATTGACCTGCAGTGGGCAGGGTGTAAGTGGCCTTGAGCATCAGCGTGGCGCAGGGGTAGCCCTGCGCGTCCTTGCTGGCGCGTACGTCCACGACAAAGGGCAAGTGGCTGCTGATGTGCATGCGGTGGCGTGGCTGGTCTTAGTTCAGCGAGATGCTGGCCCCACGCAGCGCGTTTTGTCCGGAGGCGCGGCTCAGTACATCCGTGCCGCGCAGCTCTATGGTGCCGTCAGCCTGCATCACCAGGCTGGCCTTGCCGCAGCGCAGCACCAGGCGTTGCTGGGCTTGTAGTGTGAGGGTTTGGTCTTGGCTTTGGTTTTGCTCGGGCTCTTGCAAGTTCACATTAAGCTCGGCTGGGATGGTGGACTCTGCAGGTATTGCGCTTTGAACAGCCTCGACCGCACCGCCCGAAGCCAGCACGCCCAGCACCACCGGTCGGCTGAAGTCGGCACAAACAAACTGCAACAGCACCGATTGCCCAGGCAGCACCGCTGGCACATGGCTGAGCAGCAAGGCGGGCTGGGCCTCACCGGACGGATTCTCGGGGTAGGTGACCAAACAGGTGGCCCCAGTCGCCGGGGCGGCGGCGCCAATCACCAGGCCGATGGTGAGGTAGGCGCCGGGTGCGCTGGTCATGGGTGCTGGCAACGAGCCGGGAGTGGGCTTGCTGTTGATTTTGCTATTGGTGCTGGTTTTGGTCATGATGAGGCAGTCTTGGTTGAAATGCTCAGTTGAAGTGTTGCGCCATCCAGCGCCGCTGAACGGGGCCACGGCTGCGCACGGGAATGAGGCAGGGCTTGGGGTCAAGGTATAGGCGCATAGCGGCTACCTCGCGGTCCACTGGGTAGCCGTGTTGAACGATGTTCTGCAAATGCTCTTTGGACGCCTGGGATGCCTGCGACACTGGCTGCCCCAGCGCGTAGCGTTCGTCTGGATGAAACTTGGCGATGTGTTCGCCCAGCCATTGCTGGGCATGGCTTTTTGCATTGGCAATCTGCTCGGGCTCGATCGCGTGCGGAAGTTGCCGGTCAGCCTGCACCGTTTGCAGCGCATCAAAGCCGGTGATACGGCGTATAGCATCCAGCGTGGCGAGGATGACATCGGGGCAGGTAGCAAGCAGATTCAACAGGCTCTCCAGCAAACTGGCTTGCCCTGATATGCCCGCGGCCATCAGTTGTGCTTCGATGGCTATGCCATCCAAATGGGCTTGGGCCAACCACTGGGTGGACCGGTCGTCTGGCGCGCGGTACAGCAAGGCGCTACACAGCTTGCTTACCGCATGGTTTGGTGATGTGGTTTCCGTTTTGGGGCCAATACTCCCCTGCGTCGCATCGCTTGGAATGAAGTGCCCTCGCACTACCCCCAGGCTGTCAATAAAACGTAGGTGCTGAGGACCATGCCAGGCCAGTATGTCGTCGCTGTCGTCATCCTCAGGCAAGACACCGGTGCGACCCAGCCAGCGCTTGGCGTCTTGCACCGCCTGGTCAACGTGTGGATGGGTTTGAACCGTGGCATACCACGCCTTGCCAGGCTCGCCAGCACCACCCACACTGCTGGCTAGAAACGCCGCCACCATGTCTGCCACAAAGTCAGGGGCGCTGCGGTTTTGGTGCTGGATGAGATGCGCAAATACGCTGGCCGTGTTTAGCCCGGCACCGTCCATGTAGGCAGCCATTTTTTGGTCCAACTCCTCGTAGGCATCCGGGAGTCCCCGCAACAGCAGCATCGGGCTGGTCTCTCGGCGCCACCAGGTGACTGCCAGCTCCGTGTGGTGGCGGTGGGTGATTTCAGCGACATCCATGCTGAACTAGGCGTTGTTGTGGATGGTGGCGGCCGTGTTTTTGATGGTGGCGCTGGCGCTGTTATTGATGTTGCTGGTGGCGGTGGTGTTGATGTTCTTGCCGTTGATGGTGATGGTGCCATCGGCCAGCATCACCAGTGAAGCGGCGCCCACCGTGATGGAGAGTTTGGCGCCGGCGGAGATGGTAATGTCCTTGCCGACTTTGGTGATGTGGCTCATGCCTACGGTGTCAATGCGCATCAGCCCGACATTGCTCATCATCACCATGCCCACGTTGCGGTTGTAGGCCATGCCAATGTTCTTCATCTTGAAGATGCCGGTGCTCTCGGTATAGCCAATGCCGATGGTCTCGTTTTTCATCTTGCCGGTGCTGACGGACCAGTTTTTGGCGATGGAGTCGGTCTCGTTGCTTCCCACCGCCTTGCTGCGGTTGGAGCCCACGTTGAAGCTCTGGTTGCTTCCTACCGTTACCGATTGGTTGATTCCGACCGAGATGCTCTCGTTCTTCCCCACATCTTCCGTCCGGTTGTCCCCAACACTGATCGTCTCGTTATGGTCCACCCGCTCGGTCCGGTTGCTGTGGATGGTGATGGTTTCGTTGCCATCCACCTCCTCGGTGCGCCAGCCATGCACGGTGATCTTCTCGTTACGGTCTACTGTCTCCGTGCGATCCCGCTTGATAAGGTTGGTCTCATCGCGGTCAATGGTCTTGCGCCGGTCGTTGCCCACCCATTTGTCTTCGTCGTTCTCGACTTCGGTGAGCTGGTCCTTTTGGGCGTGCAACCACAGTTGTTCTTGGCCCTTCTTGTCTTCAAAGCGCAGTGCATTGGCGTCACCGCCTGCGCCGGCTACGGTGCCGATGCCTGCACCCGGCGCACCGCCCTTGCTGGAGCGGGTCAAGATGCCTGATTGGGTGGCATTGCCCGGCAGACCCCAGGGCGGCATGTTGGCAGCGTTGTAGACACAGCCGGTC
>JAYSZJ010000018.1:0-32643 GCA_043738115.1 Rhodoferax sp. | reverse complement strand
CCTCACCTTTGAGGTAGGCCACCACCTTGAGGTATTGCTCGCGCTTGGCGTCGTCCAGCAGCATCAGTGGGTAGTCGGCCGTGGCCACACCTTCATGCGGGTAGATCAGCGTCAACTTTTCCTTGAGTTTGCCGGACTGGTTGAGCGACAGTAGCCAGCTCTCGTAGTTGATAAAGGCGTTGACGCGGGTGTTTTGTTGTTCGATAAATTTTTCGCTGAGGTAGCTGCTGTTGTCACCCACCAGCTTGTAGCCCTTGATAAAGCCCGCAATGGCGGCGCGGTCCACATCGGCGGCCGTCAGTGCCTCGGACTTTTGCGCGGCCGATGCCACCACACCCATTAGCGACATAAAGCCCTGGTTGCTGGTGGCAGGGTTGGATAACGCGTATTTGAGCTGGCCGCTTTGCGCGGCCTTGGCAATCACGTTCCACGTGACCTTGCGGGCCACTTCCGGTTGGTCCCAGCCCAGCACCTTGGCCTGGCTTTCACTCACGCCCACCACCACGGGGGAGAGCATGATTTTTTCCTGCAGCTTGACGCGGGCCTGGCCTTGCGGGTCTGACAGCAAGTACTTGGCATTGGCAAACCAGGCGGCGTCGGCCTTGGCCTGTCCGGTCTGCACGGCCTCGGTGCTCTCCATGGTGCCACCGTACTTGAAGCGCAGTTTGACGCCGGTGGCGTCTTCCACCATCTTCTCCAGCGGTTGGGCGTCCTTCAGATCGCTGGTGGCCAGCACGGTGAAGGTGTCGACCGCGGCAGCGGGCGGGGCTTTCGTTTTGGCGGGCTCGGTGGGTTTTTCGCAGGCAACCAAGCCCAGCGTGACCAGCAGCACCAAAGCCCAGTGCGTCAAGTGATTGTGTTGTTGTGCTTGCATTGCGGATCCTTTTTTACTGCGCCATCTCGCGTGTGATGACATCAATCATCTCGGCCATCATGTCGAAACTGGGTGGGTCAATCACCTGGGTCAGGCGCTCTTCCACGGCCAAATTGGTGGCCTTTGCGGCTTGTACAAAGAAGGCGCTGTCGGAGATGCGAAAGCCAAAGTCCACGGCGAGCTGCTGCAGCTCGGTGTTGGTGGACAGCAGTTCGCCCAGTTTCTTTGCACGGGCACTGGCCGCGACAAACACCACCTTGTTGAACAGCGTGGGCTGCGGGTAGACCAGCACCATGCCGGGGCTCAATCCCTTTTTCGCCATCGCGTAGCTGACGATCTGGTTCTCGTAGATAAAGGCCATCGGTGTCTTGCCAATGCCAATGGATACATAGTCGTCAAAGTTGCCGTTGACATAGTTCTCTTGGTAGCCCTGGCGCTTGAACAGGCCAGCCACGGCCTTGGCAGACTTTTGCGCGGTGTCGCGGTCGGTGACGATGTCACCGCCGTTGAACGCGTAGGTGGTCAGGGCCAGGTACATGGCGGCGGAGTTGCTCTTGCGCACATCGGTGGTGGAGACCAGCACACTCTTGTTCACGTCGTAGGCCGTTGCACCTTTCAGGTCTTTCCAGCGCTTCTTGTCCAGCATGACCTGGGTCAGCTTGGCCAGGTCCGCATGCCAGACACCGGGGCTGGCCTCAACGGCCATGCCGTTGGCGGCGAGGATTTGCGCAATCGGCGCCCAGGATGCAATCACCATGGGGGTGTAGATGGGGGAGTAGACCGTGGTGGCGATATTTGCCTTTTTGGCCGCGTCGCCAATCTGGTTGGCCGCCACCACGCCCGACGAATAAAAAAAGTCCGGCGTTTGCCCGGGTATCACCCGCGCCGCCATGTCGCGCGAGCCAATGCGCTGCACGTTCAGCTTGAAGCCATTCGCTGCCAGCACCTTTTGCACGCGCGGGTCCTGGAAGTAGGGCTCCACATCCAGCGCAATCAAGCCCGACAGTTCCTCGACGGGCACAGCGCCCGTCAGCTTGCCTGCCAGCCCGCCCAATACATTGGTACTGGGCGCACCAGATGCGGGCTGTCGCCCTGTCTGGTACAGCGAGAAGTAGGCCGCTGCGCCAAAAACCGCCAACAGCCCTACCGTCACAATTGCCTTGCCTGCTTTGTTCATCGGCGCAGTATCGCGCAAAATGCAGGGCGGTCGAAATGCGCTTCAGCGATTTCCCGCATAACACCCTGATACCTTTGTGGGTCGGACCACTCGCTTCAGCGATGTACTCTGCCCCCAACTTATTGACCATGAACGACCTGAAGAAGAGCAAAAACTACGCCGTTGCCAAGGGCCCGGTGAACCGTCGCACCAGTGCGGCCACCCCCGAGGCTAAGCCGGTTGTGGCGCAGGCGGTGCTGCAGCGCGTCAGCATGGCCCACGCCAAGCGCCGCCTGGGCACACCGCTGTCGCAGCGCTTGACGGCGTCTGCGGACGCAGCGACCCACGGCAAGTTGCCCACCGCAACTGCGATTGTTCAGGCCATAGGCGGCACGGTGAGTGCCATGGGTGTAGGCCTGGGGGTGATACAGAGTTCTGTTTTTGTCATAGGCAGCAGTGCCGTGGCTCTGGGTGTCGTGGCGGTATGGGCCGTATTCAGTCGCAGATCGCGGCCCGCCGATGCCGCGCGCCCTCGCGTTACCGCGACAGATTTGGCCGACCCCGAAGCCCTGGTGCGGCTGGATGCGGTGATGGAGAAGATGGCGGCCCAAGCCCCACAGGCCACCGTAGACAGTCTGTCCCGGCTAAAGGAATCCATTGTGCGCTGCATGGCACTGCTGGGTGCCAGCGCGGAGGAGGGCAGCTTGGCCACTGAAGAGAGTTTGTATTTGCGCGAAGCGGTGCGCCGCTACATTCCCGATTCGATCAATAGCTGCCTGCAGGTGCCGCAGAAAGACCGGGCCACCTTGGTCATCGATGGCAGCAAACCGGCGCTTGATTTGCTGCATGACCAGATGTTGATGATCCAGCAGCAGCTGGACACCCGTGAGGCCAAGTTAACCCAGATCGCAGGTGAAGCGCTGCTACGGCAGCAGCGCTTCCTGGCCTCCAAGGCAAACTCACATTAAAGTTGGCCCCGCCTTGGGGTTATATGGTCCCGGGTTTTGTATCGGGGCTGGCGTTGGCCGCGCGGTCCATCAGATCGGCTTCGTGTTTATCGCGCACTGTCTTGGCGACCGTGAAGGTGCTGCTGACCAGGAACAGCCAGCTCACCACCATAAATCCCTTTTGCCAGTCGCCAATATTCATACGCCACAGGCCCCACGCTGTCAGGCTAAAGGCTGCCGCAAAGGCTACCCACACGGTCATCACCCATGACGCCGTGTCCACCTGACCGTCGCGGTTGTCCCGAATGGACTTGGCCACTGCGAAGGACGCAAACAGGCAGAAGAACAGACCAATGGCCAGGAAGGCGCGGTCCAGCTCCTGGCCGGGCAACATCAGAACGCCGATGGCACAGGCACCCACGGCCAGGCCGAAGGACAGCCAGACCTGGGTGCGCCAACCGCCGGTGTCACGTTGCATCACATATTGCGTAGCCATAAAAATCCCTTTTTAAAAATTGAAAATACTTAAAGTGCAACCGGACCGCTGAGGGCCTGTTTGCTGGCCTCGCGGGCCTGTTGTTGCCGGGTGCGGTCTATGTACTGATCGGCCCGGGCCAGTTGCTCTTTCATCATCGCGTTGTTCTGGCCCATGACTTCAATCGACTTGGCGCGGAAGTTGTCCATCGCGTCCATCGCGCTAAAGGTCTGGTCGAACATTTCCTTCAACTTCTCGATACCCAGCAAGGGGTTTTGCGAGAACTCGGTGGTTTTTTCCACATGGGTGCCCAACTGGCGACCGGTTTCGGCGACCAGGTTGTCGATGGAACTGTTCACGCCCGACAACATTTCCATGACCTTGATCTGGTTGCCGGTGGCGCGTGCCACGGTCTGCGCCACGGCCAGTGCACTCATGCCGGTGGTGGCCACGCGCGAGCAGCCGTTCATCATTTCGCGCCCGGTTTTCTTCAGCACGTCCAGTGCGAGGTAACCATTGGTGCAGACGGCCTGTTGGGTCATCATGTCCTGCAGGTTTTGGCGCGCGTAGAACAGCACCTCTTGCTGCAAGGCCTTGGCCTTGATCGGGTCGGTGGCCTGCAGGGCGTCAACCTTGGAGGCCAGCTTGGCGTCCAACTGTTCCGCAAAGTAGATCGCGCCGGATAACTTTTGCATAGCCTCCCACAGCTTGGTGCGGGTGGCTTCGATGTCGACCACATCGCGCTGCATGTCGTCGCGTGCGGCGTAGATTTGCTGCATGCTTTTTTGCAACTGCGCGCCGGCGCTTTGGTATTTGCGGAAGTAGGCCTGCAGCTTGTTGCCAAATGGGATGATGCCCAGAAACTTCTGCGGCTGGAACAGGTCGCCCTCTTTGCCCGGGTTCAGCTCGTCCAGATGGCCGCGCATGTCCTGGATAGCTTTGAAGGCCGAGCTGTCTTCCACACCGGCAAAGTTGCGCTGCATCAGGCGGCTTTGCATCAGGCTGGAGGCTACCGACACTTCTTCACGGCCCAGTGCAAATGCGCTGTCCAGCTTGGCCTTGAAGGCCTCGCTTTGTACATCCTCCTTGAGCAGGCCATCCATGAAACGGTCGACCTGGTCGTCTACCGCCGTTTGGGTTTCCTTAGGCAACGGCACTGCGGATTTGGCGACGTCGACCGCCAAAGGGGTGAGGACCTCGGGTGGTGCCAAGGTAAAACTTGGGGCTGTGGTTGTGGTGGTTTGGCTCATGGTGTGTTCCTGCCTATGGAGTACTGTGGTCGCGTTTATACCAAACCGCCTGTTTGGTGAGCCCGGCGCGCGGCATCCAGTCGAAAACCGAGTCCACGGTGACGGTCTCAATGTGGTCAGAGAAGCGCTGGGCGCTGGGGTGGTCATCAAACGCAATATTGGCCGAACCTACGCGCCCACCCAAACGGGTCAGAGCGCCAATGCGCAGCACGGTGGGCCGGTAGCCGTGCGCTTGCAGCCAGCTTTGGGCCTGTACCCGGCCTGCCGTTCCCTGCGCGGTGGAATTGCCACGCAGCGCCATCGCCAGCGTCTCCGTGGCCCACTGGTTAGACTGTTGGTAACGCTGGCCCCAGACGTAGCTGACCATGCTGTAGGGTTTGTGGTGCAGTTGAACTGCGCGGGATTCATGGCCCAGCACGTCCATCAGCCGCGCCTGCACCTCGGGTGTGGGCACGACCCATGCTGCCTCGTAACGCCACAGGTCATCCATGAAAAATTCACCTAGGCCTTGGCGGTAGATGGCGGACTCGGCGGTGCCACATTGGTTGAGCTTGTGCAACACGCGCCAAACGTGGCCCGACTCGGCATCCGGCTGGCGGTAAGCAAAGCCCAGGTGGGAGTAGCGCAGGCCGTATTTGCTGAGGTCTTGCCCGGCGCGCGCCAGCACCACCACTTCGGCACCGCTGGCGTCCAGCGCCTGTGCGGTCAGTTGGGCCAGTCGTAGGCCGCGCTCCAGCGTGCTGGTCTTGATGGGTAGGGGTGTGTCGCAGTTGCGCCCGGCAAGGGCGGGCGTAACAACAACGGCCATGGCCAGTGTGACCAGGGTGCGGCGCATCATGGTGTCAACCGTTGGTTGTGCAGCAGGGCGCGGCCCACGGCGTTGGGGATAAAGGCCAGCACCTCACCGGCCGCAGACAACACGGTGCCAGCGCCGACGACGCTGACGGTCACCAGTGTGCCCACACTGGCCGATGCCGCCACGGCGCCACCAGATAACACCGATACGCTGACTCGCGACCCGTCGGACGCACGCTCCAACAGGTAGACCGTGCCCGTGGCGCTGACCTCTACCGCTTTGACCACCAGCACGGTGCCAGCCGTGGATAGCACCAGCGGCAGCGCCACCACCGCGCTGCCAGCCGCCGCCACAGAGGCCAGGGGCATGGCGGAGATGGCGCTCAGGGCCGAGGCCTCGCTATGTGCCCTTGCGTCAAAACTGGCTGTAGCCCCCGTCAATGCTGAACATATCGCTATCAAATATGTAGTGACCTGGTGTTTCATAAAAGTCCGTAGTGGGGCGCCTGTGCTGGTGCTGTTGAATATGGCGCGAGTTTAGGCAGCCGGCGCGCTACATCGCTTAGAAAGCTCTACCAGTCTAGAAAAATAGCCACAAGAGTATCGCCTTGCAATACTTTCAGGCGGGTCGCCGTCAGTCCAGGTCATCAACGGTGTCGGGGTCGGGCACATCGCCAATTGCTATACGTGTCAGTGCCGCCTGTGCCTTCAGCCAGGTGCAGAAGGCCACTATCTCGGGCCGCGCCGCCGAACGCGGGCCGACGATGAGCCAATAGACCATGGGTGAGTCCAGCCGCATATGGGGCAGTATCTCCACCAGGTCGCCGCTGGCCAGGCTGTCTGCCACCAGCGGCATACGCGCCAGCGCCAGGCCCTGACCGGTGAGTGCGGCCTGGGCGATCTGGTGTGCATAGTTGAAATACAGCCAGCGCTTGGGCTCCAGAGTTTTGAACTTGTGGGTGTCCAGCCAGCGCCGCCAGGTCAGCCACTCCAGGTTTTGTGTGCGGTGTGAGTCGCTGGCCTCGATCAGACCAAAGTGCACCAGGTCGCTCCCTTTCTTGATGGCGTGGCCGCTCTTGAGCAACCAGGGGCTGGCCACGGGCGCGAGTTGTTCGCCAAACAGGCGCACCGCCCCTGCCGGAGCCTGGGCCGGGCGCGCGTAGCGTAGGGCCACGTCGATGTCGGCCGTTTCCATGTCCACCGGCACATCACTGGCGTCGATGCGGATGTCGATGTCGGGGTGGGCACTTTGAAAGTCTTCCAGCCGTGGTATCAGCCACATGGATGCAAACGAGGCCCAGGTGCTGATGGTGACGCTGCGCCGGCCCGCACTGCGCCGTATCAGGCGCACGGTGCTGTCCAGGCTTTCCAGCGAAGGCAACACGGCGCGCAGCAATTGGGCACCCGCACCCGTCAGCTCCACAGCCCGTGTATGGCGCAGAAACAGGGGCACGCCCACCTCTTCTTCCATCGCCTGTATCTGCCGGCTGACCGCGCTTTGCGTCAATGACAGCTCTTCTGCTGCTGCGCGAAAGTTCAGATGCCGGGCCACGGCCTCGAAGGCGCGCAAATGGCCCACAGCGATGGGGCGGGTGCGCAAATGGTTCTCGGAGTGGTGCATGGGTGGCGCTGGGGTTTGGGGGATTGATGCGAAAAGCGAATGAATAGCTTATCCCGATTTCATTGGACGATCAATGGTTATCCCGCGATCATTCAGGCATCAAACGCAACAAGGAGCGCACCATGTCAAGCAGCCACCCACTGGAATTCCAGACCTCCCACAGCCAGGACACCCTCCCCGGTTTCAGGAAGCTGGCACCCGGTCGGGCGCTCGGCCTGCAGCCGCACCAAGCCGGATTATTGCGTGTGGCGCAAGGCCAAATGTGGGTCACACTGGGCGTGGCTCCGCACGGCGCGGGCAACGAGCTGGGTGATTACTTCTTGCGCGCCGGTGAGCATTTGGCCATCAGCCCAGGCCAAAAAGTTGTGCTGGAGCCCTTTGAGCGCGCGCAGCAGCAAGCAGTGTTTTTTGATTGGACCCCCAGCCCTGTGCTTGTGCAGGCAAGCGTCGGCCAAGATGCTGGTGCGGTGACGCAGCCCCTGCGGGACCTGGGCCAAGCATTGGGCATGGTAGGTGTGGCACTGTTACACCTTGGCTCCGGCCTGGTGGCCTATGGCCGTCAGTTAGTGTCGGGTCGGCATGTGGTGCAGGCCCCGCAGCACTGCTAAGGCCACACCGGCGCGTGGGTACCCGACGGGACCGATGGGCGACTCCAACGCGCAGGGGTGCGTGACAACTGTGGCGTGGGCCGTACCGCCACCAGGCTGCCAAAGCCGGATGTATAGGTTTCCATGTAGGGCTGCCGGTCGGGTTCAGCGACTGCAAAACCCGACGCGACACGCCCCAGGCTGCGCAGCCAGTGCCCCGTTTGCGCCAGCGATATACGCACATGCCAGCTCCCGCCCTCCTGCAACTGCCGCGCCTTCGCGGCCGCCGTGGCAAAGGCCATCAGGTAGCCACTGGCGTGATCCAGAATTTGCATGGGCAGGGCCTGGGGTTTCGTAGACCCAGCAGCCTCGGCCTCTGCCAAGTTGAAACCCGTGGCAGCCTGCACCAGTGAATCGAAACCGCGTCGCTGGGCCCAGGGCCCTTGTTCCCCGTAGGCGGACAATGAAACCACCACAATGCCCGGACGTTGTGCAGCCAGTGCCTGGGCCCCATAACCCAAGGCCTCCAGGCCACCGGGACGGTAACCTTGTACAAAAACATCGGCGTCAGACACCAGTGCGTCCATGGCACGTCTGTCGTCGGGTGTTTGCAGGTCCAGGTGGCAAGACAGTTTGCCCCGGCTGTTCTCGGCAATCAGGGCGATGTTGGGCAGGTTTGGGGAGTTGACCAACAACACGTCTGCGCCCAGAGCAGCCAGGGTGCGGCCTGCCACAGGGCCTGCCACGATGCGGGTCAGGTCCAGCACGCGTAAGCCGGTCAATGGAAGCTGGTCAGCGCCCAGGGCGGGCAGCGCCAGCGGCGGGGCATCGCCGATGCGTTCCAGTGTCAACAAGGGCTGGGTCGCTATGGCCTGGGCGTGGGGATGTGCATCCCATTCGGAAAAACTACGCAAAGCGGATACCACCAAGCCGCGATCGGCTGCCGCCTGCTCAAAGTCCAGCGCTTTCCAGGTGCGCAACGCGTGCTGGGCGTCCTCTCGCTGTGCCGTCGTGCTGGAGAGGCCTAGCAGGGCCAGCGCACCGTCGCGGTGGTGTGCAAAATTGGCGTGCACACGCACCCAGCCATCGGAACAGGCGTACAGACCCGAGAACGGGTCCCAGGCGTCGGGAGTCTGTCCGTCCACGCTGAACGAGCCTTCGCATTCCAGCGCAGCGTGTGCCATGTCCACACCCACGCGCTGGCGGTCTTGTCCCCGCACATGGCCCAGTTCACAGGCGGCTAATGCCGCGGCCGCAACACTGGTTTGGGCCGCGGCGCCAACGGCAAACGATGAGGGCAAGACCGGGTCTTCGCCGGACAAATCCACACTATCCAAGGCTTGTGGCGGCAGGCCACCCAGGGCCCAGATGCGGGAGAGTATTGCGTTGGTGTCCATGGCGGCTATTATCCCGGCGATCCCTATTTCTGCGCGGTTCACAAGACGGCGCTACAACCCAGAAAACATCCACCATGGCGCACAACGCACAGGCAGACCTTTACCCCACGCCCTACGAGCAGGGCAACCAGAACCAGACTACGCAGTGGAGTGCCTGCATAGCCTTCTACGAAAAGCTCGCGACTGATTTCCCTGGCGTGTTGCGCTTCTTCCAGATTGGCACGGCAGACAGTGGTCTGCCCTTGCATGCCGGCGTGGTGAGCAGCGATGGTGTCCACGACTGCGCGCAGATCAAGGCCGAGGGCCGGCCGGTGTTCTTCAACAACAACGGCATACACCCCGGCGAGCCTGAGGGCATCGACGCCTGTATGGCCCTGGTGCGGGACTTTTGCACCCAGCCCGAGCGCCTGGCCGCCTTGGGCAAGGCCGTGTTTCTTTTTATCCCCGTTTACAACGTGGACGGTTGCCTGAATCGCCAGTCCACGTCGCGCGTGAACCAGTTAGGCCCCGAAGAATTTGGCTTCAGGGCCAACGGACGCAACCTGGACCTGAACCGTGACTTCATCAAATGTGACAGCCTGGCGGCGCAGGCCTTCAACCAGTTTTTCACCGCCTGGGACCCGGACGTGATGGTCGACACCCACACCTCCAATGGTGCGGATTACCAGTACACGATGACACTGATCAACACCCAGACCGACAAGCTGGGTGGTGATTTGGGCAGCTTCTTGCGCGACACTATGCTGCCGGACATCTACGCTGCCATGGAAGAACGCGGCTGGCCTACATGCCCCTATGTGAACCCGATACGGGCCACGCCGGACGAGGGCATCGAGGACTTTCTGGAAGTGCCACGGTTTTCCACCGGCTACGCGGCGCTGCACCACTGCATAGGTTTTATGCCTGAGACACACATGCTCAAACCCTTCGCCGACCGCTACGCCTCCATGCGTGCGCTGGTTGAAGTGGTACTGGCGTTTACGGTAGACCATGCTGAGCAGATCCAGGCCGTGCGCCGGGCTGCACGGCAGGCCGCCACTGCGCAGCGGCGTTGGCCGGTGCTGTGGGCGCCCGACACCAGCCGCCCATCGGCGTTTAAGTTCAAAGGTTATGCGGCGGTCTACCGTCCCAGTGTGCTGGGCGACTACAGCCGCATGGCCTATGACCGCAACCAGCCCTGGGAGCGCGATATTCCGTGGTTCAACCGCTGCACAGCGGCTCTGGAAGTGGCCACGCCCAAGTGTTACCTCATCCCCCAGGCCTGGCGCGAGGTCATTGACCGCCTGCAATGGAACGGCGTGGTAATGCGGCGCCTAGAGGCCGACCAGAGTCTGAAAGCACAGGTCTACCGCATTGGCACGCTGCAATCACGTGCCAACGCCTACGAGGGCCATATGTTCCACGATGGCTTGGAGCTCACGGTGCACACTGAGACTATCCACGCCCGCGCGGGTGATGTGCTGGTGGACTTGGCCCAGCCCCAGGCGCGCTACGGGGTGGAGACGCTGGAGCCGCAGGCGCATGACAGCTTCTTTCGATGGGGCTTTTTCAACAGCGTGCTGGAGAAAAAGGAAGCCTATTCGGACTACGTGTTTGAAGACACGGCGTTGGAGATGCTGGAAGAAGAGCCGGCGTTGCGCACGCGTTTCGAGGCCTGGAAGAAAGAGTTTCCCGAGCAGGTTTCGGACCAGACCGCCGTGCTGGATTTCATTTTCGCCAACGGCAAACGTTTCCATGAGCCGGAGTGGCGGCGTTACCCGGTAGTAGGCTTGTTGTAAACATGGTTTTGCTCAGGAGTAGGATGCAACCAACGACGTTGGACCTACCTGGAGAATCACAATGGCAAACAAACATACGGCCACCCCTGCCGAGGAGCCGCCTGACGAGGGCGACACGCTGTTGGACGGCGATGAAATGGACGGTGAGGGCGATGAAGGTATTACCGAGGTGGAGATTGGCCAGCTCATGCACCACCCCGATGGCTACTACTGGATAACCCCGGATGGCAAACAAGAGTTCGGACCCTTTGAGAGCCTGGAGCTGGCATTGGCCGATATGCAGTCTGCCAGTGAAGAGTCTGCAGAACCTGGTGAATCTCTGCAGGAGGCGGAGGACGAATTGGGTGTTGCTGACTGGATAAACCCCGATACCGGAGAGTTGGCAGAAGGCCTGTCCACCCCCCGTCTGCAGGACGAGTAAGGCGATTCAAGCCTACTGGGTAAACCGGCTGTCCGCGCCTTTTTCTTTCAACTTTTTCTCCAGCTCCTGGTCTTCCAGCTCGCGTTTGCGCTGCTGCTGCTTGACACGTTCTGCTTCGCGCATGGCGTCCAGTTCTTCCGGCGTGGGCTCCTTGTCGAAGGACAGGGTGGGACCACTGGCCGTGGCGGGCTCGCCGCGTTTGCTCTTGAGTTTCATGGCCAGGCGTAATTCATTGGCCGAGTCGGCGTTGCGCAGGGCTTCCTCGTAACCAATGTGCCCGTCGTTATAAAGCTCAAACAAAGCCCAGTCGAAGGTGCGCATGCCCAGCTCGCGCGACTTTTCCATCAGTGCCTTGATGTCACCAAACGCGCCCTTGAAAATGCGCTCGGCAATGGTGGGCGTGTTCAGCAAAATCTCGATGGCGGCCTTGCGGCCCTTGCCGTCTTCGGTGCGTACCAGGCGCTGCGAAATGATGGAGCGCAGGTTGGCCGACAAATCCATCAACAACTGGTTGCGTCGGTCTTCCGGGAAGAAATTGATGATGCGGTCTATGGCCTGATTGGCGCTGTTGGCGTGTAAGGTGCCCAGGCACAGGTGACCGGTCTCTGCAAAGGCGATGGCGTGTTCCATGGTCTCGGGGTCTCGGATCTCACCAATCAGAATCACATCGGGTGCCTGGCGCAGCGTGTTCTTCAGCGCGTGGTGCCAGGAGTGTGTGTCCACGCCAACCTCGCGGTGGCTGACCAGTGATTTCTTGGATATGTGCACGTACTCCACCGGGTCTTCCACCGTGATGATGTGGCCTGCCGAGGTGCTGTTGCGGTGGTCAATCAGCGCCGCCAGCGTCGTCGATTTTCCGGAGCCAGTGCCGCCGACCACCAGTACCAGGCCACGCTTGTTCATGATGACGTCTTTGAGCACCGGGGGCAGATCCAGCTTCTCGAAGTTGGGGATCTCGGACGCAATGGTGCGCACCACCATGGCCACGTTTTGCTGCTGCACATACACATTCACACGAAAGCGCGAGAGGCCGGGTATGGAGATCGCAAAGTTGCATTCCATCTCTTTGGCAAACTCTTCACGCTGGCGCTCGTTCATCAGCGAGTTTGCAAAGACCCGGGTCAACTCTCCGGTGAGCTTTTGGCTGGACAGTGGTTGCATGGACCCATGGGCCTTCATGCTGGGCGGGAAGTCGTTGGCAATGAACAGGTCAGAGCCACCAGCCTGGCTCATAGCGGCCAACAGCTTGTGCATGTAGGCGCGGGCTTGTTCTTCGGTCAAAGTGGCCATGGGCGGAGTATCCACGGCATCATTTGGACGGTCAAGCGTGCAAAATGGGTCAAACCAACCGAGGGTGAGTCAACATGCCAAGCAATACAAAACACCACATCAACGTGCTGCAATCCGTGGTCACCTCTACGCTGAGTGCCTGGCGCGGTACCAGTGTGGTCAAGGCATCCAAACAACCCCAAAAGCGTCTCAAGCTGTATGACATGGAAGGCTGCCCCTACTGCCGCCGTGTGCGCGAAGCACTCACCGCCCTGGGGCTGGACGTCGAAATTTACCCGTGCCCCAAACGCGGCAAACGCTTTCGCCCCGAGGCAGCGCGTTTAGGCGGCAAGCGCCAGGTTCCGCTGTTGGTGGACCCCAATACCTCCACCCGGTTGTACGAGTCGGCCGACATCGTCGACTACCTGTTCAAGACCTATGCGGACCGTGAGACGCCACGTGCTTACACCAAGGGTGTGCTGGCCCCCGTGTTGGGCGGGGTGGGGTCGCTGGTGAGTGGCATGCGTGGCACCACGGCCCGCAAGGCAAACCACCCCAAAAAGTTGTTGGAGCTGTGGAGCTTTGAGTCCAGTCCGTATTCACGCCTGGTGCGTGAGCGTCTGACAGAGCTGGAGCTTGCCTATGTGTTGCACAACATCGGCAAGGAGCAATTCGCAGACATGGGACCCGCCGTGCGGCGCGTCCAGCCCGGGCCTTACAAGCCCCGGCCCGGTGGCCGCCGTGAGGAGGTCCTGGCGGAGCTGGGGCGTGTGCAGGTTCCCTACCTGGAGGACCCGAACACGGGAACCAAGTTATACGAATCGGTCGACATCATCGACTACCTGGAACGGCAATACGCTCAAAAAACTCTCAGCCGCTGAGCCCGCTCACCACAGTTTGGCGCAATTGCCGCTAAAGAGGACTGGCCCTTGTGGGCTGCCGGGGCTGGCTGCGGTCTCCAGGGTGATGGTCAGCTTGCTGACTTTGGAGAACAACTTTTCAGAGGTGTCGGGCAGGTTGGATACGGCGGATCCCTTGGCCGGCACCACGCCGACCGCAAACGGCAGCCCTTCGTTGGGATGCGCCCACAACACCATGTGACCTGCTGCAGGTGCCGTCACCGGGCCAATGATTTTCACCGTCATGGTCTTGCCGTGGCGCAGTGAACTGACCAGCACCTTGCCATTGCCCAGGGCATCGGTCAGCAGGCCGACATAGCTGGGCGGCAAGCGTTCCCCGGACCGCATCGCGATCTGTTCGCTGGACACAAACAGGGTGGGCGCCAGGAAAAACAGTGCACTGGCGGCCAGCACACCGGCCGCCAGACCCCCAAAACCGAAACCCGCGGGCAGTAACCAGCCCAGCCAGGCCGGTGGCGAGAGCGGCGCCAGTTGTTGTTGTGCTCCCTTGGCTGGCTGCGTGCGCGCGGCAATCGCCGGCCACAACTTGGCCGAGGGTTTTTGGGTTGGTATCGACAGAGCCAGTTCACCCAAACGCATTTCCCACTGGGTGACCCGCGTCTGTACGTCCATACGGTCGCTGCGCAACCGCTCAAAGCGCCGTCGGGCTCCGCCCTGCAGCGTGCCGAGCACATAGGTAGAAGCCAGATGGTCCAGCAGCACGGGATCGGTGTACCTCATGCGACCACCCCCTGGCCTGCCAGACAGGTTTTGAGTTTTTCCAGGCCGCGGCGTATCCAGGCCTTCACGGACCCGAGTGGTGCGCCCATTTGGGCCGCCACCTCGGTATGGGACAAGCCCTGGTAGTAGGCCAGGGCCAGGCTCTGGCGGTGGCTGCCTTCCAAAGCGTTCATGCAGGCTTCAATGTGCAGCGCCTGGGTTGCCTGTTCCAGCAGCTGCATGGCGCTGGGGTTGGCCCCCGCGGTGGATACCGTTTCTGTGTCGAGCTCCAAGTCATCGTCCTGCGATAGCTCGCTTTCCTTGCGGCGGGTGCGCATGCGCAACGCGTCCAGCGCCTTGTTGCGCACGATCGCAATCAACCATGTCATGGGTTGTATGGATTGTCCGCCTACCTCGCTGCGGTAGCCACTTGCATTTTTCCAGATACTCACATACGCCTCTTGCAAAACATCTTCAGCCGATTGCCCGTTGCCCAATATACGTACGGCAACGCCAAACAGATGCGTATGGGTGCGCTCATAGAGTTGCGCAAAACCGGCGTGGTTGCCTTGGGCGGCCACGCCGATCAATTCCTGCAGGCTAAGGGTGTCCAGTTTCATGCGGGCCAGTATATGGATTTCTGGCGAGCCCACCGCCGCAAATCGGGTTTGTGCAAATTTGATGGCTGCGATGCATCCAAATCTCGATCCCGGCCGTATATGCAAGGTCGGTTGTGTGATTGCAGCCGTCGATCCCCTTTCAGGAGAATAAGCATGGGACGTTTGTCTGCAAGCAAGGTGTGTGTGTCGCTGTTGGCCAGTATGGTGTGGGCGAACGTCGCCTTGGCGTCAACTCCACCCGCGGCGGTGGTGGACGGTGTTGTCATGCCAGCCTGGCTGGAGCGGTCGGGCCAGCGCCAGCCCATCTTTCCCGGCATGGTTTTGCAAGAGCGTGATCGGATCGAAACGGGGGTCAACGCGCGCATTCTGCTGACCCTGCCCGAGGGTAGCAAGGTCAAATTAGGCGAAAGCGCGCAACTGGGTTTTGATGCCTTGGTAGCCAGGCGCGAGGGGCAGGACGGCGGTGTGTTCCTGAAATCTGCGATCAGTGTGGTGACCGGTGCATTCCGGTTCACGACGGATGTACTTTCCAAGGCGCGCAGCCGCCGCGAGGTGGACATTCGCCTGGCAACCGTGACCGCCGGTATTCGCGGTACGGATCTGTGGGGCAAACAAGGCGGAGCCAAGGAGATCGTGTGTTTGCTGGAAGGAAAAATCGAGGTCACGCGGGACCCGGTGGCTGGCCAGAACACCGCACCCGTCATATTGGACCAGCCGCTGCAGTTCTACATTGCTCCCAAAGGCGAACCCACCCTGCCGATAGGCCGGGTGCCGGACGCCCAACTGGCCCAGTGGGCGGCCGAGACCGACATTGCGCAGAATGCGGGCGGTGCCACAGTAGGCGGGCGTTGGAAGGTGCGCTTCGATGCCGACACCTCGTTTGCCGGCGCCATGGCTCTCCACGAGGACCTGCGCAACCAGGGTTACGCGGCCCAATTTCAGGCCGAAAAAAAAGCTGGCAAGCGCATCTATCTGGTGCAGCTCGCCAACTTGTCCAGCGAGGGTGATGCCCGCGCACTGGCAACCCGGCTGGGGCACGGCGCCACCGCAATGCCCAGCGTAGGTCGCTAGAAACGGATTACAGGGTCATCTTGAACTGCACGCCGTAGGTGCGTGGGTCGTTGATAAAGCCTGTCAGATTGTTGAAGTCAATGCCACCGGTCACACGCACTTGGTTGGTGATGTTGCGGCCGAAGATTGCGGCTTCATACTTGCCATTGCCCCAGTTGTAGCCCAGGCGCAGGCCGCCCTCCAACAGGGGAGGGGCAGTGAACTCTGCGGACTTGTACAGGAACAAGCTTGTTTCGCTGCGGTAGGCCCAGTCTGTGTAGATGAAAAACTCGCCACCGTTTGCCGCAGGGATGCCGTAGCGTGCGGTCACGTTGGCAATCCACTTGGGCGCATTGGGCAGCGGGTTGCCGTCGATCAGGGCCTGACCGGCAGCGTTCTTGGGGTTCAACACGGTGCAGCCACCACAGGTTCCCACCGCCAGTGAAGAGTCCTGGATCGCGGTGTGGTTGTAACTGCCGCTCATGGTCACCAGGAAGTTGGGCGTGAGGTAGGCGTCAAAATTCACCTCCACACCTTCACCCATGGAATTCTTTGCGTTGAGCAGGCGCACCGCATTGTTGCTGCCGCCCACCGCCGTCAGTTGCTGGTCCTTCACGTCGTAGTGGAACAGGCTGACGGAGGCGCGGGCGCGCTTGTCAAACAGGTCGCTCTTGACACCCACTTCAAACGAGGTGGTGGTCTCCGGGTTGGCCTGGTTCAGGGGGCCAAAGGGGCCAGCGGGCTGGATACTGGCGCCGCGGAAACCGGTGGCAACGCGTCCGAACAGGTTGGTTTCCCTGTTCAGCTTGTAGGTGGCGCCCATGTCCCAGCTGACTTGGCTGTTGTCGCTGCTGGATCCCAGCCCGTTGGCCACATTGGTGGGATTCGGGTCACCGGCTGGCAGGGGTTGGGTGCTCAGGGTTTTCTTATCCTGCGTGTAGCGCAGGCCGCCACGCAGTTTCAGGCTGTCGCTGACAGCGAAGGTCAGCCCGCCAAACACGGCGTAGGTGTCGTTGGTCTGGTCGGAGCGCAGCGTGGCACCCGATTGCACATTGTTGGCCAAGGAGTTGTAGGTATAGCTGTCAAAGCCCAGCTTCTCCTGGAACAGGTACACGCCGCCTTGCCAGGTCAGCGGGCCCTTGCCTTTGGACTCCAGGCGCACTTCTTGGGTCACCTGCTGGTGGTCACGCACGCCGGCAGCGCTTTCGGACGGGAAGGGAATGAAGCCGGGGCCGCCGCCTGTGGGCAGGAAGGCCGCGCCGTAGCCACCGTCGATGTCACCACGGCTGTAGGCGTTGACGGTTTCGTAACCAGTGATGGAGTAGACATTGACATCCGCAAACGACCATTTCAGTTTGGCGCTGGCGCCGGTGTTGCTGAGGTTCTGTTTGTTGATGCCGTCGGTCTGGATCTTGGCTGGGTCAAAGCCATCTACCAGCTCATTGCTGCCCTTTTTGATGATGTTGGCGCGGAACAAACGGGCGCTGCCATTCAGGTCACGGCCGTGCACGTTGAACAGGGCGCTGAACGTGCCGCCACCGTCATAGGCGGCCTGCACACGCACGGCGCGGTCGTCATAACCTTCCAGATCCTTGGTAGGGCTCTTGTCGTTCTTGACCCAGTTGTCACGGTGCTGCAGTTGCGCGGAGATACGCGCATTCCACTCGCCGGACAGTGGCAGGTTGAAGGCTGTTTCCAGCGCGGCTGTGCCATAAGTGCCGTACGAAGCGTTGAAGTAGCCGTCGGTGGACTTGGAGGGTTTTACCGAATCAATCTTGACCACGCCCGCTGGTGTGTTGCGGCCGAACAGTGTGCCCTGCGGGCCGGCCAACACTTCAATGCGGTCCACGTCAAACACGGGGAAGCCCTTCAAGATGGGGTTTTCCTGCACGATGTCGTCATAGATCAGCGACACGGGCTGCGATGCGTTGGAGCGGAAGTCGGTATTGCCGTAGCCGCGAATATAAAAGCGGGGGAAGGCACGGCCAAACGAGGACTCGATGTTCAAGCTGGGCACCCGGCCTGACAACATGCGGATGTCCATGCCGCCGGTGTTCAGCACGTCGAACTTTTCACCGGAGATGGTGGAGATGGAGCTGGGAACGTCTTTGACGTTCTCTGCGCGGCGTTCGGCTGTCACTGTCACGGCTTGCAACACGCCCACTTGTGGTGCGGCGGTGGTTTCAGCAGGTGCTACTGTCTGGGCCACGGCAAAAGCCATGGGCCACAACAGTGCCATGCCGACCATGAGCGGCGTGGGCGAAAAACGTTTGGAGCCTGAGCGGGCAATTTTTTGCATGGGAATCTCTTTGTTGAATGGATGGTCAGGAAATTGTCGCATGACCCATGCAAATAACGCGCCATCCCGGTGACACCCCTGCGCTGCGTTGGTAGCGCGCTACAACTTAGCGCTGAGGTACCTTGGCCTCGCGCATGAGCTGGGCGCAATTGCTGTCCTGACCCGGACCCGGGTCGACCAGCGGGATCAGAGCGAGGAATGGGTTGAGCAGGCCCAAGGCCACGGCGCCGGCCGCCCGCGCGGCGACACGGCCTTTGTCCACCCCCACCGTCGGTTTAGCGAATGTGCCACGCACGTGAATGGGGCTGCGCAGCGCCAGTGGGCTGGTCCGTTTGGTCTTCTGGTTCAGTGTCAGATCCAGCGTTTCACGCCCCAAGTCAATACGGCCACTGCCAAAAAGCGTGGTGACGTCGGTGTCAAACACCAAAGAGTCCACGTCCATGACGCCGTTCTTGACCTCGAAGTCGGCCAACGCACAGTTCAGCTTGATGCGCCGGTCACCTGCAATACTCAGTTGCAATATCTCAAAGAGATGCAGGCCTGCTTTCTCCATCATTAACTGGCTGACTTCACCGTTGGCAATGCCCAGTGCAATCTGGCCGTTGCCTGCAGCCAGCATGCCGCCGATGGAGTTGCCGCTGCCCGTGAGGGAAAATGCGCCGTTGATCTCTCCGAGGCTGGCCTGGTTCAACGCCAGTGTGGGGAACATCCTAGACAACAGGAGTTTGCGCACATGAGCCTGTACTTTGGCCTTGATGGGTTTGGAGCGGCCATCCAGCGTTACCGTCGTGCTCAGATGGCCGCCTGCCATGCCAAAGTCTAGTGGTGTCAGCGTCAACACGGCGTCCTGCAACTTCAGGTGTACCGTCAGATCGTCCAACGGCAGTGCTTTGGCACGGCGGATCTGACCGGCCTTCAGGCTGACGTCCGCGTCCATACTGGTCCACCGGTCTGTATTAAAAGGCATGTCCGGCAATACACCCTTTGGGGCGGGTGTTGCTGCTGTGGCGGTTGGGGTTGCCGTCGCATTGATTGTGCGTTTGCCGATAACGGGCGCCAGGTCCTCCAAGTCCAGCACCTTGGAAGTGAGTTGGGCAGTTAGTTGGGGGCGCTTGCCGCCAGTTGCGACCTCGGCCGACCCGGCCAGATCGCTATTGCCTATGCGTCCCGAGAAGGATTCGTAGCGCCAGGTGTTGCCAGTGTGTGCCAACCGTCCACGCACGGCATAGGCCGGCGTGGCTGGCGCCGGAATACCCAGCAGGGGGTAGAGCTGCTCCAGGCTATCACCCTTGATGGCTACCTGCATGTCTACCGCGGACAGCTTGACCAGCCCGGTGACTGCACCCGACGCCTTGATGTGGGTGCGTCCCAATGCGGCATCCACGTTCAGCGGATAGGGCTTTCCTTCGTCGCGCAGGGCCAGCACCGGCCCTCCGTGACCCGACGCTTTGACCGGCAGCCCTTTAAACTGCCCTGTGGCGCTGAACTGCACGCCCGGCGCCGGAGCGGCTGAAGTGCTGTCGGGTGGAGTGACGGTCGTAGAGAGCCGTGCACGAATGTCAGTCTTGTTGAGGCGGTCCTGATACCCCAGCGTGCCTTGGTCCAGCGTTAGCTGGCCGATGTGTACCCGCGCGCTTTCGTCCTGCTGCTCCAGGTCCAGCAGCCAGTTCCTCCGACCTTTTGCGTCTTGTTCCAGGAATACGGTAGGTTGAACCAGATGGACCGTGGGCAGCACGATGTTACGAATTAGCAATTGTGGGAGATTGACACTGATCTCAACCGCGTCAGCGGCAAGCATCTGCTTTTCACGGGCCCAGGAGGGGTTTGCAAATGTGACCCCGTTGGCCCGCAGGGTGGGCGCAGGCCAGGCGAGCGCCAAGGAGAGATCGCCTTGGATAGCGAGTACACGACCGGTCTTCTGTTCAGTCAGGTTTTCAATAGGGGCTCTCAGCCAGTTCCATCCAAAGATGGCAATCAACAATGCCCCCAGCACGACTGGCGCAATCAGCAGCGCTGCCAGCCACAAAAATATACGTTTCCACCTCATGCTGCCATTGTCTTCACTACCCCTGCGTGGGTTCTGTTCGCAGGCGTACATACACAGCCGCGTTGTGGGCCTAGCCTAGGGTCTCCAACAAGAAAGGCTTGACCATGCACCGTAATCCACACACTCTTCGCCGTCACACCCTTGCGGCGCTTGTATTGTTGTTCGCCGCGGGCGCAGCATTGGCCGCGGGCCCTGCGCGGGAAACCGTAGACGCGCAAGAACGTTTCCGCCAGGAGATGGCGGTTTGCAACAGCGGGCAGTCTGCCCAGGATGTCAGGACCTGCCGCACCGAGGCACGCAACGCCCTAAACGAGGCTAAGCGTGGCGGACTGTCAGACGCGGCACCCAGCCAATACAGCCGCAATGCGGCACAGCGTTGTGTGGAGTTCCAGGGTGATGAACGCACAGCCTGTGAGGCACGTATCTTTAATCCTTCGCGCGTGGATGGCAGTGTGTCCGGAGGTGGGCTGGTGCGCGAAAGTGTGATTACGGTACCTGCGCGGTAGAGGAATGGGGCGGTGTCCACAGGACTATCCGTCAGCCGATTGGTTTTGGCTGAAATTCCATGTAGCCCCCGTGAAATATACTAGTAGCGCTACAATATTAGTAGCAAAATAGCGGGGTGCGCACCGCTGACCCAAGCATGCGATTGCCTTTGGTCACCGCATATCCGCCTACGCCATTCACCTAGCCGTTGATGTCATAGCGGAGGTTTATCTATGCGACCCCATTGAAAACGAGGCTATGGAGTCAAAAAGTCGTAGACTCTTGCGACCCGCCAAGTGGCGGAGTTTTTCAAGAGGTACAGAAACATGCACACACGACTGTTGACCACTTCATTGCTGATGGCCGCGCTGGTCATATTCACGACAGGTTGCATGGAGACGGCTCCCAAGGCGGCCGATGCACCACAGGCTGCGCCCGCTCCCGCTCAAGCATCAGGTCCGACATTCGGCAACCCCTCGCCGAACGCTGGCACTTCGACATCCAACAAGGCCAATGCGGCGGCCGACGCGGCAGCGTACAAGGAAGTGGCCTACAAAAATGCCAACAAGAAGGGTCCCGCGCTAATCGTTATCCCGGGCGACATCAAGAGCGCCAATGCGACGTTCACCCAAAAATTCTCCCCCAACAATATTGCTGATTTTGGCGAGCTGGAGCTGTCCCAGGCCAATTTCACGGTGCTGGAGCGCGCTAATCTGGGTCATCTGCTGAACGAAATCACACTGGCCTACAACCTGGGCAACGTGGCCCAGGCACGTAAGACCATGCAAATTGGCAAGCTCAAGACTACCAAGTGGATTGTCAAGTTCGATATCCTGAAGGCGGAGCAGATTGCTCAGAACTCAAAGGGGTTTGATGGCCAGGCCATTGGCGGTCTGATTGGGTCCTTGTCGGGTACCCGCGCAGGTGCCGCGACCGGCCATGTAGTGGGTTCCGTCAAGACCGGTGACTCCACCGGTGTGTGGTTGATCGGCATGCGTTACAAGATTATGAATGCCAACACCACTGAGCAAGTAGCCCAAGGCTACAAGGAGCTCAAGATGGAAGTGGGCGCCACACGTACCAGTGTTATGGGTATCTCCGAGAGCGCAAAGGGCGGTGTGGGCCTGGACACCATGATCCAGCGCCTGATCCAGACCGCCGTCTGGGACATCGACGCCAAGTACAAGTAATTGCTACGGCCGGCTGCGTAGGTGTATGCCGGCTAGCATGCAGCGCACCGAGCCCCCCGCCAGTTCGATGGTGGGAACGTCCAGCGGCAACAGCTGGACGTGGTTTTCCAAAGCCCTGATTTGATCGGCTTGTAATGCCCGCACGGCCCGCGACGATATCGCCAGCAAGGGTCCGTGTGTGCCCTGCAACTCCAACGCATTTCCGGCAAATTCTGCGACTTGCGTTTCGTCCAGGCTGATCAGGGCACGGCCACTTTCTTGTAGGCGTTCGCGTACCTCCTTGCGTCGCTGCGGATCGGTGATCATGTCAAAACCCGCCATTGCGAAGCCTGTGCCTATACACATCAGCACATTCGTGTGGTAGACCGCGCGGCCCTTGGCGTCAGCGGCGTCAAAGAGCAGGGGCTCAAAGTTGAAGTGGGTACAAAACCGCTCCAGCGCCAAGGGATTGGCCCGGTTGGAACGGGCCACATAGGCCACGCGGTCCATATGGTCCAGCACCATGGCGCCCGTGCCTTCCAGGTAGACCTGGTCCTGCTCCAAGCCCGAGAAGTCGATGACGTCCTGCACCCGGTAGTCCTGCTTGAGCAGGTCGATCACATCCATGCGCCGCTCCCGTTGCCGGCTGGGCATTGCCATGGGGTAAACGGCGATGTGGCCTCCAGCATGGGTGGAGAACCAGTTGTTGGGAAACACCGCGTCGGGTGTGTGCTGGCCTGTGTCCTCAAACACGTGCACGATTACGCCCGCGTCCTGCAGGGTGCGCGCCATGGTGCTGACCTCAGCATAGGCGCGATCAGCCGTATCTGTGTGTGAGTCTGCAGTGCCGGGGGTCTGAAAAGCGTTGTCCTGCAGCGTATCTGGGTTGGAGCGAAACGCATGGGGTCGCACCATCACCACTGCCGCGGGCGCCTGCACGGAGAAGCGCTGCGCCTTACTCACGCCACGGCTTCCAATACCGCATGGGCTGGGTTGGCCGCACCACCACTTGCTTGCTGCTTGGCATTGCTTGCAATTGGGCGTATCAGTTGGTAGAGGTCCTTGGGGTCGGCCAGCGCAGGAATCAACGGAATTGTGGCCCCGATGTGCAGCGACTGCGCGAGGTCGTGCACATAACGCAGGGCCGAGAAGTCTTCCATCGCAAAACCAACCGAGTCGAAGAAGGTGATCTGTTCGGCGTTGTCACGGCCTTTCTCAAAGCCGGCCAGCACCTGCCAGAGTTCGGTCACACCAAAGCCGGCTTCCATTTGTTGCAGGTCACCTTCCACGCGGGTTTGCGGCTCGTACTCCACAAACACCTTGGCTCCGCGCAGCACGTCGGCGTGGATCTCGGTTTTGCCGGGACAGTCGCCGCCCACGCCGTTGATGTGCATGCCGGGGGTCAGCATGTCGGGTGTGATGATGGTGGCATTGGTCTTGTCGGCAGTGACGGTGGTCACGATGTCGGCGCCGCGTACGGCCTCTGCCGTGCTGGCGCACACCACTAGGCGCAAGCCGGCAGCGTCGGGGTTGTTTTGCAGGTTGCGCAGCAGCTTGGCGGTGGCGCCTGCGTCCACGTCAAACAGGCGGATCTCTTCGATGCCTACCAGGTGGTGGAAGGCCAGGGCTTGGAACTCACTTTGCGCGCCATTTCCAATCAATGCCATTACGCGGCTGTTGGGCCGGGCCAGCGCACGGGCGGCCACGGCGGAGGTGGCCGCTGTGCGCATGGCGGTGGTCAGCGTCAACTCACTGATCAACAACGGGAAGCCTGTAGCCACATCTGCCAGCACACCAAAGGCCATCACGGTGGACAGGCCCATGGCCGTGTTTTTGGGGTGGCCGTTGACGTATTTGAAGGTGTAGGTGTCGGTGTCGGCAATGGGCATCAACTCAATCACTCCGTCGGGGGAGTGGGCTGCCAGACGGGCCGATTTGTCAAAACTCTTCCAGCGCAGAAAGTCCTGACGAATATAGGTGGCCATGCCTTGCAGTGTGGCGGCCAGGCCGGAGCGGCTGACGATGCCGGCAACGTCTTGCGGGCTCAGGAATAAGGTGTGTTGGCTCGTGTTTTTGTGGATGCTGATTGGTGTTGTCATGGTCTCTCTCCTCAGGGTCTGCAAAGTATTGCAATGGATGAGTAGAAGTATGGATTTGCCGCCAGACAATAACAATCGGCAGTAATGCATAAGAATAGTTAATTTATTGCCATATTGGCATGTTAAATTGCCACTATGGACGAAACAGATCAAAAATTGTTAGCCTTGCTACGGCAGGATGCACGGCTTACCGTGGCCGCCCTGGCCACCAAGTTGAAGGTGTCACGTGGCACAGTCACCAACCGCATCCGTCGGCTGGAAGACGAGGGCGTTATCGTGGGTTACACGGTGCGCTTGCGCCCGGATGTCCAGCACAACACCATCAAGGCCTGGATGAGTATTGCGGTGGACGGCAACCAGACGCGCGCAGTGATTGCCAGTTTGCTAGGGGAGCCTGGCGTGGCGACCCTGCACGATACCAATGGGCGTTGGGATTTGTTGGCTGAGCTGCGTGCTGAAACGCTACAGGAATTAGCGAAGGTGCTGGAACGTATCCGTCTGCTCAAGGGCATCAGCAATACCGAAACCAGCATCCACCTGGAGACGTTCAGAGTCTCCTGAACGTCCCACCAGACTAGTCACGGTGACCGTGCTTGTCCTTTTTGTCTTTCTTGCCTTTGTGGCCCTTGCCATGGTCATCATGGTGATGGCGCTCTTCATAACGTTCCCGCACCCAGTCTTCCTGCACAAAATAGACCGGTTGGCCGCAGGCGTTGTAACGCCCGCAATGTTTACCCCAGTTCTTCTGGTGCCCTGGCGGCACATAAAGATAAACCGGCTGGCGTTGGATAGCAACCGGTGTTTGCACGATCACCACCGGTTGTGGATAGACGACACGCGGTTGCGGAAAGGCGCCTATGTCGATGCGGCCATACACCCCGGGTTGGTTGATGCCGATGGACACCCCAACGTTGGTCTGTGCAAAGGTGGAGGTTATGGTGCAGGCGGCGAACGCGAGGGCTAAGATTTTTTTCAATTTCTGTTCTCCAGTGGTCATGACTATCCAACGTGTGATCAGGGCTCGAGACGACCGGGATCCCAATTGAAATGTAAATCTTTGTCAGTGCTGCCACGGTTAACTGGCGTACATACAAGAGCCTGGACGGGGGGTATGGACTGCGCGGGTAATCCCCAGTTGTCTCAGTTAGACGCATTGGAGACACTTGCGCACCCCATAAGTTGAATCCAGATTCAAGGAGTTATCCATGCGTTCTGTTTGCCTGACTTTCCTCCGTCAACGTTCTGCACTGGCCACCAAGTCTTTGCTCGTTTTTCTGCTGTTTCTTGCGGGTGGGGTGTACGCCACCAACTACTCGTTGTGGATCAATGGACGCAACAACCCGAACGCCCAGGCGGGCAATCATGCGGATTTCACCTACTGGGGCCCGGCCAGCACTGCTGCGGGTGTGAACAAGAAGTCAGTCAACTGGGACGGTTTTAGCCGCGTGTCCGACCAGAACTACCGCGTGCGTGATGCCCTGGATTGTTACTGCACCGGCCCCAACTGGTGTTACATCGCCGCCCACAGCGCGGGCAACTTGCAGATCGGCTACGCCCTGTCCCTGTATGGTGGAACGGCACGCAGCAAGAAGAACGCTACGCCCAATGCCTCGGGCGTGTGTGGCAATAGCGACGGCACGACCCAAACCGGTTGGAACATCAAATGGGTGGACGTGGCGGCCGGGGCTGGCGGTGGCAGTGAGCTGGCCAATGTTGGTAGCTGGGCCGTGTCGGACCCATTGTCATCCGATCTCAAGACCGCAACGGCGCGCGCTCTCTATGACCACAACCAGACCCGTTCCAAGTGGTTCTATATGTATGCTGGCGCCAAGGGCACCTTGTACTCTGGCGTGTTGCCTGGGCAGGACGATGAGGCTGTGGCCTACCATTCGTCGGGTGGTGTGTCGGGCAGCGGTGGCGCCGGGTTTTGCAATCCGTCGGACTGGTGGTGTAACGACCTGACCATGGGCACTGGCTCCAATGAAGGTGGCGCGGCCAAGTGGAGTTTTCACACCGTGGCCTTCCGTGATGATGGTGAGGCCTACAACCACTACACCAATGGCGCATGGGGCGGTGTGGTGTCCAAGGTGCGTGCCGACATGGCGGCCAATGCCAATTGATGAACGGCAGCGCGTTCGCCAGACTTTGCCGGGTTGAGTTGTGAACCGTCGCGCTAAAGCAGTTTGGATGGGCGCAGCGACGGTCGCGTTCGCGGTGCTCGGGTGGTATGGCTTCGGAGCAGACAGCGACGCGGCGGTCACCAAGGGTGCATCTGGCAGCACCCCGCAGCTGTCAGCATCGGCCGCACTCGCTGGAGCGGCCTTGCAGCCAGCCGCTGTAGGCGCTCCGTACAGTGCAACGGGTTTGCAGTCGCGCCAGGAGCAACTGGCGTCGTGGCGTGGCAGATATGAGCGGGCCGAGCAAATTTATGCCAGCTACCGCGACGCCACGCGTTACCCCTACGATTCCCGACCGATTGCAGAGCATCCTGACCAAGTTCGCCCGTTTGCCCCGATTGCTGAAGAGCTGGAACTGCGCAACACCAATGGTGATGAAGTCAAGGGCATGCGCCTGCGCACCAGCCAGGAGCGGGTGTTTCTCAGTGGCGCAGAAAGTGTGAAGTACACGGTCGCCGTGCGCGATGAAAACGACCGCCCTCTGCCCTTGGTCATACGCAACGCACAGGCCCAGTCCATTCCGGACTCGCGTACACCCATCAAGCTGGTGCAAGCCAGTGTGGGTTTCTCGGACGATGGGACTGGCGCGGACGATGCGCCAGGAGATGGCACCTACTCAGGACGGTTGACTCCGGCAAGCCAGGGGTTTCAGCATACCGCTGGCACCATTCGTCTGCTGGTCGAGCTGGTTGCTGATGGGCAGCAGGGCGTGGCGCACTTTGATGTGGTCTATATGCCAGATGTGCCTGCCACTTGGGCGGGTGTGCGCGAGGCGCTGGAGGCCGGGTCGCTGAACTTCTACCTGAAGGCCCAAGTGCGCCAGGCCGGCCGTTACGTGGTGAGCGCACGGGTGGACGATGCCAACGGTGTACCTTTCGCGTTGTTGCAGTTCAATGACGAGGTGGCTGCCGGCACCCGTGAGTTCAAGCTGCAGGTGTTTGGTGCCTTGGTGCTGGACAAAAGCCCCGCCTTTCCGTTGCGCTTACGCGATGTGGACGGCTTTTTGCTGATACCCGACAAGTTCCCGGACCGCAGCACCATGGCCCGCCAAGCGGGCGTAGTCCATGTGAGCGCGGTCTATCCCAAAAGCCGGTTTTCACCAGCCGAGTGGAGCAGCGAAGAGCGCCAACGGTATTTGACCGAATACGGCAAGGACGCAGAAACCGCCAAACGCCAGTTGGAAGAACTTTCAGGTCGATAGCGCTGGCTTGCAGTAGACTGAATCCGGCACACGTGCAGGGTTTACTACAGGAATGCCATGGAAGACGCAGTCGAGATGCAAAGCAAGCAGCGCTTGGCGAGCCGTCGTGGTCAGTTGGGCGAATTCCTTGGACGGGCCGGTGGCAGGCCTGCCGATGAAAAAATCCTGTTGTTGATCCGATTCAACTGGGCGGTGGTGGGTTTTGCGATCTGCTATATCGCCGTCAGCTGGGCCATTAGCTTCCAACCCGGCATTTACGTTATGGCTTTGCTGGATGTAGTGTTGCTGGCCAATCTGGTGTTCATCCACCAAACGGGCAACTACACCGTCGCCGCAAACATCTACCTGTTTGCCAACTGTTTTGTCGGCATATTGGGTTGCACGTATTTTTCAGGGGGGCTGTTTTCACCAGTCATATCCTGGTTTGCCACCGGGCCGGTGACCGCGGTACTGCTACTGGGTTTCAACCGCAATGCCATCATCTGGCTCGTTATCAACGCGGCGTTGGTGCTGGGTTTTGGCGTAGCAGCCTGGCTCCACATGGAGCTGCCTTTTTTGTACGAAGCACAGCACGCGGACTTATTCTTCGCGACCAGCCTGCTTGGCCTGGTGCTGACACTGCTGGTCCATACCAAGATATTTGACGCTGCTAAGAACAAGGCCTTGGTGGAATCCGAAGCCAGAAATGCGGAACTCCAGGCAGCCCTGCACGCTACCGCGCTGGCGCGCCAAAAAGCCGAAGAAGCCACGGCTTCCAAATCGGCCTTCCTGGCCAATATGAGCCACGAAATCCGTACTCCCATGAATGCCATCATTGGCATGAGCCACCTGGCATTGAAGACCGAGCTGGCGCCGCGCCAGCGCGACTACTTGCAAAAGGTGCAGCAGTCGGGGCAGCACCTGCTGGGCATCATCAACGATATTCTGGATCTCTCCAAAGTTGAAGCGGGCAAGCTGGATCTGGAGATCGGTGAGTTCAGCCTGGAGCAGGTGTTGGTCAAGGTGGCGAACCTGATTGACGACAAGGCCGCAGACAAGGGCCTGGAGTTGTTATTTGACATCCCGCACGATGTGCCCGACATACTTACGGGCGATGCCCTGCGTTTGAGCCAGATGGTTCTCAACTATGCCAACAATGCGATCAAATTCACAGACCACGGTGGGATAGACATCATTGTGCGTGTGCAGGAATGGGGCGCGGATACGGTCGTGCTGCGCTTTGCCGTGCGCGACAGCGGCATAGGCTTGACCCGGGAGCAGGCGGACAAGCTGTTCCAGAACTTCCAGCAGGCCGATACCTCCACCACGCGAAAATATGGTGGCACCGGCCTGGGTTTGGCCATCACCAGAATTCTGGCCACGCAGATGGGCGGAGAGGTTGGCGTGGACAGTGTGCCGGGCCTTGGTTCCACCTTCTGGTTCACGGTCAAATTGGGCCTGGGCCACAGTGCAGGGCGTGAACTGCTCTTGCACAGCGACCCGCAGGCCAGGCGCGTGTTGGTGGTGGACGATATGGACAGCGCCCGCCAAGTGTTGGATGAAACGCTGACCGCCATGCGCTTTACTGTGGAAGTGGCCCAAAGTGGTGAACAGGCCTTGCGCATGATCCAGGCGGCCGATGACGCGGGTCAACCCTACGACATTGTGGTGCTGGACTGGCAGATGCCGGGAATGGATGGCATACAAACCGCCCAGCGCCTGCACACACTGGCACTGCACCGCCCCCCTCAATTGGCCATGCTGTCGGCCCATGGCCGCGGCGATTTGACGGCGGCGCTGGCCGGGGCGCCGGACGCCGGTATTGCCGCGGTGCTTGACAAACCTGTCATACCTTCCCGCCTATTTGACACGCTGGTCCAATTGCTCGGCGTAACGCCGGCTTTGGGGGTGACGATCCAGCGGGAGGTAGCTCCAGCCGCCATTCCTGCAGCACTGCGTGCCATTCATGGCGCCCGGATTTTGCTGGCTGAAGACAATGCCCTGAACCAGCAGGTGGCCGGGGAGTTGTTGCGTGACGCAGGCCTGGTGGTGGATATTGCGGAGAACGGCCGTATGGCCTGTGACATGGCTGCACAGGCATCCGCTGCCAACCAACCCTACCACCTGATACTGATGGATTTGCAAATGCCGGTTCTGGACGGGCTGGACGCCACGCGGGAGATCCGCTCACTGCAGCAGGGCACGGCCACACCCATCGTTGCGATGACGGCCAACGCCATGGCTTCGGACCGCGAAAGGTGCCTGGGTGCGGGCATGGTGGACTTTGTGGCCAAGCCCATAGAACCCGATGCGTTGTTCCAGGCGTTACTGCGGTGGATACGCCCCTTGAGCAATAAGGACAGCAGCCTTGCTGCATCGGATACCAAAAATCTGGCGGACGAAACCGCCGCCGCTGACACCCTGCCGCCCCCTATTGCCGGTCTGGACCGGGTCGCCGGGTTGCGGCGGGTGCGGGGCAAGACCCAGCGCTACGCCGCCATGTTGCGCGGCTTTGCCGATGCGCAGGCCGACACCGTGGTCCACATCCGCAAAGCCGTGGCCGCGCAAGATGGCAAGACTGCGATCCGGCTCGCGCACACGCTCAAGGGCCTCGCGGGTAATATCGCTGCGAGCGATTTGGTGCGGGACGCGGCAGCGTTGGAGCAGGTGTTGGGCGAGCGCCTCGACGCCATCGCATTGGAGCCGATGCTGTTGCAGCTGGAGGAGACCCTGAATGCACAAGTTACCGCCATCCGCATGGTCTTGGCGCCTGACAGCCGGGTTGCACAGGACACCGGCGGCCAGCCCCCGGATCCCCGCAAGCTGGCGGCAGTTTGCGAGCAGTTAGGGGTTTTGTTAAACAATGATGATGGAAATGCAGAGCGCGTTCTGGCAGAACATGCGAACATGCTGCGCATGGCTTATCCTCAGCACTTCTCTGATTTGCAGGCCGCAGTGAATCGCTTTGACAGCGAGCGTGGTTTGGAGATACTCCAGCAAGCCATGGCCGTCGATCCAAGCTGAATGATTGCAATGCACGCCGCGCAAGATCCGTCTTATCGCCCCACCATTTTGGTGGTGGATGACACGCCGCTCAATCTGGCGTTGATGCGTGACTTGCTGGAAACCGACTACACCGTCAAGTTGGCGCCCAGTGGGGAGCGTGCACTCAAGATCGCCAAAAACCAGGCCCCGGATCTGGTGTTGCTGGACATCATGATGCCGGATCTGGACGGTTATGAAGTGTGCCGCAGGCTCAAGGCAGACCCTTCCACTGCGGATATCCCAGTCATATTTCTGACTGGAAAAACGGAGACCCAGGACGAGCAAATGGGTTTTGCGCTGGGTGCTGCGGACTACATTACCAAACCGATCAGCCCATCTATCGTGTTGGCACGGGTGAAGGCCCATCTGTTGTTCAAGCAGGCGCGCGATGCGCTGGAGCAGCGCAACCGCGAAGATATACAGCGCTTTGACACCGCTTTGGCGCAGCAGGTTGAGCTGACTGAGCTGAAGTCTACTTTTGTGGCGATGACCTCCCACGAGTTCCGCACGCCGCTGACATCCATACTGGTCTCGCAGAGCCTGTTGCGCAACTACTGCGACCGCCTTCCCATTGAGGAACGCAATAGTCTGCTGGACAGCATAGAGACCTCGGTGAAACGCATGGTACTGATGCTGGACCAGGTGCTCACCATAGGCCGGGCCGATGCCCACTTGCTGTCCTTCAACCCCAAACCATTCAATGTGCTGAGCCTGTGCCACCAACTGCGCGACGAGGTCAACGCCAACCACAGCGCCCCTGGCAAAGCGCAAACGGCATGTGTGACGCTGGATGTTGAGTTGGAAACCGGGGACATTCTGGCGGACGAAAAACTGCTTCGCCACATCCTGGGCAATCTGTTGTCCAACGCCGTGAAATATTCACCCGAGGCCAAGGAGGCGTTTTTTATTGTGCGCCGCGACGGGCAGGGGCTGCGGTTTGAGGTGCGAGACCAGGGCATTGGCATTCCCGCGGGTGACCTGCCACGCCTGTTCGGCGATTTTCACCGTGCCAGCAATGTTGGCAACATCCCGGGCACCGGCCTGGGGCTGGCAATTGTGAAACGGGCGGTGGAGAGCCACGGTGGCCATATTGCTGTGACCAGCCAGCCCGGCGTGGGTACCTGCTTTACCGTGACGATCCCGCTGGGCTGATCACAGCACCTGCGTCCACGGCAGACCTTTCTCAAAGTTCATGCGGTCCAGCGCTTGCAGGGGTTTAAGCAGTAGTGGTGTGTGCATCTCCCAGATGTCGCAGTAGTCCTCGTCGGAATCCGCCGCCAGAAGAATGCTGTTGACGGCGCGCCGGGCCGCTTCATTGGCACCCTCCATGGTTGCCAGATCGGTATTGGTTTTGACGTAGTCGCTGGCCAGAAACAGGTTGTCTATGGTGGTATGGGCGTTGGGGCGGATGCTCCAGGTGTTGCACTGGTTGACCAGCAAAGGCTCCAGCTCGATGACCTTGGCCAGTGCTTCCTGTTTGGCCGGACTGAGCCGGTCGGTAACCGCTTTGCTCATGCCCTCTCTCAGTGGCTCTATGTCCTCATCTAGGTAGTAGTCTTCAATCATCTCGTCGCGCAGGATGTCGGCGCCGCCAAAATTGAGTTCCTGCTTGAGCTGCTCCCACACTTCCTTCTGGATCTCTTGCTTGGTGCAGTCCCGGGCGGCCTTGCCGTTGAAGTTGCCATTGGCCTTCCAGTCCGAAATGTCCACCGACAGGATGGACACCACTTTGCCATTGCCGCGGCGGCTCAGGTCGTAGTCGGGCCAGAACTGGATTTGCGAGATGCTGGTCAGCGCCCAGTTGCTGCCGGTGTACATGCTATGGCCGTGGTTCAGATTGACCTCGGTGTTCAGGTAGAACTGTATGCCGTTCATCCACTCCACATTAGGGGCCAGCTTGATGATGTTCTTCAGGGACGGGTCCAGCGCCAGTACCTCTTCGCTCATCAGGTTGGCGGCGCGCTCCACCGGCACGGCCAGCAAGTAGTAGTCGCCCGGCGTGCCGCCATGGCCCACATCACCGTCTTTTTCATAGGTGATACCGCTGATGCGGCCATTTTTGGTCTGGATGCTGGTCACGGCCGTGCCATGGTGGTACTTGACCCCCTTGCCGGTCAGGTAGGCGTACCAGGGGTTCAGCCAGGCGTCGTTGGTGGGGGCGTTGAACACCCGGTCCGTGTCGCGGGTGAACGGGTCCATCATCATGTATAGCATCTGCAGCAGGATGGCGCCGCAGGTGCGTGTGCTGGCCATCTGGGCTTGGCAGGCAACCAGGCTGCGGG
>JAYSZJ010000017.1:0-9372 GCA_043738115.1 Rhodoferax sp. | reverse complement strand
GGCCATGGTGCAGCATTACTTTGCCAGCGCCTGGATACTGCCGGACGGTATGCAGCGCACGATTTCGGTGGATGGTGTGGACATTGGGTCGTCGGTCGCTGATTGCTGCTACCGCGCCACCGTGATCACGGCTCCTGAGGTGATTGCCCCGGACACGACCAAGGTGATCGATGCCAAGTTCTTTGCTGGCCCGCAAGTTGAAACCATGCTGGAAAAGCTGGCCCCGGGCTTGGAGTTGATCAAGGACTATGGCATTTTGACCGTGCTGGCCAAACCCCTGTATTGGCTGCTCGACAAGTTGCATGGTTTCATTCAGAACTGGGGATGGTCCATCGTTGCCCTGGTAGTGCTGCTGAAGATTGCGTTCTACTGGCTCAACGCCAAGGCCTATGCCAGCATGGCCAAGATGAAGGCTGTCAACCCCAAGATCATGGAGATGCGGGAGCGCCTGAAGGACAACCCACAGCAGATGCAGCAGGAGATGATGCGCATCTACCGAGAGGAAAAGGTCAACCCCATGGGCGGCTGCTTCCCCATAATGGTCCAGATTCCGGTTTTCATTGCCTTGTACTGGGTGCTGTTGTCCAGTGTGGAAATGCGCAACGTGCCGTGGATTTTGTGGATCAAGGACCTGTCCTCGCCTGATCCTTACTTCATCTTGCCGCTGGTCATGACATTGACGACGTTGTTGCAAACGGCGCTGAATCCCACCCCGCCGGACCCGATGCAGGCCAAGATGATGTGGTTCATGCCGCTGATCTTCAGCGTGATGTTCTTCTTCTTCCCGGCCGGCCTGGTGTTGTACTGGATCACGAACAACATCTTGTCCATCGCCCAGCAGTGGATCATCAATACCCGTATGGGTGTGCCGCCGCAGTTCAATCTGCCGAAGTTCTCGTAACCCCCGAGGCGCTGCGCGCCTCCCCCCTTTGAAAGGGGGGCGATACCAGTGGCCCGGCATAGCCGGATCCACGGTGTCCCTGGCATAAACTCCCCCCATGCTCGCGCGCCAACAGGATCCCATAGCCGCCATTGCCACCGCTGCCGGGCGTGGCGCGGTGGGCATTGTGCGGGTCAGTGGCAAAAGCCTGGGTCCGTGGGTGGCGCATCTGCTGGGGCGCACGCTGCGGCCACGGGAAGCAACCTATCTGCCTTTTAACGACCGCGATGGAGTGGCGCTGGACCAGGGGTTGGCGCTGTTCTTTCAGGGGCCCAACTCTTTCACTGGCGAGGATGTGCTGGAGTTGCAGGCCCATGGCGGGCCTGTTGTCTTGCAGTTGTTGTTGGCGCGCTGCCTGGAGGCCGCACTGGACAGCGATCCGGCAACCGGGCGCCCCTACCTGGGCGGTATGCGGATTGCCCAGCCGGGTGAATTCTCCGAACGTGCCTTCCTGAACGACAAGATCGATCTGGCACAGGCCGAGGCCATTGCCGACCTGATCGACGCCAGCACCGAAGCGGCGGCACGCAGTGCGACACAGTCTTTGTCCGGTGCCTTTTCCCGCGAGATTCACACCCTGCGCGACGCGCTGATCCACCTGCGCATGCTGGTAGAGGCCACGCTGGACTTCCCCGAGGAGGAGATGGATTTTCTCGAAAAGTCCGACGCCAAGGGGCAGTTGCTGCGTTTACAACAGGGGCTGCACACGGTGTTACAAAAAGCCGCGCAAGGTGCGCTGCTGCGCGAAGGCATTACCGTGGTCATCGCCGGTCAGCCCAACGCGGGCAAGTCTTCCTTGCTCAACGCGCTGGCAGGTGCCGAACTGGCCATCGTCACTCCGATTGCCGGCACCACGCGGGACAAGGTGCAACAGACCATACAGATAGAGGGCGTGCCCATCCATGTGGTCGACACGGCGGGTTTGCGCCACAGCGACGACGATGTGGAAAAGATTGGCATCGCACGGGCCTGGGAGGCCATTGAAGGGGCAGACGCGGTTTTGTTCCTGCATGACCTGACCCGTATGGATGCTATTGATTACATAGCGGGTGATGCAGCAATAACGGGGGCTATAGGCCAAAAACTCTCAAGCAAGGTGCCGGTGATCGATGTCTGGAACAAGGCCGATGCTGCGCCCCTCACGCAGCGTGAGGGCGGAATCGTGTTGTCGGCCAAGACCGGCTTGGGCCTGGACAGCCTGCGCCGTGCGCTGCTGGCTGCTGCCGGCTGGCAGGCATCTAATGGAGGGGTTTTTATTGCACGGGAGCGGCACATCCACGCGTTGCGCCAGGTGGACCAGCACCTGGCGCTGGCGGCCGAACACCTGGGGGCCCAAGACCAGTCACTGGATCTGATGGCCGAAGAATTGCGTCTGGGACAAAACGCTTTGAGCGAAATTACCGGTGCGTTCACACCAGATGACCTGTTGGGCGTGATCTTCTCCAAATTTTGCATTGGCAAATAGCCGGAATACACTTATTCTGTCTTGGCACCCTGAAAGCAAAAAGAATGTCGCTCCTCAACTGGTTTACCAAGAAACCGCCTGCCGGGCCGTCCATGCCCATAGAGAGCTCAGGACTGGGGCTCGTGGATGCGACCGTGCCGTTCAGCGCGTCCGGCAAACCCCGTGGACGCGTTTCGACCACCCCGCCGGGCAGCGCCGCCAATCGCAAGGGCGAACGTCTGGAGCGCCGCGAAATGCTGTATGCGGTGGTGCGCGAGGCCATGATCAGGGCCGGCGTGTTGTCATCCACCTACAAATTCAAGGTGCTGTCGCTGGACTCCCGTGGCCGCCAGTACCTGATCATGATGGACTTGGCCCGCCAATACGCCGGTGAGACTACACGCTTGTCGGAGATTGAGGGCCTGATTGCCCAGCATGCCAAGACACGGCACGATATTCTGGTCACGGCCGTGTACTGGCGTATCAATGAGCATGTGACAACCGGGTTGTCACGGGTCAGTGCGCCCACGGTGGTCCCCATTCGCCCACCGGTGGCAGGCACACCACCGGCCGCTGCGCCCAGCGCCCCAGCGACGCCGCCCAAACCTGCTTATGAACCTTTGCACTCCGAAGAGGTGGCGGCCTTCAAGAACGCGCTGGCGTCCGTCGCGGCTCCAGGACCGTTGTCGGCCCCCGGTGAAATTGTGAAGTCCGGACGCCGCAACCCGGCCCCCCCACCCACTTTTGACGACACCGAGTTTGACGACCGCCCGTCTCCCCTCAGCGGCACGCAGTACGGGGAACTCTAGTCTTGATGGCCTTAGTGCCCGTTGAAATCGACCAGCGTGAACAAAGGCAGGCCTGCATCACGCAGTTTCTGTGAGCCGCCCAATTCGGGCAGATCAACAATCGCCGCACCTTCCATCACGGTGGCGCCCAGTTTCTCCAGCAGTTTCTTGCCAGCCATCATCGTGCCGCCAGTGGCGATCAGGTCGTCGATCAGCAGAACCCGGTCGCCGGTCTTGACCGCATCGGTGTGCAGCTCCACGGTGGCACTGCCGTATTCCAGTTCGTAGGTTTCTTCTACCGTGGTGAACGGTAGCTTGCCTTTTTTGCGGATGGGCACAAAACCCACATTCAGTTCATAGGCCACCACCGCACCGAGGATGAAACCACGCGCGTCCAGCCCAGCCACCACGTCGGGTTGCATGCTGGGGTCCATGTAGCGGTGCACAAAGGCATCGATCAATACGCGGAATACCCTGGCCTCTTGCAGTAGGGGTGTGATGTCGCGGAATTGAACGCCAGGTGCCGGCCAGTCCGGCACGGTGCGGATATGGTCCCTCAGGTACTGGTTGATGCTGATGTTTTGCATGGTCGTTGAGAATGTGCTGCCGCACAACGCGGCAGGCTGCATTGTGCCCCCGCCGGCGAAACTAGACCTTGAGGATTTTTTGCTCGGCGATGGCCAGGGCTTCGGCCTTGCCCGACAGCACCAGGGTGTCGCCACCCTGCAGCACGGTGTGGCCATCCACAGTGCCCAATTTGCCATCGCTGTGGCGCAGGCTGACGACCCGGACCTCTAGTGTGTGAAGGGCAAAGGCGTCCAGTGTGCAGCCAATTGCCTTGGCATCCGTGGGGAGGGACAAGGTGGCCAGGCGTTCGTAGTGCAGCTCGTCCACCGAGTCATCGTCCGCACCCCGGAAGAAGCCCCGCAACAGGTTGTAACGGGCGTCGCGCTGGTCCTGCACGATGCGTATCACCCTGCGCATGGGCACACCGACCAGTGCCAACGCATGGCTGGCCAGCATTAGCGAACCTTCTATGGTTTCAGGCACCACTTCGGTCGCCCCTGCAGCCTGCAGAACCTCCAGGCTGAGATCGTCTTGTGTGCGGACAATGACCGGTACCTGGGGTGCGTGTGCACGGGTGTGGCTGAGGGTCTTCAGGGCGCCGCCCACATCCAGGTAGGTGATAACGACCGCGCTGGCCCGCGCCAGGCCTGCTGCGATGAGGGCCTGCAGCCTCGCGGCATCGCCATACACCACGGAGTCACCCGCAGCTGCCGCTTGGCGCACCCGGTCCGGGTCAAGGTCCAGAGCAATATAGGGAATCCCTTCACCCTCCAGCATCTTGGCCAGATTCTGACCACAACGGCCATAGCCGCAAATGATGACGTGACGGTTGGCATTGATGGACTTGCGCGCGATCGTGGTCATCTGCAGCGACTGCAACAGCCACTCGCTGGACACCAGTTTCATGACGATGCGGTTGCTGTACATGATGATGAAGGGCGTGGCCAACATGGACAGTACCATGCTGGCCAGGATGGGATTGAGCAGGGCCGGTGGAACCAAAGAATGGGCCTGTGCCAGGGTCAGCAGCACAAAACCGAATTCACCCGCCTGTGCCAGATACAGGCCAGTGCGTAGTGACACACCCGAGCTGGCTCCCAGCACTTTGGACAGGCCGGTAACCAGGGCGGCCTTGAACAGCGTGGGGACGACCAGCAGTGCTAGAACCAGGGGCCAGCGATCCAATACCAGGCGCCAGTCCAGCAGCATGCCGATGCTGATAAAAAACAGGCCCAACAACACGTCGTGGAAGGGGCGGATGTCGGTCTCCACCTGGTGCTTGAACTCGGTCTCGGAGATCAGCATGCCAGCGATGAAAGCGCCCAGGGCCAGACTCAAGCCTGCCATTTCGGTCAACCAGGCAAGGCCCAGTGTGATGAACAGCAGGTTCAGCACAAACAGCTCTTCGCTTTTACGGCGCGCGACGAGTGTCAGCCAGTGGCGCATGACGTGCTGGCCGCCGACCAGCAGCACCGTGATCAGCAGCGTGGCCTTGATGGCGGCCAGACCCAGGGCACCGGCCAGCTCCTCGCCGGATGCACCCAGCGCCGGTATCAGCACCAGCAGGGGCACAACGGCCAAATCCTGGAACAGCAGTACACCCATGACGCGCTTGCCGTGTTCGGACTCGCGCTCCAGCCGCTCCACCATCAGCTTGACCACAATGGCCGTGCTGCTCATGGCTAGCGCGCAGGACAGCGCCAGCGCTGCCTGCCAGGACATGCCCAGTGTTTCGGGCATGGCCGCAGACAGCGCCAAAGTGACCATGGTGGCCACCGAGATGGTGACGGCTACTTGCAACAGCCCCAGGCCGAATACGTGCTGGCGCATGGCGCGCAGCTTGGGAAGGTTGAACTCCAGGCCAATCACAAACATTAGGAATACCACGCCGAATTCACCGACGTGGCGCACGCTCTCGGAATCTTGTGAAAGGCCCAGTGCATTGGGGCCCACCGCCACGCCCACGGCCAGATAACCCAGCATGGGTGGGAGTTGCAGGTAGCGGCAGGCGACTACGCCCAGCACTGCGGCCAGCAGATAGAGAAGCGTAATTTCCAGTCCGGTCATGGCCTGATACTAGCAAGAGCCGTGCGCGTCTATAAAATGCCTGCATGACCGACCCCGCCAAGCGCAACACCGCCGCCGCAGCCGACCGCGCCATTGCGCTGGCGCACGAGACCTTTGACATCGAAGCCGCTGCCATATTGGGGCTCAAGAACCGGGTAGGCCCCAGTTTTGCGCAGGCGGTGGACTTGATACTGGGCGTGCAAGGCCGAGTGGTGGTGATGGGCATGGGCAAAAGCGGCCATATAGGGCGCAAGATTGCGGCCACACTTGCGTCTACCGGAACCCCGGCCATGTTTGTGCACCCTGCCGAGGCCAGCCATGGAGACCTCGGGATGATCACCGCCGTGGATCTGGTGCTGGTGATTTCTTACCGGGGCGAGTCTGACGAGATAGCGGCGATATTGCCCGCGCTTAAACGCCTGGGTGCCCCCATTGTTGCGATGACCGGTGGCCAGGACTCCACACTGGCCCAACACGCCGATGTCTGGCTGGACAGTGCGGTCGACAAGGAGGCCTGCCCGTTGAACCTTGCGCCCACCGCCAGCACCACGGCTCAACTGGCCCTCGGTGATGCGCTGGCCGTGGCCCTGCTGGATGCCCGCGGCTTCAGGGCGGAGGATTTTGCGCGGTCCCACCCCGGCGGGGCCCTGGGGCGCAAGTTGTTGACCCACGTCAGCGATGTGATGCGTTCGGGTGATGCGGTACCACGTGTGCCGGCGGATGCCAGCTTCAGTGCCCTGATGCGCGAAATGAGTGCCAAAGGCTTGGGTGCCACCGCTGTAGTGGATGCGGACGAACAAGTACTGGGCATTTTTACCGATGGTGATCTGCGTCGCCTGGTCGAGCAGGGGGCAGACTTGCGCGGCACCACCGCCCAGGAGGTTATGCACCGCTCGCCCAGCACAATTGACCACCAGGCTTTGGCCGTGGATGCCGCCGAATTGATGGAGCGCAACCGCATCACCAGTGTGCTGGTCGTGGACGCCGACGGGCGTTTGTGCGGCGCACTCAACAGCAACGACCTGATGCGCGCGAAGGTCATCTAATGACCGATGTCGCTAACAAGCCCGCGCTGAACTTCGACCCCGCCGTATTGCTCCGTGCGCAGGGGATCAAGGTGGCCTTCTTTGACATAGACGGCGTGTTGACGGACGGTGGTTTGTTGTTTTCTGAGGCAGGTGAAACGCTGAAGCGCTTCAACACGCTGGATGGACACGGGATCAAGCTGCTGCAGCAGGGTGGGATCACGCCGGTTGTGATCACCGGGCGCGACTCCAAGCCCTTGCGTGTGCGTTTGCAGGCCCTGGGTGTGCAACATGCCTACTTCGGTACCGAGGACAAACGGCCTGCTGCCGAGCAGACCCTGGCCGCGTTGGGGCTGGACTGGAGCCAGGCGGCTGCCATGGGTGACGACTGGCCGGACCTGCCGGTGATGCGCCGCAGTGCCTTTGCCTGTGCACCCGCCAACGCCCACTGCGAGGTATCGGCCATGGCCCATTACGTGACGATTGCGCGCGGCGGCGACGGTGCGGCGCGCGAATTTTGCGACCTTCTGCTGGTGGCCAGCGGCCGTTATGTTGATTTGCTGGAGCCGTACACGCGATGATGCAGGTGTTGCGCGACGCGTGGGATAAATCCCTGCTCTATTTCCCGCTGCTGTCCATGGGACTGTTGGCGCTAGGAACCTATTGGTTGGTGCGCAGCACACCTTCTGGCGGCGCTCCGGCGGTGGAGCGTGTTGTGCGGCATGAGCCGGACTATTTCATGGAAAACTTTTCGGTCCGCACCTTCGATGCCAGCGGGCGCGTACGCACCGAAGTGTGGGGCGCCAAGGCCCGGCACTATCCCGACACGCAGTGGCTGGAAGTGGACGACATACGCGTGCGCTCCTTTGACGAACAGGGCCGGGTCACGACCGCTACGGCCCAGCGGGGTCTGACCAATGAGGATTCGTCCGAGCTGCAGTTGATGGGTGGCGCCGTAGTCGTACGGGAAGCCGACACCAGCCAGCCCGGAAATACGTCACCACGCCTGGAGTACCGGGGCGAGTTTTTGCATGCCTTCATGCGCACCGAGCGTATCCGCTCCCACCTGCCGGTGGAATTCCTGCGCGGCGGGGACCGGTTTTCTGCTGACCGTATGGACTTCGACAATGTGGAGCAGGTTTTGCAGCTGACTGGACGCGTCAAAGCCACGCTGGCGCCCGCTGACAAATAACCAACCCCAGGAGGCTACCGTGTCCCCACTGCTTTTTGTCACCGGTGCATCCAGCGGCATTGGCCAGGCCTTGGCCTGGCGTTATTACCAGGCGGGGTATTCGCTTGCACTTGTCGCTCGGCGTACGGAGGAAATGCAAGCCTGGGCGCAGAAACAGCGATTGGAGCCGTCGCGTTACCAGATCTACAGCGCCGACGTGGCCGTAGTGGACAGCATTGTGGCGGCCACTGAGCAGTGTTTGCAGCAGCAGGGTGTGCCCGATGTGGTGATTGCCAATGCCGGTGTCAGCATAGGCATGGACAGTGCGGTGCGGGCTGATCTGGATGTGTTGTCGCGCACCTTTGCCATCAACAATGTGGGGCTTGCTGCAAGCTTCCACGCTTTTATCGACCCCATGGTGCGACGCGGCTCGGGTGCCTTGGTCGGCATTGGCAGCGTGGCGGCTATCCGCGGCTTGCCCGGTCACGGTGCCTATTGCGCCAGCAAAGCGGCTGTTGTTGCGTATTGTGAGAGCCTGCGTGGTGAATTGCGGGGTAGCGGGGTCGAGGTTGTGACCATTTGCCCAGGTTATATCGATACGCCGCTCACGCAGCACAACCGGTATTCCATGCCGTTCCTGATGCAGGCCGATGTTTTCGCCGACAAGGCGTTTGACACCATCAGCACTGGGGACAGCTACCGCGTGATTCCCTGGCAGATGGGCGTGGTAGCCAAGGCTTTGCGCATGTTGCCCAACTGGCTGTATGACAAGGTTTTGTCCGGTCGGCCGCGTAAGAAACGCATCACCGAAGCTGGATAGATACGGAGCAGGCAACAAAAAAGGGCCCTAAGGCCCTTTTTTGATTGGAGATGTTCTCCAGCAGGTAGCTGCTTAGTAGCTGCTACGGCCACCGCCGTAACCACCACCACCGCCGCCGCCGCCGCCACCACCACCGTAGCCGCCACCGCCGCTACGGCCGCCGCCACCACCGCCACCGAAGCCGCCGCCACCAGTGCGGGGAGGACGTGCTTCCATAGGACGTGCTTCGTTGACGACCAAACCACGGCCACCAAATTGTTGGCCGTTCATGCCGCCGATAGCTGCTTGCGCTTCTGCGTCGCTGCCCATTTCCACAAAGCCAAAGCCTTTGGAGCGGCCAGTGTCACGTTCCATCATGACCTTGGCACTGGAAACGGAACCGTAGGCTGCAAACGCTTGTTGCAGGTCTTCGTCACGGAAAGAATAGGGCAGGTTGCCCACGTAAAGTTTGTTGCCCATCAAGGACTCCTGAAAATGACCCAAAAAGCGATGGAGTCCGATAACCGCAATCAACAAACCTATGAAGAATAAAGCAGACGCGAACACTGAC
>JAYSZJ010000016.1:0-9393 GCA_043738115.1 Rhodoferax sp. | reverse complement strand
ACCGTGCATGCAGTTTTGTCCACAATCTAAACCATTCATTTCACAAAAATCAGGAGCAGCACAATGGCCGATTTGTTTGACAACCCGATGGGACTCATGGGGTTTGAGTTTGTCGAATTTGCATCCCCCACACCCGGCCTGATGGAGCCCATTTTCGAGAAGATGGGTTTTCAGCATGTGGCGCGCCACCGCTCCAAAGATGTGGACCTGTACCGCCAGGGCGACATCAATTTCATCATCAACCGCGAACCCAAGAGCCACGCTGCGTACTTCGCCGCCGAACACGGCCCCTGCGCCTGCAGCATGGCTTTTCGCGTGCGCGATTCACACAAGGCCTATGCCCGTGCGCTGGAGCTGGGTGCACAACCGATCGAGATCCAGCCCGGCCCCATGGAGCTGCGCCTGCCCGCCATCAAGGGCATTGGCGGTGCGCCGCTGTACCTGATTGACCGCTTTGAAGAAGGCAAGTCCATCTACGACATTGACTTTGAATTCCTGCCAGGTGTGGACCGCCACCCCTTCGGCCATGGCCTCAAAATCATCGACCACCTGACCCACAATGTGTACCGCGGCCGCATGGCCTATTGGGGCGGTTTCTACGAGAAGATTTTCAACTTCCGCGAAATCCGTTTCTTCGACATCAAGGGTGAATACACCGGCCTGACCTCACGCGCTATGACCGCGCCCGACGGCATGATCCGCATCCCGTTGAACGAAGAAGCCTCGGGCAAGAGCGGCCAGATCGAAGAGTATCTGATGCAGTTCAACGGCGAAGGCATACAGCACATCGCCTTGCTCAGCGACGACCTGATCACCACGCTGGACAGCCTGAAGAAAGCCGGTGTGCCATTGATGACCGCACCACCCGCGACTTACTACGAAATGCTGGAAGGCCGCTTGCCCAACCACGGTGAAGACGTGGGTGCGCTGCAGAGCCGCGGCATTTTGCTGGACGGCGTCAGCAAGGAGGGCGACCGCCGCCTGCTGCTGCAAATCTTCTCGGCCACCGTGCTGGGGCCGGTGTTTTTTGAATTCATCCAACGCAAGGGCGACGATGGATTTGGCGAAGGCAACTTCAAGGCCCTGTTTGAATCGCTGGAGCGAGACCAGTTGCGCCGCGGCGTTATCACGGCGGACTGACCATGGCTTTGCAAAAACTAGAAGCGCAAGAAGCGGCACAACAGCTGCAGGCTTTGCCGCTGTGGACCTTCGATGCCAAGGTGGGCGCCATCACGCGTGAATTTGTGCTGGCCGATTTCATGCATGCCTTTGCGTTCATGACACAAATCGCCATTGCCGCCGAGAAGTACAACCACCACCCCGAGTGGAGCAATGTGTACAACAAGGTGCTGATCACCTGGACCACACACGATGTACATGGCCTGAGCAGCAATGACATAGCAATGGCCCGCATGTGCGACCAAGCGTTTGCGGGTTACAAGCAGGAGGCCTGATATGCAAGCAACACCCGAAAAGGTCAAGCACGGCCTGGCTGCAGGCCCGGCGGCCGCACCCCAGCGCGCCGACTGGACGATAGACCAGGGTTGGGACAATTACACGCCCGCGCAACACGCGGTGTGGAAGACCCTGTACGAGCGCCAGACCAAGCTGTTGCCAGGCCTGGCCTGCGATGATTTTGTGGAAGGCATGAAAACCCTGCCCATGTCGGCCGACGAGATTCCCAATTTCGAGAAACTGTCCGAAACGCTGATGCGCAAGACCGGCTGGCAGATCGTGGCCGTAGCCGGATTGGTGCCCGATGATGTGTTTTTTGAGCATCTGGCGAATCGCCGTTTCCCGGCCGGCAACTTCATCCGCGGTGCGCACGAGCTGGACTACCTGGAAGAACCCGATGTCTTCCACGACGTGTTCGGCCACGTGCCCATGCTGATGCACCCGGTGATGGCGGACTTCATCCAGGCCTATGGCCAGGGTGGCCTGCGCGCGCAGAAGCTGGGCAAGCTGACCAACCTGGCACGCGTCTACTGGTACACGGTGGAGTTTGGCTTGGTGCAGCAGAAAGACGGGTTGCGTATCTACGGAGCCGGCATTGCGTCCTCGTTTTCCGAGAGCACGTTCTCCGTGCAGAGCGATTCGCCCAACCGCATCGGATTTGAGTTGGAGCGTGTCATGCGCACCAACTACCGCATCGACGATTTCCAGGAAAGCTACTTCGTGCTGGACAAGCTGGAAGACCTGCTGGCACTGGCCAACACCGAGTTTGCGCCGTACTACGCACGCCTGGACAGCGGCCCGACCTACCAGCCCGGCGACGTGTTGCCTACCGATAAGGTGCCGCACCGCGGCACTGGCAGCTACCACCGCGCACGTGCTGCCGCGGCTGCTACCAAGGTGTAAACCCCGAGGAAAGTGGAGAGGAAAAGGGGCCGTGTGCGTGGACAATATCGGCCATGCATTCAACACCTACCCCCTCTACACCCGCTCCCCAGATTGCCGGCCACCTGCTGGTGCAATGTCTGATTGAACAAGGCGTTACCCACGCCTTTGGAGTACCCGGCGAAAGTTATCTGGCTGTGCTAGATGGCTTCCATCTCTACCGCGACCAGATCCAGTTTGTTGTCAACCGCCAAGAGGGCGGCGCCGCCTTCATGGCCGAGGCCCATGGCAAGCTGACCGGCCGCCCCGGCGTCTGTTTTGTGACCCGTGGTCCGGGTGCCACCAATGCCTGCATCGGCGTGCACACCGCGTTCCAGGATTCCACCCCCATGGTGCTGCTGATTGGCGATGTGGCCAGCGATCAGCGTGACCGCGAAGCATTTCAAGAGATGGACTACCGCGTCATGTTCGGCCCCAGCGCCTTGGGCATGGCAAAACGGGTGGAGCGTATCGACGACGCGGCCCGCATCCCCGAATACATTGCCCGCGCCTTTGCCACCGCGATGAATGGCCGCCCCGGCCCCGTTGTGCTGGTGCTGCCAGAAGACATGCTGACGCAAACCGTTGCAGCCCACCACGTGACCGGCGTCGTGCCCACACCCTTGGCCCGCGTGGAGCCATCGGATGCCTGGAGCGATCCCGGCGCCTTGCGCACACTGCGCGAGATTCTGATGCAGGCCCAGCGCCCGTTTGTGATTGCCGGTGGCAGCGGCTGGACGCCCCAGTCCGCCCAGGCCCTGCAACGTTTTGCTGAAGCCTGGCGCCTGCCGGTTGGCAATGCCTTCCGCTTTCAGGACACGTTTGATAACCACCACCCGCTGTACGCCGGTGACGTGGGCATCGGCATCAACCCCGCGCTGGCCAAGCGTATTGGTGAGAGTGACCTCGTCATCGCCATGGGGCCGCGCCTGGGCGAGATGACAACCGGCGGCTACACGCTGCTGCAGGCCCCGCGCAGCAAACAAACCCTGGTGCACATCCACTCCAGCGCCGAAGAGCTGAATCGCGTCTACCAGGCCGACCTGGCCATCCACGCCAGCATGCGCGCTGCGGCCCGCTCGCTGGAGGTGCTGGCCGCGCCCAAGGATGTGGTGTGGGAGGCCTGGGCGCAAGCATGTAATGCCGACTACGTGGCCAACCTGCAGGCCAGTCCCATCAAGGATCTGCCAGCCGACACCGAACGCGGCCTTGTCGATATGCACAGCGTCATCGCGACCGTGCAAAAACATCTGCCGGCTGATGCCGTGCTGACCAACGGCGCCGGCAATTTCGCGAGCTGGCTGCACCGCTTTTACCGCTACAGCGGCCTGGCCAAGGGTTTCAAGACCCAGCTGGCTCCCACCAACGGTGCCATGGGTTATGGCGTGCCAGCCGGCATTGCAGCGGCCATCACCAGCAAGTCCAGCGCCACGGCGGCCGGGCAGAGGAGGGTGGTGTTCACGATTGCCGGCGACGGCGACTTTTTGATGAACGGCCAGGAGTTGGCCACCGCCGTGCAACACGGCGCCAAGACCATCATCCTGCTGTTGAACAACGGCATGTACGGCACGATTCGCATGCACCAGGAGCGCGAATATCCGCAGCACGTGGCTGGTGCCGGCACGTCGCTGCACAACCCCGACTTTGCGGCGCTAGCCCGCGCCTATGGTTACGCCGGTGTGCGCATCCAGCGCACGGCCGACTTTGAAGCCGAGTTTCTGGCGGCGCTAAAGCGGCCCGAAGGCACGCTGATTGAGGTGATGCTGGAGCCCGAGCTGATCAGCACACGGGTTTCGCTGACTGGTATCACACAGGCTGCGTTGAAGCGTTGATAGGATCTGACACGCGCGTGCTATAAAATAAAGAGCGTCTTATTCAGCATCCACGGGGGCTAGAGGGCGCTTTTTTCCTTAGTGACTGGCGTCAAGTAGCGCGTTTCCAGTATGTCGCCGGTCACCGGCTTGCTGAACAGATAGCCTTGCATCTCATCGCAAAACAGAGCGCGCAGCAGGCTGGCTTGCTCCTCGGTTTCCACGCCTTCCGCCACCACCTTGAGTTTGAGCGCATGCGCCAGGCTGATGATGGTGGCCACCAGTGCCTGGCCCTGCGGCCCGTTGGTCATGTCGATCACAAACGAGCGGTCAATCTTCAACGTGTCCACCGGCAGCTTGGACAGGTAGCTCAGCGAAGAGAAGCCGGTGCCGAAGTCGTCGATGGCGATGGTGACTCCCATCGCGCGGATCTCGTGCAGGCTTGCAATGTTCTGGTTCACGTCCTCCATGATCAGGCTCTCGGTGATTTCCAGCTCCAGTCCTGCAGCGGCATCCGGGTCCATGCCGATGGCCTTGCGCACCTCTTCGACGAATCCTTTGTGGCGCAATTGCAGGGGCGACACGTTGACCGCCACCCGAACAGGTGTCAGGCCGGCCGCACGCCAGCGCAGATTGTCTTTCAGCGCCTGGCGCAGCGCCCAGCGTCCAACTTCGTAGATCAGGCCGGTTTCTTCCAGGATCGGAATGAACCGCACCGGCGGGATCAAACCGTTGTCAGGGTCGTTCCAGCGTATCAGCGCTTCAATGCCAGTCAACGAACCGGTGCTCAGGTTGATCTTGGGCTGGTAGTGCAGCACAAACTGCTCCAGGTCCAGCGCGGTACGCAGGCGACTCTCCAAATTCAGGGCTTCGGCCACGCGGGTATTCATCTCCGGTGCATAGAACAGCAGCGACTCGGCCGAACCCTTGGCCCTTTTCAGTGCGGCTTCGGCATTGCGGAACAGTGTCTCGGCGTCTTCGCCGTCTATGGGGAACAGCGCAATGCCCGCCTTGCCGGCTATGCGCAGGTCAGAGCCGCGCAGGGGAAACGGTTTGCCAAAACAATCACGCAGCAACTGCTCCACACTCAGCGCCACGCTGCCGGCATCGCGCGGGTCTTGTAGCGCAATGGCGAAACAATTGATGCCCACGCGGGCCGCCGTGCCGAAGCCGATTTTGCTGAGTAGGAGGCGTTGTGCGACCAATTTCAACAGCTCGTCGCCGGCCTGGCGATCCAGCGTGTCGTTGATGATGCGAAACCGGTCAATATCCACCAGCACCAGCGCCGTGGTGTTCTTGGCGGTGTCACGCACTCGCAACAGCTGGCTGGCGCGTTCCAGGAACAGCGTGCGGTTGGGCAGGCCTGTGACATCGTCGTAATATGCCAGGTAGTCCAGCCGCTCTTCTTTGTCGAGATGATCCAGTGCGAAACCGATGTCACCCGCCAACTCCGTCAGCAGCTTCATTTCTTCTTCATCAAAAAACTGGGTCTCGTCGGCATAAAGCGTCAACACACCAACCGCGGTGTCCGATACAAGCAATGGCAGGAAAGCCATCGACAAGATGCCGCGCTTGATGCGGTCCTCTGCAAACATAGGCCTGGGTTCCACGCGGATGTCGTTGGCGATGACGGGCTTTTTGCTGCGGATGGCACGCACACTCAAGCTGTTGCTGTTGGGATTGTCATCGCCCAGTGAGAATCTGCCTTTGATCAGATCCAGGAATTCTTCGTCTGCACCCGCCGATGCCACCGGCTTCAGGGTCAGCGTATGCGGGTCCACCATGCCGATCCACGCAATCTTGAATCGGCCGTGCTCGACGGCAATGCGGCAGGCTTCACGGAACAGCTCGTCGCGGTTGTGCACGCGCACGATCAGCGTGTTGATGCCGCTGAGCACAGCGTACACGCGGTTGAGCCGGTGAATCTTCTTCTCCGCTTCCCTGTGGTCGGTGACGTCTTCGCCGATGCTGGCGGTCCCCGTGACTTCTCCGGACGGGTCGCACAGCACGGTGTTGCTCCAGCGGATAAGCCGGCGCTCGCCGGATCGGGTCAGGATTTCATTCTCAAAATGCCCGGCCGACGACTTCTTGGTCATCAGTTCGTCAACCCGGATTTTGACGACCTCCAGCTCGGGGGGCACGAACAGCTCGAACCAATTGCACTCCAGCACCTCTTCACGTGCCCAGCCAGTCAAACGCAGTAGGAAATCGTTGCAATAGGTGATCCGCGCGTCGCAGTCCAGCATCAGAGACACCAGTTCCACATTGCCCAACATGTCGCGAAAGCGCCGGTCGCTTTCGCGCAGCGCGTCCTGCGCACGCTTCTGGTCGCTGATGTCTTGCAGCGTGTTGAACCATTGCAGGCCACCGTTGGTAGCGCTCAGGTCATGGATGGGTTCCATGACGTGGCGGATGTGCAGCCAGACCCCATCTGCACGGCGCAGGCGGTATTCGAAATCCTTGCGCGGATTCTCGGCGCCGGCGTCGGCTTCGATGGCGCTGCTGCGGACCAGCGCTAGGTCATCGGGGTGCACAAGTTTCAGCCACTCGCGGGTGCTGGGGATCATCGCGTCGGGGGTCAGGCCCAGCATCTCGGGCATGGTGGGCGGCCAGCTCTCGAAAGTACCATCGGGGGCGATGATGACATGGGTGAGTTTGGCCAGACTCTGGGCCCGGCGCAGACCGGCTTCGCTGGCCCGCAATTCGGTCGTGGCACGCTTGCGTTGTGCAGTCTCCCGCTGCAACTGCTCGGCATGTAACTGCACCTCGGCCAACAGGCTGCCGTTTTCATAAACCCGGCCGACCTGCGCGGCAAGAATGGAGAGTATCTGCTCGTCTTCGGCGCTGAATTCTGATTCGCCCAATTTGTTGGCCAGGCAAATCCATCCGTAGGCCTGGGCCAGCGATTCCACCGGTGCCATCAACGCGCTGCGCATGGATGGATAGCCGGGCGGCAGGCCGATCACCGTGGCGTCTCGGTTCTCTATGGTGAGGCGGCGGGATTGGCGCTCGGCAACGGTGGCACCCAGCAACCCATTGTGGATTGCAGGGCACACCAACTGGCCTGCCAGCACGGCGCCTATGCCGCTGGTGGCAAAGACAAGCGTGCCATCGCGCTGGCCGTTGGCGCAGACGAGCGCATACTGGGCACCGATCAGGTCGCGTGCGCCACGGCAAACCTTTTCCAGCAGCACACGCGGACTGTGTTCGGACGCCAGCTGCAAATTGAGGTCGGTCAACGCCGCCATACGCCGGTTGACCGCTTCCAGTTCTGAGACTTTTTCCGACAAGGTGTCGGTGATCAGACGCAGATGTTTGCTGCCAAAGTCCTGCGCATTGGGCGGCGCTGGCGGTGGTACGGAAGGCGCCAACGCCTGGTCAATGGCCAGCAAAATGTCCTCGGGCTCACTGGGTTTGATCAGCACATGCGCGACGCCACAGTCTTTGGCCAGATTGCGTGCCTCGCGCTCCCGGTAATAGGCGCTGTAAAAAATGACTCCTGTATCAGCCAGGGTGGGGTCTTGGCGTAGCCGGCGTACAAACTCGTAGCCGTCCATCGTGGGCATCAGAATGTCCGATATGACCAGATCGGGGTGCTCCCTGCGCACCAGGGCCAGGGCCTCTGCGCCGTCCGACGCCTCCAACGCCTGGTGCCCGCGGCTGGCGACCAAGGTCCTGATGAGCAGGCGCCCGTCGGCTTGATCGTCAACTATCAGAATCTTTGCCACGGGTTTGTTTCCAGTTTTTCCGCTCAAAGGCGCAGGCGGTGTCGGGCTTTCAGCGCGGGAGGCAGAAAGGTTTCAATCTGCGCGATGAAGTTTTCAGGCGAAATGGGTTTGCCAATGTGTTCGTCAAAACCTGCATGGAGTGCCTTCTCGCGGTCCCCCAACATCGCGAAGGAGGTCACGGCAATCAAGGGGACTTTGCGCCATTCGGCGCTTTTGCGCAGCCCGTGCGCTACGTCGTAGCCATTCATGACCGGCATTTGCAGATCGCAAATGATCATGTCCGCAGAGTCCTGTAGCGCCAGGCGCAGGCCAATGTTGCCGTCTTCGGCTTCCACTACGGTGTAGCCGGCTGACCGCAGCAGATATGTCGCCAGAGCGCGGCTAAAGCTGTCGTCTTCGATGATGAGAATGCGTGCCAACATGACTTATTACTCCTCCTTCAATTTCAAGGAGGGGGCTGCTTCCTCACCCACGGCCGGGTGTAACAACGCGTGGATTTGGGTCAGCATGCGCCGGGCACTGGCCTGGACGATGCGTAGTTGCTCTTCTTGCTCGGTATTCAGCGGGCCTGGCAGTTTCATCAGCAGCGTGCCGGTAAACCCGATAACGGAGTTCAGCGGGTTGCACAAGTCGTGTGCCAGCTGGATGAAAATGCGCTCTTGCGCCTGCGCCGCGTCGGCAAGCGCAGTATCTTTGTCGCGCAGAGTCTGCTTTAGATGCTTGTAATCACTTGGTTCCTGAGGACTAGGCAATATGGCGTGCACTGGTTGGCCCACTAGGTCCTTGCCCGGACGCCCGAACATCATTTGTGCCGCAGGATTGCAACGCACAACCAAGCCGTTTGGTGAGATCGCGATCAGGGCGTCGGGGCTGTCATCCCACAACTGTTCCGTCAAATTCGGAGTCATCCTAGCCTTCATGCGTTTAACCAAGTGGTGCAGTCACCAGCTTGCAGATATCCACACAGGTTGTCCGTGCGAGTGCGCACCGATCAACCAGATCCAGCGACATGTACTACTTTTTTATGATTTAACCATATGCATGCGTGTTTATCTGAACTCTGCGGGGGCGTAGACGTCACACGGGTTGAACCCCCATTTGGGTATTTACCATTTGCTATCAATAGAGTAGCGATATCACTAGATTACACAGGGGCTACAGGCCAATTTTGCGCAAGACAATGTTGCGCTGAGGCCCGGTTACCATTACCCGCATGAAGCAGCAGTCCATAGCCCAACTAGCACTCGTCGTACGAGACTACGACGAGGCCATTCACTTTTACGTCAATCAGCTCGGCTTCGTGCTGCTGGAAGACACCGCCATGCCCGCTCAAAACAAACGCTGGGTGTTGGTCGCGCCACCGGGTGATGGAGGTGGCCTGCGCCTGCTGCTGGCGCGCGCCGTGGGTGAGGATCAGTTGTCGCGGGTGGGCAATCAGACTGGCGGCCGGGTGTTTTTGTTTTTGTACACCGATGACT
>JAYSZJ010000015.1:0-33319 GCA_043738115.1 Rhodoferax sp. | reverse complement strand
TATGAGCCAGGACATGGTGAAACTGGAACTGTCGGATGGCAATAGCTCGGCACTGTTCACCATTCCGGAGAACGCCACGTTCAAATATGTTGTGATGCCGATGAGAATTTAATGCTACAAAAATAGTAGCTACCAGACTACCAAACCCCCGGCCTCCGGGGGTTTGGTCATTGAAGCGATTGAGAATAGTGTGAATTTGCGGGACAGACCTTTAACTCTGCCCCCAACTGAATGAGAGAGAGAGAAGCAAGCCATGACCGAAGAAAACAATGCCCCCGTCCCCGCTGAAAATCCGGATGATTCAGTGAACACTGGCGAGAGTGGCGCGGACAGCTCCAACTTCCAACCCACCATCGACACCAACCAGGCCGGAGCAACCGAAGCCTATGGTGAAGGCTCGATCCAGATTTTGGAAGGCCTGGAGGCGGTGCGCAAGCGCCCAGGCATGTATATCGGCGATACGTCGGATGGCACAGGTCTGCACCACCTGGTGTTCGAAGTCGTGGACAACTCCATCGACGAATCGCTGGCCGGACATTGCGACGACATCCTCGTCACTATCCACTCCGACAACTCCATCAGCGTTGTCGACAACGGCCGTGGCATCCCTACCGGCGTAAAAATGGATGACAAACACGAGCCCAAACGCTCGGCCGCAGAAATCGCGTTGACGGAATTGCACGCCGGCGGCAAGTTCAACCAGAACAGCTACAAGGTGTCTGGTGGTCTGCACGGTGTGGGCGTGTCTTGCGTGAATGCGCTGTCCAAGATGCTGCGCCTGACGATCCGTCGCGACGGCAAAGTGCATGTCATGGAGTTCAGCAAGGGCTTTGTGCAGAACCGCATTGTCGAGACCGTCAACGGTATCGAAGTCTCACCGATGAAGGTAATAGGCGAAACCGAAAAGCGCGGCACGGAAGTGCATTTCTTGCCCGATCTAGAAATATTCCAAACCAATTCCGACTTCCACTACGAAATTCTGAGCAAGCGCCTGCGCGAACTCAGCTTCCTGAACAACGGCGTCAAGATCCGACTCAAGGATGAGCGCAGTGGCAAGGAAGACGACTTTTCTGGCGCTGGTGGTGTCAAAGGTTTTGTGAACTTCATCAACAAAGGCAAGACGGTGTTGAACCCCAACATCTTCCACGCCATGGGCGACCGCCAGAGCGACCAGGCCACCAACATCGGTGTCGAAGTGGCCATGCAATGGAACAGCGGCTACAACGAACAAGTGCTGTGCTTTACCAACAACATCCCCCAGCGTGACGGTGGTACCCATTTGACCGGCCTGCGCGCTGCGATGACCCGTGTCATCAACAAATACATCGACGAATCCGAGCTAGCGAAGAAGGCCAAGGTCGAAGTCAGTGGCGACGACATGCGTGAAGGTCTGTGCTGCGTGTTGTCAGTCAAGGTGCCTGAGCCCAAGTTCAGCAGCCAGACCAAGGACAAGCTGGTCTCCAGTGAAGTGCGCGGCCCGGTGGAAGACATTGTGAGCAAGCTGTTGGCCGACTACCTGCAAGAACGCCCGAACGACGCCAAGATCATCGTCGGCAAAATCATCGAAGCGGCACGCGCCCGAGAAGCCGCCCGCAAGGCCCGCGACATGACACGCCGCAAGGGCGTGCTGGACGGCATGGGCCTGCCCGGAAAATTGGCCGATTGCCAGGAAAAAGACCCGGCGATGTGCGAGATCTACATCGTCGAGGGTGACTCCGCCGGCGGCTCTGCAAAGCAGGGACGTGACCGCAAGTTCCAGGCGATCCTGCCGCTGCGTGGCAAGATTTTGAATGTGGAAAAGGCACGCTACGAGAAATTGTTGACCAGCAACGAAATTTTGACGCTGATCACCGCTCTGGGCACCGGTATCGGCAAGGCAGGTGGCACGACCGGTAATGACGATTTCAACGTCGCCAAGTTGCGTTACCACCGTATCATCATCATGACCGATGCCGACGTGGACGGCGCCCACATCCGCACATTGCTGCTGACCTTCTTCTACCGCCAGATGCCCGAGTTGGTCGAACGCGGCCATATCTACATCGCGCAGCCGCCGCTCTACAAGGTGAAAGCCGGCAAGGAAGAGCTGTACCTGCAAGGCGCGAGTGATCTGGACAACTTCTTGTTGCGCATTGCGCTGGTCAATGCTTCGGTATTCACTGGCGGGCCCAATGGCAGCACCATCAGCGGCGACACACTGACGGAACTGGCGCGCAAGCACCAGGTGGCCCAGGCCGTGATTGCCCGCCTGAAGAACTTCATGGACGCAGAAGCCCTGCGCTCAGTCGCCGATGGCGTGGCGTTGAACCTGGACACCGTGGCCGATGCCGAAGTCTCTGCCGCCGCGCTGCAAGCCCGCCTGCCGGATGCCGAAGTGGCTGGTGAATTTGATGAACGCAATGACAAGCCCATTCTGCGCATCAGCCGCCGCCACCACGGCAACGTCAAGAGCAGCGTGTTGACACAGGACTTTGTGCATGGCGCTGACTACGCTGCGCTGGCAGAAGCTGCCAACACTTTCAAAGGATTGTTATCCGAAGGTGCACGCGTCATGCGCGGTGAAGGTGAACGTCAGAAGGAAGAGAAAGTTTCCGACTTCCGCGAGGCCATGGCCTGGCTAATAACCCAAGCCGAAAATGCGACCAGCCGCCAGCGCTACAAAGGACTGGGCGAAATGAACCCCGCCCAGCTGTGGGAAACCACGATGGACCCCACCGTGCGCCGCCTGCTGCGTGTGCAGATCGACGACGCCATCGAAGCCGACCGCGTGTTCACGATGCTGATGGGTGACGAGGTGGAACCCCGCCGCGAGTTCATCGAAACCAACGCGCTGCGCGCTGGCAATATCGATATTTGATAATCCGAATTACCGCCCTTCACAAAGGGCCAGGCAAGAAAAAAGGGCTGCAAATGCAGCCCTTTTTATATGGGTCTTTTAGCGACGCGGCGTCATCGGCCCGCGGCCTTCGATGTGGCGGAAGTTGATACGGCCCTTGCTCAGGTCGTAGGGGGACAACTCCAGCGAAACCTTGTCACCCGCCAGGATGCGGATGTGGTTCTTGCGCATCTTGCCTGCAGAGTAGGCAATCAGTTGGTGGCCGTTGTCCAGCGTTACGCGAAACCGCGTATCGGGCAACACCTCGTTCACAACGCCCATCATCTCGATCAGGTCTTCTTTAGCCATGGTGTAGTACTCCTGTAAAACTAAATTCAGTGTGGGCGTGTGATGTCACGCACCCAGTCGATCCCTTGTGCAATGGCGAAGCGCGCTGCTGCGTCGTGCGAAGGAAACTCATCGTGGAATCGCATCACACGATCGGTGGAAGCGCTGCCGCGGCCGCTGGCAATGGAAACCTGTGCGGCGTACTGCCCACATGGTAATTGACGGGGGCAGGCTGCGATGCGGTATTTGCCCATGGTAATGGGCGTTTCTTTTATTGTTGTAGCAAAAATCATTAAAAATCAAACATGCGCTGGGCGAAATAGCCTAAAGCGCGGGGAAGCAAAATTGGCATGCCCCCATGCCGAGGTACCCTTCTCATCCATCCGGCACACCATTCACTAAGAACCGCAGGCTGGGTTACTCGCCATAGCAGGGGCGAAGTTGACAGAGGGGGAAAAGCCACCAAGCCGTGAGAAGACCGGTGTGAACGCAGTTGAGGGGCTGGACTGGTAACCCCTCTGCCGGGGGTGTTCGCGCAGTCCACACCGTGGACATACGTGACCAGTCGCCAAAAGCGACCCCCGAATATACCACGTTCTGAAAAAAGGCGTGCTAACACCGCATCAGCGCGACGCTGCCACGGCCTTGACCGGAACCAGAAACCACAGAAACGCAAACACCTGCGCCACCAGCAAGCAACTCAGCGTGGCCCTGAAGGCATCGGCCCGCCCCAAGCCCCCAGATACAAACCCGTCCACAGTCGCACCAATACCCCACTGCAAACCAAATGCACCCACAAACACCAACAGGTTCAGCGCTGTGTTCACCCGCCCCGACAACGCCACCGGAAACGCCGCCGTGAGCTGCGAATAGGCAATATTGCCCAAGCTGAATGACACACCCAGCAACGGCCACAACGATGCGGGCGGCGCCAAACCCAACAGAATGGCCAATTCCACAACCAGCGCCAAGCCCATGCCGGCACGCAACAAGACCATGGGTGTGATGCCGCGCCGCGCCAGTGCCGTAGAGCAAGTCGCCACAAACAGAAAACCCGCCAGCATGGCCAATGACATCAGGAACAACACACCGGCCGCATCACCCCGCGTAGCGCCATTTACCTCCATCAGCCAGGGCACGGCCCACAGGCCCTGGATGGCCATGAACCCGCCAACAATCACACACCCCTGGGGCGCAAAACGCCAGAACACCCGGTTGCCGTAAATGCTGCCCAGATTGCGGATCTGTTGGCTAAAAGTCTCTCGCTCGGCCCGGGCACCGTGGTCCGGCACGGTCATCAAATAACCCGCAGCCAGCACCAGCAAGGCAGCGACCAGCCAGAACACCCCCCGCCAACCGATGAACGGCAAAGCCGCCGCCACCGGCACACTGGCCGTCAACGCGCCCAGGCCGCCAGCCACCATGATGGTGGCCGTCAGCGAAGGTAGCCGCTCACTGGGAAACCACTGGCTGAAAGCCTTGAAGCTGGCCATCAGGCAGGCCGACACCCCCAAGCCAATCAGGGCCCGCCCCAGCGCCAGCGCCTGCAGCGACGTACCGCTGGCGAACACCGCAGCCCCAGCAGCCGCTACCAGCAGCAAAACAGCCTCAACGCGGCGCGGTCCAAAGCGGTCCAGCAATAAACCCAGCGGCAACTGGAACAGCCCAAAGGCGAGAAAATAGGCCGACGTCAACAAACCCAGGCCGGTGGCGGTGATATCCATCTCCTGCATCAGCTCGGGCGCAATCACCGCATTCACACTGCGCAGGCCATAGGACAGAAAATAACCAGCGGCATAGGCCGGTACCAATCGAAACCACAGGCGTAAGTGTGCGTTCATGCAACACATTGTCGTGGGCACTAACCCCATTACCTGTCCACAAGCTGACCCTCTAAGCCAAAACCAACGCTAGCCCCCGTCCAATCTACACAAGTAGCTATAAAATTCATAGTAATGAAAACCGAACTCAGCACCCACGACACCACCCGCATCGACGACACCCGCATCGGTGCGGTGCGCCCCCTGATCACCCCCGCGTTATTGGAGGAAAAGCTACCGGTGCCCGACGCCGCCCAGGCCCTGGTGGAGAGCAGCCGCACCGCTATCTCCAACATCCTGCATGGCAAGGATGACCGACTGATCGTCGTTGTGGGCCCCTGCTCCATCCACGACCACGAACAGGCCATGGACTACGCCTGGCAACTCAAGGAACAGGCCGAAGCACTGAAGGAAGACCTGCTGGTCGTCATGCGTGTCTACTTCGAGAAGCCCCGCACCACCGTGGGCTGGAAGGGTTACATCAACGACCCACACTTGGACGGCAGCTTTGCCATCAATGAAGGCCTGGAACTGGCGCGTAAGTTGTTGCTGGACATTCTGGCCATCGACATGCCAGTGGGCACCGAGTTTCTGGATTTGCTCTCCCCCCAGTTCATCAGCGAACTGGTCAGCTGGGGCGCCATCGGCGCGCGCACCACCGAGAGTCAAAGCCACCGCCAGCTGGCCAGTGGCCTGTCCTGCCCGGTGGGTTTCAAGAACGGCACCGACGGCGGTATCAAGGTCGCGACCGACGCCATCCAGGCGGCGCAAGCTAGCCACTCCTTCATGGGCATGACCAAGATGGGCCAGGCCGCCATCTTCGAAACCCGCGGCAACGACGACTGCCACGTCATCCTGCGCGGCGGCAAGGCCACCAACTACGCCAAGGCCGATGTGGACGCGGCCTGCGCGCTGCTCAAGGGTGCAGGCCTGCGCGAGCAAGCGATGATTGATGTGAGCCACGCCAACAGCAGCAAACAACACGCCCGCCAGATCGTGGTCGCCGCCGATGTGGCACAACAAATCGCTGCCGGCGACCGCCGCATCACCGGCATCATGGTCGAAAGCCATTTGAACGAAGGCCGCCAGGACATCGTCCCCGGTATGCCGCTGCAACACGGTGTCTCCGTCACCGATGCCTGCATCAGCATGGCGCAAACCGTGCCAGTGCTGCAGCAGCTGGCAGCAGCCGTGCGTGCCAGAAGAGGCCACTAGCCCCCGTCGGTTCTCACTAATCAGCTACTATTTTCATAGCAATGAAACTTTGTATCCTGGACAACGACACGCTGGACGGCGAACTGGCCCAGCGCTACACCAGCTTTGGCGCCATGTTTGTGCGCCTGTTCAACAGCGTGGGCGCCCAGTGGAGTTACGAGATCTTCAGCACCCAGCGTGGCGAGTACCCGGCCAGCTTTGATACTTTTGATGCGGTACTGTTGACCGGCAGCGCATCCGATTCCTTCTCGGACGACGCTTGGGCTGTAGAACTGCGCCGGCGCGTCACGCTGTTGCTGACGCAGCGTAAGAAGATGGTGGGTGTCTGTTATGGCCACCAGCTGATTGGCCTGTGCATGGGCGCCCCGGTGGCCCGCGCGCCGCAGGGCTGGGGCGAAGGGCGCATGACCTACGACTGGCTGCGCCCCGACCTGCCCTTTTGCAAGGACCGCAAGCAGATTTCCCTGCTCGTCAGCCACCAGGACCAAGTGCTGGAGTTGCCCAAAGGTGCCGCGCTGGTGGCCAGCAGTGACTTCTGCCCCGTGGCGGCTTTCACCGTAGGTGAAGAAGTATTTTGTGTCCAGGCACACCCCGAGTTTGACGTGGGATTCAGCCAGTACCTGCTGGACGAACAACGCGCTCGCTTGGGAGAGGTGGAATACGCGGCCAGAAGCCAGGCCTTGGCGGCTGGTCACGAGGGCAGTGATGTGGCCCGTATGGTGGTGGCGTTTCTGGAAAACAGTCCCCGGAGCGCTGGATAAATCGGCCCCGGGGTTTGGAAGTTTTGCATGTCCGGTCCTTGTGGGTCGGGCTGCGCAACCGGGGCTTGTGGCCCTGGGTTGCAGAATGGGTCCGTCGGTAACAGACACATCCAGTGTAGTGATGCAGGGCGGGCAGAAGATTGCGTAGTTGCGCACATCCAGCGAAAATTCGGCATACTCTGTCTTAATTTATGCAAATACTGGCAGAAATATGAAACTGGACCGCTACGATCAACAGATTCTGGACATTCTGCAAGCGGACGGTCGCATCAACAACCAGGACCTGGCCGACCGCATAGGCCTGTCGCCCTCGCCGTGCCTGCGCCGCGTGCGGGCGCTGGAAGAGTCCGGCCTGATCGTCGGTTACCGCGCACTGCTGGATGCTAAAAAACTAGGCCTGACGCTCACCGCGCTGATCCATATCTCCATGGACAAACACACACCCGAGCGTTTTGCCAACTTCGAGGCCACGGTCAGCCTGCTGCCAGAGGTGCTGGAGTGCCTGCTGATCACCGGCCAGAACGCCGACTACCAGCTCAAGGTGGCTGTGCGCGACATGGACCACTACCAGGCCCTGCTGCTGAACAAGCTGGCCAGCATCACCGGTGTGACGGGTGTGCATTCCAGCTTTGTGCTGCGCCAGGTGCTGTCCAAGACGGCACTGGCCGTGTCGACCGGCACCACCACCTGAGTGATCCACCATGTGCCTGATCGCCTGGAACTGGCAACCAAACAGCGCCACGCCTTTGCTGCTGCTGGCGAATCGCGACGAGTTTTATGCCCGCCCGACGTTACCGTTGCACTGGTGGGAACAATCTGCGAATGGCACCCAGGTACTTGCGGGTAAGGATTTGCAGGGCGGCGGCACCTGGCTGGGCCTGAGCCGAACGGGGCGCCTGGCCGCCCTGACCAACTTCCGCTCGGCCGAGCCCCAGCGCAGCAACACGCCGTCGCGCGGGGAACTGGTTGCTGGCTTTCTGCACAGCGATCTCTCCGCGGACGCCTACCTGCAGCAACTGGCGCAGCACTGCGCCAACTACAACCCCTTCAACCTGTTGGTGTTTGATGGCCAGCAACTGATGGGCCTGGAGAGCCGCGGGGCCAAGCTGCTGGCCCACGCACCAGGGCTGGGTGCCGTTTCCAATGCCGATTTTCAGACACCATGGCCCAAGCTGGTGCAACTGCGGTCCGGCGTGGCGGCCGCTGCGGATAAGGGCGTGGGTGACCTGCGACAGTTTCTGCCCCTGCTGCATGACCGCAATCGGGTGCCCGACAACGCACTGCCAAACACCGGAGTGCCGCTGGAGCTGGAGCGGGTGTTGTCAGCCGTTTTTGTCGCCACACCGGGTTACGGCACACGGGCCTGCAGTGTGCTTGCGCTGCGCCAGACCGGCGCAGAGTTCGTGGAGCAAAGCTTTGGCCCACAAGGCTTGGTCAGCGAAACACGAGAGCAATTTCCGCTTTAGGTTGGGCCTTCCAATCGCGGGGCTTGAACCCGGGCCAAGTTCCTCCATGTAAGGGGTTTCCGCTGTACCGCGCCCTACCTGTCTGCGCGGCTTTCTGCCATGGCGCTAGCCCCTGTGCTGCTGTTCTCTGTTCTCTTGCACGCCCTCATTGGCTGGCGTGTAGCACCCGACCTGGCCGTGTTGAACCCCGCACTGGGCACAGGCTTGTGGATCGCATTGGCCCTGTCCGCCGTGTTGATGCCCATGGGCATGCTGGCACGCCGCGTGGCCAAGCCACCGTTGTCCACCGTGCTGACCTGGTTGGGTCTGCTGTGCATGGGCCTGTTTTCTTCGCTGTTGGTGTTGACGCTGGTGCGCGAAGTGTTGTTGCTGGCGGCATGGTTTGTACACTGGCTGTTGCCGCAGGCCGTGCCGATGCAAAGCCTGCAGACTAATACTGCCATCGCCCTGCCATTAGTGGCCCTGTTGGTCACTGCACTGGGTTTCTGGAATGCACGCCGCACGGCCACCGTGGTGCAGGTGGATGTGCCCATAGCCAACTTACCTGAGGCTTTGCAGGGCTTTACCGTGGCGCAGATCAGCGACATCCATGTCGGCCCCACTATCAAGACCCACTACCTGCAGCGCATCGTGGACCGTGTCAATAGCCTGAACGCGAACATGGTGGCCATCACCGGCGACCTGGTGGACGGCAGCGTGGCCGAGCTGGGTCACCACGTGGCACCGTTGGCGCAATTGCGCTCCACCCACGGCAGCTTTTTTGTAACCGGCAACCACGATTACTACTCGGGTGCCCACAGTTGGATAGACGCACTGCGCAGTCTGGGAATACAGGTGCTGGTCAACGAACACGTGGTCATACAGCACAGCACCGATGCACAAGACCCCGAACCGGCCCTGGTGGTGATCGCCGGTGTGGCCGACTACAGCGCCCACCACTTTGACGAGACACACCGCAGCGACCCGCACAAGGCCATGGCCAACGCACCCGAACATGCGGTGTTCAAGCTGTTGCTGGCGCACCAGCCGCGCAGTGCACCCGCTGCTGCGGATGCAGGTTTTGATTTGCAGCTGTCCGGCCACACACACGGCGGCCAGTTCTGGCCATGGAATTTGTTTGTGCCGCTGCAGCAGCCCTTCACCGCCGGCCTGCACAGGCTCAGGACGCTGTGGGTCTATACCAGCCGCGGCACGGGTTATTGGGGGCCACCCAAACGCTTTGGCGCGCCGTCAGAGATCACGCACCTGCGCCTGGTGCGCGCCTGATAGCACAGGGGGCTAAGAGAAATAAGCCCCTATCCCCCGAAAAATATAGGTATAACGCTACTAATTTTGTAGCAACTCAACTCAACGATTCTCGGGCAGCTCGATCTTCACTTCCAGTACTTCCAGGTTGTCCTGGCGTTCCAGGTGCACCTTGATGTCGTTCTGGTTGATCTTGATGTATTTGCTGATCACCGCCACCAATTCAGCTTGCAAAGCGGGTAGGTAGTCAGGCTCCGCCGCATTGCGGCCGCTGCGCTCGTGCGCCAGAATGATCTGCAGGCGCTCCTTGGCGACACTGGCAGTCTTCTTCTTCTCGCCCAGCAGGAAGGACAGGAACGATGCCATGGCTTACTTCCCTCCGAACAGGCGCTTGAGCAGGCCTTGCTTGGGGGCTTCGGTAAAGCGCATGGGTTTGTCTACGCCCATAAAACGGTCGATGACGTCCTTGTAGGCTTCCGACACATCGCTGCCCTGCATGTGCACGGCAGGCACACCCTGGTTCGAAGCCTGCAACACCGATTCGCTTTCGGGAATTACGCCAATCAGCTTGATGCGCAGAATGTCCTGGATGTCTTCCAGTGACAGCATCTGCCCCTGGTCCACGCGGGTCGGGTTGTAGCGGGTAATGAGCAGGTGTTCCTTGATCGGATCAAGCCCTTCGATGGCGCGCTTGGTCTTGCTGGCCAGCATACCCAGAATGCGATCCGAGTCGCGCACCGACGACACTTCGGGGTTGGTCACCACCAGCGCTTCATCGGCAAAGTGCATGGCCATCAGCGCGCCGGTTTCGATACCGGCGGGCGAATCGCAGACGATGTATTCAAAGTCCATGGCGCCCAGGTCATGCAACACCTTTTCGACGCCGGCCTGTGTCAATGCGTCTTTATCGCGGGTTTGCGAGGCTGCCAGCACAAACAGGTTGTCGCACTGCTTGTCCTTGATCAGCGCCTGGTTCAGGTTGGCCTCACCTTGGATCACATTGATCAGGTCGTACACCACGCGGCGCTCACAACCCATGATCAGGTCCAGATTACGCAGACCTACGTCAAAGTCGATGACGGCTGTCTTGTGGCCACGCAGGGCCAAACCGGTTGCAAAACTGGCGCTGGTGGTGGTCTTTCCAACCCCACCTTTGCCGGAGGTGATCACAATAATTCTTGCCATAAATGTCTATGCTTTCCAATGAAGGTGTTGTGCAGAACTCTGGTGTTCAGCTGTTCAAGGCTTCAATAATCAATTTTTCCTGGCCGTCGTTGCTGAGCCGCACCTGTGCGGCCTTGCCTTGCACATTCGGTGCCAGCGGGTTTTCGCTGGTGCGGTAAACACCCGCTATGGAGATCAGTTCGGGCTCCAGGCACAGCGAAAAAATACGGGCATTGGTATCACCCCGCGCACCGGCCATGGCCTTGCCACGCAAAGGGGCGTATACGTGGATATTGCCGTCTGCCACCACTTCGGCGCCCTGGTTGACCATGGCCAACACGACGAGGTCACAGCCCCGGGCATAGACCTTCTGACCTGAGCGCAGCGGTTTATCCACCACCATGGTGGGTGGTGCGGGCATTTCGCGCACCACTTCGTGCACAACCTCATGGACCACCTCGCGCACGGTTTCGACGACGTTGGCAGGCTCGGAGGCGGCGGGGGCGGGTCGGTTGCGGTGCACATCGGGCGGCGCCTCGACCAGGCCGACCGCCAAAGCGGCTGCCATCACCTCGGGGCTAGCACCCCGTGCGGCGACGGGCACCAGGCTGCAGGAGCGCAGCACCTTGAGCAAAGGCACCAGGTCGAAGAGCGGCTCTTGCGGGTCCAGCAGCGAAAAATCGATGACCAACGCATCGTGGTCAAAAAAATCGGGGCTTTCTCCTTCGGGACCAAACTGTCGCAACACGTCGGCTGCCAGCACATCACCATCATTGGATTTCAACAGCAGCGCCACCAAGGGCAGTTGTGCACTCTTGATTTCGAACGATGCAGGCACTTGCCCGGCGCTATGACCTGCGGAAGAAACAGACATGAAAAGGAATTAAGACGGCAGCGTGCGGTGAAAAGGTGGACGGGAAACCCGAAGTCGGCGAATCTTACTTGATTGACGGGCTTAAAACGCCACTCCAGTCAGCTTCTTTTCGCAGTAATCCAGAGGTGTCCCCAGTGCGTGGAAAACTTCCTTTTTTTAGCCCACCTTGTTCACTCCTATTGTCTTAATGTCTTATATAAAAGGTAGTAGTAGTAGATAAGGATTGCAATTTTATGTGTACAAGGCATTTATCTCCTTATAAATCAAGTACTTACGACCCATCAACCCCTGTGCGTGACTCCGCTTCGCTTCTGTACCTGGCGTATGAACAACTTTTGAATTTCTGACCATGCTGTGGATAACTAGGGTTTTATGCCAGATCTATCCACAGCTTTATGCTTTGACAAAGCATCCTGGCGGGGGTGTAGAGTTCAGCCCCATGAAACTCACCATTCGAATCCTTGGCGTTGTGTTGGTTGCCTGCTGTGTTTTTGCCGTGGCTGGCATTCTGGCAACCTGGGCACCCGACCGGCCCGTGTCGGCGCTGGTTGGCCGCTGGGCACAAGCGCCGTCCCAATTTATTGAAGTTGATGGCATGCAGGTGCATGTGCGCGATGAGGGGCCGCGCGACGATCCTCAGCCCATTGTGTTGCTGCACGGCACGTCGGCCAGCCTACACACTTGGGACGGCTGGGTGCAAAACCTCAGCGGCCAGCGTCGGGTGATCCGGTTTGACCTGCCAGCCTTTGGTTTGACAGGCCCAAACCCCACTAACGACTATTCCATTGCAGCTTATGTGCGTCTCGTCGTTGGTGTGGTCGACAAGCTGGGTATCCAACAGTTTGTGCTGGCCGGCAATTCCCTGGGTGGGCAGATTGCGTGGGCGACCGCTTTGGCCCAGCCCCAACGGGTTGGCAAACTGGTACTGATAGACGCCGCGGGTTACCCGTTCCAACCCACATCGGTGCCCATAGGATTCATGATTGCCCGCATGCCGGGTGCCAGGGTTTTGATGGAGCAGGTACTGCCGCGTGGTGTGGTCGACAGTAGTGTGCGCAATGTGTACGGCGACCCGGCCAAGGTGACCCCCGAGCTGGTAGACCGCTACTACGAACTGACCCTGCGTGCTGGCAATCGCAAGGCTCTGGCTTACCGTATGGACCAGCGTTTGAGTGGGGATGAGGCGGGCATCAAAAACCTGAAAGTCCCCACGTTGATACTGTGGGGCGCCAAAGACAAGCTCATACCCTTGGACAGTGCCCAGCGTTTCGCGGCAGACATCGCGGGCTCAAAATTGGTGGTGTTTGATGCACTGGGCCATGTACCACACGAAGAGGATGCGCAAAAAACGGTGGACATATTCAAGGCCTTTTTGGCGGAGCCTTCCCGCTGAAACCATGCACTTTGGAATTGGTGTTCAAATAGTGTTTCAAGCCCCCGCCAATAGCGCGTAATAAGCTATTCTTTTTATAGCAGGTGTCGTGCCATGAGTGAAAAAAAGCCTTTTGAAGTTGCGCGTGAAACGCTCAGGCAACTGACGCTGCAAAAGTTGCCGCCCACCCCTGCTAACTACCTGGCCATTTACAACGAAATCGCTGGCATCCCGGTGGTCACGCCTTTTCCGGCCGACATCCTGCGCGATATTTCCAAGTCACTGCCAGTCAAGACGCCCGGGCAGCAAAAACAGCGGGGCCTGCTGGACTATGCAATCGACCGTTTGAACTGGGAAGGCGTCAAAACCGCGCTAGTGGCCTACGGCAGTTTTGCACCCCTGAACGGCGGAGACGATGCGCCGGTTGTTGCTGCACCCAAGACCGGACTGAACGCCATTGCTCCCGCATTAACGACCGAATTTCTGGGCCAGATGGGGCGGTTGATCGAGTACACCCAACCCGCACTCGGAACAGATGACGAACGTTTTGGCGAGTTGAGCAAAACGCTGACCAGCGCCCTTCGCCAAAGTGGTGGTGATCTTCTGACCCTCAAAGGAATGTTGCTCAGCTACACCGACCGCGTCTCCTTTGTTGCGGAAGACCAGGCAGAGATCAAGAAGGCCCTGCTCAAACTCCTGCATATGGTGTTTGAAAACATTTCGGACCTGAGTCTGGACGAGCAATGGCTCAAAGGCCAGATGGACGCGCTGATGGAGGCCTCCACACCTCCACTCACTTTGCGCCGTCTGGACGATGTGGAGAGCCGTTTGAAGGACGTCATCTTCAAACAAAAAAATGCCAAGGAACATGCGCTGCAGGCCCAAAACGAAATGCGCGACATGTTGGCGGCCTTTATCGACCGCCTGTCTGACATGGCCAAGTCCACTGGCACATTCCACGAAAAGCTGGAGGAGAACGCCCGCCAGATAGAACAGGCCAAGACAATGGCAGAAATTGCGCCGGTTCTGAAGGAAGTGGTCAGTGCAACGCGCAACATGGCCAACCAAAGCAAGACCTCGGGTGATGAGCTGCAAGTCATGCGCGACCGCGCCATCCAGACGGATGCTGAACTGCTCAAGCTGCACGAGGAGCTGGACCGTGTCAGCACCCAAGCCCGCCACGACCCTTTGACTGGAGCGCTGAACCGCAAGGGTCTGGAAGAGGCCGTGGAGCGCGAAATATCCAGCGTGCGGCGCAAGGAAACACCACTGTGCATGGCTTTGTTGGACATTGACAACTTCAAAAAACTCAACGACACCATGGGTCATGTCACTGGTGACAACGCCCTGGCCCACTTGGCCAAAGTTGCCCGAGAGAGCATGCGCCCGCAAGACACATTGGCCCGGTATGGAGGTGAGGAATTTGTCATTCTGTTGCCGGACACGCCACTGGACAAAGGTATTGAAGCCATGACACGCCTGCAGCGTGAACTGACCACAAAATTCTTCTTGTCTGGTGCCGAAAAAATCCTCATTACTTTCAGCGCAGGGGTGGCCCAGCTCGCGCCCGACGAGACGGGCGGTGAAGCCATTCGACGGGCCGACAAGGCCATGTACCTGGCCAAACGCGCTGGGAAAAACCGGGTACTGGGCGCGTAAATCGCAACGAAAGGAATGCAAAAATGGTTTATTTGATCGCAGGACTGTTTGTTTTTCTGGGTGTGCATTCGGTGCGCATCTTTGCCGATGGATGGCGAACCCAGATGCTGCGGCGCACTGGGGAAGGCGCGTACAAGGGCATATATTCGCTGGCATCCGTGCTGGGTTTCGCCCTCATCGTTTATGGTTTTGGCGTGGCGCGTGAAACGCCAACCATGCTGTGGACCCCGCCGGTCGGCATGCGCCACGCGGCTTCGTTGCTGACCCTGGTGGCCTTTATTCTGCTGGCAGCAGCCTATGTGCCTCGCAACAGTATCAAGGCGCGTGTGCACCACCCCATGGTTCTGGGCGTCAAGTCTTGGGCACTGGCGCATCTGCTGTCCAATGGAAGCGTCGCACACTTGGTACTGTTTGGCGCATTTTTGGCCTGGGGTGTCGCCAACTTCATCGCGGCGCGCAAGCGTGATCGGGTGTCGGCCACGTATTACCCCCCTGGCACGGTAGCCGCAACCGCCGGGACCGTGGTTGTGGGTGCGTTGGTGTGGGCAGCCTTTGCCTTCAAACTGCACGGTTTATTGATTGGCATCCGTCCGTTTGGTTGAGCGGTGGCCGGTGGTCTGCACTACTTCGTCAGATACCACTGGATGAGGTACTTGGCCACAAAACCCACCATGCCAAAGGCCAGCGCCAAAAACAGTACAAAGGTTCCAAACTTGCCTGCTTTGGACTCCCACGCCAGCTGCCCCACAATGAAAATCATGTACAGCATAAAACCGCCCACCCCGAAGGTGAGACCAAAACTGGCGATCTGTTCTTCCGTAAAGCCAAACATCAGCGGGCTCCACCGGATGCCACGCTGGTAGCCGCAGTTACACGCAATGGCAGGTCGGAGGCGTCGACCAGGTCGCGGTAGGCATGCCAGCTCGCGTGGCCCAACATGGGTATCACTGCAATCAAGCCCAGCAACAAGGATCCCAGACCCAGCAGCGTGAACCCCATGATGAGGGCGGCCCACAATGCCATGGGAATGGGGTTGACCAGCACGGTCTGCCAACTGGTCAAGACTGCTTGCAGCAGGGTGACGCGGCGGTCCAACAGCAAAGGCATGGAGACCACGCTGGACGCAAACATGGGTGCGGCCATCACACCACCCATGGCCAGCCATAACTCGAACAGCCACCCGTCCTGCGCTAGAACTACGTGTTGTACAAAGTCCAGCGGACCCAGAATGGGTACCGGTGCCAACAGTGTGATGAGTGCGGCCGAGGTCAAAACCCAGCCTGTCGCCGCTAGCGCCAGCAGGGCACCGAACTGCACCATGCACCAGTAGTCGTTGCCCCATTTGTTGAAGTGGCTGCTTTGCCAGTTCAGCCAGGTTCTGAGCACCACCTGGATGTCTGCTTTTTCGCCGTGTTCCAGCGCCCGGCTCAAGGCGTACAGGCCGGTTGCCAGCACAGGCGCTACCACCAGGAAACCCGAGAGAGCACCTGCCAGCAGCCAGAATTTCTGGTGCGCAATGGCCACAATTGCAGCACCCACCAATGCCAGCGTCAGACCATGCGCGAAGCTGATCCACCCCACCCTGGCCATGTCGCGCCATCCGAGCACCAGCCAGCCCAAAGGCCGCAAGGGGGAAATGCTGCGTACGCCGGGAAGAGTGTGTGCGGTTTTGGGCATGGAGGAGCGGAAGGTTGCGGAGCAATGGAAGCGCATGAACACTATAGCGGCCTGGGTCGACGACCATAATGGCCTCTTTCACCCTGCAGGAGGCCTTGCATGCCGCGTTCCGTTCTCGAAGAGTCCCACATTCACCCCGCCATCCGTGAGCGGGTGGCCGCCAGCCAGCAAAACATTGTTAAGGAAGTGCAAGCCGCCGTGGCCCAGCACGCAGTGGTGGTGGTCGGAATGGCGATGAACCCGTTTCCGAAGAAGGCGCGCAAACTATTGGATGAAGCTGGTGTTGCCTACCACTACATCGCGTACGGCAGCTATTTCAAACTCTGGCGCCAGCGCAACGCGCTGAAAATGTGGACCGGCTGGCCCACTATTCCCATGATCTTCGTCAAAGGCACCCTGGTCGGGGGCGCCGATGATCTGAAAAAACTGATGGCCAGCGGCGAGTTCAAGACGCTGTTGGGCTAAGCCTATTTGCCACCAACGTGGTGCCCACCCCGGTGCCCGCCGTGGTGGCGGCCCATGCGGGCGTGTTCAGCGTCGAAAATCTTCTTCTGGTCGGCGTTCAGCGTGGCATAAAAAGCCTTGGTGGCATCTTCGCGCTTGTCCATGGCCGCAGTGCGTTCAGCCATGTGCTGGGTGCGCAGGGCGCGCATTTTGTCTATGCGTTCCGGGGTGGTCAGCTTGGCCCATTCTGCGCGGTCCGGGTGTTGGCGGTCCATGCGGGCAGGTGGTTTCATCGCGGTGGTGAAAGATGTCCAGGCGCCTTCCTGCTCCGCCGTTACTTTGAGTTTCGTCTTCAGCTCGGCCATGTGCTTGGCAGCCCTGGCTTCGCGTTTGGCGGGGTCCATCTTGCCGTGCTTGCCACCACCCATCGCTCCGTGGTGGTGGGCACCGCTGGCCGCCACTGCGGGAGCACGGGCAGCCTCTGGTGTTGCGGTCTGGGCAAATGTGGCAAAACCGACGCTTGCCAGCAAGCCTGTGAGGACGAGGGATGAGATACCGGATTTCATAGTGACTTCCTTGTGGTCATCTGCCGCAGGAATTGCGATCAGAGTGAAGCCAGTGTGCTCGCCCCGTGTATCCATTGCATTGCCTGCATATAAGGCTTTGTAAAGTTGGGCTGTGATTGCCCCCACGCTCCACCGCTACGCGGGTCGGTGCCCCCCGAGGGGACTAACCCGCCTTGGGGCGGCCCGGCGGCGGGTTTATGGCCCGATCCCGTAACAGCGTTGACAATACAGCCCTCGCGAGAAATTTTCAATTGGTAAAGGCAAACACGTGTTCAAGAATTTGATGATTTACCGCCTGGTGGCAGGCTGGCCGACAGAGTTGGCCGCGCTGGACGACATACTGGGCAAGGCGCAGTTTGTGGAGTGTGGTGCGTCGCAGGAAAAGTCGGTGGGTTGGGTCGAACCCCGTGGCCATGCCCACGGCCCCATGGTTGAAGTGATTGGTGGTCAGTGGCTGCTCAAGCTGATGATGGAAGTGAAAGTGGTGCCTGGCTCGGTGGTCAAGCGCAAGGTACAAGACCAGCTGGACCATATCGAGGCAACGACCGGCCGCAAACCGGGCAAGAAAGAAAAACGCGAGATCAGCGAGGACGCCCGTCTGGCCCTGCTGCCCATGGCGTTCAGCAAACAGTCCAGTGTTCAGGTGTGGGTCGATCCTGCCGCCGGCCTGCTGCTGACCGATGCTGGCAGCCAAGCCAAGGCCGACGAGGTGATGACCTGGTTGATCAAGGCGGTGGACGGCTTGGTGGTGCAGTTGGTGAACACACAAACCTCCCCTGCATCCGCCATGTCAGGCTGGTTGTCGACCAAGGAACCACCCCAGTCCTTCAGTGTGGACCGCGAGTGTGAGCTCAAGGCGGCCGATGAATCACGTGCCGTGGTGCGCTACACGCGCCACGCGCTGGATACGGATGAGGTCAGCCAACACATCGCGATGGGCAAGGTGCCCACCCGCCTGGCGCTGACCTGGGCGGACCGCGTGTCCTTTGTGCTGACCGAGGCCCTGCAGCTCAAGAAGATCGCATTTCTGGAATCGGTGTTTGAAGGCGCCGCCGCCAGCCCTGCCGACGGCAAAGACGATAACTTTGACGCCGATGTGGCTATCGCCACCGGAGAGCTCAGGAAGCTGATTCCCGATTTGCTCGAAGCCCTGGGTGGCGAAATGTTGGCTGCTTAGCGGCGGTAGTCGTTGTAGTGCCCACGGCCATGGTCGTGGTGATCATGGTGCCTGTGGTCGCGACGGCCGCGGTAGTAATCACGGCGCTCTTCACGCCAGTGGCGGTAGTGCGGGGCCGGGACCTGCCACGTCACCACGGCGGGCTGGTAATACGTGACCGGTTGCACCACGCGGTACTGTGGCCGTGGCTGGTAATAGGTTACCGGTGGGGCTACGTGGTACTGTGGTTGCGGTTGGTAGTAGGTCGCAGGCTGCTGGTAATGTGTGGCCACCGAGTAATGGCTCGGTGCATAACCCGAGCTGTGGTGCTGGCTGCCAATGCTGGCACCCACCAGACCACCGGCCCCGGCCCCCAGAATCGCACCATCGCGGCCTCCTACATGTTTGCCAATGGCGGCACCGGCCACAGCGCCAATACCAGCGCCTACAACGGTATGGAAATCATTTGCACGGGCTTGTGGGGCCAAAACTACCAGGCTACCGGCCATCAGGGCGAGGCTTGCCAGTTTTGCTACTTTTGCGGCCGCTGGCGTGAAGAAAGAAGACGATAGGGACAAAACACGTGGTGTGTACATGGCGTCAAGTGGGCCAGGGCCCGTACCGCTAAACGTAGCGGTTTGTCACCCTTTAACGCGACAGGCCGCCCTCCGATGACAGCTTAACAAGGCTTTACATTTCGGATACAAAGTGAGCTTAGCCCCCGTCGCATATGCACGGTTAGCTATGAATTTGGTAGTAATCAGTCATGCTGACCACCCCTAGTCAAGAACGGCATACCCCTCTTCGGCAATGGCTTGGCCTAGCGCCTTGCGGCTGTGGGTGGATTCCACCTGCACACGGTTTTGTGTGCGGTCGATCTGCACCTGGGCTTGGGGGTCTACCTGCTGCAGTGCGCGGGTTACGGCCTTCTCGCAGTGCCCGCAGGTCATTCCGGTTACGGTAAATACCTGGTTCATCTAAGTCCTCCTTGGAAAAAGTCCAACAATAAAAGAGCATAGTCTGCACCACGCCGCCTCAGGCAGCCTTTGCCTTGCAACCATGACCGCGCCCTTGAACACAACTTCTTCCCCCACCGCTCTGGATATTGGCATTGGTGGCATGACCTGCGCCTCGTGTGTGGGCCGTGTCGAGCGCGCGCTGAAGAAGGTGGGCGGCGTAGCGGACGCCACAGTCAACCTGGCCACCGAATCTGCGCGTATCGACTACGCCGGCGACGCACAAATGCCCGCGCGCCTGCGCCGGGCCATACGGGATGCGGGCTACGAGCCACGCACCCCGGCCCAGATGGACGAAGCTGACAATGTGTCACCCTGGGCTGGCCTGACGCCGGTGCTGGTGGGGGCGCTGTTGAGTGCGCCGCTGGCACTGCCCATGGTGGGGGATTTGGCCGGCCAGCACTGGATGTTGCCTGCCTGGTTGCAGTTTGTGCTGGCCACGCCGGTGCAGTTTGTACTGGGCGCCCGCTTCTACAAGGCCGGTTGGCATGCGCTAAAGGCCCTTACCGGCAATATGGACCTGCTGGTCGCCATTGGCACCAGCGCCGGCTGGGCGCTGTCGGTCTGGTTGTGGCTTACGGCCCCGGATGGGGCGATGGTGCACCTGTATTTTGAAGGCTCGGCCGTGGTGATCACCCTGGTGCTGCTGGGCAAGTGGCTGGAGGCACGGGCCAAGCGACAGACCACGTCCGCCATACGCGCCCTGCACGCGCTGCAGCCCGATACCGCCCACTGGATAGGGCGCGATGGCGAGGTCGATGTACCGGTGGCAGACGTGCTGGTGGGTGACCGGCTGGTCGTCAAACCCGGCGAACGTTTCCCGGTGGATGGCACGCTGCTGGAGGGCCAAACCCAGGTCGATGAATCCATGCTGACCGGCGAACCCCTGCCCGTGCACAAAGACGCCGGTGCCAAGCTCACCGGCGGCTCCATCAACGGTGAGGGCCGCGTAGTGCTGCAGGTCACGGCCGTGGGGGTGGACACGGTCTTGTCCCACATCACCCGCCTGGTGGAAGACGCCCAGGCGGCCAAGGCCCCCATACAGCGCCTGGTGGACAAGGTCAGTGCGGTTTTTGTGCCCGTGGTGCTGGCGTTGGCCTTAGCCACCGTATTGGCCTGGTGGCTTGCCGGCCACCCTTTTGAGACCGCGGTCATCCACGCCGTGGCCGTCTTGGTGATTGCCTGCCCCTGCGCGTTGGGGCTGGCTACCCCGGCTGCCATCATGGCCGGTACCGGCGTGGCCGCCAAATACGGCATCCTGATCAAAGACGCCCAGGCTTTGGAGATGGCGCACAAGGTGGACGTGGTGGCTTTTGACAAAACCGGCACGCTGACCATGGGCCAACCCCGCCTGACCGCATTGGTAGTGGCCGAAGCGGATGTACCTCTGCATGCAGACGAAGTTTTAACGGTGGCAGCCAGCCTGCAAAGCGGCAGTGAACACGCCTTGGCTCGCGCCGTAGTAGCCGCAGCCACTGAGAAGGGTCTACGCATCTCCGCGCCCGATGCGTTGCAGGCCGTGCCTGGCAAGGGCAGCACGGGTGTACTGGCCCAACAGCACTATTGCATCGGCAGTCTGCGCTGGATGCAAGAGCTGGGTGCGCCGCTGCTGGGCACTTTGCAGGCACAAGCCCAAAAACTCCAGGACCAGGGCGCCACGGTGTCGGCCATCGCCCAGCGTACAGATAACGCATTAGAACCCGCAACGTATGTATTGCTTGCCCTGATGGCTTTTGCCGACGCCCCTAAACCCGGCGCCAAAGAAGCGCTGGCCGCCTTGCGTGCGCGTGGCATCAAAACGGTGATGGTCTCTGGCGACAACCGGGGCGCCGCCGAAGCCATGGCCCGTCGCTTGGGTCTGCACCCTGAGGACGGTGAAGTGATGGCCGAGGTATTGCCGGGTGACAAGGCCGCGTGGATGGTAGAGCTACAACAAGACCATGGCGTGGACCGCCGGCGTGCACTGCGCACCAAGGAAGCGCCAGTGGCAAGCCTGTCGCCTCCCTCGGCACCCGCATTGGGTACCCCCCCGTTGACCAAACGCCATACCCATGTAGTGGCCATGGTGGGCGATGGTGTCAACGACGCGCCCGCCCTGGCCGCCGCCGATGTGGGCATGGCTATGGGCACGGGCACCGATGTAGCCATGCACGCCGCCGGCATCACGTTGATGCGCGGCGACGTGTCCCTGGTTGCCGCCGCGTTGGATATATCCAACCGCACCGTGGCCAAGATCCGGCAAAACCTGTTCTGGGCCTTTGCCTACAACGTGGCAGGCATCCCGCTAGCCGCACTGGGCTACCTGAACCCGGTGCTGGCGGGCGCAGCCATGGCGCTGAGTTCGGTTAGTGTGATGACCAATGCGCTGTTGCTCAAACGCTGGCAGCCCGAAAAAAGTGACAAGGTGTAGCGCTACGCCATCGGCCGTGTCATCGCAATTTGGAGGCGTTCCGTTGTGTAAGCCATGATGACCACGCAAAACCTCGCCCCCACCACTCCGTCCACCACCACAACGGCCACCGACGCCGAGAACCGCAGCCGCTACCAGACCCTACAGGTCGCCGGCCTGGTGGCACCGTTTGTAGATGCCCTCAGTCGCACACACAACCTCGATGCGGTCTGGGTGGTAGCCTTCCCCTTCGACGAGATGGCCCACCCCGCTCGCCCCACACTCAAACTCAGCACCGCGATCAAGCGCGCCGAGCAGGCCGGCACCATGGAACACATGCGTGTGGATTCATTGGAGTCAGCGCGGTCTGCACTGGTCAAGGCCAGCCGGTATAGCGACTGGACGGAGAAGTCTTGCGCACCGCTGCTGGAGCTGCTTGATATTGCGATTGCCGAGAAGACGTTGAAGCGGGTAGTTGCCTGACCTTCGGAGCGTTTTGGTCAGTGGAGCGAATTCGTTTTGACCAAGTGCGTCGACTGATGAATCGTTCGGTTGCGCGTAATCACGGTTTGCAGACGTCGGGTTGAATCCGCCACCCAATACAGCGGTAGACCCTCTCAATTCCTGTTCCTTACGGCGGGACAAAATGCCGCCCGGTATTCGCGATCTCTCGTTCGTACGCTCCCACTTTGCAGATACCTTGGCGGTGTGTTGCACACACCGGACCGAATCACATCAATCCCAGAAGTCAGACCAACAAGAATACTATCAAAATAGAAGCAAACTAGCTATATTCCACGGGGGCTATAGGCAATATTTGCCAACAGTTTCCCCTGAGACAGCGCCACAGTGCCCGCGCTGTGTTCGTAAGCAGACCGCCGGCCTACTGCAAGGCCGACACTATGAGAAGGGCAATCCAACAACGGAATGGCGCCGTAGTCGACTGCAGCCTTGAGGGATCCAGATCAAACAAAGTCTTGTTTTGGATCAAGACCCCGCGTCCTGATGCGGCTTACATTCCTGTTTCCATCCCCGCTCAACCGCAATGGTCGGCTTCACCGGGGAAATGGCTACCGAGTGAAAACCAAGGAACACCATGAATACAGCTACCGTGCAGAACACTCCCTCGAACACCGCCGTCTACAGCTTTGATGCACGCGGCGTCGCCAAGCGTTTCCGCCATGCGGCCATTTTTGGGGCGCTGGAGTCGCTGAACGAAGGCGAAACCATGCGCTTCGTCAACGACCACGACCCGCTGCCCCTGCTGCAACAGATTTCGGGCCGTTATGGCAACCAGGTCGGCATGGCCTATGTGGTGCGGGAGCCGGGCAACATCGTGATCGACTTCACGGTGCAGGACCCCGAAAGCAGCGCCACTGCCGCTGCGGCACTGGCAACCGCCACGACCGCAGGCGGCGGTTGTGGTGGCGGCGGCTGTGGCTGCTCGGGGGCCCGTTAGCCCCCATGGGTGCAGCTTATGGCACTTAAACCCCTGCACGGCCCCACTGAGCCGGCCGTCCTGCGTCCCATCCACATCACGCCCAAGAAACCCCCGCCCCCCGCGGATATGACCTGGCGGCGCAGCTGGTTGATGGCGGCCCCACACCGTCTGGCATTTTTCAGTGGCGCTGTCATGATGGCGACCATCGCCTTGTGGTGGACGGCCATGTTGCTTGCACGCGCCACGGGTCTGCAGATGCCGTGGATGGTGGGCCCTGCCACGGCACATGCATTGTTGATGTCGTTGGGTTTTATGCCGCTGTTTTTTGTCGGCTTTCTGTTTACCGCAGGCCCCAAGTGGCTGGATGTGCCAGAGCTTCCGACCCGCGCCTTGCTCCACCTGGTGGTGCTCACGCTCATGGGTTGGATCGTCTGCCTCATTGGCATGCATACCTCTGCGGTACTGGGGTCTGCCGGGCTGGCCCTGGTGGCTGCAGCCTGGACCGGGTTTACCTGGAAATTCGCTGCGCTGTGGTGGGCCAGCCGTGCCGCAGACAAAGCCCATGTGAATGTGGCGTTGGCAGCTTGCTGTTTTGGCACGCTGGCCCTGTGGGGCATTACGGTGGGATTTTTGCTGCGCGAAGACAACGTGGTGCGCTGCCTGACACAGGCTGCGTTGTGGATTTTTGTGGCCCCGGTGTTTGCCGCCGTGTCACACCGGATGATTCCGTTTTTCAGCACCAGCGCACTCCCCGTGCTGGATGCCTGGCGGCCGCTGTGGCTGCTGCACTGCATGGTGGCGATACTGGTGTTTGAAGGCGCCATGGCCGGTGTGGATGTCTGGCTTTGGCCCGCTCCAATCGGGCTGCGCTGGCTACAGGTGGCCGTTGAGGTGCCCGCTGCCGCCTTGATGTTGTGGCTGGCCGTGCGCTGGGGGCTGGTCCAAAGTTTAAAGATTCGCCTGCTGGCCATGTTGCATGGCGGGTTTCTGTGGTTGGGGATTGCATTAGCCCTGCAAGCGGTATCCCACAGCTTGATGGCTTTGACCCACGACCAACAATCGCTGGGCCTGGCCCCCATGCACGTGATGAGCATGGGTTACCTGGGCGCGACGCTGTTGGCCATGGGAACCCGCGTCGCCAGCGGCCACAGCGGCCGGCCGCTAGCAGCCGACAACACAACGTGGGCGCTCTATTGGGTGTTGCAAACGGCTGTGGTGTTACGCGTTTTGGCGGCGCTGTGGCCTGCTTCTGGTAGCTGGCCCTTGGTGGTGGTAGCGGCGGTGTGGTCGCTGGCGGTGAGTGGCTGGGCCCTGCGGTATGGCCGCTGGTTTGGTCGCCCGCGCCTGGATGGCCGACCCGGCTAGTGAATTTTGTTTTCCGCTTGGGCCGGCCCAGCCGCAGCCTTGCGTTCCCTGTTCTTGCGCCGCGCGTCCAGATGCCAGGCCAGAAAGGGCAGCAGCAAAATGGAGCCGGGCAGAGCCCAGATGATGAGGTAGGGGTAAACAGCGGAGGCCGAGCGCAGCATCACCTTGAGCTCCTGGCGGTCTTGTATAGTCCATTTGCTGCCGTTGCGGGGCTTCATCAACAGCGGAATGGCGCCCTTGATCTTGCCCAGCTCCTCACGCATGCGGTTCTTCTCGCGGCTGTTGCTGGCCAAAAATGAGCCAAACCAACGGGGCGCCCGCTTCATGCGCGATTGGTAGGAGATAGTCTGGTTGGGGTCAAAAGCAGGCGGCTCGGCCATCGGTGTGGCCGCATCCGCGGTAGTTTTTGACAGATCAGAAGGGGCCATTGGCGGATTATCCGCCAAGCTGCTCACAAAGCACGCAATCCTATGCGCGCCCACTCCCGCCAGCGTCCCAAACTACGCCAAACAGAGAATCCCCAGAGCACGGTACGCAGAATGCGCCGTGGTCGCCAGACCACTACGGCTACTGCGACGGCCGCAACCACGCCCGGGTTTGCGATGAGCCACTGCTTCGCCTGGTCCATCAGTGCGCGCGCACGGTCGACGGTGTGCAACGCATTGCTCAACGGCGCCAGGGTGTCGACCAGTTGGCCACGCTGCACGCCAATGCGTTCGCGCAGGCGCCCGCGCTCTATGTACAGTTCAACCAGTCGTTGGTCCATGGCCGGCGGCTGCTTTAAGTTGGCGTAAGTCTTCCCGCAATTCGGCCAGGCTGGCGTTGAACAGCGGCGCGGCGTGTTTGGAGCTGCTGCGCAGGCGGAAGTAGGTGTACAAGGCCATGGCCCATGCCAAGCCGGCGGCCAAAGCGGCTACCACGATGCGTTGCTCCCAGAACACGATGATGAAAGCCACCGTGGTCAAAACCAGGCCCAGTGCAACACAAAACAGCACTGCCTGTGTCAGCATGAGCTGGCGCGTGATGGTAAGGCGCGCGACCTCAACCTCGTTGCCGAGCAAATCCAACCGCGTCTGGACTACTTCCAGCAGCGTGGTCGCTTTCTGGTGAACGGCACCCCAGACGCTGCCACTGTTGTGGGCGGTAGTCATGCCTGGTGTTCAGTCGTGCAGATCAGCGCCGACCCATCAGCAGGCCGAGCAAAAAGCCCACGCCCACACCAATGCCGACAGCTTGCCAAGGCGACTCGTGCACATAGTTGTCGGCCGCACGAGCGGCTGCGCGTGTCTTGTCGATCAACGCGGCCTCGGCGGCATCCAGGCGGATACGGGCGCCGAGCAAGCGGTCCTGCACGCGGGCGCGGAGATTGGCAATCTTTTCGCCGGTCTGGTCGGCGGTCGCCTTCAAAATGTCTTCTGCGTCGGCAATCACCGCGCGGATGTCGGTCACAAGTTTTTCTTGCGAAGTGATGGAAGAAGTTTGGGAATCAGACATGGCGCCTCTTTCAAAAGTTGCTTGGAACGGAGCTACAGCGTAGCAGATTCGCCGGTGCCGGTGGGTGGGATATCGCACATAAGCAAGCAAGTTATTTCGGGCCAGTGTCCCGGCTTCAATTCTTGCGCTTGACCACCGCGTTCTGGCGCGCGTCCTCGCTCCGAGCAAAGGTGACCACGCCATTACTGACCTTGCCCATGACCAGCATATTGCGGGTGATGGCGTCCTTGTCATTGAGGCTGAAGGGGCGCTCGTAGGTGGCGACCACGCCGTAGTAAATGCGTGAAATGTTCTCCAGCGCGGCCTTGACCACCGGGCCGGTCGGGTTGCCGTCACGCACGGCAAACAGTGAAAACGCCAGCAGATAAGCGCTGTCATAACCCTGGGCGGCCGCCATGGGCACGGTCATGGTCTGTTTGAACTTGCGCTTGTAGGCACTCAAGAAGGCGGCGCGGCGTTCGTTGCTGGGCTCGGCGATAAAACTCTGCGCCATCATTGCGCCCTCGGCCGCGTCCTTGGCGCCGTTGATGAAGAACGGGAACGACAACGGCCAGGCGCCAACCTGGGGCACCTTCCACTTCAGCTCCTTGCGGCCGTTGGCGATGACGGCGTTTTCCACCCCCACCGTGTAGCTGAAGACCACGTCGGCACCGGCATCCCGCGCGGCCTTCAGTTCTTCGCGCAGGTCTTTGACACCGAGCGCAAAACGGGCCACGTAGACGGCCTTCAGATTCTTGGCAGCCAGTGCGGCTTCCACATCCTTGAGTCCGGCGTCGCCGTACCCGGTGGTGTCGGCAAAGATGGCAACCCGGCTCCAGCCGCGGCGCACGATGTCGTCCACCACATAGGGTGCCTGGATGGCGTCGCGCGGCGAGGTACGGAAGATATAACTCTCGGGCGCCGGGTACTTGGCCGTCAGTGGCGAGCCGGTGGCACAGGGGATGATCAGCGGTAACTTTGCATTCTGAAAAATCTCCAGCGACTTTTGCGCCACGCCGGTGTTGCAAAAACCCAGCGTGGCGACCACGCCTGCTGCCGCCAGTTCCTGGGAACCTTTCAGGCCCGCATCCGGGTTGCCCTGGTCGTCCTTGATAACCAGTTCCAGCGGCCGGCCCATGTAGCCGCCCACGGCATTGATCTCCTCCGTTGCCAGCTGAATGCCTTGCAGCATCTGCACGCCAAAGTCGGAAGACGGCCCGGTGAATGGCCCTATCACGCCCACCTTCAAGGTATTGGCAGTTTGTGCGGAGGCAGAGAACGCGGCCAAGCACAGGGCGCCGGCAGCGATCAGGCGGGTGGTCCACAGATAAGTACGGCGCATGCTGGGTCTCCAGGTGGGTGTGAGCGGGCCAGTCTATGCAGGCTATGGCCAGGCGGGCCGCAGGAATACCCTCATTTTCGGCCGCCCGTCAGGCAGGCGTCAGGCGCAATGGCCCAGTAAAAAATCGGCCTCTAGCCGCCGTGCAATCTATCTAGTTCGCTATCAATGTGATAGTAATCTGCAGGGGGCAAGCCGTGCCGCACAATGCAGCTTCACCGTTTGGATGGGGGTACCGAATTTGACTCAAGCACTGCGTTCCGTGTGGGCGCTGGCCCTCACGCTGTCCCTGGGCGCGGCGGTGTCGCTGGGCATCACTCGCTTTGCCTATGGCTTGTTGTTGCCGGCCATGCGGGTCGACCTGGGCTGGAGCTACACGCTGGCCGGCGCCATGAACACGGCCAATGCCCTGGGTTACTTTCTGGGCGCGTTGTTGACGCCCTGGCTGCTCAAACGCGTGGGTGCCAGCACCTTGTTGTGGGCTGGTGCCTTTCTGGCAAGTGTCTTCATGGGCTTGAGTGGCTTCTTCACCACGACCGAGCCCCTGCTGGTGCAGCGCCTGCTGGCCGGTGTGGCCAGCGCCTTTGTGTTCATTGCCGGTGGGCTGCTGGCGGCCCGCCTGGGCGCACAGCACCCAGCGCACAGCGGTCTGTTGCTGGGTCTGTATTACGGCGGCACAGGCTTGGGCATTGTGCTTTCGGCCCTGCTGGTGCCCTGGGTGCTGGAGCAGGCGGCCGCATACGAGCATGCTTGGCGTTGGGCCTGGTGGCTGCTAGCGCTGGTCTGTGTGCTGGCCAGCGCAGCGTTGGTGTGGCCCGCCCGTCTGATGGCAGAGGCCAAAGCGCCTGTGGCCGGCACACTCGGTGCGGTGCCAGTGCAGTTTCGCTGGCGGCAATTTGGCTTTGCACTGGGCGGCTACACGCTGTTTGGCATGGGCTACATCGGTTACATGACCTTTGTGGTGGCCCTGCTGCGCGAACAGGGCAGCAGCGCGCAGGCCGTGACCGTGTTTTACGGCCTGCTGGGGCTGGCGGTGGTGGCGTCGTCGCGTATCTGGGCTGGCTTGCTGGACCGCCATAAAGATGGCCGGGCCCTGGCCCAGCTGAACGCTCTGCTGGGTGTAGCGACGATTTTGCCAGCGTTGACCCAATCCTGGCCGGTGGTGTTGGCCTCAGGCCTGCTGTTTGGTGCGGTGTTTTTGTCGGTGGTGGCGTCCACCACGGCCCTGGTGCGGCACAACCTGCCGGCCAGCGCCTGGGCGGCAGGCATCAGCGCGTTCACTACCGTGTTTGCCGCTGGCCAGATCATCGGGCCGACAGTGGTGGGCTGGATTGCCGATGGTCCGGGTGGCCTGGCACGCGGGTTGGTGGTGTCGGCGTTGGCGCTGTGGCTGGGGGCGGGTATGGCATGGCGGCAAAAGGCGTTGTAGTAGTTGCAGCCATCAAAGCCGGTGCGCAGACAAATATGGGATTTACGTGGCGACAGTGCACCGGAAATGTCGAAAGAACTGTTTGAGATTGGGTACGTTCGATCCCTTCACGGAGCATTCAATGCACTATGTTGTAGTCGATGGTGACCACCACCCGGGCGATTTTTTCCATCGTGCTCTTGTCGTAGGTGCCACCGTAGTCCTGCGATTCCAGTTCCGTCCCAACCGGCAGAATGTAAAACGCTCCCTGTGAGGCTGAGCGCATGGAGCCCACTTTGACGTTGCCATGTTTGGCAAACTCTTCGGCACGTTTCTGGGCGTTTTCGGTAGCGGCACCAATCAGCGACATCTTGATGACCTCAAGGCTGGACACCAGGTATTTGGGTTTGGCATACAAAACCGGGTGACCCTCTGCAGCCAATTGCAGTGCTGCCCTGTGGGCCACTTCGACTTTGCCAAGGTCCTTGCTGCTAACGGTGATCACTTGGTTGGCGGCATAACCTTTTTGAACTTGATGGGTGCGCCCATTGGCAGTCTCCACTTCCACCATATTGGGCTCTACATCCTCCGCGGCTTCCCGCAGGTTGGCGGCGCCAAACCCTTGCTTGACGAGGAACTGATCGAGCACCGCGCGGCCTTTGCGCAGTTTGGCCAATGCCTCGGCGAAGGTTGCACCCTCGGTGCGCACGCCTATGCTCCACTCGGCTGAGTCAGCCTTAACCGGCTTTTCCGCCAAGCCTTTCACAGAGATGTTTTGTTTGCCGGCACCGATGTGCTTGGCCTGCATGCCAAACACGAAGGCCGCCACGGACATGCCTAACGCCAGGAGCACACCCAGCTTGACCAAGGCCTGGGGCAAGCCTGCCGAGTTGGGAGAATTTGAGGGTTGGTCCATGCTGGTTCCTGAAGTGCTTGAAGCCGCGACGCAATGCGTGTGGTGTTGGGTCGACGACTATATCTTGCTATGTTGCAGGTCGCGATGGGCTTTTGGGCCCAACTAAGGCTTCGGATGTGCAACAAAAAACTTCCAAATGACGTCGTTGATCGTGACGCCAGTGCTTGAATTCAGATCAGCGCTGAACGGCACACGGGCAGGGTCGTTCATGCGATCTGGCGTCCAAGGATGATCCCCGCCTAGTAGCTTGTAGAGTTGAACCTGAGTGCCTGATGCACACACCCCTGCGGTCTTTGTAAGAATGGCGCTTGCTTGCCCGCCGTTGCACAGACTCCCGTTGGGTGCAATGGCGGTGCAACTATTGGCTTGCGGTCCAGCCCAGTAGTCGAATACTTCATCTTGTGAAGCTGTGCGCCCCAGCGTTCCACAATACTGATCCAATTCACCCTGGAGCATGACTACAGATACTGGCGCCCGCGCATTGGGCAAGGGGGTAGGGCGCGGGTCCATCCTGTCGATGTTCCAATACGTCCATTGCCCGTGTACACCAATTGCGGCAATGACGTCTCCCATTTCAATTCCGGCTCGATGCGCCATCATTGCGCCCGATGACTGCCCTGCTAGGTATACCTTCTTAGGATTGATTGCATACGCTGTTGCAGCTTGGCAACCAACGCACGTAAAAAAGGAATGTCGTTGTCGTGGAACGCATTCCCATTGTGTGACCAGTTTCTGCGGTTACCTATTGCAGCGTCGATACTGTTCCCGTATCGCGTCGCCTTCTGTAAGTCTTGTGGGACGGATTCAACCAGAGCGTCGGGATAGGCAATGATGAAGTTCTCGCGATCGGCGGTATCGCTAAGGCGAGTCACCGCCTCATAGATGGAACCGTCCGATCCATAACCGTGCAGAAACAACACCAATGCACTGGTCTTGGAGAAGTTTGCAGGAACATGCAAGACGTACGTGCGGGTGACTCCATCGACCACTATGGATTGGCAGGTAGACCCGACACCGGCTGAACAATTGGAGGTAGCAGTTCCGCTTGACGCGCCACCGCCTCCACCACAACCTACGAGCAACGCAGCAAAAGCAAGACCCAGATGTCGTGACCATCGTTTCATCGGTATGTCCTCATGATGTCAAGGCGTCAGTAGGCCCTGAACGGGCGAAGTGATTTCAGAATGATGGCGATCTTCCCAGAGTTTGCTGTACCTATTTTGGGGCAATGCCCATATCGTCCAGACGCACTAAAATTTCCGTGCGCCGATCGCGTTTTACATCCTGCCAGTGCTGACCATCGATCGCACCGATCAGCGGGTTCTGGCACAGTGGACAACTACATTTTCTCCAGCGCAACATGGTGCCTCTGCTTTTTGCACCCTACGTGTCCAGCGTCTTTGAAGACTTCTTGCTGGCTGGTCGCAATGTACGCGGTGATGTGTATGCCTGGTTGACCCGCCTCCGGCCGCGCCGCGTATGACCCGGAATTGCCCGGCTTATCGGCCTTTATTTCGGGCTTGTGCGGCCGGGCGCCTCGCGATACTTGGTGCATCCACCCACGTTAGGGGATATGCCATGCAAGTCGACCGTTACAACCATTTACTGTTCCCACGCGACGCCCAAGCCGGCAGCAATAACCCGGCAGCGCTGGGTAAAAACGTGCAATCGGCTTCCGGCGGCGCGGCGGGCGTGCTGGCAAAACCGCGGGCGGGTGTGCCGGCAGAAGTCCCCCCGACCGCGGCTGACCAAGCTGATGGTGTGGTGCTGAGGATTCAGTGGCCTGGCGGTGCCCAAGGCGCGGCCCATGCTGCAGACGCTGCGCTCTATGCACCTGGTCGGCGGATGGCTGTCACTGATGGTGCCGACAACGGTGCCATGGCACGCGGCCACCAACTGGCAGTGGATCGCAATGCCGGAATAGTTACCCAGATCTCGCTGAAGGACGGTGTGCTGATCGCCAGGCCGCACCCCGTAGCGCCCGACAAACAGCCCGACTTCGTGGCCCTGGCCGTGTCGGCCATGCGCGAATACAGCGACGAGCATGACCGCCTGAAAGTGCGCGCCACACCCGATGCTGCCACTGCGCCTGCCGCAGCGCCACCGCAGACGCAATGGAGCGCCATCAAGGGTCTGCAGCAGATCGCGGCCAAACTCAACGTTTTCGCCTAGCTTCCACACTGCAGGCTGACCGCCTGCAAGTGCTCACCTGTCTTGGTGTCCTGCACCACCAGATTGATCTGCCGTGCATGGGCCGGCGTTGCCGGTATGGCCACAAAGCCCAGCGTTTGCGCGCCCTGGTAACGCCCCACTGGCGTGTACTGGCGGACCACAAAATCGTGTTGTAGAAATTCGCCGCGGTTCTCACCGGCTTTGACGCGCGAGTTATGGCCGTGTTCGGTCACGGTCCAATAGGCACTCCACTGCGCCACGCCCTCTCCCGGTGTCACACGGGCCGAAAACTGGTCCGCACCGTCGGCCTGCTGCAGGCTGATGGCCACGCGCGCAGGCGCCGTGGACGCGGCAGATGCGCCAGCCTGCTGCGGCTGTGTGCGGCGCCAGTCTGGCCAGTCGCGCCCATCGCGCACCAGTTGCGGGGTGTAGATGCTGTTGAGGCGGTTGGTGCTGGCCAGCTCGCGCTGCCGTTGGGTGTTGGCCGGTGTCGCAAAGCGGTCCACCCAGCCTATGTAATCCCAGTACCCCACGTGAAAGGCCTGGACGACGACGCCCTTGGTGCCCTTCAGGGCCGATAGCCACTGGTCAGCTGGTGGGCAGGAGCTGCAGCCCTCAGACGTGTACAGCTCGATCACCGGTAGGCGTTGTGCGCCGGATTGCACTTCGCAACGCGGGGGCGCTGCCGCCATGCTGGGTAGCGCTATTGCTACCAGCAAGGCGGAGCACAGAGCAGCAGGAAGACGGGTAGACGGCGGCATAGCGGAGCTTTCTCAACAGGGTTTGGTGATGCCTGTTGGTCGCCCCGTTGCGCGCCTTCTTACAGGGGGTTTACTGCTTGATGCCTTCGGCCTGGACGATCAGGCGCACGTTCTTGGGAAAGCCCCAATCCACGCCGTAGTTCATGCCAAAGGCGGTGCGGTCGATAGTGGTTTCAAAATCGCCACCGCAGACTTCACGCTTGAGCATGGGGCTCTGGTAGCAATTGAACTGGTTGGCCTTCAGGGTAACGGGTTGGGTCTTGCCCAGCAGCGTCAGGTTGCCCACGATTTCCGTGACTTTGTCGCCGCTGAAGACGAACTTGTCGGACACAAACTTGATGGTGGGGTGTTTGGCGGTGTCAAACAGGTCAGCACTTTGCAGGTGCTTGTCAAAGTTTGGTGTGCCGGTGTTGATGGAGGTGGTGTCAATGGTCACTTCCAGTTTGCCGGTTTTGGC